>JBFMET010000001.1:0-5027 GCA_040753235.1 Pseudomonadota bacterium
GACTTCAGCCTGACCCAGAGCCGACGGCCTATCGAAGAGCTTGACACGTGGCTCAGGCGCCGGATGCGCTGCATCGTATGGCGGCAGTGGAAGCGGCCCAGGACGCGAGAATCGGAAATGCGCGCCCACGGGCTTGAGGCCCGGCGCGCATGGAAATCCAGCGTCAACGGGCGCGGTCCTTGGTGGAATGCCGGGGCCAAGCACATGATCGCAGCCTTGCCGCCGAAATACTTCACGCAACTCGGACTGGTCTCGCTGGTGGCAACCCGTCAGCACCTCCAGCGTCCTGTTTGAACCGCCGTATGCGGAACCGCACGTACGGTGGTGTGAGAGGGCTGAGGGGGTAACCCCTCACCCTGCTCGATCCTAGAGCCTGACGTTGAGCCCGGCGTAGAACGAGCGGCCGGGGCCGGGGACGGGCGTGCCCCATTGCGGGTAGTTCGGCAGCGGCGGATGGGTCATGGTCGTACCCTGGCCGACGTAGGCGCCGCCCAGGGGGAGCGCATAGAAGCGGTCGAACAGGTTCTCGACGCCAAAGTCGACGCTGTAGCGCTTTTCCGCGTAGCGCGCGCGCAGGTGGACGAGGCCGTAGCCGGGCGTGACCGTTTCATTGCGCACGGCCGAGACATCGTTCTTGCGCGCGACGAGTTCGGTTTCGACGGCATTGCGCCAGCGGCCGTGCGTCTGCGCGAGGGCGAGTTTGGCGTTGAGCGGCATGATGTTGTAGAGATTGTCGCCGGTGTCGCGGTTCTCGCCTCGAACGTAGCTCAGCGTGCCGCGCGCGGTGAAATCTCCCCAGGCCGTGCCGCGTGCGACCGCGGCGTGGCCCGACAGGTCGGCGCCGTAGAGGCGGGCGGACTGGTTGGCGTATTGCAGCAGCACGAAGGTGCTGGTGCCGGTCTGGCCAGGCAGTCGCATCGCGTCGATGTAATCCTTTACGTGCGTGTAGTACGGGGCGAATTTGAGACCCCAGCGTGCCTTGTCGGCATCGTGCCACTCACCGCTGACGCTCACGGTGCGCGCGACTTCCGGCTTCAGGTTGAGGTTGCCGACGTAGCCGTTGCCGTCGCCGACGAAGTTGTTCATCAGCGCCGCCATCTGCCAGGTCGACCAGGTGTAGCGCTCGTACAGGTTGGGCGAACGCGTCTTCTGCGCGAGGCCGGCTTCGTAGGTGTGCGTCGCGTCCGGCGTGTAGCGTGCCAGCGCGGTGAGATCCCAGTTGCGATCGGTCTTGCTGCGGTCGGCGGTGTTGAAGGCCACGGCGTCGGTGGTCTGGTTTCCGGAACCGCCGGCACCGACCGTCGGGAAGTTGGCGAGGTTGTAGCCGTGAACCATGCCGGCGTTCATGCGCACAGTCTCGTGGCGCACGCCGACGAGGCTTGTCCAGTGCGGTGCGAAGCGGCTTTCCCATTCGCCGAACACGGCGTAGCGATCACGCTGGCCGTCGCGGATGTTCCAGAAGGTATTGGGCCACATGCTGGCACCGGAGGGCGCCCACCAGTCGTCGAGACGGTAGGCCTGAATCTCGCCGCCGACGCGCACGGTATCGCCCCCGGCCAGCGGCAGTTCGGCATGCACGTTGAGGCCGGTGTTCTTGCCGTCGGTATACATCGGCATGCCGGCCGCGCAACCGCCCATGCCGCCCGAAATCGGCGAACACGGCAGTCCGTCGGTGGCGGCGGAGCCGCCCGAAGCGCCGCCATACCAGTAGCGCTTGTCGTCGCCGAAATCCATTTCGTGCTGCGTGTGCTCGTACCAGGCGCGCGCCTTGAGCGTGCCCCAGCGGCGCTTGCCCGTAAATGCCAGGTTGAACTGGTCGCTGACGTTGTCCGTCATGTCCATGCGCTGGTTGGGGTAGGCCTCGTAGGGGATGTGCTGGCGGCCGACTCTGAACTCGAACAGGTCGCCGTCGCGCTTCCACGCGAATTTCAGCGCCTGGTTGATCGCCTCGTAGGCGGTGGACCCGACTTCGTCGAGCGGCAGGGTATGCCCCACGCGGCCGGTGAAGGCATAGGTCTTGAAGTTGTCCCCGGCGCGGTAGTTGCCGGCCTGCGCGTAGGACGCGGTGTAGCTGAGGTAGGCGCTTTCGCTGGCGGCGCTGGCGGCCAGGCTGGCGCCGTAGGCATTGCCGTTGCTGCGGTAGAAGGCGCCGACTTCACCCTGCTTCAGCGTGCCGTGGCCGGGCGCGGCGAATGCCGGCGCCGCCGACTCGACGACGATGCTGCCGCCGAGGCTGTCGCCGCCGACGCTCACCGGGCTGACGCTGGCGTACACCGTCGCCTTCGCGACCGCGGTCGGGTCGAGGGTCGAGAGCGGCGAGTTCATGTGGTTGGGACAGGCCGCGATCAAATCCATGCCGTCGACCTTGATGCGCAGACGGTCGTCGGCGAGTCCGCGGATCGACGGCAGGCTGGAGACGCCGCCGGCGCCGTAGAGGCTGACCCCGGGCAGGCCGCGCAACAGACCCGCAGTGTCGCTGGTGGCGGCGCGCAGGTGCGACAGCTCGGCTGCATCGAGCGTGTTGCCGGGGAAAGCGGCGTTTGCGGGCTCCGGCGTGCCGACGACCACCACTGCATCGAGCGGCGTCGGGGGGGTGTTTTGTGCGATGGCGCCGGACGACAGGGCGAGGAAAATGGCGAGGGCGAGCGGGCTGCGGGCGCAGTGCAAGGTGTGCTTCATGTTGTTTTCGATAGTTCTGCAAACCCGCGCCAGTCTAGGGGGCTTGACGCGGCAGCGGAATGTGGCAAATTGCCGCAAGCCTTGCTGCGCGGGGCCTGCGGCGATATGCCGCATGCCCTTCGCGGGCGTAATCGCCTATCGTTGCGGATGGCCGGAACGCAGCGCTGCCTGCGCGGCGCGCATGCTTGAAACGAATGGAGCCAAGATGAAACTGAATGCGTGGGTGTTTTCCGTTGCCGTCGTCCTCGCCGCACCGTCGGCGTGGGCCGTCAACGTCGGCGTGAGTGACGCCTGGTCGCGCGCCACCATGCCGGGGCAGAAGGTCAGCGGCGCCTACATGAAGCTCACGGCCGACGCCGACGCGAAGCTGGTCGGCGCATCGAGCCCGGCGGTGCCGCGGGTGGAAGTGCACGAAATGAAAATGGACGGCGACGTGATGCGCATGCGCGAGGTGCAGGTGATCGACCTGCCGAAGGGCAAGACCGTGTCGCTCGAACCCGGCGGCTACCACATCATGCTGATGAATCTCGCCAAGCCGATCGCCGCCGGCGAGCTGATTCCGCTCACGCTGACGATCGAGTCAGGCGGCAAGCGGCAGACGGTGGAAGTGAAGGCCGAGGCGCGCATGCCCGGCGGCATGCAGCATCACCACCACCACTAGACTGCGGTGCCGAGCAGCGCGCCGCGCGCGCGCAGGTCGGCGAGCAGCGCGCCGCCGGCCTCCAGGATGCGCGCGGGGTCGGGATGCCGGCTTTCCGCCGCGATCGTTTCCAGCGCCGCGCGGCCGGTGAGCGTGCCGGGTTCCAGCAGGGCGATCAGACGCGCGGTGAAGGCGTTGATCTCGACGAATTGCACCGCGTCATCGGCGTCGCGATAGACCAGCAGGAAGGTTTCCGCCGGCGCCACCTTGCGGCGCGGCGCGATGCGGTGCACCGGCCAGTCGTAGCGCAGGTTGGCGAGCACGGGATTTGCCACCGGCACGCCGTCGAGCAGATCGCCTTCCGCATTCACTGCGCGGTCTGCGCTACGGGTCGACACCGACAAGACCAGCTCGATCCATTCGTAATGCGCCAGCGCCAGCGTGTAGGGCGGGTAGCCCTCGCTGGCTTCCCATTCGTCTTGCAGGAACTGGATGAACTCGTCCGGGATCTGGCGGAAGTAGGGCGTGCGACTGCGGTGCGTGGCGAAGAAGGCGCGCACCAGTTTCTTCCATCGGCGCGCGCCCAGCACCTGCCGCAAGACCGGAAAGCAGCTCAGCAGAAAACCTTCGAGGTTGTTGAACAGCAGTTCGCCGTAGACCTTCATGCGCCGCGCCTGAACGCCGGCGGGCCGCGGGTGCGCCTGCGGGTCGCGGATGTGCGCGGTGAAGGCGAACTGCCAGCGCTGGAATTCAGGAAGCGCGGCTGGCTTGTTCATGCGTCGTATGCTGCGCCTGGATAAGCGCGATCCGCTCGACCTCGCGCACCAGCGTGTCCAGCGGCGGGATGTTGAAGTCGCGCTCCAAGAGCGTCGGCGCGACGCCGTGCAGGCGGTAGGTTTCGTCCAGCAGCGCCCACACCGGGTCGATGACGTCGGCGCCGTGGGTGTCGACGATAAGATCAGGCGCCTCGACGTAGTGCCCGGCCATGTGCATATAGACGATGCGCTCGGTCGGCAGCGCGCGGATGAATTCGAGCGGGTCGTAGCGGTGGTTCACGCTGTTGACGTAGACGTTGTTGACGTCGAGGTGCAGGTCGCAACCGGCCTCGATGAGCACGGCGTGGATGAAGGCGAGTTCGTCCATCTCGGCGATCGGTGAGGGCGTGTAGTACGAGGCGTTTTCGATCGCGATGCGGCGCTCAAGAATGTCCTGCGCGCGGCGGATGCGCGCGGCGACGTGTTTCACCGCTTCTTCGGTGAAGGGAATCGGCAGCAGATCGTACAGGTGCCCGTCGTCCGAGCAGTACGACAGATGTTCCGTGTAGAGCGCAATGCCGTGGGCATCCATGAACTGTTTGATCTTGCGCAGCAACACTTCGTCGAGCGGCGACGGGCCGCCGAGCGACAGCGACAGGCCGTGGCAGACGAAGGGATAGCGCTCGGCAAAGCCGCGCAGATCGCGGCCGAACGCGCCGCCCATGTCGATCCAGTTCTCGGGGGCGAGTTCGAAGAAATCGATGGCGTCGGGGACGCGGGATTTCAGCGCGGGGATGAGCTCGCGCCGGAACCCCAGCCCCGCGCCGGCGGGGCGCAGGGGGGACATCTTGCCGTCAGCTTACTTGGCGGCGTCCGGCGCGGCAGCCGGCTTCTTGGCGCCGCCGCACTTGCCTTCGCCGCATTTGCCATCGGCTGCTTTCGGCTTGGCCTTG
>JBFMET010000001.1:5127-268131 GCA_040753235.1 Pseudomonadota bacterium
CTTGGCGCCGCCGCACTTGCCTTCGCCGCATTTGCCATCGGCTGCTTTCGGCTTGGCCTTGCCTTCGCCGCACTTGCCTTCGCCGCATTTGCCTTCGGCGGGCTTGGCAGCGGGCTTGGCGCCGTGGTTGTCGGCGACCTGGTAGCCGGACGACAGGCCGGTCAGCGCAAAGGGATTCTCCGCGGCGGTGGCAATGGGTGCGGCGGCCATGCCGGCGGCGAAGGCAGTGCCGACAGCGGCGGCGATCAGGGTTTTCTTGGACATTGCATGACTCCTAACAGGTTGACGTTCAAAAATTGCCGGGGGACCGGCATCAGGTACAACTACGGAACAGCTTTCTTCTTCAATTCGGACTCGATACGCTGGCGCGCCTCGGGGGTGAGGCCGCCAGCCCTATCGTCGTCCGCAGGACGCTCGCGCAACAGGCGCCGCATTTCATGCAACTGGCGATTGAAACGCGTGCAGTTCTTGCAGACGGCCAGGTGGACGCGCAGGGCCAGGCGTTCGGCCAGCGACGGACGACTGTCCGCGGCACGTGACGCAAGCTCTGTGGCCTCCCGGCATGTCGGCATCCATTTCATGCGGCACCTGCCCTGGAGAATCCGTTCAGTTCGAGGCACTGCCGCATGAACAAACGTGCACGATGCAGCAGGACCCAGCAGTTGGTCGGGGTGATGCCCAGTTCCTTACAGATTTCTTCCGTTTCCAGGCCGGCCACCTCGCGCAGGCTGAACACCTGCGCCATCACCGGCTTCAGGCGGTCGGCGCACTCATCCAGGACCTGCCGCAGCTGGCTGAGTTCAAGTTCGGTGTGCGGGTTGCCCCAGGGGCGCAGCGGCTCGACCCAGTGGCCGTCCTGCTTGAACAGCAGATCGACCGCCTCGTCGCCGTCCTCGTCGAGCGGCAGCCCGACCTCGCGCACGTTGCGGCGGATGAGATCGACGATCTTGTGCTTGAGGATGCCGGTGAGCCAGGTGCGCACGCTGGCGTCGCCGGCGTAGCGGGAGCGGGCGGCGAGCGCGGCGAGCAGGGTTTCCTGCACCGCGTCCTCGGCCTGCTCGTCGGAATGCAACTGGCGGCGCGCCACCCGGAACAGGTAGTCGCCGTGCTCGGCCAGCCAGGTGTGGGCGTCGAGCGGGTTCATCGCGGAGGGGGCGTGCGCATGCCGGCACTTTAGAGACTGTGGCCGGGCGCGGCAACTGTCGCAGCGCGCCGCCGCTTCGCGACGCCTGTTGCCTTGGCGTAAAATTCGCGCAGTCCGCACCGGAGCCGCCATGACCACGATCCACACCGCCGCCGACAAGGCCCACATCCTGTCCGAGGCGCTGCCCTACATCCAGCGCTTCTACGACAAGACCATCGTCATCAAGTACGGCGGCAACGCCATGACCGAGCGCCACTTGATGGAGGCCTTCGCCAAGGACGTGGTGCTGCTGAAACTGGTCGGCATGAACCCGGTCGTCGTGCACGGCGGCGGCCCGCAGATCGCGGGCCTCCTGCAGCGCATCGGCAAGCAGAGCGAGTTCATCCAGGGCATGCGCGTCACCGACGAGGAAACGCTCGACGTCGTCGAGATGGTGCTCGGCGGCCTGGTCAACCAGGACATCGTCACGCTCATCAACAAGCACGGCGGCAAGGCGGTCGGGCTCACCGGCAAGGACGGCAACTTCATCCATGCCAAGAAGATGCTGGTGCCTTCGAAGGAGAAGGCCGAGGAGCTGCTCGACATCGGCCAGGTCGGCGAGATCACCAGCATCGACCCCGAGATCATCCAGGTGCTCGACGCGCGCGACTTCATCCCGGTGGTGGCGCCGCTCGGCACCGACAAGGAAGGCAACGCCTACAACATCAATGCCGACGTCGCCGCCGGCAAGATCGCCGGCGTGCTGCAGGCGGAGAAGGTGATCTTCATGACCAACACGCCGGGCGTGCTCGACAAGGCCGGCGAGCTGCTCACCGGCCTCACCCCGCGCCAGGTCGACGAACTGATCGCCGACAACACCATCTCCGGCGGCATGATCCCCAAGGTCGGCTACGCCGTCGACGCGGTGAACAGCGGCGTGAAGACCGCGCACATCATCGACGGCCGCGTCGAGCACGCGCTGCTGCTGGAAATCCTCACCCCCGAAGGCGTCGGCACCCTCATCAAACGCGCCTAGCGGCTTGCCCTGTCCCCTGAATCCTGACCCCCGGTCCCTGTCATGCGCTACTGGCTGATGAAATCCGAACCGAGCGACGTGTCGATCGACGACCTCGCCGCCATGCCCAGGCAAAGCGTCGCCTGGTACGGCGTGCGCAACTACCAGGCGCGCAATTTCATGCGCGACCAGATGAAGCCTGGCGACAAGGTGCTGTTCTACCATTCGTCGTGCGCCGAGCCGGGCATCGCGGGGCTGGCCGAAGTGAGCGTGGCGGCCTACCCGGACGCGACCCAGTTCGACCCGAAGAACAAGTACTTCGACCCCAAGGCGACGCCGGAAACGCCGCGCTGGTTCAACGTCGACGTGAAGCTGGTGAAGAAGACGCGGCTGATGCCGCTGGCCGAAATCCGCGGCTATCCGGAACTCGCCCACATGCGCATCCTGCAGAAGGGCAACCGCCTGTCGATCACCCCGGTCGATCCCGCCGAGTACGCCTTCATCGTCAAGAAGCTTTGAGGTGATGCCCGAACTCGCGCCGGCGCTGCTGGCGGGCTATGTCGCGCTCGGCCTCGCCACCGGCTTTCTCGCCGGCCTGCTCGGCGTCGGCGGCGGCCTCATCATGGTGCCGGTGCTGATCGTGCACTTCCATGCGAGCGGTCTGGCGGCGGGCATCGAGCCGCAGCTCGCGCTCGGCACCTCGCTCGCCACCATCCTCTTCACTTCGCTGTCCAGCGTGCGCGCGCACCATCGCCACGGCGTCGTCGACTGGGCGCTGGTGCGGCGCATCGCCGCGGGGGCGGTGGCCGGCACGCTCGTCGGCGCGCTGGTGGCGGCGCAGGTGCCGGGCCAGGTGCTGAAGGTGTTCTTCGTCGTGTTCCTGTTCTACGCCGCTTTCCAGATGTGGCTGGACTTCAGGCCGGCGCCGCACCGCGGCCTGCCGGGGCCGGCCGGCACCACCGTCGCCGGCGGCGCGATCGGCGCGGTGTCGAGCTGGGTCGGCATCGGCGGCGCGACGCTGTCGGTGCCCTTCATGCTGTGGCACAACGTGCCGCTGCACCGTGCCATCGGCACCGCGTCGGCGATCGGCTTTCCCATCGCCGCCGCCGGCGTCGCCGGCTACGTCTGGGGCGGCTGGCAGGCGGCGGGCCTGCCGCCCGGCAGCGTCGGCTTCGTCTACCTGCCGGCGCTCGCCGGCATCGCCCTTGGCAGCGTGCTCACCGCGCCGCTCGGCGCGCGCACGACACACCGCCTGCCGGTGCGTCGCTTGAAGCGCATCTTTGCGCTGCTGCTCATCGTGCTCGCGCTGCGCATGCTCTGGACCCTGCATACAGCCGGGTGACCCCATATTTGCCGGCCGATCCGCGCATTACCCCCCACATATGGGTTGTGAGGAAATCGCCGCTTTTTGCCTGCTATTCTCGCTTGAGTCGTCCGGCGGCACGCGCTAGGCTGTCTCTGCACGCCGAAATTTCGGCGGATGCGTCGATCAACCTCACACGCGGAGAACACCATGGCGCAATTGCAAGCTGTTTGTGGCACCCTGCAGCCGCAGTCCAATGCCTTCACCCAGCTCACCACCTACTTCGATCCGCACGGCCAGATCGCATGGGGCTACATGCACGCGGAACCGCGTCCGTGCTTCACGCCGACCCTGCTGCGCGAACTCCTGGCCTGGGGCAATGGCCTGGTCGACGCGATCGACGATTCGTCGCAAAGCGGGGCGAAGTATTTCGTCGTCGCTTCGCGCGTGCCGGATATTTTCAGTCTGGGCGGCGATCTGGATCTCTTCATGCGGCTCATCGAGGCGCGCGACCGCGATGCGCTCTACCACTATGCGATCGCCTGCATCGATTGCTCGTATGCCGTGCACAGCCATCTCAACCGGCCCAACGTGACCAGCATCGCGCTGGTGCAGGGGCAGGCGCTGGGCGGGGGCTTCGAGAGCGCACTCGCGGCGAATGTGCTGATTGCCGAGCGCGGCGCCCGCATGGGGCTGCCGGAAATCCTGTTCAACCTGTTCCCGGGCATGGGGGCGATGAGCTTCCTCGGGCGCCGCGTCGGCCACCATCAGGCCGAGAAGATTATCCGCAGCGGCAAGCTCTATCTGGCAGAAGAACTCTACGACCTGGGCGTGATCGACGTGCTCGCCGAGCCGGGCCAGGGCGAGGCCGCGGTGTGCGAGTATGTGCGGCGGGAAGAAAAGTCGCGCAACGGCATTCTTGCGCTGCGCGCCGCGCGCGAGGTCAGCCAGCCGGTGCCCTACGAGGAACTGGTGCGCATCACCGAGATCTGGGTCGACGCGGCTCTGCGTCTGCAAGCCAAGGATCTGCGCATGATGGAAAGACTGGTGAGCCGCCAGACCGGCAAGGCGGAAGTTGCGCCTACCAGCGACAGCTCAAATGCGCTCGGCGCGTAATTCGCGTTCCAGGTAGGCATGCAGTGCGGCTGTCGCGCCCTCATGGGCGCGCACCACGCTGTCCAGCAGCGGCCGTGCGCCGGTCTGGGCGAACTCGAAGGGCTTGATGCGTTCGGCCTCGGCACACACCTCCGCCAGCCGGCGCGCGCCCACGTCCCGGGCCCCGCCCTTGAGCTTGTGCAACTGGTCGTGCCACAGGCCGTAGTTCTCGGTCTGAAGCGCGAGTTCGACTTCCTGCAGCGCGCGTGCGCTGTCCTCGGTAAAGCTGGCCAGAAGATCCTCGATGAAGGCCGGCCCGCCGAGCTGGGCCAGGTCGTCGAGCACCGACTCGTCCAGCGCCACGCCGGCATCGCTCTGCGCGTCGGCCGTCTGCGCAGCGACGGGGCGTGACGGCTGGCCTGCCAGACGGGCGATGGCGTCGACCAGTTCGCGGCTGTTGACCGGCTTGGTGAGGAAGGCGTCCGCCCCGGCTTCGGTGCACTGTGCCTGCGCCTCGGCGCGGGCGTCGGCGGTGAGCATGATGATGGGCAGGTGCCCCGTTTCCATGAAGCGCCAGCGCTGCACCAATTCCGCGCCGGACAGGCGCGGCATGTGCATGTCGACGATGGCCAGATCGTAGGGCTGCCCGGCCGACTCGAGCATCGCCAGCGCGGCTTCGCCGTCGTGCGCCAGAAAACTCTGGTGCCCGGCGTGCTCGAGCAGGCCGCGGATCACGCGCTGGTTCACCGGATTGTCCTCGGCCACCAGGATGCGCAGCCCCGGCGTGTGGCCGGTCAGCGCCTCGAAATGGCTGGCGAGCGACACCACGTTCGGCGGCATGTCCTGGCTGACCACCGCGTGGATGGCATTGAACAGCAGCGTGCTGTTTACCGGGGCGCGCAGCACCGATGCGTAGCCGGCCTGAATCAGCTGCGCGTCGCGCGCCGGCACCGCGCCGTCCTCGGGTTCGATCAGGATGACAGGCAGCGTGGCGAGGCCGGGATCGTCGCGCAGCAGGTTCAGGAAGGTGACCGGGTCGCCCGGCAGGGTGCTGTGCTCGACGACGACCGCGCCGAGCGGCGTGCCGCTGGCGAGGCAGCCTGCGAGTTCGGCCGCGAGACGGGTGGTGTTCTGCACGCACACCGTTTCCACGCCCCAGCTTCCGATCACGGCCTTGAGGCGGACGGCGAGTTCGGTGCCGGCCAGGATCGCCACCCGCATCGGTGTGTCGAAGCGGCCCTCGGGGGCGGGCTCGGCGGCGACGGCCTGGGTGAAGGGCAATTCGAACCAGATCGTCGTGCCTTCGCCTTCGCGGCTGTGCAGGCCGATCTGGCCGCCGAGCGTTTCGACCAGATGTTTGGCGATGGCGGTACCGAGTCCGCTGCCGCCGAAGCGTCGCGTGATCGAGGTGTCGGCCTGGGTGAAGCTGTCGAAGATGCGGGCCTGCGCCGCCTCGGGGATGCCGATGCCGGTATCGACGACTTCGAAGCGCAGCCGCTGGGGCTCGGCCAGCCCGGCCGGGCGGATGTAGAGGTCGACGCGACCGTGTTCGGTGAACTTGATCGCGTTGCCGATGAGGTTGACGAGGATCTGCCGCAGATGGCGCGCGTCGCCGTGCAGGTGGAAGGGCGTCTGCGGTGCGATGTGCGCAGCCAAGACCAGTCCCTTGCCCTGCGCCAGCGGCGCGAGCATGGCGGCGGTGCCGTTGATCAGGCGATGCAGATCGAAGTCCTCTTCGGTCGTGACCAGGCGGCCCGATTCGATGCGCGAAATATCGAGCACCTTGTCGATCAGCTCCAGCAGGGTGTTGGCCGAGGCACGGATGATCTGGGCGAGTTCCTTCTGTTCCTTGTTGAGCGGCGTTTCGGTCAGCAGGTCCGCCACGCCGATCACGCCGTTCAACGGGGTGCGCAATTCGTGGCTCATGTTGGCGAGGAAGCTCGATTTGGCGAGGCTCGCTTCATGCGCGCGCTTGACCGCGTCGTGCAACTGGCGCAGCAGGCTCGCAGTGTAGAGCGGAATCGCGATGAGGGTGAACCAGATGCCCAGCCAGAGCGGGAAGTGGTTGTGCCAGAACGGATTGAACTGATAAACGAGGATGAAGCCGGTAGCGGAAGCCACGGTCGACAGGTACAGATACGGCAGACCGTAGCGGAAACCGTTGCCGAGCGTGACCCACAGATAGAGTGCAGCGACCGGCGCGCCGGTTTCGTTGGAGATCGCCAGCATGTAGGTGGCGACCGAAAAATCGTGCAGCATACCGAGGCCGCGGCGCGTGACCGAGACGTGAGGGTCGACGACCGAGCCGACCAGGAGACCGAACGAGACCAGCGTGAGCAGGATGCCGATGAGGTGCACCTGCTCGGCCATGGCCGGGCTGTGCGTGAGCCAGCTGAGCGAGAAATACAGGTAGAAGCCGAGCACCACGCACAGGCGGATGAGCGCCTGCTGGAATTCCGTGTCCGGCCGCGAGCGGATGCGCTGCCGCAGGCGTTCGGCGAAGTCGGGAAGTGGCAGCCGGCTCAGCATGCGGTAAGGAATCAGTTGGGCGTGTCGCCGAGCTCGTGCATGACCGACGCGACCGTGTCGATGCGGGCTTCGAAGGCGCGCACGCAGGCGGGGTCGAAATGCCGGCCGCTTTCGGCGCGGATGTATTGCAAGGCATCCTGGAACGACCAGGCCGGCTTGTAGGGGCGTACCGAGGTGAGCGCGTCGAACACGTCGGCGACCGCGACGATGCGGGCGGGCAGCGGGATGGCTTCGCCGGCGAGTGCGTTGGGGTAGCCGCTGCCGTCGAATTTTTCGTGATGGCCGAGCGCGATCACCGCGCCCATCTGCAGGTAGCGCGACGGGCTGTTGTCGAGGATGCCGTGGCCGATCAGCGGATGGCGGCGCATGATCGCCTGCTCTTCCGGCGTGTGCCGGCCGGGCTTCATCAGGATGTGGTCGGGGATGCCGATCTTGCCGATGTCGTGCATCGGCGCGGCGGTTTCGATTTCGTCGCAGTCCATCGCGTTGAGGCCGAGTTCCTCGGCGATCATGCGGGCGTACTTCGCCATGCGCAGAATGTGGTTGCCGGTTTCCTCGTCGCGGTATTCGCCCGCCTTCGCCAGCTTCAGCAGGGTTTCGCGTTCGCGCATGCGCACTTCGCGGGTGGCTTGCGCCACCTGCTCTTCCAGCCACTGCGCGCGGTCGGCGATGACTTTCTGGCTGCGCCGCAGCGCCAGCAGGTTGAGGCAGCGCGCGCGACATTCCTGCGGATCGATCGGCCGGGTGAGGAAGTCGGTGGCGCCGTTTTCCAGTGCGCGGTAGCGGATCTGGCGGTCTTCGACGACGGTGACGATGACCACCGGCACGTCGGCGAGGCGGCGCTCGGCGCGGATGCGGCGGGTGAACTCGATGCCGTCCATGCCCGGCATGCGGTAGTCGCTGATGATGAGGTCGGGGGTGATTCCCTGCATGAAGGCGAGCGCCTGCTGCGGATCGTCGAAGCTGTCGACGACCACGCCCGGCTCCAGCGCCTGCGCCAGGCCTTCGAGCAGACGGCGCGCGGTGCTGCGGTCGTCGACGATGACGACGCGGGCGCCGCCGCGCAGGCGCGGCTCGCGCGCGGCCAGCGATGGGGTCGGAGGTACGGCGCGTAGCGGCTTGACGATCACGCGGGGTTGCCTTGGTAGGGTGGTCGGGCGAAGCTAGACTGCATCTGAGGTATCGGCCAAATATTAGAAGACTTTAATTTGCCCCGCAGGAGGACAGACATGCATGGATTCAGGGTAGCAGTTCTTGCGGCGGGCGTGGCGGCGGCGGTGTCTGCGCAGGCCTGGGCGGCCGGCGTTGCGGATTATGCGCGGGAAAGGAAATGGGCCGACGAAGTGGTGCCGGGGCTGGTCGTCGGCGATCCGGTCTATCTCGAGGCGCCGCGCGGCCACCACAAATTTCTCACCCTGTTCACCCCGGTGGCGGGCAGCGACCAGGCCGCCATCGTCGTGCACGGCCTCGGCATCCATCCCGACTGGGGCATGATCGGCACGCTGCGCACCGAACTGGCCGACCGCGGCTTCGCCACCTTGTCGATCCAGATGCCCATCCTCGCCGCCGACGCCACGGGCGAGCAGTACCCGCCGACGTTTCCCGAAGCAGCCGAGCGCATCGGTGAGGCGGTCGCCTTCCTCAAGGCCAAGGGCTACACGAAGATCGCCATCGTTTCGCACAGCATGGGCGCGCGCATGAGCGGGGTCTATCTTGCCGGCACGCCCGACCCGGCGGTGAAGGCGTGGGCCAGTCTCGGCATTCCGGCGGGCGACTACCAGGCGGTGAAGCTGCCGGTGCTCGACCTCTACGGCGACAACGACCTGCCGCCGGTGCTGAAGAACGCGGCGGCGCGCAAGGCGAGCCTGAAGTCGGCAGGCTCGAAGCAGGTGAAGGTCGACCGTGCCGACCATTTCTTCAACGGCCGCGAAGGCGAGATGGTGTCGGCGGTGGCGGACTTTCTCGGGACGACGTTGAAATAGCGCGGCGAACGCTCAAACAAAAAGCCCCGCTTGGCGGGGCTTTTTGCTGGGTGAAGCGCGGGTTCAGACGGCTTCGAGCTTGCGCATGCCGGCGGGCAGCAGCTTCAGGTCGACCAGCGCGGTGACGAAGGCCTTCATGAAGGTGGCGTCGCCCTCGTACACCATCTTGTAGTACTGGATCTTCATGGTGATGGCGGCGCCGAGCACGATGGCGATGAAGGTGAAGATGGAGCCGAGCGCCAGGGTGGAGAAGCCGGTGATCGCCTGGCCGACGGTGCAGCCCATGGCCAGCACGCCGCCGAAGCCCATCAGGGTCGCGCCGATCAGGTGGTTGACGAAGTCGCGGCCGGAGGCGAACCACTCGATGCGGAAGCTCTTCGAGACCAGCGACCACAGCAGCGAGCCGAGGATCACGCCGGCCAGCGCCATGATGCCGAAGGTGAGCAGGCTGCTTTCGAAGCCGTTCATCGCATAGCCGAGGGTCTGGCCCATGGGGTTGATGAAGGTGAAGGACTGCGAGGCCAAGGCGGCGGTGGAGGCGGGCTTGACCGCGTCGGCGGGGGCGTAGAAGTCCCAGCTCTGCATGTAGCCCTGCATCGACATGGTCTCGCCGTCGGCGTTGACCATCACGTTGCTGGTCACGTACCAGGCGGCGAGCACGGCGAGGCCGACGACGAGGCCGCCGAGGATGTTGTCGAAGCTGCCGCGGAAGTCGGCCGACTTGAACGCCCACACCAGCAGCAGGATGCCGATGACGGCGCCCGTCACGATGCGGCCGGTGGCGGCGTTGTCGCCGAACAGCATGGCGCCGAGATCCTGGTTGGTGGTCAGCGCGACGGCGGTCGGGTTGGTCCAGGGGTAGAACAGCGTCGAGTAGAGCGTCTTGTCGCTGCCCGGGAAGGGGTTGATCATGAAATAGGCGATCACGGCGATGACGATCAGCACCATGATCGACTTGATGTTGCCGCCGCCGATGCGCACCAGCGTCTTGTTGCCGCAGCCGGAACCGTAGACCATGCCGATGCCGAACAGGAGGCCGCCGAGCACGTTTTCCAGCCAGGGGAAATTGGACTGGCGATAGGGCGGGAAGGTGTTGGTGACGTTGACCAGGCCGGCGGCTTCGAGGCCCATCACGCCGAGCACGCCGACCGCGATGGCCAGCACCCAGGCGCGCATGCGGCCGGTGTCGCCCATGTTGACCCAGTCGGAGACCGCGCCCATGGTGCAGAAGTTGGTCTTGTTGACGACCGCGCCCATGATCAGGGCGATCACGAAGGTCGACCACAGGAAGAAGGATTGGGCGCTGGCGAAATCTTCGTAGATCATGGCTCTATCTCTCGCTCGGAAGGGGGAACGCGGCGGCAAGCCGCAGACAATCGGTGAAGGGCGGAATTTTAATATTTCCGCCTCAAATGGCAACGCCGTCCGGGCCGGTGGGACCCGGTCCTTTCATGCCGTTTACGGCGCCCCCGGTTTGCGTGTAGGCCGGGTTCAGCCGAGCAGGCGGGTCATCGCCTCGCGGTACTTCTCGCTGGTTTTCGCGACGATGTCGGCGGGCAGTTCGGGGCCGGGCGCCTGCTTGTTCCAGCCGCTGGCTTCCAGCCAGTCGCGCACGAACTGCTTGTCGAAGCTGGGCGGGTTGCTGCCGGGGCGGTACTGGTCGGCCGGCCAGAAGCGCGAGGAATCCGGCGTCAGCGCCTCGTCGATCCACACCAGCCGGCCGGTCTCGTCGAGACCGAACTCGAACTTGGTGTCGGCGATGAGGATGCCGCGGGTAAGCGCGTACGCCGCCGCGGCTTTGTACAGCGCGAGGCTGACGTCGCGCACCTGGGCGGCCAGCTCCGCGCCGATCAGCTTCGCCATGGCGTCGAAATCGATGTTCTCGTCGTGCGCGCCGACTGCCGCCTTGGTCGACGGCGTGAAGATCGGCCCGGGCAGGCGGTCGGCCTGTTGCAGCCCGGCCGGCAGCGCGATGCCGCACACCGACTGGCTGGCCTGGTATTCCTTCCAGCCGGAACCGACCAGATAGCCGCGCACGATGGCTTCGACCGGCAGCGCCTTCAGCTTCTTCACCACGATGGCGCGTCCCGCGACCTGGTCGCGCTCGTTTTCGGCGACGACCGACTCCGGCGCGAGGTCGAGCGCCTGGCTCGGCACGATGGCTTTGAGCTTGTCGAACCAGAACGCCGATACTTTCGTCAGCACCTCGCCCTTGCCGGGGATGGGCGTGGGCATGACCACGTCGAAGGCGGAGAGGCGGTCGGTGGTGACGATCAGGAGCTTGTCGTCGCCGACGGCGTAGATGTCGCGCACCTTGCCCTTGTGGACGAGCGGCAGGGACGTGATGTGCGATTCGAGGAGCGGGGCGGACATGGCGGCGACGGGGGAGGCAAACGAGGCGGCATTATAGCCGCCGCGATAGAAGGCGCTCGCCACGTAGCTTGCGCGCAATTCGCGCAGCGCGACCAGCAGGATCGCCGCCAGCGGCACCGCGAGCAGCACCCCGACGAAGCCGAACAGCTGGCCGAACGCCGCCAGCGCGAAAATCACCGCCACCGGATGCAGGCCGACGCGCTCGCCGACCAGGCGCGGGGTGACGACGTAGCTTTCGAGCATCTGGCCGGCCAGATAAATGCCGGCGACCCAGGCGACGCCGGTCCAGTCTGCAAATTGGAGCAACGCGACCAGCAGCGCGAGGATCACGCCGAGACCGAAGCCGAGGAAGGGCACGAAGGAGAGCACGCCGGTCAACAGGCCGATCGGCAGCGCGTAGTCGAGACCGACCGCCCACAAGGCCGCTGCATAGTAGATCGAGAGTGCCGTCATCACTGCCAGCTGGCCGCGCAGGAATTCGCCGACCACCGCGTCCATCGCGCGTGCGACACGGTTGACCGTGCCGGTCCAGCCGCGCGGCGTGAGCGCGGCGACGCGCGCGACCATCGCGTCCCAGTCCTTGAGCAGATAGAACATGACCACCGGAATCAGCAGCAGGTTGGCGAGGATGCCGACCACCGCGAGCGCGCCGGTCTGCAGGGTCGGCAGCCAGTCGCTGCCGCTTTGCGCCGCCTTGTCGGCGAGCCAGGTCTTGACGGCGCCGAGGTCGAAATCGAGCGCCAGGCCGAAGGTCTGGTTGAGCCAGGGCAGCAGGCGCGTCTGCAGCAGGTCGAGCGCGGCCGGCACGCGCGCCGAGAGTTCGACGAACTGGCCCTGGAACAGCGGCAGCGCGACCAGGATCAGCGCGAATACGACCAGGCCCGCGAGCACGATGACGAGCACCGTGCCCGTGGTGCGCGACAGGCCGTGCCGTTCGAGGCGGTCGACCAGCGGGTCGAAGATGTAGGCGAGCAGCGCGCCGGCGAGGAAGGGCGTGAGGATGGGCCCCAGCAGATAGACCAGCAAGCCTGCGACGAGCAGGGCGGCGAGGACGAACCAGGAGGCGTTGAGCGGCCGGACGGGGGGCATAGGCGGTAAAATACCGCACTTTTGAATCTGGAGCAGGGTGTGTCTTCCATTTCCTACAAAGATGCCGGGGTCGACATCGAGGCCGGCGACGCGCTGGTCGAACGCATCAAGCCGCTGGCGAAGCGCACCCTGCGTCCCGAGGTGCTGGCCGGCATCGGCGGCTTCGGCGCGCTGATCGAGATTTCCAAGAAGTACCGGGAACCCGTGCTGGTCTCCGGCACCGACGGCGTCGGCACCAAGCTGAAGCTCGCCTTCGAGCTCAACCGTCACGACACCGTCGGCATCGACCTCGTCGCCATGAGCGTCAACGACATTCTGGTGCAGGGCGCCGAACCGATTTTCTTCCTCGATTATTTCGCCACCGGCAAGCTCAGCCTCGACACCGCCGAGGCGGTGATCGCCGGCATCGCCAGGGGCTGCGAGCAGGCGGGCTGCGCCCTGATCGGCGGCGAGACCGCCGAGATGCCCGGCATGTACGCCGACGGCGAATACGACCTTGCCGGCTTCGCCGTGGGCGTGGT
This sequence comes from Pseudomonadota bacterium, assembly GCA_040753235.1. GTDB lineage: Bacteria > Pseudomonadota > Gammaproteobacteria > Burkholderiales > Thiobacillaceae > Thiobacillus. The sequence continues at coordinate 18,158 of JBFMET010000001.1, forward strand.
CGAGAAGAGCAAGGTCATCGGCGGCCAGGCCATCGTCCCCGGCGACGTCGTGCTGGGCCTGGCGTCCTCGGGCGCGCATTCCAACGGCTATTCGCTCATCCGCAAGCTGATCGACGTCAGCCACATCGGTCTCAAGTCCGACTTCCACGGCCGCCCCTTCGCCGACGTCGTGATGGAACCGACGCGCATCTACGTTAAGCCGCTGCTCGCGCTGATGCAAACACTGGACGTGAAAGGCATGGCCCACATCACCGGCGGCGGCATCACCGGCAACTTGCCGCGCTGCCTGCCCGAGGCCGTCGCGGCGAAGGTCGACCCCGCGAGCTGGACGCGGCCGCCGCTGTTCGACTGGCTGCAGCAGGCCGGCAACGTCGCGCCGGACGAAATGCTGCGCACCTTCAACTGCGGCATCGGCATGTGCGTCGTGGTGTCGGCATCCGACGCCGCCGCGGCCAAAGCCCAGCTCGAAGCGGCCGGCGAGACGGTGTGGCGGATCGGCGAAATCGTCGCGCGCCCCGCAGGCGCGGAGCAGGTGATGTATTCGTAGCCGTTCCCACTCACGAAAGCCGCCATTGCGGGCACAGCCAGGCCCCAGGATGCGGGCGCAGGCCTGCTGGATCGCCACGGCGCCGCGCGCCTCGCGATGACGGTTCGGGCGCTGACATGACTATTCGCGTTGTCATTCTTTTATCCGGGCGCGGCAGCAATTTCCAGGCGATCGCCGGGGCGGGGCTGCCGATCGAGATCGTCGCCGTTATCAGCAACCGGCCGCAGGCGGCGGGCCTTGCGTGGGCGCGTGAACGCGGCCTCCACACGGTCGCGCTCGACCATACCGAATACGACGACCGCGAGACTTTCGACGCGCGGCTCGCGCACGAGATCGAATCGCACCGCCCGGATCTGGTCGTGCTGGCGGGCTACATGCGCATCCTCGGCGCCGCCTTCATCGACCGCTTCGAGGGCCGGCTGCTCAACATCCATCCCTCGCTGCTGCCGATGTTCCCCGGCCTCAAGACCCACGAGCGCGCACTGGCCGAAGGCGTCAAGGTGCACGGCTGCACGGTGCACTTCGTCACCGCCGACCTTGACCACGGCCCCATCGTCATCCAGGCCGCGGTGCCGGTGCGTGCCGACGACACGCCCGACACGCTCGCCGCGCGCGTGCTGGCGCAGGAACACCGCATCTACCCGCAGGCCGTGCGCTGGTTCGCCGAGGGGCGACTGACGATCGCGCACGGCTGCGTAAACTTGAAGGATGATCCGGCGTCACAGTCTGTGTTATCCACGGAAAGGTGACCATGCTCAAACGGCTTCTGCTGACCGCCACGCTGTTCGCCGCTGCGGCCCAGGCCGCGGCGCCGCAGCAGATGAACCTGGTCTATGACCTCTATCGCAACGGCCACAAGCTCGGCCAGGTGACCGACACCTTCAGCCGCAGCGGCAACCGCTACACGCTCACCAGCGAAACGCGCGCGACGGGCCCGCTGAAAATGCTGTGGCCCGGCACCCTCCGGTTGGAGAGTCGCGGCACGGTCACGCCGCAGGGTCTGCGTCCGGCGCAGTTCCAGCACATGCGCAGCGATGCGCCGGAGAAACTGGCGACGGTCCGGCTCGACTGGGCGCAACGCCGTGTCGCCTACCGCTACAAGGGCGAATCCCGGACCGACGCAGGCCTGCAGGAAGGCACGCAGGACCAGCTTTCCCAGCTGTACCAGTTCATGTTCCTGCCGCACCTGCCGCAGGCGTTCGCGCAGCAGGTGGTGAGCCGGCGCGACCTCAAGGATTACCGCTACGCCCTGAGCGACGGCGGTGCCCTGCATACGCCGCTCGGCGTGTTCGCAACGCAGCAGTACCAGCGCGTCGACCATGCGCCGGACGACAAGGCCGTCACCGTGTGGGTCGCGCCGGCACGCGACAACCTGCCGGTGCAGGTGCGCGTGGTCGAGGATGGCGTCGTGCTCGAGCAGCGCCTGGTGCGTGCCAGCATCAAGGCCTGATCCGGCGTGACGCGCAGCCCGCCCGTCTGGCCGTATGCCGTGGCGGGGTCGCTGCTGCTGCACGCCGTGCTGCTGCTTGCGCTGACGGGCGGCATGCCGTCGGTGCAGGACCGGCCGGATCCCTTGCCCATCGAAGCCCGGCTGATCCCGGTGCCGCCGCCGGCCGCCCCGGCGGCGAGCGTGCGGCCACGCCCCGTGCAGCGCCCGGCGGCGCCTGCGGCGCTGCCCGCGCCGGCGCTTGAACCCGAAATCGAAGCCGGGACGATCGAGGACGCCGCGCCGCAGGCTGACGAACCCGCGGGCGAGGCCGGTGTCGATGTCGCCGGCGTGGAGGTGGCCCGCGCCGCGCCCCCGCCGCCCGTCGTCGCGCCGGCCGAGGCGCCGCCGCTCCATGCCCTGCCGTCCCGCATCGACATGCGTTTCGAAGTGCGCTACGGCATCGCACGCGGCGAGCAGACGCTGGTGTGGGTGAGCGCAGGCGAGACCTATACGGTGACCAGCGTTGCGGCCGCAACCGGGCTGGCGGGCATTTTCTACAGCGGCCGCTTCGTGCAGACGAGCCAGGGCCGCCTCACCGCGCGGGGCCTGGTGCCGGAACTGTTCTGGGACCAGCGCGGCGACCGGCGCAGCAGCGCGCGCTTCGATGCGGTGAACGGCATGCTGACCTACAGCCCGGCGCGCGGTGCGCCGCGCCAGTTCGCTTTCCGCGACGGCGCGCAGGATACGCTGAGCCTGTTCTTCCAGCTGGCGCTGACCGCGCCGCCGGATGCCACAGCCGTCCACCAGGTGTTCAATGGCCGCCGGGTGCGCGATTACGCCTACGCCGTGCGCGGCGAGGCCCGGCTCGACACGGCGCTCGGCCCCCTGCGCACCCTGCATCTCGTGCGCACGGGCAACGACGACGGCCGCTTCGAAGTGTGGCTGGCGATCGATCGCCACTACCTGCCGGTGCGCGTGCTGCGCACCGACGACAAGGGCAACGAGGTGGAGCTCTCGGTGGCGTCGATTTCGCCCTGAGGCGGCTCAGTGCGGCAGCCCCTCGACCCGGGCGCCGGGCGCGATGCCGCGCGCGGCAAAGCCGCCCTGCGCGACTTCGAGCGCGTGGCGGATCTCAGACGGCGGGCAGTGCAGGGTGTCGGTGCGCGGCGCCATGTCGGCAAGACTGACGATGCGGCCGGCCGCGTCGATGAAGGCGATCGACAGCGGCAGCGGGGTGTTGCGCATCCAGAAGCAGTGGCGGTCGGCCGTTTCGAACACGAACAGCATGCCGCCGTTGGCCGGCAGGCGCGTGCGTTCCATCAGGCCGCGCGCGCGTTCCGTGGGCGTGGCGGCGACCTCGACCTGGAAGACGTGCGTACCGATGGCGAGCGGCACGCGCGCGTCGCGCGCCGCGGCGGGCGCAGCGAACAACGCCAGCGCCACAAGCGTCGCTGCGCGCAGCATGGCTACAGCGCGTCGCGCAGACGCTCGGCCAGCGCCAGCGCCGCCGCCGGGTCGACGTCGAGCACGTTGAAGTGCCCCATCTTGCGGCCCGGCCGCGGTTCCGTCTTGCCGTACAGGTGCAGCTTCACGTTGGGGTGCGCGAGCAGCGCGTCCCAGTGCGGGCCGCCGTGGTGCCAGCGGTCGCCGAGGATGTTGACCATCGCCGCCGGCGTCAGCAGGCGCGCGTCGCCGAGCGGCAGGTTGCAGAGCGCGCGCACCTGCTGTTCGAACTGGTCGGTGACGCAGGCATCGAGCGTGTAGTGGCCGGAGTTGTGCGGTCGCGGCGCGATTTCGTTGACCAGCAGGCGGCCGTCGGCGACGAAGAACTCGACCGCCATCACCCCGACGTAGCCGAGCGCGTCGGCGATCGCGCGCGCGGTGTCGCGCGCCTCGTGCGCCAGCGCCTCGGACACGCGCGCCGGCACCAGCGAAACGTCGAGAATGCCGTTCACGTGACGGTTCTCGGCGACCGGAAACAGCGCGCAGTCGCCGGCGTCGTTGCGCGCGAGCACGACCGAGACTTCGCATTCCAGCTTGACGAAGCCTTCCAGCACGCAGGGCTGGTCGCCGAATTCGCGGAACGCGGCGCGCGCCGCGTCGCGCGAATCGACGCGCGCCTGACCCTTGCCGTCGTAGCCGAAGCGCGCGACTTTCAGCAGCGCCGGCGTGCCGACCTCGGCCAGCGCGGCGTCGAGGTCGCCTTCGCTGTAGACCAGCGCGAAGGGCGCGGTGGCAAAGCCATGCTGCGCCAGCCAGGATTTTTCGTGGCTGCGGTCCTGCGCGACCGCGACGGCGTCGGCGCCGGGGGCAACGCGGCACTGCCGTGCCAGCGCGATCAGGCTCGCCGCCGGCACGTTCTCGAATTCGGTGGTGATCGCGGCGCAGGCCTCGGCCAGTTGCTGCAGCGCGGCCGCGTCCGTGTAGCCGGCCTTGAGGTGCACGTCGGCCATCCGGCCCGCGGGGCTCGCGGGATCGGGGTCGAGCACCATGACGCGGTAGCCCATGGTGCGCGCCGCCAGCGTGAACATGCGGCCGAGCTGGCCGCCGCCCAGGATGCCCAGCGTCGCGCCGGGCAGGATGGGCGCGGCCTTACTCGACATCCGGCAGATCCATCGCCAGCACCGTGTCGGACTGGCCGCGGCGGAAGTCGTTGAGTTTTTCTGCGAGGCCGGCGTCTTGGCGCGCGATCATCGCCGCGGCGAACAGCGCCGCGTTGGCCGCCCCCGCCTCGCCGATGGCGAAGGTCGCGACCGGAATGCCCTTCGGCATCTGCACGATGGACAGCAGCGAGTCCATGCCCTTGAGGTATTTCGACGGCACCGGCACGCCGAGCACCGGCACGATGGTCTTGGCGGCGAGCATGCCCGGCAGGTGGGCGGCGCCGCCGGCGCCGGCGATGATGGCCTGGATGCCGCGCGCCTCGGCGGTGGCGGCGTAGTCGTACAGCAGGTCCGGCGTGCGGTGCGCCGACACCACCTTGGTTTCGAAGTGGATGTCCAACTGCTTCAGAAGGATTGCCGCGTGCTTCATGACCTCCCAGTCGCTGGAAGATCCCATTACCACGCCGACCAGGGGTGCGCTCATAGCTCGGACTCGCGAAGGAAAGTCCGCATTTTAGCGCGAGTGCCCCCTGCAATTCGCGCGTGTCCCGTTCCGGATCGACGCCATGCCGCCCGCCCTAATGCGCACCTGAAGAACCTGGCCGACAAGCCGTGGATCGTCGCCGCGCTGGTGAGCTGGGGCATCGCGCTGTTCGAATACCTGCTGCAGGTGCCGGCCAACCGCGTCGGCTACACCGTGATGACGCTGCCGCAACTGAAAATTTTGCAGGAGGTGATCACGCTCGCAGTGTTCGTGCCGTTTGCGCTGTTCTACATGCGCGCCGAACTCAAGTGGGATTTCCTGTGGGCGGCGCTGTGCCTGGTCGGTGCGGTGTACTTCATGTTTCGCGGCACGCAATAGCACTGGCGCGGCGGCGTATCTCGTCTAAGCTGGGACATCCCCTGCCGGGCGCCCGCCTGACAGTCCGTTTCGAACCTGTCGGGAGCCCCCCATGATCCGTTTTCTCCCCATGCGTCGCATGCCGGCCCGCACTGCGCTGTCGTTGCTGCTGGGCGTCGTTCCTGTTGCCGCGGCAAGTGCGCAGGAGGCGCCGCTGACGCGCACGACCGGCGACGCCGCGCTGCAGTGGGGCGGTTGCCCCGACTTCATGCCCAAGGGCTGCGCGATCGCGGTGCTGCACGGCGACCCCGCGAAACACAACGCCGACGTCTTCTTCAAGGTGCCGGCAAACGCAGTGATTCCGCGTCACTGGCACACCTCGGCCGAGCGCATGGTGCTGGTGGCCGGCGAGCTGCACGTGAGCTACGACGGGCATCCGGCCGTCGTGATGCGGCCCGGCACCTATGCCTACGGCCCGGCCCGGCTGCCGCACAAGGCGGTGTGCGGCAATGTCGGCGATTGCATCCTGTTCATTGCGTTCGAGTCGCCGGTGGATGCGGTGGCAGGCGCGCCGCCGGCCAGGTAAACCGTCCGCAGGACGAAAAAAAAGCCCCGCACATGCGGGGCTTTCGTCAAAACGGCGGGCGTGTCAGACGCAGCCGGTCGGCTTCGGGGTGCCGGCGTAGCGGCCGGCCTGCTTGGCGGGGCCGAAGGGGAAGAGGTCGAACAGGAATTTCTTGTCGCCCCATTCGTCGCCGAATTCTTCCTTCAGGCCCTTCTGCAGGAAGCGCAGGTTGGGCGCGGTGCCGTTCGCGGCGAACTGGTCGCGCATGTAGTGGATCACTTTCCAGTGATTCTCGCCCAGTTCGAGATTGTCTTCCTTGGCCAGTTCGACCGCCAGTTCCTCGGACCAGTCTTCCAGGTTGACCAGATAGCCTTCGGGGTCGGTTTCGACGATTTTGCCGTTGATTTCGCGTTCCATGATGCAGTCCTAACGTTCGGTAAAAATTGACGGATGGCGAACCTTAGAATACCCAAGTGAATTAGTCAACTAATCCTTTGGGGTTATTTTTGACGCGTCAAGGCAGCGCGAACGCCAGTACGGCCGGCATCACCGCCAGCGCGGCGAGGTTGCCGAGCAGCACGATCGACGCCACGCGCTCCGGCTCCTGGCGGTATTGCTCGGCCATCAGGTAGTTCAGCACCGCCGGCGGCAGCGCGCCGAACACCAGCAGAATCGATTGCTGCATCGGGTCGAGATCGAGGAAGGGGGAGACCAGCAGCACCATGACAAGGCCGGTCGCCGGCGCGACGATGCCGCTCGCCAGCCCGATGCGCCAGTCGCGGAAGCTCACCTGGTTGAGCCGCACGCCGAGCGCGAACAGCAGCATCGGGATCGACGCGTCGCCGAGCATCCTGATCGCCGTGTGGAGCGGATCCGGCAGCGCGGTGTGGGTGAGACTCACCGCCACACCGAGCACGGTCGCCGCCATCACCGGCGTCTTCAGCGGTTGCAGCAGTCGCATGCGGTGCGCCAGCAGATACGGGCCCAGCGAGAAATGCAGCACCATCTCGACCAGGAACAGGATCACCGCCGCGCCGACCGCCGCCTCGCCGAAGGCGAGCACGATGAGCGGGATGCCCATGTTGCCCGAGTTGTTGAACATCATCGGCGGCACGAAGGTGCGGGCGTCGATCTTCAGGAACCGCGCAACCGGCCAGGCGAGCAGGCCGGAGCCGAGGATGACCAGCGCGCCGCCCGCCGCCAGCGGCCCGTAGTGGGTGAAGTCGAACGCCTTCGAGGCGAGCGCGGCGAACACCAGCGCCGGCACCAGCACGTCCATGCTGATCTGGTTGGTGACGCCGAGATCGGGGCGCTTGACGCGGCCGTACCACCAGCCGATGCCGATGATCGCGAAGACCGGAAAAACGATGGCGAGGATGCGCAGGCCGAGCATCGTGCGATGTTAACCGCTGCGCGCGCCGCGCATCGAGGGGCGGGGCTCAGCCTGGCGCGGGGTGCGTCACGTCGCGCACGATCACCGCGAGCGCGCGCAGCGCCGGGTCGATGAAACGCGCAACCAGCCGGGGACAGGGGATGCGGTCGATCCTGGGCCGCGCGGGTGACCCACTTCACTTCTTGTCGACCTTGCCGCCCGCCGCCTTCCAGGCTTCGAGCCCGCCTTCGATGTAACGCGCCTTCACGCCCGCCGCCTGCAGGCGGTCGACCACGGCGTTCGACACGCTGCCGCCGCGCACGCAGTAGACGACCACGTCGAGCGTGAGCGGCAGGGCGCCGATCCAGGCGTCGATCTTGTCCGGGTTCTTCCACATCGCGCCGGGAATGATCTCGTTCGACGCGGCGAAATCGGCCTCGCGGCGCACGTCGAACACCAGCGTGGCGTCCGGGTTCAGTTCGGCGGGCGCGAGGGTGCGCGGCAGGTCCGGACATTTGTCGGTGGGGCTGCCGCAGCCGCAGCGCTTCAGGGATTGAGTCGTGGGTTCCATGCTGTCCTCAGATTCATAACGAATAAGCCAGCCCGAGCAGGGCGCACACGCCGATCGCCTTCATGATGTCGGCCTGGCATTTCCACGGCGCGACGAACGAGGCGACGGCAATGATCACCGACAACCCGTCGAAGCTGCCGGCGAGCGGTACCTCGACCGTGCCTGGCGGCCACAAGGTGCGCCAGGCGAAGCATACCGCCAGGCGAAGATGTTGCCGACCACCGCGGCGGTGATGCCGGGGAGCGACGCGGTGAGCTTACGTTGGCCGCGCGTGGCCTCGACCAGCAGGCAGCCGGCGAGGATGGAGAGAAAGGACGGGGCAGGAAAGCGAAGAAGGTCGCGACCGCGGCACCGGCCAGGCCGGCGGCGACCGGGTTGTCGAACACTTCCTCGGCAACGCCGCCGAGGTGGCCGACGCAGGTGACGATCATGATCAGCGGCCCCGGCGTGGCTTCGCCCAGCGCCAGGCCGTCCATCATCTGCGGGCCGGACGGCCGCTGGAAGTGCTCGACGCCGCCGATGGTGAGGAAGGCCGCCTTGGTGAAGAATTCACCCATGTCGGCGAGCGCGGGCACGCCTTCGATCGCGGCCATGACGCCGAGCCAGACCAGCACGCAGGCGCCGACCTTCCAGGCCATTTATTTCCAGCTGAAGCGCGCGTGCGCCGGCGTGTCGTCGTCGATGAGGGCCGGGCCGTACTGCTTTGCACTGGCGCCGTGGCCGCCGCCCAGGCGGAACAGCTGCGGCGCCAGCTTGCCGCCTGCCGCGCCGAGCAGGCCCGCGGCGAGCACGATCCACGGAAACGCGACGTCGAAAACGAAAATGCCGATGAAGGCGAGCGCCGCCATCGTCCACAGCACCGCGTTCTTCAGCGCGCGGCTGCCGATGCGCCAGGCGGCGAACAGCACGATGGCGACGATCGCGCCCTTCACGCCGCGCATCAGCCAACTGATGCAGATCGCGAGCTGGATCGCTTCCGGTCCGGGCAGCAGCATGCAGGGGTTGAGCGCGTGCAGATAGCGGTGCCCGGAAATCCAGCGGCGTTTCTCGACGGGCTCCTGGTGCATCATCGAAATCTGCCCGGCAGGGCCGCCGAAGCTGATGAAGCCGGGTTTGAGCCAGTACTTGAATGCTTCGCCCACGGTAACGGGCGCGGGGGCGGCGGTCGGTGCGGTGTCCACGAAACATGCTCCAGGCTGATTGGATGAAACCAGGCCTGGACGGGACACCGTCTTGCGGCGGAACGCCGGGTGCCGGAGGGCTGGCGCCCCGACGGCGTGGATCATGGCCAGCGTGCGGCGGCGGCGTCAACCGGGGTGGCGGGAGGGTCGGAGTGTATTCCATAGGCTTCGGTTATGTTGACCATAAAGATTTCAAAGTATTTCTTATAAGCGTCGTGACCTAAGATCATTCCGGATCGGGCCGGGTTATGCGCCCGGCATCCGCACACACGGCACATTTCTGGAGGAGGTCGCGGTGGACGTATCGAGTCTGTTGATTCCTGCGGTGCTGTTCTTTGCCCTGGGCTTTATCGCCCAGGCCGTCAGGTCCGACCTCAAGTTTCCGCCCGATCTGGCCAAGGCGCTGTCGATCTACCTCCTGATCGGCATCGGCCTCAAGGGCGGCATCGAACTGTCGCACGCCGACCTCGGCGACGCGCTGCACGCGGTGGCGGCGGCGCTGGTGCTCGGCTTTGCCCTGCCGCTGGTCGCCTACGCGATCCTGGTCGCCGGGCGGCTGGACAGGCTCAACGCCTCGGCGATCGCGGCGCACTACGGTTCGGTCAGCGCCGGCACTTTCCTCACCGCGATCGCTTATCTGCAGGCGCAGCAGATCGCGTTCGAGTCCTACCCGGTCATCATGCTGGCGATCATGGAGTCGCCCGCGATCATCGTGGGCCTCTTGCTGGCGCGCTTCTCGCGCGGCGGCGCGCGCGGCGAGGACGACGCGCGCGAGAACCACATGGGCGAGTTGCTGCGCGACGCCTTCACCAACGGCAGCGTGATGCTGCTGTTCGGCGCCACGGTCATCGGCCTCGTGGTGCAGCCGGATTCGCTGGCGACGATCACGCCCTTCTACGAAGTGCTGTTCATGGGCGTGCTCTCGCTGTTCCTGCTGGAGATGGGGATGGAGGCGGGCAAGCGCATCGGCGAATTCCGCCGGGCCGGCGCCTTCCTCATCACCTTCGGCATCGCGATGCCGCTGATCGGCGCCGCGGTGGGCATCGGCGTCGGCCACGCCTGGCTGGGCTTCAGCGAAGGCGGGGTGCTGCTGGTCGCGGTGCTGGGCGCGTCGGCCTCGTACATCGCGGTGCCGCCGGCGATGCGGCTCGCGATCCCCGAGGCCAATCCGTCCTATTACCTCACGCTGTCGCTGGGGGTGACCTTCCCCTTCAACGTGCTGGTCGGCATTCCGTTCTACCATTACGCCATCAAGCAACTGATGGCCTGATCGACGATCATGATTCCCACCCATCCGATGAAGCTCATCAACATCGTCGCCAACGCCGCGCTCGAAGAGCGCCTGTCCGACATCGCCGAGGTGCATGCCGCCTCGGGCTACACCGTGCTCGACGCGCGCGGCGCCGGCAGCGCCGGCCTGCAGACCGGCGCGCTGGAGGGCGGCAGCAACATCCTGTTCATGCTGGTCGTGCCGGCCGCCAGGCTGGACGAGGTGCTGGCGGATATCGAGCGGCTGATGAAGCGCGGCCACCACCTGGCGGTGTTCATCACCGACACCCAGGTGCTGCGGCCGGAGAAGTTCAGTTCCTGACCGGCGGCGCGAACAGTGTTTCCGCCTCGCTCATCACGAAATTCAGGAAGGCCTGCGCCACCGCGGAGAAGCGCTTGCCCTGGCGGTGCACCACGTACCAGTGACGCAGGATGGGGAAGCCCTCGACGTCGAGGATGACGAGGCGGTCGAGCACCAGCTCCATTTCCAGCGTGTGGATCGAGACCACGCCGAGACCGAGGCCGGCCTGCACCGCCTGCTTGATCGCCTCGTTGCTGCTCATTTCCATGGCCGTGCTGAGCTTGGTGCCGGCCTCGTCGAAGAATCGCTCGGCCGCCATGCGCGTGCCGGAGCCGGCTTCGCGGCTGATGAAGCTTTCCTCGGCCAGCCGCGCGAGCGGGATGTTGCGTGCGTGCGCGAGCGGGTGGGTGGGCGAGGCGATGACCACCAGCGGGTTTTCCATGAAGGGATGGGCGACGAGATCGGACGCCTCGGGGGGGCGCCCCATGATCGCGAGGTCCTTGTCGGTTTCGTTGAGAAGTTCGAGGATGTGTTCGCGGTTGCTGACGTCGAGGCTCACCTTGACCTCGGGGTGGCGCTGGCAGAAGGCGGCGAGCAGCCTGGGCGCGAAGTAGTTGGCGGTGCTGGCGATGGTGATGTTGAGCTGGCCGCGCCGCACCCCGCGCATTTCCTCCAGTTCGAGCTGGGCCTCCTGCACCTGGGCGAGAATGTCCTGGGCGTGGCGGTAGAGTACGCGGCCGGCGTCGGTGAGATGGACCTTCTTGCCGATCTGGTCGAACAGCGGCATGCCGGCCTGTTCCTCCAGCTGGCGGATCTGCATCGACACCGCCGGCTGCGACAGATGCAGGGTCTCGGCGGCGCGCGTATAGCCGCCCAGACGTGCGGCGGCCTCGAATACCTGCAGTTGGCGGAAGGTGATATGCATGGCTTAATGATAATTTAAAGTTATGCTTTGCATCACCAATATGAATTGTTAATTATGAAATTGTGCGGATATGGTTACGGTCGCGTCATGGCCACTCGGCCATTGACAGGGATAGACGGGAAGCTTTGAACAAGTCCTCTGCGGGTCGGGGGTTTTGTTCAGGGTTTCCTGGGGGCCGGTCGGCCGTGTGCTGCGCCGGATATTCAAGGTTTAGAACTTTCGTCTGAATCAGCTAGCAAGGAGTAAACAATATGGCAGTCAAAACCTATCAGGCCGGGGTGAAGGAATACCGGCAGACTTACTGGATGCCGGAGTACACCCCTCTGGATACCGACCTCTTGGCCTGCTTCAAGATCACCCCGCAAGCGGGCATCGATCGTGAAGAAGCTGCCGCCGCCGTGGCCGCTGAATCGTCGACCGGCACCTGGACCACGGTGTGGACCGACCTGCTGACCGACATGGACTACTACAAGGGTCGCGCCTACCGCATCGAAGACGTGCCGGGCGACGACACCTGCTTCTACGCCTTCATCGCCTACCCGATCGACCTGTTCGAAGAAGGTTCGGTCGTCAACGTGTTCACCTCGCTGGTCGGCAACGTGTTCGGCTTCAAGGCGATCCGCGCCCTGCGTCTGGAAGACATCCGCTTCCCGCTCGCCTACGTGAAGACCTGCAACGGTCCGCCCAACGGCGTCCAGGTCGAGCGCGACATGATGAACAAGTACGGCCGTCCGCTGCTGGGCTGCACCATCAAGCCGAAGCTGGGTCTGTCGGGCAAGAACTACGGTCGCGCCGTGTACGAGTGCCTGCGCGGCGGTCTGGACTTCACCAAGGACGACGAGAACATCAACTCGCAGCCGTTCATGCGCTGGAAGCAGCGTTTCGACTTCGTCCAGGAAGCCACCCTCAAGGCCGAAGCCGAGACCGGCGAGCGCAAGGGCCACTACCTGAACGTGACCGCGCCGACCCCGGACGAGATGATGAAGCGTGCCGAGTACGCCAAGGAAATCGGCGCACCGATCATCATGCACGACTACATCACCGGCGGCTTCTGCGCCAACACCGGTCTGGCCCAGTGGTGCCGCGACAACGGCATGCTGCTGCACATCCACCGCGCCATGCACGCCGTGCTCGACCGCAACCCGCACCACGGTATCCACTTCCGCGTGCTGACCAAGATCCTGCGTCTGTCGGGCGGCGACCACCTGCACACCGGTACCGTCGTGGGCAAGCTGGAAGGCGACCGCGCCTCCACCCTCGGCTGGATCGACCTGCTGCGTGAGTCCTACGTGCCGGAAGACCGCTCGCGCGGCATCTTCTTCGACCAGGACTGGGGCTCGATGCCCGGCGGCTTCGCCGTCGCGTCCGGCGGTATCCACGTGTGGCACATGCCTGCGCTGGTCACCATCTTCGGCGACGACTCCGTGCTGCAGTTCGGTGGCGGCACGCTGGGCCACCCCTGGGGCAACGCCGCCGGCGCGCACGCCAACCGCGTCGCGCTGGAAGCCTGCGTCCAGGCGCGCAACGAAGGCCGTGCGCTGGAGAAGGAAGGCAAGGAAATCCTTACCGCCGCCGCTGCGAGCTCGCCCGAACTGAAGATCGCCATGGAAACGTGGAAAGAGATCAAGTTCGAGTTCGACACCGTCGACAAGCTGGACATCGCGAACAAGTAATCAGGGATCAGGATTCGGGATTCAGGATTCAGGGAAAGGCGCGGCGCAGCCGCACAACACACCCTGAATCCTGGCCCCTGACCCCCGACCCCTAAACCAGAAAGGAAACTGACATGGCCGTTCAAGCCTACAAACAGACCAAGAAATACGAAACCTTCTCGTATCTGCCCACCATGACCGCCGACCAGGTGCGTCGCCAGATCGCCTACTGCATCAGCCAGGGCTGGAACCCCGCTGTCGAGCACTCCGAAAAAGGCGTGTCCGCCCGCGTGAACTACTGGTACATGTGGAAGCTGCCGCTGTTCGGCGAGCAGTCGATCGACTCCGTGCTGGCCGAGCTCGACGCGTGCCATCGCGAGTTCCCCGACCATCTGGTGCGTTTCGTTGCCTATGACAACTACTCGCAGAGCCAGGGCATGGCTTTCGTGGTGTATCGCTGATTGAAGCACCCCGGCGACAGGCAAGGGCCCGTCGCCGGTTGCAGCACTTTTTTGCAAGCAGTTTGCTGTGGGGGCGGTCGCGCAGGACCGCGCCCTCAGCAAACCCAACTGTTCGAGGTATGTGATGACACAAGCCGCAGATAGCATGGCCAGCGCCACCCTCTCCGGGCGTGAACTGGCTCTGAAGCGCCGCCAGGCGATGGCTTTGCATGGCAAGACCGGCGTAACCAAGACCGCCGCGGCCGGCCGCCAGCCGACGGCCGCGCGCAGCGCGCCCACGGCCCCCGCCGCGTCCCCGGCATTGGCCGCGAGCAGCGCGCCGGCGACTTCGCCCGCCGTGCGCGCGTCCGACGCCGCCCTGATCGCCCAGGCCCAGGCCAATTCCTCGCGCCAGGCAAGCCGTGCCCGCCGCGAGGCGTTGAGCCAGTCCGGCAAGGCCGCCCTGCAGCCCACCGCTGCGCGCCCCAGCGGCCGCGTGCGTCCGGGCCGTCAGGCGCCCGCCATGACGACGCAACCCGCCATGGCCAGCGCCAGCGAAGCGCAGGCCGCGCCGGCCAGTTCGTGCGGCTGCGGCTGCAACGGCGCCCCCGGCGGCTGTGGTGATGCCCGGCAATCCGACGCCGGCCTGCGCGCCGCGTCGGAGACGTCCGCCCCGATGATTGTCAAGGCGAGCGTCCAGCCGACCGGCCGCGCGCTGGCGCAGGCGCGCCGCGCCGCGCTCGCGCAGGACGGCAAGGCCGGCCTCAAGCGCGTGGCGCAGGCGACCAAGATCGCCGCCGCCATGCCCGGCCAGGACTGGCAGGCCGCCATCGCCAAGGGTGCGACCGGCCGTCAGGTCGCGATGCAGCGCCGTCTGGTGCAGGCGCTGACCGGCCGCAGCGGCGCCAGCGAGCCCGCGCGTCCGAGCGGCCGCCAGCGCGCCCGCAACGTCGTGCCCGCGCCGGCCAAGGTCGAGGAAGGCCATACCCTGTCGGGGCAGTCCGTGACCGGCACCATGGTCGAGCGCAGCAAGCGCGTCACCGGCAACGAGCCGGGTTCCTGCCGCGCCATCACTGGCACCGAATACATCGGCAGCGAACAGTTCGACAGCCTGTGCAGCAAGCGCCCCGCGCCTGCGCCGGCCAAGGTCGGCGTCTCCAGCACCGCGCGCGAGCGCCGTGTCACCGGCACCGAAGTCGGCCGTTCCGGCAAAGTCACCGGCGACGAGCCGGGCGCCTGCCGCGGCGTCACCGGCACCGAGTACCTCGCCGCCGAGCGCTACGAGGAATTCTGCAATACGCGTCCGGCGCCTTCGCCGGCCAAGGTCGGCGTGTCCGACACCGCCAAGGGCAAGGCCGTCACCGGCACCCAGGTGGGACATTCCGGCAAGGTGACGGGCGACGAGCCCGGCGCCGATCGCGCCATCACCGGCACCGGCTACACGCTGCCTGCCGCGGGCGTCGACGCACCCGAAAAGGTTGCCGTCACCCACACCACGCACGGCAAGACCGTGACCGGCACCGCCGTTGGCCATACGGTGAAGATCACCGGCGACGAGCCGGGCGCCTGCCGCGGCATCACCGGCACCGAATACCTCGCCGCCGAGCAGTTCCAGGCGCTGTGCAACACCGCGCCGCTCGCCACGCCGCGCAAGGTCAGCGTGATGTCGACGCGCGGCGACCAGCCGGTGTCCGGCACCGGCGTCGGCCGTTCCGGCAGCGTGACCGGCGACGAGCCTGGCGCCTGCCGCACGATCACCGGCAGCCAGTACTACACCGCCAGCGATTTCGGCGGCCTGTGCAATGCCTCGGGGCCGCGCAAGGTGGGCGCGACGCAGACGCTCGCCGGCCGCACGGTCACGGGCACGGAGGTCGGCTCCAGCCCAAAGCTCACCGGTGACGAGATGGGGGGGTGCAAGCCCGTCACCGGTATTGATTATGTCGGTGCACAAGCTGCGTGCACCGGCAGCACCCCCGTTGCGCCCGTGGCCAAGGTCGCGGTGGACCAGACCTGGCGCGGCCAGCCGGTGACCGGCAGCTACGTCGGCCGCTCGACCAGGGTCACCGGCGACGAGTCCGGCGGCTGCTCGCCGATCAGCGGCACGCCCTACATCGGCCGCAGCCAGTACCGCAGCTTCTGCGCGGCGCCCGATCTGAGCGAGCAGGAAGCGCGCATCCGCACCAGCGCGATCATCCCCGCCACCGCAGTGACGGGCGACCGTCCCGGCGCGGGCGGCTCGGTGATGACCGGCGACGAGCGCGGCGCCTGCGAAGTCGTGAGCGGCACGCCTTATGTCGGCGCCGACAACACCGTGAGCGAGTGCGCGACCAGCGGCCGCTTCGTGTCGCGTCCGCGCACCTGGGTCGAACCCGCGCAGCCGCCGGCGCCGATCGATTTCAGCATCGCCTCGCCGGCCCGCCAGGCCTGGGAGCGTAATTACGGCGATGTGACCGGTACTGGCTACAACAGCGAGCGCATCACCGGCCCGGTGAACAAGGCCAACGGTCTGATCACCGGTACGCCCGAGTTCCGCCATCGCGATGCGACGGCGCAGCAGGCCGAGCAGGAAACGGCCATCGCCGCGGCCCGTCGTCTCACCGGCGAGGGCAGCCAGGTCGGGTCGCGCGTCACCGGCGACGCCTGGCATGCGCAAAGCCGCGTGACCGGCACCGAAGGCGCGTCCAGCCTCGCCCGCAACATGTCGATGCGCGGCAGCCCGCGCGGCGCCGGCGCCAACGCCCAGGCGTTCCGCGAAATCGAGCGTCCCGACGTGCCGGAGAGCCGCATCACCGGCTCCTCGGGCAACACGGGCAAGGGTGCGGTCGTGACCCTGTCGGGTGGAGCACGCGGCTAAGGGGGGATGAGTGAACACGCGTAAACGACTCGTTGCCATGCGCACGGCGGGGGCCCTGCCCCAGTCGGCGGACGCGCTCGCCAATCCGGCGTGCGTGGTCGGCCCGGGTCAGCGCTGCGAGCACGCGCTCGTCGACCAGGCGCTGAACCAGCGCCTGTACGCCTACGAGCAGCAGGTGCGCGGCCGCTTCGCGGTCATCGTCGACACGTTGAAGACGCTGTCGGCCTTGCAGCACGAGATCGACTTCGTCGCGCGCGCGCAGCGCCTCGCGATCGACCGCCTCGGCTACACGCTGCCTGAAGGCCTGTTGAACGAGGCCTGGGTGTCCGGCCTCAATATGCGGGCGCTGCATTCCTACTGCATTTTTCGCAGCTTCAAGGAATGCGTCGACCGGGTCGAATCCGACCAGGCGGCGTGGCGCGAGCGCATGGCGATCGACGCCGCCTTCCTGCAGGCCTGCGGTTACCACACGGTCGACATCAGCCCGTGCGCCGACGGCCGCCTGCAGGGGCTGCTGCCCTTCGTGCTGCGCATGGCGCCGAACGACAATGTCACCGTCAAGGCCTACGCCGGCGCGATGTTCGACGTCGAGGGCGACGTGGCCGACTGGAGTCGTCGCGAGCTCGACCGCCTGTCCGGCGGCATGCCCGGCAGCGAGTCGTCGAACTACCTCAAGGTGGCGGTGTACCACTTCAGCACCTCGCATCCCTGCGAGCAGGGATGCGCGGCGCACGGCAGCCAGGACAGCAAGGCGGTCGAATCCGCGCTCGGCCGCCTGAACGAGCTGCGCGCGGCCATCGAGAACACCTTCGGCCAGGGAGCCGCGCCGGAGATCCTGCTGATCGGCATCGACACCGACGTCGACGCGATCCGCGTGCATCTGCCGGACGCCAGCGGTGACGTCAACCCGTACCGTTACGTCGATACCGGCGAAGCCTACAAGGCGACGCTGGGCATGGACCCGGCGGCCGCCCGCGCGCACCTCGCCGACATGGTGGCGCGCGCCGAGCGCGCCGACGGCTGGGCCGAGGGCGAGGGCACCATGCACGAGGGCATGCGCCGCCTGGTGCTGCGCCTGCTGGAGGCCAACCTGTCGCAGATCGAATACGTGATCCAGCATCACGCCGGTCGCTACGCCGTGATCGGCCACGACGAGGAATTCATCTGCGCCGGCGAGGCGATGAGCGAGCTGCAGCTCAGGAACAAGTTCTATTTCGCCCATCTCGACACGGTCGAGGAAGGCGCCGCCGACATGGACGTCGGCATCAAGATTTTTACCGGCCTCAACATCAAGCACGGCCTGGCCGTGCCGGTGCTGGTGCACTTCCACTACTGCTCGCGCGTGCCGGGCGCGCGCGAGCGGGCGGTGGTGCGCTGCAAGCGGGTCAAGGCGGCGATCGAGGCGCGCTACCCGCAACTGCACGCGCAGGGTTTGCTGAACTGCCAGATGGCGGTGAGCGACCAGCGCGGCAGCGAGCGCTGCACCTTCGTGGAAGATGCGGCCGTGGCTGCTGGACATTAACGGGATGATTCGCAGAGGTTTGCAACGATGAGGATCATGAGAGTTGAAAAGACGCTGGTGTCGACCAACCGCATCGACGGTTTCGGTCACCGGCCCCTGCTGGTCGTGCAGGACAAGATCGGCGGCATGCGCAGCGTGGCGGTCGACGCGGTCGGCTGCATCCCCGGCGACTGGGTGATCTGCGTGGGCTCCTCGGCCGCGCGCGACGCCGCCGGCAGCAAGGAGTTTCCCTCCGACCTCACCATCGTCGGCATCATCGACCGCTGGGAAGGAGAGAGCGCCTGATGGAAATCATGCGCGTCATGGACGAGCTGGTCTGCACGCGGCGCGTGCCGGGTTTGAAGACAGCGTCCCTGCGCGTGCTGGAAGGCCAGAAAGGCGGCCTGGTGGTGGCGACCGATCCGGTGGGGGTGCCCGTCGGCAAGTGGGTGTTCACCACCAGCGGCAGCGCGGCGCGCTGGGCGATGCCCGATGTGGAAGTAACGACCGATCTGACGATCTGCGGAATCATCGATGACTGGGATGCGTAAGGTTGGGGTAGGGCAGGGGAAGGCGTGCTCGACGCGATTGCCCTTGAAATTTGAGTGGTAAGGATTTCGTTTTTTAACTTTGTCTGAAAAGGAGTAATGAAATGGCTGAACGTATGGGTATTGCGCTGGGCATGATCGAAACCCGTGGTCTGGTTCCCGCGATCGAAGCGGCGGACGCGATGACCAAGGCTGCCGAAGTGCGTCTGATTGGTCGTCAGTTCGTGGGCGGCGGCTACGTCACCGTTCTGGTGCGCGGCGAAACCGGTGCGGTCAACGCAGCCGTTCGCGCCGGCGCCGATGCGTGCGAGCGCGTGGGCGACGGCCTGGTTGCCGCCCACATCATCGCCCGCGTGCACAGCGAAGTGGAAGGCATCCTGCCGACCGCTCCCCAGGCTTGATTGAAGCGGCGCCTGATTTTCATCAACATCGCAGCAAGCGTTTATTTAGGAGCAAAGCAAAATGGCTAGCGTGACTGGTATTGCCCTGGGCATGATCGAAACCCGTGGTCTGGTTCCCGCGATTGAAGCGGCGGACGCGATGACCAAGGCCGCCGAAGTGCGTCTGATTGGTCGTCAATTCGTGGGCGGCGGCTACGTCACCGTTCTGGTGCGCGGCGAAACCGGTGCGGTCAACGCAGCCGTTCGTGCCGGCGCCGATGCGTGCGAGCGCGTGGGCGACGGCCTGGTGGCCGCGCACATCATCGCCCGCGTGCACAGCGAAGTGGAAGGCATCCTGCCGACCGCCCCTGCTGCCTAAGTGGACGGAAGCACGATTCCACAACTGATTACTGGAGAAAACCTCATGGCTAACGTGAGCGGAATTGCCCTGGGCATGATCGAAACCCGTGGTCTGGTTCCCGCGATTGAAGCGGCGGACGCGATGACCAAGGCCGCCGAAGTGCGCCTGGTGGGCCGTCAATTCGTCGGTGGCGGCTACGTCACCGTTCTGGTGCGCGGCGAAACCGGTGCGGTCAACGCAGCCGTTCGTGCCGGCGCCGATGCGTGCGAGCGCGTGGGCGACGGCCTGGTCGCTGCCCACATCATCGCCCGCGTGCACAGCGAAGTGGAAGGCATCCTGCCGACCCAGCCGGACGCCGACGGTGGCGGCCGCGACGCCGAGATCACCTCGACCCGCAGCTAAGCCTTGCCCGCGATGAGCGTCGATCCGCGTACGCTGGGCTGGCTGGCACGTGCGCTCACCCACGAGATGAGCGCGGTGCAGCAGTACCTCGCGCAGAGCGTGCTCGCGCGCCTGTGGGGCGACGAGGCGCTGGCGTCCAAGCTGCGCCACGAGGCGGAGGAGGAGCTCGGCCATGCCGAGCGCCTGATGGAGCGTCTGATCGTGATGGGCGTGGCGCCCTCGGCCGGCAATCTGCCGCCGGCGCGCCTCGGCCGCAGCGCGGACGAACTGCTGGCGGCCGACCGTGTGCTCGAAGTCGACGCGGTGCGCCTCTACCAGGAGGCGCTCGCACACGCCCGGCGCATGCGCGACCCCGACAGCGCCGCGCTGCTGGAGTCGATTCTTGGCGAAGAAATCGCGCACGTGCGCGAGATCGACGGCATGGCGGGGCGGGCCCATGGCTGACGCGCCCGAAGGCTGGGAAGCCCGCGGCAAGCCGCCGACGCTGTTCCGTCGGTTCAGCTTCGAGCGCTACAGCGAAACGCGCGCGTTTCTCGACGCGCTCGCCGCAGTGAGCGAGGAGACCGGCGTGCATCCGCAGAACATCAACTTCGGCACCACCTACGTCAACCTCACGCTGGAAGCGGCAGACGGTGCGGAACTGAGCGAAGCGGACTACGCGATTGCGGCGCGCATCGGCGCGCTGTGGAAGCCGACAGGAGCCTGACATGCCGACGCACGTCACCGCGGTGATCAACCAGAAGGGCGGCGCCGGCAAGACCACGCTGGCGATGAATCTCGCCGCGGGACTCGCCCGCCGCGCCGACACCGTGGTGATCGACCTCGATCCGCAGGGTTCGTCGCGGCAGTGGGCGAGCCAGGGCAGCGAGCCGTTCCCGGCGACGGTCAAGCAGATCGGCGGCAAGTGGGACGCGCGCACCTTGCACCAGAACTACCGGGCCTACGCCCACATGGTGCTCGATTGCCCGCCGTCGATCGACAGCCACGCGTCGCTGCAGGCGCTGCGCGCGTGCGACGTCGCGCTGATCCCGGTGCTGCCGTCGCCGATCGACCTGTGGGCGAGCCTGCGCCTGCCGCAGGAAATCGACGAGGCGCGCAAGGTCAACAAGAATCTCAAGGCCTATCTGGTGCTGAACCAGCTGGAGCCGAAAAGTGCGCTGTCGGCGGCGATGCACGAAGCGATCGAGGAATTCGGCATTCCCGTGCTGCAGGCGGTGGTCCGCCGCCGCGCGATTTACCGCGGCGCAGCGCTCGAAGGCGTGTCGGTGTATCAAATGGGCAGCCGCGGTTCGCAGGCGGCCGCCGAAATGGAAGCGATTATTAACGAGGTGATCGGAACATGAGCAAACTCAAAGACAAGCTGTCCGCCAGCGTGCGCATGGCCAAGGCTGCGCAGCAGCCCGCCGCCAAGGGCGCGCCGGCCAGGCCGGTCGCCAAGCCTGCCGCGCCCGCTGCGGCCAAGCCGTCGCCCGCGCCGGCCAAACCGGCTGCAGCGCCGGCCGCGAAGCCCGCTACGCCGAAGACGGCATCTGCCGGCGGCATTCCCGAAAGCGGCAGCACGCTGTTTCCCGAGCGCGTGTGGCCGGACTGAACGACCTACACAGGTGATGCATCATGCGTAACGACCCCTTCATGCGTACTTACTCCCCCCGCCAGCAGGCGCTGGCGCGCGCGCAGGCGCAGCAGCAGGCGGCCGCCGACGTGCGTCCCGCCTCCAACGGCGGTGGTGCCGACCTGCTGGCGCAGTATCTCGTGAAGAGCGAGCCCTACTACCGCCCTGTCGCCGACGAGGTCGAGATGTATGAGGCGGCATACTCGGTGCGCATGCCCATGATGCTGAAGGGCCCGACGGGTTGCGGCAAGACCCGCTTCGTCGAATACATGGCGTGGAAGCTCGGCAAACCGCTGATCACCGTGGCGTGCAACGAGGACATGACGGCGTCGGATCTGGTCGGCCGCTTCCTGCTCGACGCCAATGGCACCCGCTGGCAGGACGGCCCGCTGGCGGTCGCCGCGCGTCATGGCGCGATCTGCTACCTCGACGAAGTCGTCGAGGCGCGCCAGGACACCACCGTGGTGATCCACCCGCTGACCGACGCGCGGCGTGTGCTGCCGCTGGAGAAAAAGGGCGAGTTGATCGAGGCGCACCCCGATTTCCAGATCGTGATTTCGTACAACCCCGGCTACCAGTCGCTGATGAAGGATCTGAAGCAGTCGACCAAGCAGCGTTTCGGCGCGCTCGACTTCAACTATCCCGAGCACGAGGTGGAAGCCGAGATCGTCGCGCACGAATCCGGCGTGTCGGTCGACGTCGCCAAGAACCTGGTGCACATCGGCGAGCGCGCGCGCAACCTCAAGGGCCACGGCCTCGACGAGGGCCTGTCGACGCGCATGCTGATCTACGCCGGCTCGCTGATCGCCAAGGGCGTGCCGCCGCTCGCCGCCTGCCGCGTCGCCCTGGTGCGTCCGATCACCGACGATCCGGACATGCGCGACGCCCTGGATTCGGCGGTGACGACGTATTTTTAGGGATTAGGGGCTAGGGGCGGGGTGGCTACGCGAGTCGCTCCGGCCTGATTTGGGCGCGGCCCAGTCGGTTGGCGCCCTCTGGCGTGACCTTCATCAGTGCGCCGTTCTCCTGGCGCCCAGATCCTAGCCCTCATCCCTAAATCCTAGCCCCTAGCCTCTAGCCTCTAGCCCCTAAATCCTAGCCCCTGCCCCCTAACGATGGCCATCCATCTCGACGAATACCAGGAGCTCCTCGAGGATCTCCCCACCGACTCCCAGGACGTGCTGCGCGCGTCGTGGAACGAGGCGGCACGCGTATTCTCGTCGCGCGGGCTGGACAACTACCTGAAGGGCGCAGTCGCGCTGCAAAACCTCGGCCGCGGCGAGGAACTCGTCGTCACCTTCATCCAGGACATGCCCGAGGTGTCGCGCGCGATCGGCGAGGACGTGCTGCCCGACGTCGTCAACTTCCTGCTGGGCATGGCGTCGAAGACCTCGGGCCAGGTGCTCACGCTCATCGTCGACACGGCGCCGCTCGCCGCCGAGCGCCTCGGCGACGCGGACCTGTTCCGCAACTATCTCAACGTGCTCTCCATCATGCTGGCGCAGGCGCCGCGCGGCCTGCGCCCGATGCTGGAGAACCTCGACCGCCTGCTCACCCAGCTTACGCTCGGCGGCCTGCGCCGCTGGGTGCAGTGGGGCGCGCAGGCGTACAAGGCGGACTTCGAGGGGCAGCAGAAGTATTTCTCGCTGCAGAGTCCGGACGCGCTGTCGGTGCTGCAGAGCGAGCGCAAGGGCACGCTCTTCGTCGACGTGCAGCGGCGGCTGAACATCTACCTGCGCGCGATGTGGGGCCGCGATTTTTTCATGCGCCCGACCGCCGGCGACTACGAAAGCCGGGAGGGCCTGAAGCCCTACATCGAGCGCTACGTCATCCACATCGCCGACGCCTACGACGACTACAAGCCGTTCGGCGAGGACACGCCTGCGGAACTGCGCGTGCCCGGCGTGGAACTCTACCGCGCCGCCGCCAACCACTGCGCCGCGCACCTCGCCTTCACCCGCGAGCCGCTGTCGATGCAGATGCTCAACACCACGCAGATCGGCATCATCGAGACGATCGAGGACGCGCGCGTCGAGGAACTCGCGTGCCGCCAGTTCCCCAACATGCGCGCCGCCTGGCTGGCGCTGCATCCGCCTGCCGACTACAGCGAACCGAAGACCGTCGGCGACCTGCTGAACCGCCTGGCGCGCGCGCTTCTGGAAGAGCACCCCGCCGATCCGCACCCCTGGGTGCAGCAGGGCGTCGCGCTGTTCCGTGCCGAGCCCGACCTCACGACCAACCGTGCGAGCTGGAACATCGGCGTCGAACTCGCGCACAGCCTGGCCGGGATTCCGCTGCCCGAATTCAACGTGCGCACCGACGTGCTGCGCGCGGTCTACCGCGACGACAACCGCACGGTGTGGGAATCCGAGGAGTACGACGAGGCCGAGGCGCTGGAAGCGACCTGGCAGCGCCAGCAGCAGGTGCGCAAGAAGGTCAGCGTCATGGAGATGGTGAACGAGGTCAACAACGAGTTCGCCGGCGACGACGCGGAAGAAATCTGGGTGCTGGAAACACCGTTCTGGCTCGACCAGGAAGGCAAGACCATCAACGAGCTCGAAGGCCGCGAGCCGATCGCCGACCCTGTGCACTACCACGAGTGGGACTACCAGATCCAGCTCGAGCGGCCGAACTGGGTGACGGTGCTCGAGCGCCGACCCAAGCTCGGCGACCTGGAACTGATCGAGAAGATCATCGACGACAACAAGCCGGTGATCTCGCGCCTGAAGTTCCTCATCGAGTCGATGATCCCGCAGGGCATGCAGCGCATCCGCCGCCAGGAAGACGGCGACGAGCTCGACATCAACGCCGCGGTGCGCGCGATGATCGATATCCGCATGGGCCAGCAGCCCGACACCCGCATCATGATGCGCTACAAGCGCAACGTCCGCGATCTCGCGGTGATGGTGCTGCTCGACATGTCGGAGTCGTCCAACGACAAGGTGCGCGGCCAGGACTACAGCGTGATGGACCTCACCCGCGCCGCGACCGTGCTGCTGTCCGACGCGCTCGACCGCATCGGCGACCCCTTCGCACTGCACGGCTTCTGCTCGGACGGTCGCCACGACGTGCACTACCAGCGCTTCAAGGATTTCGACCAGCCCTACACCGACCTGGTCAAGGCGCGCCTCGCGGCGATGCACGGCTCGTACTCGACGCGCATGGGCGCGGCGCTGCGTCACGCCGGCTCGTTGCTGAAGCTGCAGCCGAAGCGCAAGAAGATCCTCTTCGTCATCACCGACGGCGAGCCCGCCGACAACGACGTGCGCGACCCGCAGTACCTGCGCTACGACACCAAGCGCGCGGTCGAGGAACTGCAGCGCGACGGCATCACCACCTACGCGCTGTCGCTCGATCCGCACGCTGACCAGTACGTGTCGCGCATCTTCGGCGCGAAGAATTTCACCGTGCTCGACCACGTCGAGCGCCTACCCGAAAAACTCCCCATGCTGTACATGGGCCTGACGACCTGAGCGCATGGACATCACGCTGCGCACCTTCGTCTTCATCGACTCGCTGCAACCGCAGCTGGCGTCGTATCTTGCGACCTCGTCGCAGGGCTTCCTGCCGATTCCCGGCGACGCCTGCATGTGGATCGAAGTCGCGCCCGGCATGGCGGTGCATCGCCTGTCGGACATCGCCCTGAAGGCGACCAACGTGCGCATGGGCGAGCAGGTCGTCGAGCGCTCGTTCGGCTCGATGGAAATCCACTACCGCAACCAGAGCGACGTGCAGGAAGCCGGCAACATCATCCTGCGCGAACTCGACACCACGGTCGAGTCGCGCATGGCCTGCCGCATCGCGTGGAAGGAAATCATCCGCGCCATCACGCCGGACCACGCGACGCTGATCAACCGCCAGCTGCGCAAGGGCTCGATGATCCTGCCCGGCAAGAGCATGTTCATCCTCGAGACCGAGCCGGCCGGCTACATCGTCTACGCCGCCAACGAGGCGGAGAAGGCGGCGCACATCACGCTGGTCGACGTGAAGGCCTTCGGCAACTTCGGGCGTCTCACCATGATGGGCTCCGAGGCCGAGGCCGAGGAAGCCGCGCGCGCCGCGGTGCGCGCGATCGAGCAGATCAACCAGCGCGCGACCTGGGAGTAAGCGGCCTTAGGCCGCGGCCGCGTCGCCGCCAAGCCGGCCGACCGCGTCGATGAAGGTGTCGGCGTAGTCCGACGCGTCGGCCGTGCCGACCACGCCCGCCTTGCGCAATTTGCCCAGCACCCGCGTGTTCGCTTCGCTCAACACGACCCGGATGCCGCGGCGGCGGAGCTTCGCGATCACCGCCTCCAGCGTCTGGATGCCGGTGATGTCCATGAACGGCACGCGCCGCAGACGGATGATCAGCGCTTTTGGATCGGTGTGCGTCTGCAGCAGCGCACGCTCGAAATTCTCCACCGCGCCGAAGAACATCGGCCCCGCGATCTCGTAGACCATCACCCCCGGCGGCAGGCGCTCGACGCCGTGCTGCGCGAGTTCGGGCTGCAGCGCCTGGGTGTCCATTTCCTTGGTTTCCACCACCTCGGCCATGCGCCGCAGAAAATGCAGGATCGCGAGGATCACGCCGACGTTCACCGCGACGACGAGGTCGGCGAACACCGTGAGCAGGAAGGTGATGACGAGGATCGCGCGGTCGGCGCGCGGCGCCTTCTTCAGGATGTCGGCGAAATGGTGCGCCTCGCTCATGTTCCAGGCGACGACGAAGAGGATCGCCGCCAGCGCGGCGAGCGGGATGTGCGAGGCCAGCGGCGCGAGGAACAGCACGACGGCGACCAGGGTGGCGACGTGCACCAGGCCGGCGAGCGGGCCGGTGGCGCCGTTGCGGATGTTCGTCGCGGTGCGCGCGATCGCGCCGGTGGCGGCAAAGCCGGCGAACAGCGGCGCGACGATGTTGGCGATGCCCTGGCCGATGAGCTCCTGGTTGGAGTCGTGGCGCTGGCCGGTCATGCCGTCGGCGACGACTGCCGAGAGCAGCGATTCGATCGCGCCGAGCATGGCGATGGTGAACGCCGGGCCGATCAGCAGGATGACCTGCGTCAACGACAGCTCGGGCAGGGTGATCGGCGGCAGGCCGGTGGGGATGCCGCCGAAGGCGGTGCCGATGGTCGCTACGCCCGGCGGGTCGAAGGCGACGTGGACCAGGGTGGCGACGACCATCGCGACCAGCGGCCCGGGGATTTTCGACAGGCCCCAGATGCGCGGCGAATAGACCACCAGCAGGAGGCTCAGCACCGCCAGCGCGGCGGTCGGCCAGTGCGCCTGGGGTATGACCTCCAGTGTGTGCCACACCTTGTCGTGGAAATGCTCGCCGGCGACCTTGGGCAGGCCGAGGAAGTCGCCCCACTGGCCGACGAAGATGATGACGGCGATGCCGGCGGTGAAGCCGACGATCACCGGCGCGGGGATGAACTTGATCACGCTGCCCATGCGCGCCAGCCCCATCAGCAGCAGGATGATGCCGGCCATGAGGGTGGCGAGCTGCAGACCGGCGATGCCGTACTTCGCGGTGATGACCGAGAGGATCGCGATGAAGGCGCCGGTCGGGCCGGCGATCTGGACCCGGCTGCCGCCCAGGAGCGAGACCAGGCCGCCGGCGAAGATCGCCGTGTAGATGCCCTGTTCGGGCCGCGCGCCCGAAGCGATGGCGAAGGCCATGGCGAGCGGCAGCGCCACCACGCCGACGACCACCCCGGCCGCGAGGTTCGGCAGCCACTGGCTGCGTGCGAACAGGCCGGCGCGGTGGGCTTCGAGCAGGGCGATCATGCGGGCTTTCCTTTCGGGCGATCACACGGGTTGACACGCAATGCGCATCGTATGAGCATATTATTATCATGTCATTGTAATTTAGCAATCGCTTATGGAAATCAAGACCGCCCGCCTGACCGTGCTGCTCGACCCGGCCAAGAAAGCCGCCCTCGAGCGGCTGTGCGCGCAGCAGGACGTCACCCCCTCGCAGGTGGTGCGGCGGCTGATCCGCGAATACCTCGAATCGCACGGCGTCGAATGGCAGCCGAGCGGCGCACGCACGGGGGCCGTTGGGCGCAAGGCCCGTTGAGGGTTGTCAAAAAAGGGGCGGCCGGGGCCGGCCGCGGACAGGCTTACAGGCGGACTTCGACTTCGCGCTTGCTCGCCATGGTTTCGATGGCGCGCTCGAGATCGATCTGCGCGGGATTCTGGTTATCCGCGCCGCCCAGGCGTTCGATCAGTTCGTCCTGTTCGAGGATTTCGCGCCGGCCGTCGGCATGCTGCAGGTAGGCAGCCCAGGGCACGAACTTGGTCAGCGGGAAGTGCTCGCCGGGGTTGGGCGAGATGTCGATGTTGACGCCGGCGAGGAACACCAGGTTGCGTCCGTTCATCGCCGACGACTGCACCAGACTGCGGAAGGTGCGGTCGAACTCGACCATGGTGTTGGCGCACGCCGCCGTCAGCAGCGGATGCTTGGAGGTGAGGATCCACGGCATCGGCGCCAGCAGGTTGTTCTCCAGCTGGTCCTGCAGCGGATCGAGGTAGCCGCCCTTGTGGCGGAAGTAGAAATCCTCGGCCGCGAGCTGGCTGCCGATCGCCACGCTGCCGCTCTGCGGCCAGCTGTCGACGCCCAGCCGGGCGATGAGGTGGCTGGAGGCGGCGAAGATGTGGCCCGTGCTGCGGGTGGACAGCGGCGGCGGCAGTTCCTCGCCGACCGCGCCCTGCACCAGGTTCTCGAATATGAGGAACAGGCCCTGCGCGCGCGGGCTGGCGATGAGCTGATAGTCGACCAGCACCGCAAGCTGTCCTTCGTGACGCAGCAGCCTGACGTTCTCGCAGGCGTAGGCGTGCTCGGTCTTGTACCACTCGATGATGCGGCCGATCTTGCCGCAGCTGCAGCTGAGATGCTCGTGCTCGGACTGCAGGCGACGGTAGACGCCGAATTCGCCGGTATCAGGGTCGTAGCCGACATGGCTCGCCTGCAGCAGCAGCAGGTCCTTGCCGTGATCGGCGTGCGGGCCGTGGCGGTCGACCGAGACGATGCCGCCGACGCGGCCGTGGTTGAACGGAAACGCGCCGAAATGCTTGGCGATCAGGATGATGGGGAAACCCTGGCTTTCGTCCGAGCAGAACGCGCGCGAAGGCATGATCTTGCCCGGCGTGAAGCCCAGCGACAGGCACCAGTTGTAGAGTTTGGGGACGAAGCTGTTGTAGCACAGCATGCGGCCGTCAAGGCGAAAACTGTGGAGGGCGCTGGCGATGCTTGCGCGGTGGGAAAACATGAGGGGGCGGCGTGGTGGAAAAGGACTTGTTGTTATAATAACAAGCTTTTTACAACCGTTTGACAGGATGTTGCCGGCGCCTTCCGGCTCAGTGTATCCATGAACCCCAAGCTCACCCGTTTCCTGCCGTTCCTGCGCTGGTTCCCCTTGAAGGGCGACGACGTCAAGATCAACTTCCTTGCCGGCCTGACCGTCGCGCTGGTGCTGATTCCGCAGTCGATGGCCTACGCGCAGCTGGCGGGCCTGCCGGCTTATTATGGCCTGTACGCGGCCTTCCTGCCGGTGGCGGTGGCGGCGATGTGGGGGTCGTCGAACCAGCTCGCGACCGGTCCGGTCGCCGTGGTGTCGCTGCTGACGGCGTCGTCGATCGCCACCCTGGCGGCGCCCGGCAGCGACGATTTCATCGCGCTGGCGATCATGCTGACCTTCCTCGTCGCGCTGATCCAGCTGGCGCTCGGCCTGTTCAAGCTCGGCGTCGTCGTCAACTTCCTGTCGCATCCGGTGATCGTCGGCTTCACCAATGCCGCAGCGATCATCATCGCGCTGTCGCAGGTGTCGAAGATCCTCGGCGTGTCGATGCCGCGCAGCGAATCCTTCATCCAGGACATCGCCGGCGTGTTCCGCCAGGTCGGCGACGTGCACTGGCCGACCTTCGCCATGGGCGTGGGCGCCATGCTGCTGATGTGGGCGATGAAGAAGTACGTGCCCAAGTGGCCGGGCGTCCTGGTGGCCGTGGTGCTGACGACGCTGATTTCCTGGGCGGTGGGCTTCGAGCGCAACGCCAGCGGCACGCTGCAGCACATCGCCGATCCCGAGCTGCGCACCCAGGTCGAGCGCGTGCTGTCGGCCAACGCCGAAGTCGATCGCCTGAACGCGGACATCGCCACGAAGAACGAGGCGCTGGCTGCGGCGGTCAAGGCCGAAGGCGAGGACAGCGTCGCAGCCGTCAACCTCGAAGCGGAAGTGTCGCTCGCCCGGCTTGCCCTGCGTCACGCCGAGGAGGTGGCGGCGAACGAACGCAAGAGCCTGCGCAAGATTCCGGTGGTGCGCCAGATCGACGAAGCGGGCGAGACCCTCGCGGTGTACCCGGCCGCGAAGGTGCCCGCGGGCCTCAAGCTCGATTCCGCCGACTATCGCATCCGCAAGGTGGACGACAAGGGCTTCAAGCTGGTCGGCGGCGGCGAAGTCGTCGGCAGCATTCCCGAGGGCCTGCCGCAGATCAGCCTGCCCACGCTGGACATGAGCAAGCTGGGCGCGCTGTTCTCCGCGGCACTGGTGATCTCCCTGGTCGGCTTCATGGAGGCGATTTCCATTGCCAAGGCGATGGCGGCCAAGACCAAGCAGCGCCTCGACCCCAACCAGGAACTCATCGGCCAGGGCCTGGGCAACCTCGCCGGCAGCTTCTCCATGGCGTATCCGACCGCGGGCTCGTTTTCGCGTTCGGCGGTGAACATGAACATGAAGGCGACCTCCGGTCTGTCCTCGGTATTCACTGCACTGATCGTGCTGGTCGCGTTGCTGTTCCTGACGCCGCTGCTGTATCACCTCCCGCAGGCGGTGCTTGCCGCGATCATCATCATGGCGGTCGGCGGCCTGGTGAACATCGAGGGCATCAAGCACGCCTGGAAGGCGCACAAACACGACGGCGCCGCGGCCATCGTCACCTTCTTCGCGACCATCTTCTTCGCGCCCCATCTCGACAACGGCATCCTGGTCGGCGCCGGACTGGCGATCGTGCTGTTCCTGCTGCGGTCGATGAAACCGCGCGTCGCGCTGCTCGGCCGCTACAGCGACGGCACCCTGCGCGACATCAAGGTCAACCCGGATCTGCCGACCAGCGAGCACATCATGGCGATGCGCTACGACGGTTCGCTCTACTTCGCCAACGTGTCCTACTTCGAGGACACCGTGCTCGAAGCGCTGGCCTCAAGGCCCAATGCCAAATACGTGCTGATCGTCGGCGACGGCATCAACCAGATGGACGCGTCCGGCGAGGAAGTCGTACACCACCTGGTCGAGCGCCTGCGCGAGAACGGCGTCACTCTGGTCTTCTCTGGCTTGAAGAAGCAGGTGCTCGACTGCATGCGCCACACCCACCTGATCGAGGCGGTCGGCGAGGAAAACATCTTCGCGACCGAAGACCAGGCGATCGCCTCGATCTACGAACGCCTCGGCGACGCGGCGCGCGACGATCTCTTCTGCGCGGTGAAGCCGGCCGCTGCGTAAGCGCGTCGCGAGAAAGGCGAGCATGGAAATCAACTCCATCACCAAGAAGCTGCTGTTCAACACCGTACGGGTCGATACCGTGCTGGAGGACGGCAGCGAGGGGTCCGGCACCGCCTTCGTGGTGAGCCACTCGCACCCGCGCGGCACCACCACCTTCATCGTCACCAACCGCCATCTGGTCGACGGCGTGCGCCGCGGCGGCCTGGTGTTCACGCAGAAGCGCAACGGCCAGCCGGTGTTCGGCCAGCGCTTCCAGCTCAACATCGAGGACTTCCCGCACGCCTGGTTCATGCATCCCGATCCCGAGGTCGACCTCGCGATCATTCCCATGCGTCCGCTCGAGCAGGCGGCGCGCGACCAGGGCGTCGAGCTCTACTACCACGCGATCGACAGCCGCCTCGCGCCGGACGCCGCCACGCTGCGTGCGCTCGACGCGCTGGAGGAAGTGCTGTTCGTCGGTTACCCGAGCGGGGTGTGGGACCAGACCAACCTGATGCCCATCCTGCGCCGCGGCACCACGGCGACGCCGATGGCGCTCGATTTCGAAGGGCGCAAGGAATTCCTCATCGACGCCGCGGTGTACCCCGGCTCGAGCGGCAGTCCGGTGTTCGTCTACCAGCCCGACGCGATGCGGCCGAACCAGGGCGGCGGCAAGAAATTCCTGTTCGCCGGCGTCGTTGCCGCAGTGTTCTTCCGCGAGGAAGCCAACCACCTGGTGCCGGCGCCGGTGCCGGCCAACAATCACGGCATGGTGATGGGCTCGGAAATGATCGATCTGGGCCTCATCATCAAGGCCGAGGCCGTGCTCGAAGTGATCAACGCCTATCTCGGCAAGTGGATCGAGTGAACGCAGCTGCCTGACCGACGGGAACCGCCATGTACGACAACAAGAAGACTTATCCGGGATTCCACCAGGACACCCACGGCATGACCATGCTCGGCCGGATCGTGCTCGACGCCTGGCTGTTCGGCCTTATCCCCGAAACCGAGGACTGCGCCGGCTGGGACCTGCAGCGCATGCAGAAGCTGATGGGCGAGGTCGAGCGCGAATGGGACAAGTACGGCAATCTGCCGAGCTTCCTGCCGGACGAACTGCGCCAGCGCCACACCGAACTCTACGAAATGGCGACCCAGCGCGCGAAGACGCGCGGCTGGGATCCCGAACTCGACGAGGACGAGTGACGCGCCGCCCCGGGCGGGCGGCAGCCATCACGCCAGCGTGCGGTCGTAGCGCGCGGCCAGCGCCTGCAAGGCCATGTCCTTGCTCGGGAAAATGTTTTCCCGCCCCAGCGCCTCGTCCAGGCCCGCGCGCGTCAGCGCTTCCCTGACCGGTTTCTTCAGCCCCGACAGCATCAGCGTGACCCCGGCGCGCTGCAGGTCGGCCGCGAGTGCGCGCAGCTTTTCCTCGCCGGTGGCGTCGATCTGGTTGATGCCGTTGCCGATCACCAGCACCGCCTTCGCCTGCGGGAACTGGCTGATCGCCTTCATCACCGCCTGTTCGAAGAAGGCCGAATTGATGAACACCAGCGAGGCGTCGAAGCGCAGCGCTACATAGTGTTCGCTGATCGGCGGCAGGTCGTGGCTGGCGGCGCCGGCGAGCGTGCCGTCCCTGGTTTTCCCCAGCACTTCGCTGCGCGGCTGCATCACACCGTGCAGGAACAGGAGGATGGTCAACACCACGCCGACCAGCACGCCGTTCGCGAGCTGCGGCGCCATGACGAGCGTGGCGAGGAAGGTCAGTCCGCCGACGACGCCGTCGCTCTTGCGCACGTTCCAGGCATGGCGCAGCGTCTTGAAGTCGAGCAGTCCGAACACCGCGCTCATGACGATGGCGGCGAGCACCGGCTGCGGCAGGTGGTAGAAATACTGCGTGAGGAACAGCATCACGATGACGACGCCGATCGCGCTGATGATCGCGTAGAGGCCCGTGCGCGCGCCGGATTTCGCCGCCACCGCCGAGCGCGAGAACGACCCCGACACCGTGTAGGACTGGAAGAAGCTGCCGACGATGTTGGCCAGGCCCTGGCCGATCAGCTCCTGGTTGGGGTCGAGCTTTTCGCGGCTCTTGGCGGCGAGCGCGCGGGAGATCGAGGTCGCTTCCATGAAGCCGATCAGCGCCATGATGAAGGCCGTGCCCAAGAGGCCGGTCATCACGCCCAGGTCCATCGACGGGATCGTGAAGCTGGGCAGGCCGGCGGGGATGTTGCCGACGACCTGGCCGCCGCCCGACAGGCGGAACTGCCCGTCCTTGATGCCGACGAAGCGCCAGGGCGTCGCGCCCAAACCGGATTCGCGCGTGGCCTGATAGCGCACCACGCCGTCTGCGCCCGTGACGGGTTCGAGCGCGTAGCGGAACACGGCGACCCGCTGGCCGTAGAGCTGCTTTTTCAGGCTCTGCTCCTCGCCCAGCAGGCGCAGTTCCTCCGCTTCCAGCGAGTAGTCGTGCGCGTCGGTCTTGGCCAGCGTGGCGATGCGCTTGCGCACCTCGCCCTGGGCGGTCTTGTTGCGCGTGAGTGCCGCTTCGAGTTCGGCGAATTGCGCGTAAGCCGCGCGCGCGTCGGCATCGACGATCTGCTCAGGCGCGACCAGCGCCGTCTTCTCGAAACCGACGGCTGCGCTGATCACGGTGCCGAGCACGACGACCGCGAGCACGCCCGGCAGCTTGGGCAGCCATTTCTTCAGGAGCGACATCACGACCAGCGTGCCGACGCCGAAGGCGATGGTCGGCCAGTGCGCCAGCGGCAACTGCATCGCCACATGCCAGAGATCGCGCAGGAACATGTCCGAGCGCGGCATCGGCACGTTGATGAAGGTGTTGAGCAGCGACAGGCCGATGATCAGCGCCGCGGCGTTGGTGAAGCCGTTGATCACCGGGTGCGAGGCGAGGTTGATCAGGACCCCCATGCGGAACCCGCCGAGGGCGAGGCGCAGTACGCCGACCATCAGCGCGAGCGTCATCGACAGTGCGATGAATTCGTCGGTGCCGCGGCTCGCCAGCGGTTCGATCGCGGCGGCCGACATCAGCGAGAGCAGCGCGACGGGGCCGGTGTGCAGGAAACGCGAGGCGCCCCACATGGAGGCGATCATCACCGGCAGGAAGGCGGCGTACAGGCCGTAGACCACCGGCAGGCCGGCGAGCGTCGCGTAGGCCATCGATTGCGGGATCAGGATTAGCGAAACCGTGATGCCGGCGACGAGGTCGCCGCGCAGGGACTCGCCCTGCAGCGGGAACCAGCGCAGAAAAGGGAAGAAGCGATTCAGCATGACGAGGCAGTCGTGGAAATGAAAATATCCCCATGCTTCGCGCATGGGGCGGGAGCGGCGCGCCCCGTGGGCGGCAGGCTCAGGCGACGCGTTCGCGCGCAGGGCTCGCCTCCAGGGGGGCGGTTTGCGCCGCGGCCTCGCCGCTGGCGACCATGACCACCGGCACCGGGATGGCGTCCTGGCGCACAGTGCCCTTCAGCAGGCCGCGTCCGAGATAGCCGGATTCGTTGCAGATGAGGAAGGCCACGTCCGGCCGCTTGCGCAGCGCGTGGATCAGCGAGGCCGGAGGCTCGCCGGTGAGCACGGCCACGCGCGGCTGGAGGCCGGCCGCGTCGAGCGTCGCCTGGAAAGGCGCCAGCAGGGCCCGCGCCTCGAGCTCGGACTGGAAGGTCAGCACAGTCAGGCCGTGCTTGAGGCGGACGCAGGTCTGCACCACGTACTGCATGACGTCGGCCGGCAGTTCGCTGCCGAGGTAGAGCCCGACCTGCGGCAGGTGGGCAGCAGGCGCCGGAGCCTGGGCGGCAGACGCCGCGGTCGCGGCGCTGCCGGCCATGACGCGCGATTTCTGGCGGCGGTTGAGGTTTTCGCCGACATTGGCAAAGGCGAGGGCATCGAGCATGCGCTTGATTTCGTGGGTCAGTTTCATCGGACACTCCTGTTCGGATTCGGGATGTCTGACTCTTAGCAGGCGGCGTGCCAGTTTTATAAATGATTGAAAATAAAAGATCTTGTGAGTGGCTTCTGCCATGACGTCGGGCCCGGGTGTTGCACGGTGTAGCAAGGGGTGTTGCAAGCGTTGTACTATGCAACACCTGTCTGCCGGGACCGACCCATGCCCAGTCTCCGCAACAAAATCCTGCGCACCTACGGGTTTTCCAAGCTCGTCATGCTGGGCTTCGCCGTGGTCGTGTTCGTCGACCTCCACTACCTCAATCGCCAGATCGAGGCCGGTCAGGTCGTGACCGATTTCCGCGAGGCCAGCCTGGAAATGCGGCGCGACGAGAAGAACCTGTTTCTCTACCGCGACTACGCCAGTCTCGACCAGTTGCTGATCCAGATCGACGCCACCCGGCAGGCGCTCGGCGAAGGCCGCGAAATCTTTGTCGCGATCGGCGGCGAGGCGCCGCTGCGCCGCATCGAACAGTTGCTGCAGCGCTACCGCGCCGAACTCGAGCGCTATCCCTTCCTCAGCCAGAACGAGCAGGCGGCGGCGCGGCGGACGATCCGCGACCTCGGCCACGACCTGAGCGAGGCGTCCGGCGAACTGTCGCGCGGCGAGCGCCAGTTGCTGGCCGAAGCGACGCAGCGAGCCGGCGTCCTGCTGATGCTGGCGTTCGCCGGCGTCGTGGTGCTGGGGCTGGCCGGCGGCCTGTTTCTCGTGCACCGGGTGGTGCGTCCCCTGCGCGAGCTCGAAGCGGGTCTGCACGCGATCGACGAAGGACGCGCGCGGACCTTGCCGATGCCTGCCGGCGACCAGGAGATCCGCTCCTTCGTCACCGCCTTCAATGCCATGCTGAAGCACATGCGCCAGCAGCAGGACCAGGCCCGCCGCAACGAGAAAGCGGCGGCGCTCGGCGTGCTGGTGTCGGGCGTGGCGCACGAGCTCAACAACCCGCTCTCGAACATCTCGACCTCGGCCCAGCTGCTGCTGGAAGAGGGCGAGGCGGGCGACGCCGAAATGAAGCGCCTGTGGCTGAAGCAGATCGACAGCGAGACCGAACGCGCGCGGCGCATCGTGCGGCGGCTCCTCGACAGCGTGCGCCAGCCCAAGCTGCATCGGCAGCGCCTGCCGCTCGCCGATCTCGTGCAGTCGTCGCTGGGGCTGGTGAACCGGCAACTGCCCGCTGGCGTGCAGGTGTGCGTGGGGACGATGGCCGATCTCGAGATCGAGGTCGACCGCGAGCGCCTGCACCAGGTGTTCATCAACCTCATCAAGAACGCCGCCGACGCCGGCGCGCGTCACGTCACGGTGAGCGCCGCGCCGCAGGCCTGGGAGGCGGAGCTCGGCGAAGGGGCCCTGCTGGTCGGCGACCCGGCGATGGTCGCCGAATCCACCCCGGCCGTCCGCATCACCGTCGAGGACGATGGCCCGGGCATTCCGGACGCTCTGCGCGAGCACATCTTCGATCCCTTCTTCACCACGCGCAGCGGCGGCGAAGGCACCGGCCTCGGTCTCTATCTCGTCGAGGAAATCGTCAGAGAGCATCAGGGTTGTATCGTGCTCGACGCCGCCGCGGGCGGCGGCACGCGTTTCTCGATCTGGCTGCCCGGGCCCAAGGACAAGACGCCATGAGCACTATCCGCATCCTGCTGATCGACGACGAAGCGATCGCGCTGACCAACCTCAGCCATGTCTTGCAGCGCGAGGGCTACGCGGTCACCGCGTGCAAGGACGGCGAATCCGGCCTCGCCGAATTGAAGAAGGCCGACTTCGACCTCGTGCTGACCGACCTCAAGATGCCGGGCATCGACGGCATGGAGGTGCTGCGGGCGGTGCGCGCCCGTCACCCCGACGTGCCGGTGATCATGATCACCGGCCACGCCTCGCTCGATTCCGCGGTCGAGGCGATGAAGGCGGGCGCCTACCATTATCTCGCCAAGCCTTTCCGCCTCGCCGAGGCGCGCGAAGTCGTGCGCGCGGCGCTCGAACTGCGCCGGGTCAAGCGCGAGAACCAGGACCTCAGGCTGCGTATCGAGCAGCTGCAGAACCCGCACACGCTCATCACCCAGGACCTCGGCATGCAGCGCCTGCTGGAAACCGCGCGGCAGATCGCCACCAGCGACAGCAGCGTCGTCATCCACGGCGAATCGGGCACCGGCAAGGAACTGCTCGCGCGCTACATCCACCAGAACAGCCGCCGCGCCCAGGGGCCCTTCGTCGCCTTCAACTGCGGCGCGCTCTCGGAGGAGCTGGCGGCGAGCGAGCTGTTTGGCTACGAGAAGGGCGCGTTCACCGGCGCGCAGATGCGCAAGATCGGATTGTTCGAGGCGGCCAACGGCGGCACGCTCTTCCTCGACGAAGTCGCCGAACTGCCGATGTCGGTGCAGATCAAGCTCTTGCGCGTGCTGCAGGAGCGCGAAGTCCTGCGCGTCGGCGCCGTCGAGCCGGCGAAGATCGACGTGCGCGTGCTGGCGGCGAGCAACCGCGACCTGCGCGAGGCGGTCGAGGCCGGCCACCTGCGCAACGACCTCTATTTCCGCCTCAATGTGGTGACGCTCTCGCTGCCGCCGCTGCGCGAACGGCGCGACGACATTCCCCTGCTCGCCTATTTCCTGCTGCGCAAGTTCGCGGTGACCATGGACCGCCCGGTCGAGGAGATCGCGCCGGAAGCCATGCAGCGCCTGGTCGAGTACGACTATCCGGGCAACGTGCGCGAACTGTCGAATTTCATCGAACGCGGCGTGGCGCTGGCGCAGGGCAACGTGCTCGGCGTCGAGCATCTGCCGCAACATCTCGGCAAGCTCACCGTGCGCGTGTTCGCGCCGGAAATGGCGGCCGCGCCGGCCACGCTCGAGGCGCAGGAAAAGGCCCATATCCTGCATGCGCTCAAGCTCGCGGGTGGCAACCGCAGCGAGGCGGCGCGCATGCTCGGCATCGACCGGGTATCGCTGTGGCGCAAGCTCAAAAAATTCGGCGTGAATGACTGATAATGGCGGCCTCTCGCTCAGGATTCCACGCATGACCCTGCCGCTTCATCCTTCCCCGGAATTTGTGTTCGATACCCACCTCGAGCATTTCGACCGCGACGTCATCGAAGCGTCGCATACGCAGCCCATCCTGGTCGATTTCTGGGCCGACTGGTGCCCGCCGTGCCGCGCGCTCACGCCCGTGCTCGAACGCGTCATCGCACAACTCGACGGCAAGCTGCGCATGGCCAAGGTCGAGGTCGACGAGGGCGCCAACATGAAGCTCGCCGGGCGTTACGGCCTGCGCGGTTTTCCGACCGTGCTGCTGTTCGTCAAGGGCGAGATCGTCGGGCGTTTTTCCAGCGCCAAGCCCGAGCACTGGGTGCGCGAGTTCATTGCCGAACACGCCGATATTGAATAAGCCTGTCTGGGTGCTCGACACCAACGTCGTGCTCGATTGCCTGCACTTCGCCGACCCGGCGGCGCGGCCGATCGTGCAGGCGCTGGAGGCGGGGCGCATCGAATGCCGGGTGACATCCGCGATGCTGGACGAGCTTCACCGGGTGTTGGGGTACCCGGCTCTGCGGATCGATGCTGCGACGCAGGCAACGATCGAGGCGCGCTACCGCGTGCTCGCCCAGTGCGTCGAGGCCGCACGTGACGCGACGCTGCCGCGCTGCCGCGACGCCGACGACCAGAAGTTCCTCGAGCTGGCGGCGGCGGGTGCGGCAGTGCTGGTCAGCAAGGACCGGGCGCTGCTCAAGCTCGCGCGTCGGCGCGGTTTGGGATTCCGCATCCTGTCGCCGGCGCAGGCCGCGGCTGTCCTGGCCGATGCAGCGCCTACGCCGGCGTCCGCGCGAACAGCTTCAGCCGCGCCGCCTCGCTGATCGCGACCACCGCCGGGTGGCGCAGGCGCCGCTCCACCGAAATCGCAAAAAAGCGTTCGCGCACTTCCTGGGTTTCGCCCAGCAGCGTCAGGCCCGGCGGCAGGGCCGCCGCCACTTCGCGCGTCATCGGCACCGGGAATACGCCGGCGCCCGCGCTGCCGAAGGCGTGCATCAGCGCGCTGTCGTCGAAGTCGCCGACCACCGCCGGCGCTACGTCCTGGCGTTCCAGCCAGCGCACCAGGGGCCCGCGCAGCGCGCTTTCCGCACCCGGCAGCAGTAGGGGCGCTTCATGCAGGCAGCGCGGAAAGGGCCCGGACAGGCGAGCGGCCAGCGTCGCGGCGGCGAAAAAGCCGATACCGCATTCGC
The DNA here is from genome assembly GCA_040753235.1 of Pseudomonadota bacterium. Lineage (GTDB taxonomy): Bacteria > Pseudomonadota > Gammaproteobacteria > Burkholderiales > Thiobacillaceae > Thiobacillus. The sequence goes on from JBFMET010000001.1 coordinate 57,132, forward strand.
CCAGCGGGTGGCTGTAGCCGCGCACGTCGGTATTGGGCGGCAGCGGCCGGTCGGCCAGCACCATGTCGAGGCGATGGATCGCCAGATCGGCGACCAGACGCTCCAGGCGGTTTTCCGTGCAGACCAGGCGCACCGGTTCGTCGAGCGCGAGGCCGGGCGCAAGCAGCTGGTGGGCGATGCTTTTCGGTACCGCGTCGGCGACGCCGACCCGGAACGGCGTCATACGTGCCGCCGGCGCCGCGGTCAGCGCCTGTTGCAACTCCGCCCCGATCTGGAAGATTTCCTCGGCGTAGGCCAAGGCCGTCCTGCCGGCGGCGGTCAGTTCGAGCCGACGACCCTTGCGCTGGAACAAGGCCACGCCCAAACGTTCCTCGAAGACGCGGATCTGTCCAGACAGCGTCTGCGGCGTCAGGTGGAGCTTCTCGGCGGCGCGCTGCACGGTGCCGGCCTTGGCAACGGCCAGGAAATACTGCAGGTGCTTGTAGTTCAGCATGGATAGCTCGATAAAAACGAACAAATATTGTATGAAATTCGAATTTTATTGGTAATTGATTTGGAGTAGCCTGCCCCGGTTTGAATCGGAGGCAATCGCCATGCAAAGGTATTTCCGGTCTCGGGGTCTGCGTCGTCCGGAAGGACGGGCGGCAGGCACGCCATGAAGCGCGTCGAGCAGGGGCTCGAGCGTTTCATTTTCGGCAGCCGCTGGCTGCTGGCGCCGTTCTATGTCGGGCTGGTGGCGGCGATCGCGCTGCTGCTGTGGAAATTCGTGAAGGAGTTCGCCGGCCTGTTGCCCGTCCTCGTGAACGGCGACAGCGGCGACGTCATGGTGGGCGTGCTCACCCTGGTCGACGTCGCGCTCGTCGCCAATCTGCTCCTGATCATCGTCTTTGCCGGCTACGAAAACTTCGTGTCCAAGATCGACACCGGCGATCACGAGGACCGCCCCGAGTGGATGGGACATGTCAGTTTTTCCGACCTGAAGATCAAGCTGATCGGCTCGATCGTCGCGATCTCGGGGATCGAATTGCTCAAGGCCTTTGTCAATGTCGAGTCCTATACCAACGAACAGCTGGCCTGGAAGGTCGGCCTGCACATGACCTTCGTGGTGTCGGGCGTGCTGTTCGCGCTGATGGACAAGATGAGTGCCAAAAGTCACTGACTGCGGAGGGACGCATGAAACAGGCGGCTTTAATTTATACGTTGAGGCATTTCGCGCCGCGGCTGCTGGCCGTGCGCAAGCGAACCTGGCTGCTGCTGGCGCTGGGTGCGGCGGCCGTGACGGGCCTGCTGGCGTGGGCGGCAATCGCGCTCCTGAGCTGGGCGTGGGGGCAGGCGACGGATGTGGCCGACACCGGGCGGCAGGCGGCTGGAAGCGTGCTCGAACGTGTCGAGCAGGCCGTGCCCGGCGTCGCCGAGGTGCTGGAACCCTGGATCGGCGGCGCGGGCAAGCCGGCCGACGCCACGCAGCCGTCCGGCCAGGAGGTCTCCGGCGTCGATCCGGCAGGGCTGGTGCGCCACGCGGGGCTGCTGCGCACGTATTATGCGAACGATGCCGGTCGCGTGGAGGTCCGTTACACGGGGGCGGGCGACATGCAGGCGGCGTTGCGGCACTATGTCGGCCAGCTTGAAAACGCGGGTTACCGGCACGATATCGTCCTCGCCACGCCGGCGGCCGAGCGCCATCGCTTCAGCAAGGAAGGTGTCTTGCGCGAACTGGAGATTCGGCGCGCGGATGGCGCTGACCGCTTTGAATTGGTGATTGTCGAGCAGGCTCACTGATTTTTTAGGAGTATCAAAATGAAACGTATTGCGTTGTTCCTGGCCACCAACCTGGCCATCGTGCTGGTGCTGTCGGTCACCATGCGCCTCTTGGGCGTCGAGCCCTATCTGACGGCGCAGGGGCTGAACCTGACTTCGCTGCTGATCTTCGCGGCAGTAATGGGGTTTGGCGGCTCGCTGATCTCGCTGGCGATCTCGAAGTGGATGGCAAAGAAATCGATGGGCGTGCGGGTGATCGAGACGCCTTCGAACTCGACCGAATTCTGGCTCGTCGAGACGGTGCGCAAATACTCGCAGGAAGCCGGCATCGGCATGCCCGAGGTCGGCATCTTCGACTCGCCCGAGGTGAACGCCTTTGCCACCGGCGCCAACAAGAACAACGCGCTGGTCGCGGTGTCGTCGGGGCTCCTGCGCACCATGACGCGCGAGGAGGCCGAGGCAGTGATCGGCCACGAGGTCGCGCACGTCGCCAACGGCGACATGGTGACGCTCGCGCTGATCCAGGGCGTGGTCAACACCTTCGTCATGTTCCTGTCGCGCGTGATCGGCCACACCGTCGACCGCGTGGTGTTCAAGAACGAGAACGGCCACGGCCCGGCCTTCTTCGTCACCATGATCGTCGCCGAACTGATCCTTGGCGTCCTCGCCTCGATCATCGTCATGTGGTTCTCGCGCCAGCGTGAATTCCGCGCCGATCGCGGCGGTGCCAGCCTCGCCGGTCGCGGTGCCATGATTGCCGCGCTGGAGCGTTTGAACAGCCTGCACCCGCACCCGCTGCCCGACAAGATGGCGGCCTTCGGCATCGCCGGCGGCGGCGCGGCGGGTCTCAAGCGCCTGTTCATGACGCATCCCCCGCTCGAAGAGCGCATCGCCGCCCTGCGTGCGGTGCAGTAAGCGCGCGTTCCCAATCGACAGGAGCCCCTTTTGGAATCGACCCTCATGATCGGCCAGCCCTGGATGTGGGCGGCCTTCATCGGCTTCGTGCTGGTGATGCTCGCCGTCGACCTCTTCCTGGTCGGCGGCAACAAGGCGCACAAGGTCAGCTTCAAGGAGGCGGCGGCCTGGTCGTTCGTGTGGTTCAGCCTGGCCATGCTGTTCTGCCTCGGGCTGTGGTGGTACCTGAAGGGCGAGTACGGCGACGCGGTGGCCCACCACAAGGCGATGGAATTCCTGACCGGCTACCTGATCGAGAAATCGCTCGCGGTCGACAACATCTTCGTCTTCCTGATGATCTTCAGCTTCTTCGCCGTGCCGGCCGAGTACCAGCGCCGCGTGCTGATCTACGGCGTGCTGGGCGCGATCGTGATGCGCGCGATCATGATCCTGGCCGGCGCCTGGCTGGTGAAGGAATTCCACTGGATCCTGTATCTGTTCGGGGCCTTCCTGGTGTTCACCGGCATCAAGATGCTGATGTTCGCCGAAGTCGAGCCGGACCTCTCGAAAAATCCCCTGCTCAACTGGATCAAGCGCCACATCCGCATGACGCCGGATTACCGTGGCGAGAAGTTCTGGGTGGTCGAGAACGGCGTGCGCATGTTCACGCCGCTGTTCCTGGTGCTGGTCATGATCGAGATTTCCGACCTGATTTTCGCGGTCGACTCGATCCCGGCGATTTTCGCGATCACCACCGACCCCTTCATCGTGTTCACCTCCAACATCTTCGCCATCCTCGGCCTGCGCGCGATGTATTTCATGCTCGCCGGCATGGCCGACCGCTTCCATTTGCTGAAGTACGGCCTGGCGATGGTGCTGGTGTTCGTCGGCGTGAAGATGCTGATCGTCGACTTCTACAAGATCCCGATCGGCCTGTCGCTGGGTATTGTCGGCCTCACGATCGCGACCTTCATGTTCGCCAGCCTGTGGGTGACGCGCGGGCGCGCGCGCGCGGCGAACGCTTCGCCTGCACCGGGGCCCATCGATTCATGAATACGCAATCGACGCCGTTGCCGCGCAGCGGCAATCCCCTGATCGAGTTGGCCGTCACCATCGTCATCCCTGCGGTGATCCTGATGAAGGCCAGCGGCGCCGATTCGCTGGGACCGGTGAACGCGCTGCTCGTCGCGCTTGCCTTTCCGCTCGGCTGGGGCGCGCTCGAATTCAAGCGCCGCGGCAAGCCCGGCTGGATGGCGGCGCTCGGCCTGGTGAGCGTGCTGCTCACCGGCGGCATTGGCCTTCTGGCCCTCGACCCGCAGTGGCTCGCGATCAAGGAAGCGGCGGTGCCGGGCGTCATTGGCCTCGCCGTGCTCGGCTCGGCGTATACGCGTTATCCGCTGGTGAAGACGCTGCTTTACAACCCGGCGGTGGTCGACGTCGCGCGCGTGCACGCGCAACTCGCGGAACGCGGCAACGTCGAGGTTTTCGAGCGCCGCCTGCTGCTCGCCAACACGCTGCTTGCCGGCACCTTCTTCTTCTCGTCGGCGATGAACTACGCGCTCGCGACCTGGATCGTCACCAGCCCGGCCGGCAGTACGGCGTTCAACGAGGAGCTGGGGCGGCTGACACTGCTGAGCTACCCGATGATCGCGCTGCCGTCGATGCTGATGATGATGGCCGTGCTGGTGTATCTCGCGCGTTCGGCGCGCCGGCTCACCGGGCTCGCGCTCGCCGACATGCTGCACGCTGCGCGCCAGTAGGCGCGCCCGGCTGGGGGATAATGGCGGTTTGCCGCCTGTCTTCCCGCCATATCCCATGGATCTCAATCCCGCCCTGCTGCAGCTCGCCACCCAGGCGCTCGACCTCGTGCTCGACTTCAAGCGCCCGGCCGACGCCGTGCTGTCGGCCTTCTTCCGCGAGCACAAGAAGCTCGGCGCGCGCGACCGCGCCTTCGTCGCCGAGGCCGTGTTTGGCGTGCTGCGGCGCTACCGCTATCTGTCGGTCGTGGTGCCGGCGGCGAATCCGCGCACGCTGATCGTCGCCTGGCTGATCAAGGCGCGCGGCATGAGCGGTGCGGCGCTGGAACAATTCGCCAAGCCTGAGCTCATCGGCCACATCCGCAGCGCCAACACCGAGAATCTGCCGCTGCCGGTCGCGGCCGAACTGCCCGACTGGGTGGTCGAGAAGCTGCGGCCTACGATGGCCGACGCCGACATCCTCGCCCTCGGCCGCGCGTTGCAGCAGCCGGCATCGCTCGATGTGCGGGTGAACGTGCACAAGGCCGATCGCGACGCCGTGCTCGCGCAACTGCGCGCGGAAGGCCATGCGGTCGAGATGACGCCGTATTCGCCGTGGGGCATCCGCTTCAAGGACCACCCGGCGATCAACCGTCATCCGCTCTTCCTGGACGGCCGCCTCGAAGTGCAGGACGAAGGCAGCCAGCTGCTCGCGCTGCTCGTCGGCGCGCGCCGCGGCGAGATGGTGTGCGACTTCTGCGCCGGCGCCGGCGGCAAGACGCTCGCGATCGGTGCGACCATGGCGTCGACCGGGCGCCTCTACGCCTTCGACGTCGCCGAGAAGCGGCTCGCCAACCTGAAGCCGCGGCTCGCCCGCTCGGGGCTTTCCAACGTGATGCCGCAGCTGATCGCGTCGGAAACCGACACGCGGGTAAAGCGGCTCGCCGGCAAGCTCGATCGCGTGCTGGTCGACGCGCCCTGCTCGGGGCTGGGCACGCTGCGGCGCAATCCCGATCTGAAATTCCGCCAGTCGCCTGAGTCGGTGACGGAGCTGACGCAGAAGCAGGGCGCCATCCTGCGCGCCGCGGCGAAGCTCGTGAAGCCCGGCGGCCGGCTGGTCTACGCGACCTGCAGCCTGTTGCCGGAGGAGAACGAGGCCATCGTCGACGGGCTCGTCGCCGACGGGGGCTTCGGCCTGCTGCCGGTGAACGAGTTGCTGGCGCAGGCGAAGATTCCGCTCGACACCGGCCCCATGCTGAAACTCTCGCCGGTGGCGCACGGCACCGACGGCTTTTTCGCTGCCGTTCTGGTCAAATCGACCGCTTGACCGACGCGGCTTTGCGGTGAACACTGCGGCGTTGGTTCCCATCCTGGATGCATGCATATGACGGCAACGTCGTTTGATCCCGACACGTTGGGTTCGCTGCACGGGCTGTTCCGCGCGCGCGTGGCGACGACGCCGGAGCAGGTCGCCTACCGCCAGTTCGACGACGCGAGCGAAGCCTGGGTCAGTTTCACCTGGGCGCAGGTGGCGGCCGAAGTGGCGCGCTGGCAGGCGGCGCTGACACGAGAAGGCCTGGTGCCGGGCGACCGCGTCGCGGTCATGCTGAAGAACAGCGTCGAGTGGGTGATCTTCGACCAGGCCGCGCTCGGGCTGGGCCTGGTGACGGTGCCGCTCTACCTCGACGACCGTCCCGAAAATGCCGCCTACATCCTCGACCACGCCGACGCGAAATTGCTGCTGGTCGAGGGCAAGTTCCAGCACATGAAGCTTGCCGAAATCGCCGGCAGCGTGCAAAGCCTGCAGCGCATCGTCAGTCTCGTCGCCCCGGACAACAGCCTGTCCGACTGGAGCACGCGCTTCGTGGTGGCGGCGGACTGGCTTGCCGCCGCGGCCGGCAAGCCGGTTCCCGAGCGCCATGTGTCGGCCGATCTGCTGGCCAGCCTGGTGTACACATCGGGTACCACCGGCCGTCCCAAGGGCGTGATGCTCACGCACGGAAACATGCTGTGGAACGCCTGGTATGCGTCGCAATGCGCCGAGTTCGGCACGCACGAGGTGTTTCTCTCCTTTTTGCCGCTGTCGCACACGCTTGAGCGCACCGGCGGTTACTACCTGCCGATGCTGCTCGGCGCCGAAGTCGCGTATGCGCGTTCGATCGCCCAGTTGGCGCAGGACCTGCAGACGATCCGTCCGACCATTCTCATTTCCGTCCCGCGCATCTACGAGCGGGTGCACACGCGCATTCTCGACAGCCTGCAGAAAAAGGGTGTGGCCGCGCGCGCGCTGTTCCGGCTCGCGGTATGGGTCGGCTGGCGCCGCTTCGAAAGGAGCCAGGGGCGCATGGCCTGGACGCCCGAGCAGGTGCTGTGGCCGCTTCTGCAAAAGCTGGTGGCGGGCAGCGTCACGGAAAAACTGGGCGGCCAGCTGAAAATGGCCATTTCCGGCGGCGCCGCACTGTGCCCGCAGATCGCGCGCATTTTCATCGGATTGGGCGTGCCCATCATCCAGGGCTACGGCCTGACCGAGGCGAGCCCGGTGGTGACGGTGAACCGGCCCGATGCCAACATGCCGGCGAGCATCGGCCACCCGCTGCCCGGCGTCGAAGTGCGGATCGGCGACGACGACGAACTGCTGACCCGCAGCCGCTGCCTGATGCGCGGCTACTGGAAGAACGAGGAAGCCACCCGCGCGATGATCGACGCCGAAGGCTGGCTGCACACCGGCGATCAGGCGCGCGTCGACGCCGACGGGTACTACAGCATCATCGGCCGCATCAAGGACGTCATCGTGCTCAGCAACGGCGAAAAAGTGCCGCCGGGCGACATGGAATCCGCGATCCTGCTCGATCCGCTGTTCGAGCAGGTGATGATCGTCGGCGAAGGCAAGCCCTGCCTGGCGGCGCTGGTCGTGCTGAACGAGGAACACTGGCGCAGCTTCGCCGCGCACCTGCACGTCGACCCCGCGCAGCCCGAGAGCTTGCGCGACCCCAGGGTTGTGAAGGCGCTGGCCAAACACGTGGCGCACCAGTTGAAGCATTTCCCGGGCTATGCCCAGGTGCGCCGCCTGCATCTTGAGCTGAAGCCGTGGACTGTCGACGACGGGTTGCTGACGCCGACACTCAAGGTCAAGCGCCGCGAAGTGCACGAGCGCTACCGCGCCCAGGTCGAGGCGCTCTACGCCGATCTTGCACGCTGAATGCATTCATTAATCAGGGAGAACAACATGCCGTTTCGTGTCGACCGACTGACTGCCGCGCTGGCGCTCGCCGGCTGCGCCAATCTTGCGCAGGCCGCCGGATTCGCGCTCATCGAGCAGAACGCCAGCGGCCTCGGCAACGCCTACGCCGGCCAGGCCGCGGCAGCCACCGACGCCAGCACGATCTTCTTCAATCCCGCCGGCATGACGTATCTGCCCGACCGCCAGGTGGTGATGGCGGGGCATCTGATCCTGCCGCAGGCGCGGTTCAGCGGTACGGTCGATCCGCCAGCGCTTGGCGGAGGCAACGGCGGCGACGCCGGCGGGCTCGCCTTCGTGCCAAATGCGTATTATGCAATGCGTCTGACGCCGGACGTGCGCCTGGGGGTGGGGTTGAATGCGCCCTTCGGCTTGAAGACGGAGTACGACCCCGCCTGGAAGGGCCGGACCCAAGCGATCAAGTCGGAACTGAAAACGGTCAATCTCAACCCGGCCGTTGCCTGGAAAGCCAGCGAGTCGCTCTCGGTTGGTGCGGGGTTAAACCTGCAATATGCGGAAGCGACCTTGTCCAACTCGGCTAATGGAGCAGGGGTCGCGACCGTGCGTGGTGATGATTTCGGCTGGGGGTACAACCTCGGTCTGATCTGGCAACCGACAGCCGCGACCCGGATTGGCCTTGCCTATCGGTCAGATGTCGATTACACCCTGAAGGGCGATGTGGCGTTCAGCATTGCAACACCGTTGAACGGTGGCGTAACCGCAAAGACGACCTTGCCGGATTCGGCCTCGCTGAGCCTCTTCCACAAGTTGACTCCGAAATGGGATCTGCTCGCCGACGTGACCTGGACCGGCTGGAGCGATTTCAGGGAACTGCGCATCGTTCGCAACGGCGGGGTGACGCTGGCGCTCACGCCCCAGAACTGGAGCGACAGCTATCGCTACTCCATCGGAACAAACTACCATTTCAACGAGAAGCTCACCCTGCGCAGTGGCGTGGCTTTCGATGAAACCCCCACCTCGGATGCGTATCGGACGGCGCGCATACCCGATGCGGACCGTACCTGGGTGGCGTTCGGGGCTCAATACCGCGCATCGAGCAAGATCCGGCTCGATTTCGGTTATGCACATCTATTCGTGAGGGATGCGCGCATCAACAAGACAGAGCCTGCACCGCCGATTGGGGACGTTACCCTGACGGGCGAATACGATGCCTCGGTCGACATCCTGTCCGCTCAAGTGACACTGAATTTCTGAATGGTTCCAGCCGTTAACGATAATATTTACCTTGATTTTTATCCGGTTTTTCCGTAAATTACCGGACCATATTGTCCTTTTTTAGGAAGCTGAACGCATGCAACTCGGTTTGATCGATCTGCCCTGGTGGGGCTATGTCGTAGTGGCGCTGGGCCTGACCCATGTCACCATCGCCGCCGTCACCATTTTCCTCCACCGCTCGCAGGCGCACCGCGCGCTCGACCTGCACCCCGTCGTCAGCCACTTCTTCCGCTTCTGGCTGTGGATGACGACCGGCATGGTCACCAAGGAATGGGTGTCCATCCACCGCAAGCACCACGCCAAGTGCGAGACCGAAGAGGACCCGCACAGCCCGCAGACCCGTGGCATCAAGAAGGTGTTCTGGGAAGGCGCCGAGCTTTACCGCGCCGAGGCCAAGAACAAGGAAACCCTGGAAAAGTACGGCCATGGCACGCCCGACGACTGGATGGAGCGCAACGTCTACGACCGCCATTCGGCCAAGGGCATCGTGCTGATGCTGTTGATCAACGTCGCCCTGTTCGGCCCGCTCGGTCTCACGATCTGGGCGGTGCAGATGGCCTGGATTCCCGTGACTGCCGCCGGCATCATCAACGGCATCGGCCACTACTGGGGCTATCGCAACTTCGCCAGCGAAGACGCCAGCACCAACATCTCCCCGTGGGGCATCCTCATCGGCGGCGAGGAACTGCACAACAACCACCACGCCTACGGCACCTCGGCGCGCCTGTCGAACAAGTGGTACGAGTTCGACATCGGCTGGCTCTACATCAAGCTGATGTCCTACGTCGGTCTGGCAACCATCCGCAAGGTCGCGCCGACGGTGAAGTGGCAGCCGGCCAAGCCGCTGTGCGACCTCGACACCCTGCAGGCCGTGATCACCCACCGCTATGACGTGATGACGCGCTTCGTCAAAAGCGTGCGGGCCGACAGCGTGGCCGAGATCGCCAAGCTCAAGGCCGGCGCGAACCTGCCGCAGAACTGGAACTTCGACAGCTTCCGCAACTGGCTGCACAAGGAGCCGGCTGAACTCGCCGCCGCCGACAAGGCCGAGCTTGAGACCCTGCTGGGCAAGAGCGAGCGCCTGCAGACGGTGTACCGCATGCGCCAGGAACTCGCCGCGATCTGGGGCCGTTCCACCGCCAGCCGTGAGCAACTGCTCGAGCAATTGCAGGCCTGGTGCAAGCGTGCCGAAGAAAGCGGCATCCAGTCGCTGCAGCAGTTCTCGGTACGGCTGCGCAGCTACGCCTGACGCCATTCCGGCATGCCCGAAAAGCAACGGCGGCCGCGAGGCCGCCGTTGCTTCTTCCGGGGGCACTTGCCAGGCAGGCGCAAGTCGCCCAATAAAAAACCCGCCACGCGGCGGGTTTTTTATTGGATTGCCAGCTGAATCACTTCAGCTTGGTTTCCTTGTACATCACATGCTTGCGAGCCTTGGGATCGAACTTGCTGATCTCCATCTTCTCGGGCATGGTTTTCTTGTTCTTGGTGGTGGTGTAGAAGTGGCCGGTGCCCGCAGTGGACTCCAGCTTGATCTTTTCGCGTCCGCCTTTTGCCATGATCTACTCCTTAGACCGCTTCGCCGCGGGCGCGCAGGTCGGCCAGTACGGATTCGATGCCGTTCTTGTCGATGGTGCGGAGCGCAGCATTGGACAGACGCAGACGAACCCAGCGGTTCTCGCTCTCGACCCAGAACCGGCGGTACTGCAGGTTGGGCAGGAAACGACGCTTGGTTTTGTTGTTGGCGTGGGAAACGTTGTTCCCGACCATGGGCTTCTTGCCCGTCACGACACATACGCGAGCCATGATGCTGCTCCAAAATTGAGGGTTAACCAGTGAGGGTTAAGCCGGCGGCCAAAAATGGCCGGGGTTAACCCGAGAACCGCGATTTATACCACAGCCCCAACCCGGGAAGCAAGTTCGCGAGCCCGTCACAGGTGGCCGGATTCCATGAACGATAGCGAGGACGGGCCGGCGACGATGAAATGGTCGAGCACGCGCACGTCGACCAGCGCCAGCGCTTCCGCCAGTTGGCGGGTGAGCACGCGGTCGGCCTGGCTGGGTTCGGCCACCCCGCTGGGGTGGTTGTGGGCCAGGATCAGCGCGGCGGCGTTATGCGCCAGTGCGCGCTTGACGATCTCGCGTGGGTAGACGCTGGTTTGCGTGAGCGTGCCGCGGAACAGCTCCTCCACCACGATCACCCGGTGCTGGGCGTCGAGGAAGACGCAGCAGAACACCTCGTACTCTTTGTTGCGGAGCGTCAGCCGCAGGTAGTCGCGCACGGCGGCGGGCGAGGTCAGGGCGTCGCCCGCCTGCATGGCCTCGGCGAGCGTGCGGCGCGCCATTTCCATCACCGCCTGCAAGAGCGCGTACTTGGCTTCGCCGACCCCGGGCGCGGCGCAGGCGGCGTGCTTGTCCGCCCGGCACAGGCCGCCCAGCCCGCCGAAGCGCTCGATGAGTTCGCGCCCGAGGTCGACCGCGCTCTTGCCGACCACGCCGGTGCGCAGGAAGACCGCGACGAGCTCGGCGTCGGTCAGTGCGGCCGCGCCCTGCTTCAGGAGCTTCTCGCGCGGACGCGCGTCCTCCGGCCAGTCGCGAATCGCCATGAGCCTTCCCCTCCCGTAGAATGGGCCATTTTCAATGAATTCGGGCCGGGAAGCGAGACTGTGGCTGTGACGGGCAAGAAAATCATTCTGGGCGTGACCGGCGGCATCGCCGCCTACAAGGCGGCCGAGCTGTGTCGTCTGCTGGTCAGGGCCGGTGCCGACGTGCAGGTTGTGATGACCACGGCGGCGCAGCAGTTCGTCACGCCGCTCACCTTCCAGGCGCTCTCCGGCAAGCCCGTGCTCACCTCCCTGTGGGACGCGTCGCAGGGCGACGGCATGGAACACATCCATCTCACCCGCGCGGCAGACCTGCTGCTGGTGGCGCCGGCTTCGGCCGATTTTCTCGCCAGACTCGCCCAGGGCCGTGCCGACGACCTGCTGACGACGCTATGCCTCGCGCGCACCTGCCGGCTGGCGGTGGCGCCGGCGATGAACCCGGAAATGTGGGCGGCCGCGCCGACGCAGCGCAATCTCGATCAATTGCGCGCCGACGGCGTCGCGGTGCTGGGCCCGGCGGCGGGCGAGATGGCCTGCGGCGAGACCGGGCTTGGGCGCATGCTGGAGCCGGCGGAGCTCATGGCGGCGCTGCCGGGCCTCGTCGGCGCGGGGCCGCTCGCCGGCAGGAAGGTGCTCGTGACGGCCGGGCCGACCTTCGAGCCGATCGACCCGGTGCGCGGGCTCACCAACCGCAGTTCGGGCAGGATGGGCTATGCGGTGGCGCAGGCGGCGGCCGAGGCGGGCGCCGCGGTGTGCCTCGTTTCGGGGCCGACCTGCCTGGCCACGCCCGCAGGCGTGCGGCGCATCGACGTCGAGCGCGCGGATGCGATGCGCGCGGCGGTGCTGGCCGAATTGCCGGCCGACGTCTTCATTGCGGTCGCGGCGGTGGCCGATTATCGCGTCGACGCCGCCAGCGCGCAGAAGCTCAAGAAAAGCGACGCCGGCCTCACGCTCGAACTCGTGCCCAACCCCGATATCCTCGCCGAGCTCGCCGCCCGGCCCGACGCGCCGTTCTGCGTCGGTTTCGCCGCCGAGACCGAGCGCCTGGCCGAACACGCCGAAGCCAAGCGCCTGAAGAAAAAGCTGCCGCTCCTGGTGGGCAATCTCGCGCAGGACACCCTCGGGCGCACCGATGCCGAGCTGGTGCTGTTCGACGACCACGGCCAGCACCCCCTGCCGCGCGCCGACAAGCTCACCCAGGCACGGCGCCTCATCGACCACCTTGTTCAACGCCTTTCCTGACGAAATCCCGACGAAAATGAAGATGGATGTGAAGATTCTCGACACCCGCCTGCGCGACCAGCTGCCGCACTATGCGACGCCGGGTGCCGCCGGGCTCGATCTGCGGGCCTGCATCGATGCCCCGATGACCCTGGCGCCGGGGGAAACCCGCCTGATTCCCACCGGCATGGCGATCCATCTTGCCGACCCCGGCTATGCGGCGCTGATCCTGCCGCGCTCGGGGCTGGGGCACAAGCACGGCATCGTGCTCGGCAACCTGGTGGGGCTGATCGACTCGGACTACCAGGGCCAGCTCATGGTGTCCGCGTGGAACCGTGGCCAGCAGGCTTTCGAGCTCACACCGATGGAGCGGCTGGCGCAGCTCGTGATCGTGCCGGTCGTGCAGGCCGAATTCAACGTGGTGGAGGACTTCGAGGCCAGCGCGCGCGGCGCGGGCGGCTTCGGCAGCACCGGCCGGCAGTGATGTCGGTTTTCTTTACAGAAGACCGGTCAGACAAATGTACCAGTCCGCACGGGAGGGGTGTGCCGGCTTTGGGGCATGAATATTGCTGAATCAAAACAAGAATCTGGCCGGCGCATGAGTTCGCCGGCCTTTGCGGAGACACAACAAGACAAGAGCGTGACGGCGCAAAGCCATGCCCCAGACATCCATCGTGCGGTTCGGCCTGATCCTGACCACAGTCCTCGTGCTGCTGGCGGGGCTTGTCACGCTCGGGCTTTACGCGGCGCGTCCGGGGGCGCAGCCGGCGCCGGAGGAATTCGACAAGCCGGTGATGGCGGCGCAGATCGAGTTTCTGGCGGATGCGATGCAGCGCAGCGCGGCGCGCATCGCCGCCCATCCGCAGACGCTGGCGTGTTTCGCCACCGCTGCGGCGGACGTGTGCCAGGCGCAGGCCGCCAACCTCCATGCGCTCAATCAGGAAGCCGCGGTGCTCTTCGTCACCGACGGCCAGCGCCAGCTGCTGCCGGGTTTCCTGCCGGGCGATACGCGGCGCCTGCTGGCGGTTGTGGGCGAGGACGCCGGCGCCACCGCCACCGCGACCTTCAATCTGTCGATGTCGCACCCGGTCGTCGACGCCGACGGCAAGCGTCTCGGCTTCGTCATCGTCGAGCAGAGCGTGCCGCAGCTCCAGGCCCTGTTCGACACCCTGCCGCTGCCGGACGCGGCGGCCTACGCGGAACTGCAGCAGCGTCAGCCCAAGGATGCGGCGATGGTGCTGATGCGGCGCGGCAACCAGGCGGTCAAGCGCCATGGCGAACCGACCCTGGTCGAGCTCGCCGGCACACCCTGGAGCATCGCGGTGTGGCGACCGGTCACGCCGGTGGTCGAGAGCGTCGCGCCCTACGTGCTGGGCTGGCTGGTGGCGAGCCTCGCGCTGGCGATCCTGGCGATGGGCATCGTGACCGCGGTGCGCAACCGCGTCATCGACAGCCTGCGCGTGCTGGTGAAGCTCACCAACGACGTGCGCCAGCAGCGCCTGCGTGCCGATTATCCGGTCCGTCTCGAGGAATTCCGCGCGCCGCTCGACACCATGCTCAAGCTCGGCAAGGTGATGCTGGGGCGGCAGAAGGAAGCGAGTTCGCTGGCGCGCATGGATCACCTGTCGCAGGTCAACAACCGCCGCAGCTTCGACGAGAAGCAGAAGGAGCTCTTCGCCACGCTCAAGGACGGCTGGAGCCACAGCCTGCTCATCCTCGACATCGACAACTTCAAGCAGGTCAACGACACCTTCGGCCACGAGGCCGGCGACCAGCTCATCATCAAGTTCGGCAATGCGTTGAAGCACTGCCTCAGGAACAGCGATTTCATCGCCCGCCTCGGCGGCGACGAATTTTGCGTGCTCTTCCCCTATACGCCGCTTGATCGCGCGCAGGAGCTCTCCGATCGCCTGCGTGCCAACATGCCGGAGAGCGTCGAGCTGATCCCCGGCGTGACGCAGAAGCTCTCGTGGAGCGGCGGCCTGTCGGAATACAGCCGCGACGACCGCGAGGAGAACGAGGCGCTGGCGCGCGCCGACGCCGCCTTGCTGGAAGCCAAGCGCGGCGGACGCAATCTCACCAAGGTGCGCACCGCCGCCTGAGCGCGGCTGCCGCCAGTCCGGCACCCAGCATGCCCCAGCCGATCAGCACCGGCGCGTTGCCCCAGCGCACGTAGGGCGTGCTGCCGGCGTAGCCCTGGATGGCGCCGGTGAGGCTGCCGGCGCTGAAGAGCGGCAGGCTCGCGACGAGGTGCCCGCGCGCGTCGATGATCGCGGTCACCCCGGTGTTGGTCGCGCGCAGCATCATGCGGCCGGTTTCGAGCGCGCGCATCTGCGACTTCTGCGCGTGCTGCCAGGGCGCGAACGAATCGCCGAACCAGGCGAGGTTGCTCACGTTCACCAGCACGCTCGCCGCCGGCAGCTGGCGGATGATTTCCTCGCCGAACACGTCCTCGTAGCAGATGTTGGCGGCCACGCGCTGGCCGCCGATCGCCATCGGGCGCTGGTCGGGCGCGCCGCGTGAAAAATCCGACAGCGGGATGTGCAGCACCTCGATCACCCACCCCCACACGGCCTTCAGCGGAATGTATTCGCCGAAGGGCACGAGATGCACCTTGTGGTAGCGCTGGCTGGGCGCGCTGCCGAAGCTGATCACGCTGTTGTAGTAGGCGGCGTCGAGGTCGCCGGTCGGCAGGCCGGCGAGAATGTCGCCGCCGTTCTCGCGGCCGAGTGCAATCAGCGCATCGCGGTAGTCGTCGGGCAACTGATCCTCGAACAGCGGCAGCGCGGTTTCCGGCATCACGATCAACTGCGCCGGCGAAGCGGCCGCCATGCGCGCGTAGGTCTGGAGCGTCGCCACGGTTTTTTCCGGACGCCATTTCAGGTCCTGCGGGATGTTGCCCTGCAGCAGCGCGACCGTCGTCGGCGCGCCGTCGGGCGTGGTCCACGTCACGCCGCGCAGCGCCTGGCCGCCGACCGCCAGCGCGACGACGGCCGCGAGCGTCCACGCACGCATGCGCCACGTGGCGGCGATGAGGACGGTCCACGCCAGCAGCGCCGCGATCAGCGCCAGAATGAACGTCACGCCGTAGACGCCGAGCACCGGCGCATAGCCGGCGAGCGGGCTCGAAGGCACCTGCGAATAGCCCGCGACGAGCCAGGGAAAGCCGGTGAAAATCCAGCCGCGCACCCATTCGCTCACGCCCCAGGCGAGCGGCATCACCGCAAGCAGGCGCAGGGTCGGCGACCCCGGCCAGCGCGCCTGGATCGCCCCGACGACGGCGGGGAAAAGCGCGAGGAAGGCGCAGAACAAAAAGGTCGCCAGCGCGGCGAGCCAGGGCGCCATGCCGCCGTAGACCGAGAGACTCACGTAGATCCAGCTCACGCCGGCGAGGAAGAAGCCGAGTCCCCAGGCGAAACCGAGCGCGAAGCCGCGGCGCGTGGAGGTCGCGCGCGCGAGGAGCGCGAACAGCACGGCCAGACTCAAAATCGGCAGCGGCCACACGCCGATCGGCGCGAAGCCGGCGACGGCCGCCGCGCCCGCGGCGAGGCTTGCGAGCAGCGGGAGGGCGTGCCGCTCCGCCATCATGCGTGCGCTTCGAAGTCGATATGCCCGTCGATCAGCGTGTAGCGCACCCGGCCCTGCATCGGGTGGTCGAGGAAGGGCGTGTTGTTGCCCTGGCTGGCGAGGCTCTTCGGGGTGACGACCCACTCGGTCGCCTCGTCGAAGATGCACACATCGGCCGCCGCGCCGACGGCGAGCGTGCCGGCGGGCACGCCCAGGATCTGCGCCGGCTTCCAGGTGATGAGGTCGATCGCCTGCGCGAGCGGCACGCCCATTTCGCGCGCCCACTTGAGGGTGAGCGGCAGCAGCAGCTCGACGCCGGAGGCGCCGGGCTGCGACTCGCCGAACGGCACCTGCTTCACGTCCTCGTCGACCGGCGTGTGGTCGGAACATAGCGCGTCGATCGAGCCGTCGCGCAGCGCCTCGCGCAGGCCGTCGCGGTCGCGCAGGCTGCGAAGCGGCGGCACCAGGTGCATGTGCGCATCGAAGCCCATGAGGTCGTTTTCCGACAGGTGCACGTGGGTGCTGGCGACGTCGCAGGTGATCGACAAGCCCTGCGCCTTGGCGGCGCGCACCATGGCGATGCCGTCGTAGGTCGACAGCCGCGCGAGGTGGATGCGCGCGCCGGTCTCGCGCGCGAGCTGCAGGATGGTGGCGAGCGCGACCGTCTCGGCGAGCGCGGGAATCCCGGGCAGGCCCAGCCGCGATGCCACGGCGCCGTCGTGCGCCAGGCCGCCGCGGGCGAGCGACACGTCCTGCGGACGCAGCCACAGGCTGAAGCCGAAGGTCGCGGCGTATTCCATCGCGCGCAGCAGCACCTGGGTGTCGGTCATCGGCGCGTCGGCCTGGGTGAAGGCGCGGCAGCCGGCCTCGGTGAGCTCGGCCATTTCGGTGAGCATCTGGCCTTCGAGCTTTTGCGTCATCGCGCCGATGGGATAGACGCGCGGGCCGGGCAGGTTGCGCGCGCGGAACTTCAGCATTTCGACGAGGCCGGGCTCGTCGAGCGGCGGATCGGTGTCGGGCGGGCAGGCGAGCGAGGTGATGCCGCCGGCCGCCGCCGCGAGCATTTCGGACTCCAGCGTCGCGCGGTATTCGAAGCCGGGTTCGCGCAGGCGCACCGAGAGGTCGACCAGCCCCGGGCAGACGACCAGTCCGCTCGCGTCGATCACGCGGTTGGCGTGGAAATCGGCGGTCGCGTCGCCGATCGCGACGATCCTGCCGGCGGCGACGAAGACGTCGGCGACGCCGTCGCGGCGGCTCATCGGGTCGATCACGCGGCCGTTCCTGATATGAATCTTCATGCCGTTGCGCTCCCTGCCAGCATCGCCATCACCGCCATCCGCACCGCGATACCGTAAGTCACCTGCGGCAGGATCACCGACTGCGGCCCGTCGGCGACCTCGGAAGCGATTTCCACGCCGCGGTTCATCGGCCCGGGGTGCATCACGATCGCATCCGGCTTGGCGAGCGCGAGCTTCTCCGGCGTGAGGCCGAAGAACTTGAAGTATTCCTGCGAGGAGGGCAGGCGCGCGCCTTTCATGCGCTCGTTCTGCAGGCGCAGCATGATGACGACGTCGCAGCCGGCGAGTCCGGATTCCATGTCGTGGAAGACCTTCACGCCCATCTGCTCGACGCCGGTGGGCAGCAGCGTCTTGGGGCCGATCACGCGCACCTCCGGCACGCCGAGCGTGGTGAGCGCGTGGATCTGCGAGCGCGCGACGCGCGAGTGCAGCACGTCGCCGACGATGGCCACCGTCAGGTTGTGGAACGCGCCCTTGTAGCGGCGGATGGTGAACATGTCCAGGAGGCCCTGCGTCGGGTGCGCGTGGCGGCCGTCGCCGGCGTTGACCACCGAGATGTGCGGCGCGACGTGGCGCGCGATGAAGTGCGCGGCGCCCGACTGCGCGTGGCGCACGATGAACATGTCGGCGTGCATCGCCGCGAGGTTGTCCACGGTGTCGAGGATCGCCTCGCCCTTGGTCTGGCTCGAGGTGGCGATGTTGAGGTTGACGACGTCGGCCGAGAGCCGCTTGGCGGCGATCTCGAAGGTGGTGCGGGTGCGCGTCGACGGTTCGAAGAACAGGTTGAAGATCGATTTGCCGCGCAGGAGCGGGACCTTTTTCACTTCGCGCTCGCCGACGTCCATGAAGGATTCGGCGGTGTCGAGAATCTGCGTCAGGGTCGCGCGCGGCAGGCCGTCGAGCGTGAGCAGGTGGCGCAGCCTGCCGTCGGAAGTCAGTTGTACATTCATGCGAGGCTGAGCGTCAGGTGGCCATCGTCGAGGCGGGAGAGGTTGATGTTCTGGTTCGGTTGCACGGTCAGCGCGAGGCCGACGAAATCGGGGCGGATCGGCAGTTCGTGGCCGCCGCGGTCGACCAGCACGGCCAACCGGATCGACGCCGGGCGGCCGTAGTCGAACAGCTCGTTCATCGCCGCGCGCACCGTGCGGCCGCTGTGCAGCACGTCGTCGACCAGCAGCAGATCGCGGCCTTCGACGTCGAACGGCAGGTTCGAAGGCTTCACCTGCGGGTGCAGGCCGATGCGCGAGAAGTCGTCGCGGTAGAAGGAGATGTCGAGCGTGCCGACCGGTTGCGGGCTCCGCAGCAGCGCATGCAGGCGTTCGGCGATCCACACGCCGCCGGTGTGGATGCCGACGATGGCGGTGTCGGGCGTGAGCGTGGGCGCGATGGCGGCGGCCATCTGCGCGATCAGCGAATCGACTTCAGGCAATGAGGCGTGCATCGAAGAATCCTTGAAGTATCAGTTGTGCCGCGACCGCGTCGGTCAGCGCCTTGTTCTTCCTGCCGTGGATGCCGCGTTCATGCAGTTCGGCTTCGGCGGCGGCGCTGGTGTGGCGCTCGTCGACCAGGAATACCGGCAGCCCGAAGCGAGATTCTAATTTGCGCGCGAAGTTTTTGGCCACCCGCGTCATGTCGTGCTCGCTGCCGTCGGCGTGGGTGGGCAGGCCCAGCACCAGCAGTTTCGGCTGCCATTCCTGGATCAGTTTCGCGATTGCGGCGAGCCGCTCGTCGGTCGAGCCGGCCTGGAGGACAGTGAGGGGATGGGCGATGCCGATCGACAGTTCGCCCGAGGCAACGCCGGTGCGTTTGAGGCCCAGGTCGAAGGCCAGCACCGTGCCGTGGGTGTCTGCGAGGCTCAAGCGTGCCCGGCTTCTTCGGACAGGCTGGCGAAGTCGATGCCCAGAAGCTTCATCGCCGCGGGCAGGCGGTCTTCGGGCGCCAGGTCGAAAATCACCTGCGGATCGGCGGCCACCGACAGCCACGCGTTCTGCTTGATTTCGTCCTCGAGCTGGCCGGCGCCCCAGCCGGCGTAGCCGAGCGAGACCATGAACTTCTCGGGGCCGCCGCCCTGGCTCACCGCCTCGAGCACGTCCTTCGACGTGGTGAGGCTGACTTCGTTTTTCACGGTGAGGGTCGAGCTGAAGGTCTGCGGCGGGATGTGCAGCACGAAACCGCGCTCGGTCTGCACCGGGCCGCCGAAGTAGACCGTCTTGTGGTGCAGGCGCTCGGGCAGCGGCAGGCCGATCTGCTCGAACAACGTCGACAGCTCGAGGTCGATCGGCCGGTTGACCACTACCCCGAGCGCGCCCTGGTCGCTGTGGTCGCAGATATAGGTCAGCGTCCCGTTGAAATTCGGGTCGACCATGCCGGGCATGGCGATCAGGAAATGATGGGTGAGGTTCACGGTATCCATGGTGGCCCTTCCATTGTAATCTGCCTCGATCCGACACACATGCCGCAGCCCTTTCATTCACTCTAACGGCCGTTTTGCCCCATGCCTGAATACGACCGTGCCCTGGTGTGGTTCCGCCGCGACCTGCGCGACTTCGACCACGCCGCGCTCTACCGCGCCCTCAGGCACGCCCGGCAGGTCGGGTGCGTTTTCGTTTTCGACCGCGCGATCCTCGATGCGTTGCCGGACCCGGCCGATCGCCGCGTCGAATTCATCCGCGCGAGCGTCGACGAACTGCAGCAGGCCCTCGCGGCGAAGGGCGGCGGGCTGGTGGTGCGGCACGGCGACGCGCGCGAGGAGGTGCCGCGGCTGGCGCATGAAATCGGCGCCCAGGCCGTTTTCTTCAACCACGACGACGACCCCGCCGCGCGGGCGCGCGACGCCGCCGTCGAGGCCGCACTCACGCGGGCCGGCGTGGCCGTTCACCATTACAAGGATACGGTCGTCTTCGAGCGTGAGGAAGTGCTCACTGGCGCGGGCAAGCCTTTCAGCGTCTTCACGCCCTACAAGAACGCCTGGCTGAAGGCGCTCACGCCCTACCATCTTCAAAGCTACCCGGTCGAACGCTATCTCGACCGCCTGGCGCCGCAGTCGAGCCCGCTGCCGACGCTCGAAGCCCTGGGCTTCCGCCCCACCAACTTGCGCGCGTCGAAGCTGCCCACCGGGATGACGGGCGGCGCGCGGCTGTTCGCCGATTTCCTCGATCGCATCGAACGCTACCAGGAGGCGCGCGATTTCCCCGCCATCAAGGGCCCGTCCTACCTGTCGGTGCACCTGCGCTTCGGCACCGTGTCGATTCGCCAGCTCGCCGCCGCGGCCTGGCAGCGCGGCGGGCGCGGCGCGCAGACCTGGCTCTCCGAGCTCATCTGGCGCGACTTCTACCATCAAATTCTGTGGCATCGCCCCGAGGTCGCCGCCGGTCATGCCTTCAAGGCCCAGTACGACGACCTGCCGTGGCCCAACCCGCCCGGCCACTTCGAGGCCTGGTGCGCGGCGCGCACCGGTTATCCGCTGGTCGACGCGGCGATGCGGCAACTGAACCAGACCGGCTACATGCACAACCGCCTGCGCATGGTGACGGCGTCCTTTCTCACCAAGGACCTGCTGGTCGACTGGCGGCTCGGCGAACGCTATTTCGCCGACAAACTCATCGATTTCGACCTCGCTGCCAACAGCGGCGGCTGGCAGTGGGCGGCCTCGGTCGGCTGCGACGCCCAGCCCTGGTTCCGTATCTTCAACCCTGTCACGCAGTCGGAACGCTTCGATGCTCAGGGTGCGTTCATTCGCCGCTACCTGCCCGAACTCGCGCGGGTGCCGGAAAAATTCATTCATGCTCCGTGCAAGATGCCGGCCGCCGAGCAGCAAGGTACGGGTTGCGTGATCGGCCACGATTATCCTGCGCCGATCGTGGATCATGGCGTACAACGTGAACAGGCGCTGGCGCTGTTCAAGTCGGCTGCGTCCTGATCCAGATCCGAATGACAGGAAGGCAACCGGGAATCCGGGTTAAGGCGGATGCTGCCGGACAGGTTCGAAGTAATAGAAGATATGACCGGAAGCGACCCGCAGCGGCCGGTCGGGGAGAAAGTCACGGACGGTCGGAGTTCGGCCAAAGGCGACAACGGCCTTTCGATTGACCACGTCTGCTGGGCGCGCAAGACCGGTCATTGGCTCGCATCTCGCTCCTGAACGACCGCTTTCCACAGTTCGGATGATTGAATCCGCAGCCGAAGCCGGACGTTGAATCGGGTGGACACTTATTTACTGTCGTCTTGAACAGGCAGCCAACCAATAGACGGTACCCCCGGCTTTTTTCGTTCAGCTTGGGTGTTACTAAGCAAATGACCCAAAACTTTCAAAACCGGCTAAACCCGCGTCGTCAAAGAATTCTTCCGCCGTAGTGCGCAAGGAGTCGGGATTTATCCCTGAACTGAAATATCTTGCATATATTCTTGATATTGAATATTATCACAGTATTCGTAATTAAGAATATCTCACACCATGCAAACTATCGTTCGAACCACAGGACAGCTCGGGCCGGTGCTCCGAAAACTCCGGAAAGCCAAGAACTGGTCCCAGGCGCAGTTGGGGGAGCACGTCGGGCTCTCGCAGGAGCGTATCTCCGCAATTGAGAACCGCCCCGAGCGCATCCCCGTCAACCAGCTGCTGACACTCATGATGGCACTCGACGCGGAGCTTATGGTATCGGCACGTACCCCCTCTGAGACGCCGACAGTAGAAAAGGGCGGCTGGTGATGGCTGGCCGGCCGAGCAAAACGCAGCGCTTGGACGTATGGATGAATGGCGTGCTGGTCGGGCGCTGGGAATACTCGTCGAGCAAGGGCCACCTGTTCAGGTACGACGCCGCATGGCTCGGTGACCCTCTGAGGCGACCGCTGTCCTTGTCACTACCGCTGGAGAATGAGACGACGCCGTTTTCGGGAGATCGGGTTGAGTTCTACTTCGACAACCTGCTGCCGGACAGCCAGAGCATACGAAAACGGTTGGCCACCCGATTCGGAGCCAAATCCTCGGGCGCGTTCGAGCTACTGAGCAAAATCGGGCAGGACTGCGTGGGCGCGGTACAGATCCTGCCGGCCGGGGGGGCACCGCCCGATGTGCGCCGCGTCCAGGCCACCCCATTGGTCGAAAGTGAGATCGAGCGACTGCTGGACGACACCGTGGCCGGCCAGCGATTTGCGGGAATCGAGGAGGATGAGTTGCGCATCTCGATCGCGGGCGCACAGGAGAAGACCGCGCTGTTGTGGCATCAGGGGAAGTGGTGCAAGCCCCACGGGGCCACGCCAACAACCCACATCTTGAAACTGCCGATGGGGGAAGTGGGCGGCCAGCGCGCGGACTTCTCCACCTCGATAGAAAACGAGTGGCTGTGCGGACAGCTTATGCGCGCTTATGGGCTGCCCACGGCCGAGTCGGAAATCGCACGGTTCGGGCGGCATACGGTCCTAGCGGTTACGCGCTTTGATAGGGCCTGGCAGGGCACTTGGTGGGCGCGGTTGCCACAAGAAGATTTCTGCCAGGTGAACGGCCTGTCCGTTGAACAAAAGTACGAGGAGCGTGGGGGGCCCGGCATCGACCGCATTCTGGACACCCTGCGCGGCAGTGAACAGGCGGCGCAGGACCGCACCAACTTCCTGACTGCCCAGCTTCTGTTCTGGGTACTGGCGGCGCCCGATGGCCATGCGAAGAACTTCAGCGTGTTCTTGGAACCGCGCGGACGCTTCCGGCTGACACCGCTGTACGACGTCATGTCGGCCTGGCCGGTGATCGGGCACGGCCCCCGCCTCTTCCAGTGGCAGAAGGTCAAGATGGCTATGGCCGTCCGTGCCACCAACGCTCATTACCGCATGGCCGAAATCCAGCGCCGGCATTGGAACGCAGTCGCCAAACGCAACGCCCTGGGTTTCGACTTCGAGCCGGTAATCAGGAGCGTCATCGATCGCACGCCGGGGATCATTGAGAATGTGGCAGCGCAGTTGCCGGACGGGTTCCCCGCCGAGGTCTCCGGGCCGGTTTTCGAAGGGATCACTCGTCAGATACAGCGGCTGATGGCGGCTACGGAATAGCCAAATTCCGCTCAAGTTCCACGCCCGCCAAACCCGTTAAATAGCTTCGCTTTTCGGGTTTTAACGCTTATAGCCAATTTGAAGTTAAAGCGAATGGGTCAACTGCTTAGTAACACCCTTCAGCTTTTAGTAATGTGCCGGGTGTCCATGCGTAGCTAATCGCGCTATCTGGCCGCTCGTCGGCCTGAGCGGCCGGTGGCGTTGCCTCAACTGAATGACCGGTGTCGCGTAGGTTGCCGACGTTGCCGCTGAATAGCTGTTTCGTTCGTAGTGCGATCCGTTGCAGTCGTTGGCTTCGGCCATCTCACAGGTGGCTCGCGCCTCAATGCGGGCATCGGTAACCGTGGTCTGTCCCTTATTGTTACGATGACAAACAATGGGGGTTAGGGGGCGGTTCGTCCTCAAGTCGGCCAAACGCCGATCTCCTGGGCAGCATCGCCGTTCCGCTCGTTCTACGGCTCATATGGCGCCCATGACGAGCCCTCAGCGAAGGACTGGTGAAATATCCGGGCTAGCTCGGGAGCCTATCTGTGCAAGTGGTGAATGTTGTTTTGCAAGACCTGAGACCCTTTGCTTTGAAGTGGCATTCGGCGGCAATGAGTCCATCGCTGCAGTTAGGTCCCCTGCACAAGGTGAGTTTTGGCTTCGTCAAAGAAACTATGCAGACTGATTCTGCTTGCTGCGACGTGCAACTAACATAATCAAGCCAAGCCCACTAAGCATCAGGACATAACTCTCAGGCTCGGGAACAGGGACGATACGTTCAATCTTGAGTGATATGCCGCCTCCGTTGTCCGAATAAGCCGAAGTGCTAGGAAAATCTCTAATGTAAAAATACAGCTTTGTTTCAGTGGCCAACTCAAACTCATACGATTGCGCATTCGATAAGGCAAGAGCTGGGGTGGCGTAAACAATAGCGGTCCCTTCATCCACCCGGCCACCAACGGTAGCTAATTCATACACAAAGTCATTGGGGCCAACATATCCAAACGAGTAAGAATTAAGCCATCCCTTGTCACATGCCCCATCAGGGGAGCATGAAACGTCACCACCTCCAAGTTGTCCAGCTCCCCATGCTATCCAAGCATCGTATAGCCCCCCCTCGTCCCGACCTATCGGGGTGATCCTGTATTCACCAGCACCGAAGATAATTGGTGAGTAGTGATAGCTCCAATACTCGTCAGCCGCACTGATATTAACCACCGTTGCAGCGCTGGGTAATGCATACATGGTTCCTGCGACCAAGAGTAGGCGCGAAATTAGCTTACAGTTGTTCATGGTGTTGGGCTCCGTAAAGGCGCGAAAGCACGAATGCCAGCAGCGTCGTCATCTGCACTTATCCCTATGATTTTTCCTGAGGCACCAGCAGCATAAAATGTGCCCGGGACCGCACACCATACAAAACAATGTGTTGCGAGTCTTGATTTCACCGGATGTAAGACTTCCCGACACTAATGCCATCACATAGGCGTGAGCGGCACTGCCGGGGCGCGGGTACCTGACGTTCACGGCAGATCGCCCAAGGAGTTCCTAACCGGCTGCAAAGGCTGAGGATCGGAAGTCGGCCATTGCTGCCTGTGGCGCTGGCTCCGTACAATGGCTAGTGTCGTCTCGTTGCAGAAGTTGATGTACGCTCCGGACTGCCCAAGCGGTTGGGTGGCCGGCGCGGCGTTCATCCTGTGGTGCCGCGCCGAGGCCGACGGAAGGGGGAGCGTCACGCTCTGGAGCCCAGTCACGGGCGCTAGTGCGCGGGCAGGCGAGGCGCCAAAGCGCTTACAGACTGCCCCTTCAACCACTCTCGGCCCTTAGTTGAGATTTCCCACGTACCCCTGACCCGTGAGGGCAGCATCCGCCCCATCTCGACCAGGTCATTCCTGGCCCACATGACTTGATTGCGCCATCGGGGCAGATTTGGATCGCTCGGGACAGGATCAAGATCGGCCTTTGTCAGTTTGTCTTTCACTCGCTGCAAAACATCATCCAGCACCGTTTGCACCTGAGCAGTCCCACCTCGGGCTTCCAGCGCCCTGAGAATTGGCATGTAGTAGGCGTCACGTTTTGTTGCTTCGACCTTGGAAGGTGGAGGGGCCAACTTGGTCCACTCGATTCGCAGTGCCTCTACGCGCTTCAGTATGCCGTGAGTGCGCTCGGCCTTATCTGCCAAGAGGCGCCCCCGCGCGAAATCGTCATTTTTCTGCGCCCGTTGGCCTGCATCAAGATAAGCCCGTTTCTCTGCTTTCAGGGCTTCGATTAATTCTTCGAAGACCTGTGACGAATTTGTCACGGAGATGATTTCTGTGTCCATCAGAATGTCCCCTCTCGCACTGTCTTGACCTTCGGCCCGCAATTGATGACCTTGGATGTGCTCGCCGGTTCGTTGCCATGCAGGGGTCCTAGGCCTTTCTTGATGATTGCCGCGGCGAGACTATCTAGGCCCGCAAGGGTGGGGGATCCGGACAATGCTTCCAGCGTAGGAGCGTAGTACTCGAACCACGGCAGGCCGGCGTCCGTGTAATCTCGTGCTGTCGGCGGCAAGGTTGGCGGTTTCTGGCCGGTAATGGCCTCGAAGCGTGCACTGTTCACGATGTGTACGAAACAGCGAGAAGCATGGTTCATGTCCCACACGTCCAGTCCATGTTTGTCCCCGTAAATTTCTTGGCGCATCAGCCCACCTGGCGCCAAGCCCATACCTTCGGATCCAAGTGAATATTCGCACACTATCGGGCAATTCTGGGGGACGGACCGACGCGCCAACAAAGCCTCATAATGCTGGCGCCTCATGGGATATACGATCAGTTGCAGTCCACCATGCTCAGCATGACCAGCGATCTGCTCCTCTGCGGTGAACCCCTCACCTAGGGGCATCGCGACAAACTGCCGAATTAGCCCCTTCTGAACGCAAAAGCCGTCCATCCATGGCTGATCCGGGACGACCATGTAGTTTTGGGGGGAGTCTGACAGGCCCGGACTCCATGGAGCGCCAGTTACTGCGTCGATCTTTCCGGCAGCAACTTTCACAGCACATGGGTAGTCGCTCCACGCGTCGAATCTGATCCACATCGCTTCCGCTTGGTACATTGGGAAGAACACTCCGCCGTGCTCAGTCCACGCGGCGGGCAGCCCCGCTGCGTAGTCGTCGACGTGGAATAGAGGGAATGGGCCAAGGCCAGGTGGCAAGGGGTAGCTTCGGCTATCGTCCGGAATTCGGAGGGTGCGCTGGAAATGGATGCCGCAGGTGGCATCGGGGTGGACCTCCGGAAAACTGAACTGTAGTTTGTCATTCTGTAGCACCAGCATATCTACCTCCGGATCATTACCAATTCCCATCTTTGACTTTCCGCACCACGCGCAGGATCGCGTGATCGGGGGCTTCTTTCATTTGTCGGATCAGTTCAGCAAACATTTGTGGCCGCTTGCAGATGATTTCCCGCAAATCCTCTGACACCTTTCCAGCCATGGCCAATAAAACGTCGGGGTCTTGCTTGAGTTCAAGCGCAAGCTTTTTTATGACCTTCTCCGAAGGCGGGGGCACCTCGCCGCGCTCGACTTTGCTGAGGTAAGTCGGTTCCACGCCGATCCGCGAGGCAACCTGGCGCAGCGAATAGCTCCGGTCATTAGCCAGTAGGGACTCCCGCTGTGAGCGGATGAGATCAGAAAAATGTGTCATGTGCACTATATAGTACACATTCGAAAAATAATCAAGATGGGCATCAGCATGAAACCATGATCACTTTCTGCCAATGGCAAGAAACCGGCGCATTGCCGACCCATAAGACGCGTCTTTCGAAAGGCAACTCAGGCCGAACACAAGACTGTCGGACTCCCCAAGCTGAACTCCCGCTTCTGGCCGAACCCAGACAGTCTCTCAAAGATTTCCGGTACTGGATTTCGAACGCCAATGAAAAAGCCGGGTTCGCCCGGCTTTTTCATTGGCGGCAACATCGCTGCTTACGCAGCTTTTTCGTGGTGGTAACCGGTCACGGTATCCACTTCGGTCTTCGAGCCGAGGATCACCGGCACGCGCTGGTGCAGGCCTTCGGGCTTGAGGTCGAGGATGCGCTGGTAGCCGGTGGTGGCGGCGCCGCCGGCCTGTTCGACGATGAAGGCCATCGGGTTGGCTTCGTACAGCAGGCGCAGCTTGCCGGCCTTGGCGGGGTCCTTGGTGTCCTTGGGGTACATGAAGATGCCGCCGCGGGTGAGGATGCGGTGCACTTCGGCGACCATCGACGCGACCCAGCGCATGTTGAAGTCCTTGCCGCGCGGGCCGGTCTTGCCGGCGAGGCACTCGTCGACGTAGCGCTGCACCGGCTTTTCCCAGAAACGCATGTTGGACGCGTTGATCGCGAACTCCTTGGTTTCGGTGGGGATGGTCATGTTGGGGTGGGTCAGCACGAACTCGCCGACGTCGCGGTCCAGCGTAAAACCATTCGTGCCGTGGCCGAAGGTCAGCACCAGCATGGTCGACGAGCCGTAGATCGCGTAGCCGGCGCACACCTGCTGGGCGCCGGTCTGCAGGAAGTCTTCCGCCTTGGCGGCGCGGCCGGCGACCGGGGCCTTGAGGATCGAGA
This sequence comes from Pseudomonadota bacterium, assembly GCA_040753235.1. Taxonomy (GTDB): domain Bacteria; phylum Pseudomonadota; class Gammaproteobacteria; order Burkholderiales; family Thiobacillaceae; genus Thiobacillus. Next base: position 85,287 of record JBFMET010000001.1, read on the forward strand.
AGATGGTGCCGACCGAGATGTTGACGTCGACGTTGGACGAGCCGTCGAGCGGATCGAACACCAGCAGGTATTTGCCGAGCGGGTACTGGCCGGGGATGGCGTACACGTCGTCCATTTCCTCGGACGCCATGCCGGCCAGGTGGCCCGCCCACTCGTTGGAGCGGATCATGATGTCGTTGGTGATGACGTCGAGCTTCTTCTGCGTTTCGCCCTGCACGTTCTCGGAGTCCAGCGCGCCCATCACGCCCAGCAGCGCGCCCTTGTTCACGGCATTGGAAATCGCCTTGCAGGCGGTGACGACGTCGTTCAAGAGCGAGGTGAAGTCGCCGGTGGCGCCCGCGGTGCGGCGCTGTTCTTCAATGATGAACTGGGTGAGGGTGGTACCGGTGTGCATGGTGGACTCCGAGGAAGATCAGTAAATATAAGAAAATCAGAATATTATACACAACGCGCCCACCCTGCCCGAAGGGGGCGGGCCCGCATCCGGACGGGAAGGCTCAGTCGGTGCCGACGAGCTGGTCGGAACGGGTGAAGGTCCAGGTCCGCGTTATAGACAAGATGTCGGCTTTCTTGCGCATCTCGTCGGGGAAGGGTGCGAACGGCGCGCCGAGCTCGACGATCTTGACCGCCGCGGCGTCGAGGATCTTGGAACCCGACGAACGGTCGACGTCGACCGCCTCGATGCGGCCGTCGGCGTAGATCGACACGGTGAGCTTCAGGCTGCCGTAGATGCCCTGGCGGCGCGCCGCCTCGGGGTAGTTGAGGTTGCCGATGCGCTCGACCTTGGCGACCCAGTCCTCGACGTAGCGCGCGAACGCGTACTCGCGCACGTTGGCGCCGACGAAGGCGCGCTTCGGCCGTTTCTGGTAGGCGTCCATCTGCTGCGAAATGCTGGCCTGCAACTGCACCATTTCGCGGGCTTCCTGCCGGGCCGCTTCGCGCGCCTGCTGGTTGATCCGGCTGATGTCGACCCGCGGCTCCGCCTGCGGGCGCGCCAGCGGCAGCTCGGCGTCGGGCTGCAGCTGGCTCATGAGCGCGCGGGCGCGCGCTTCCAGTTCCGCCACGCGTTCCTGCAGCGCCGCCTCTTCGCCGCCGGCCTGCGTTCGCGGGCTTGCCGGCAACGGGCTCTTCAGCCGCCGGTCCTCGTCGGTGTTGCCGCCGCCGGCGAGGTTTGCCTGCGCCAGCGCGTCGGGGTTGAGCGTCGCCTCGCGGGTCTTGGCGTTCACCAGCACCACTTCCATCGGCAGGCTGGTGTCCTCGAACAGGCGCGGATTGACCTGCACGAACTGGGTCGACAGCACCATGCCGTGGAAGGCGGCCGACGCCAGCAGCGCGAGCGCGATGCGCGTGTCCTGCTTGGAGGGTTCGGCGAGCGGAATGGGCTGTACGGTGGCCATCGGGAATGCGACGTGAAACAGACCTGATTCTACGGAAGCGGGGCGGCGCTGTCAGGCGGCGGCGCCACGGTTTCCAGGTACTCGGCGTGGAACTGGATGTCGAGCAGGTCGATGTTCGAAATCGCGAGCTTCACCCTGGAGCCGGGCGCCACGCCCATCACCGACGGCGCGCGCGTCACCATGGGCAGGGTATCGAAGCGCACCAGGTCTTCGCGGATCACGTTCGCCGTGACTTCGTGCACGTTTTCCTGGATCAGCCAGCGCAGCATCCAGTAGCGTTCCAGCCGCCGCTGGAATTCATTGTAGGCGTCGTAGGCGAGCTCGAAGTCGCGCACCGTGGCGAAGAGCTGCTCGCTGCGCGGCGGGTACACCGGGTCGGCGCCCTGCACGAGGCTGATGAGCTGGCGCTGGTTGACGAGGTCGACGTAGCGCCTGAGCGGCGAGGTCGACCACGCGTACTGGTCGACGCCGAGGCCCTGATGCGGATCGGGCGCGGTCGTCATGCGCGTCTTGCCGTTGGCCTGCGCGCGGTAGATCGCCGGCACGCGCTTCTCGGCGAGCCAGCCGCCCCAGTGCGCGTTGGCGAAGATCATCAGTTCGGACACCACCTTGTCGATCGGGCTGCCGCGCTTGCGCGGCACGATGCGGATGGTTTCGCCGTCGACCTTGAAGTTGTAGTCGACGCGGTCGACCGTGTCGGCCTTGCCGCGCCCGGCTTCGAGCACCGCGGCGAAGTCGCGCAGCCATTCGAGTTCGCGGCGGTAGGGGTAGTCGGGGGCGGCAGGATTCCTCAGCGTGTCGTCGTTGAACAGCCCTTCCAGCGTCTCGTGGCGCAGGTTGTCGGCGATGTGCACCATTTCGAGCTTCGTTTCGGTGCCGAGCACCCGCAGGTCGGATGCGACGTCGACATACAGCGACAGCGCCGGGCAGTCATGCGTTTCGCCCAGGGTGTAGTGGTGGATCAGCGCGTCCGGCAGCATGGTGATCTTGTCGCCGGGGAAATACACCGTGGAGAGCCGCTCGCGCGCGAGCTTGTCGAGTTCCGAGCCGGGCGCGATGCCGAGTGCCGGCGCGGCGATGTGGATGCCGACGCGGATGCTGCCGTCGTCGCGCCATTCCACCGACAACGCGTCGTCGATCTCGGTCGTCGCCTCGTCGTCCATCGAGAAGGCGCGCACGCGGCTGCGCGGGAGTTCGGGGGGATCGCTTGGATTTAAAGCGGCCGGCTCGGTGACCGTCGCGAAGCCGGTGCCGCGCGGGAAGTACTCCAGCAGGAAGCTTGCCAGGTGGAAATCGAGCGGCGAGGGAATCGCGCCGCAGCGCTCGATGAGCCTCAATTGGGACAGCCCGGCAGCGACGGCGGCCTCTTCCAGCGCCTTGTACTCCAGCGTGTTCTTGTCCGGCGCGATGAGGATGCGCGGGATCAGCGAGGCGTACTCGGGCGGCAGGCGGAAGGCGGTGAGTTCGGCGACCAGATGCGCCTGGCGCTCGGCGGCGAGGCGCTTCTTCTCCAGCCCGGCCTTGGCGGCGGCGAGCGTCTCGGTCGGCGCCGGGCGGTAGCGCCCCTTGCCCTTTTTGTGGAAGTAGATCGGCGACGCGTGCAGCTTTTGCAGCAGCGCAACCGACTCGGCCGGGCGCGGCGCGTGGCCGTAATATTCCTGCGCCAGCTGTTCGAAACCGAATTCGTCCGTGCCCGCCGCTTCCCACAGGAAATCGGCGTCGAGTTCCCCGGCGAGCGTCTCGGCCTCGGCCATGACCTCGGCTGGAGCAGGCGCCGCGAAGCGCAGCAGGATGTTGGCGGCCTTGATCTTGCTGCGCTTGCCGCTGGCCGTCTCCACCTGCGCGGTGGTCTCGGTCTCGGACAGGATCGAGCCGGCCTTGAAGTGGCCGTCTTCTTCGAAAATGACGTGCATCAGAAATCCAGGATGGTTTGGAAATGGCGCTCGAAGCCGGCAAAACCGTGGTCGCCGCCGTCTTCGATGAGGTGCCGGGCGCCGGCGTAGTAGGCGACGGCATCGCGGTAGTCGAGCACTTCGTCGCCGGTCTGCGCCAGCAGCAGATAACGTTCGGGTCGGGTAATCGTCGGCACGTCGAGCGCAGCGAGTTCGGCCAGGTGCGCGTCGGTGAGTTCCCAGGTCTCGCCCGTGTGCCAGTTTTTCTGGGGACCGACGGCGCTGCGCAAGAGCCGATGCGCGTGCACGGCGGGATTCACCAGCACCGCCTTCCAGCCGTGCTTTTCGGCGAGATGCGTCGCGTAGAAACCGCCCAGCGAGCTGCCGACCAGCGTGACCGGGCCGGCGTGCGTGGCGAGCGCGGCTTCGACCTGCGCGATGGCCTCACGCGGACTGTTGGCGAGCGCGGGGCACAGGTAGCCGGCGGTGCGGCCGAGCGATGCCAGGTGCTCGCCGAGCTGGCGCGCTTTGCCGGAGGCGGGGGAGGAATTGAAGCCGTGGAGGTAGACGATCATCCGCGGATTTTACCGGGGCGGGGGGGATTCCAGAAATCCGGGACGGTGCCGTCATTGCGAGCGCAGCGAAGCAATCCAGTCTGTAAATTGCGCGAAGCACCTTTAAATGGATAAACCTTCGCAGGACTGCTGACCGTTGGCCGGGGGTTGCCCGGCGGCAAGTCACTTTTCTTGTCTCGCCAAGAAAAGTAACAAAAAGAAGGCGACCCCGATATCCCCGAATTCCCGGAAATCGAGCCTGCCGGACGGGCGGCGAAGGAACTCGCCCCGCCTTGCTGTTTTAAATTGGCTTATGTAGGCGGGCTCAGACACCTTCGCCGCTGATCCGTCCGGCAGGCTCGATTTCCGGCGGGGCTGTGAGGGGAAGAAAGTCAAAACCAGGGAGTGATGACGGAGCGGCTTGCGCGCTGGATATGCGCTGCAAATCCAGCGTATGCGTCTGCTGCCATCGGCGGATGCTCAGTTCGCCAACCCGAGTCAGTCATCGAAGCAGTAGAAATCCGCCTTGGCCACGCCGCAGTCGGGGCAGCTCCAGTCGTCGGGGATGTCGGCGTAGCGGGTGCCGGGGGCGAGGCCGTGGTCGGGGTCGCCGGCCGCTTCGTCGTAGACGTAGTCGCACACGGCGCAGGTCCACTTGCGGTAGGCGGGGGCGGATTCGGGGGCGGTCTGGGCGGCGGAGAGATTCATCATGGCAGTTTCCAGGGATTCAGGATGGCGAGCAGCTGGTCGAAGACGAGATCGAGTTCGGCGCCGACGGCGTCGAGCTCGTGGCTGGCGTAGGGGCGGAAGGTCTCCGACGCGGTGCGGTGCGCGACCCAGGTTTGGCCGCCGGCTTCGTAGACGTGGATGCGCAGCGGGATGTCGATGCCGGCGGTCTTGTCGGCGGCCCATACTTTTACCGCGTAGTCGGGGCGGAAGACTTCGAGCACCTGGTCGGCCGGCACGGTGATGCCCTTCCTGGCGCAGTTGGCCTGGCCGTTGGCGTGCGCGACCAGGCCCATGGGGTAGGCGGTGATGGCGCCGAGGAGTTTCTCGACCGCCGCGTCGACGGAGAGCGAGACCGCGAAGCGGATCATGCGACCTCCCGTTCGGGTTCGGCGAGCGCGCAGCCGCAGCCCTGGTCGAGCTCGTGCAGTTCCTTGCGCAGGTGCTTGATCGCCGGGGTGACGATGGCGATGAAGTAGGCCTCGCGCAGGCGGCGCTGCGCCGCGTTGTTGGAGAGATAGCCCTTGGCGCCGAGCGAGAGCATCGCCGCGTTGGCGGCCTTGAGCGAAAGCTCGCTGCCGGCGAGCCGCAGCGCGAGCGTTTCCCTGACGTGCGGTGCGCTGCCGTCGCGCTCGATCTTCGCGGCGAGCGCGTAGGTGGCGGCGCGCGCGGCGTCGAGCTCGGCGGCGAGCGCGTCGGCCTGTACGTCGAGGAAGCGGTTGACGTGGCCGAACTGCTTGTCGGCGCGCTGCATGATCGTCACGCAGGCGTCGACGAGGCCCAGCCCCATGCCCATCTGCAGCAGGATGAAAGCCGACTTGGTGCGGTCGCGGAAGGCGTTGAATTCCTGCGGATGGCAGACGACCCGTTCGTCGGCGAGAAACACGTCGCGGAACTGGCAGGCGAAGGTGTTGGTGCCTTCCATGCCGATGAAGTGCGCGTTGCGCAAGAGGGTGAGCCCCGGCGTGCTGCCGTGCATCAGGCCGATCACCAGGCCGGGCACGTTCGGCAGCTTCGCGCCCATGTGGAAATAGTGCTCGGGGCCGATGTTCGACACCCACGGCAGCACGCCGTTGATCCTGTAGCCGCCGTCGACGCGCGTGGCCTTGAGGCGCGCTTCCTCGATGCCGACGCAGGACTTCATGCTGTTCGACTGCGCGGTGCCGCCGAGCACTTCGCCGCGCGCCATCTTCGGCAGCATCTCGGCGGCGAGCGCGACGTTCGAACTGTTCACCACGTACCACTGCAGCGCGTATTCCGCCCACAGCAGGAAGCCGGTCGACACGCATTCCTTCGACACTTCTTCTATCAGCTGGATGGCGTGCGTGAGGCCTCGTGCGGTGCCGCCGTGCGCGACCGGGGTGAGGCTGCCGAGCCCGCCGAGCGCGCCGAGCTGTTTCAGGAAGTCGCCGGGGTAGACGCCCTTCTGGTCGATGTCGACGACCTGGGGCGCGAGTTCGCGCGCGATGAGTTCGGCGAGACCGGGCAGCACGTCGACAGGCGGCTTGGTCGCAACGGGGGCAAGGGCTTGGGCAGGCATGGCGGGCTCCAGCAAGGGAAGAGAGTGGCTCAGGCGAGTTCGACGCTGACGCCGACCGGGTTGCGCAGGGTGTTGGCGACGGGCGACCAGGCGTTGGCATGGGCGACCAGGTCCTTCAACTCTTCCTCGGTCGCGTCGCCTTCGAGATGCACTTTCACGCGCACGTCGGTGAAGCCGAGCTTCTTCATCGGATCGAGGTCGCCCACGCCCCACACGGCGGTCACGTTGATGTCGCCTTCGAGTTCGAGTTCGAGCCGGGTGAGCGTGATGCCGCGCGCGACGGCGTTGGCGTGAAGGCCGACCGACAGGCAGGAGCCGAGCGTGGCGAGCACGGCTTCCGAGGGGTTCGGCGCGGTGTCGTCGCCGAGCAGGTGCGGCGGCTCGTCGATGACATGGGCTTCGAGGTTGCGCACGTAGGTGAGGTTGCGGAACTTGCTCTCGCACACGGTCCTGGCTTTCAGCGTGACGACCGATTGCGGATTGGCCTTGCCTTTTTCGGCGAGCGCGGTCAAGCCCTCGCTGGAAATGGGCTCGAGGACGGCTTGGGTTTTGAGGGCGACGACTTCGGACATGGCGGACTCCTTCGAATGGGTTGAGGTCGGGATCGACACCCTCCCCATTGCGATTCCCGTGCCAGCCGGTCAAACAATGTCAAACCATTGAAAAAAATAGCAAAAAACCTTGATCCGAAGCGCGACCCTGCTGGCTGCGTTCACACTTTGTCAACCTTTGTCAGGTCATTTCCAGCCGCTTCAGCCGATAGTTGAGCTGACGCAGCGTGAGTCCCAGCAGTTGCGCCGCGCGCGACTTGTTGCCGTGGGTCTGCGCCAGCGCCTGCTCGATCTGATCGCGGTCGTGCGATTGCGCCGGCAGGTAGGGGCGCACTGCCGTAATGGGGGCGGCATGGAGTGGCGGCGCGTCGGGAAGGCCGGCTGCTTCGCTGCGGATGACGTGCTCGACCTCGCGTGCCGAGATCGACGCACCCTCCGCCAGCAGCACCAGCCGCTCCAGAACGTTGCGCAGCTGGCGGATGTTGCCCGGCCATGGGTAGTCGGCGAGTCGTTCCATCGCCTCCGGCGTGAGGCCGACGTTGCGCTGGTAGCTCTGGCAGATGAGGTTGAGCTGGTGGCGCACCAGCGGGCGGACGTCCTCGCGCCGCTCGCGCAGCGCCGGCAGGCGGATGGGGATGATGTTGAGCCGGTAGTAGAGGTCGAGGCGGAAGCGGCCGGCGGCGACCTGCTGCTGCAGGTCGTGGTGGGTGGCGGCGACGATGCGCACGTCGATCGGCGTCTCGCGCCGGCTGCCGACGCGCTGCAACGTCTTCTCCTGCAGCACGCGCAGCAGCTTCACCTGCATCGCCAGCGGCAGGTCGCCGATCTCGTCGAGGAAGAGCGTGCCGCCGTGGGCCTGCTCGAAGTAGCCGGCGCGCGCGGTCGAGGCGCCGGTGAACGCGCCCTTTTCGTAGCCGAACAGCTCCGACTCGAACAGGTTCTCCGGAATCGCGCCGCAATTCACCTTGACGAAAGCCTGGTCGCGCCGCGGGCTGGAAAGATGCAAGGCGCGCGCAAACAGTTCCTTGCCGGTGCCCGATTCGCCGAGCAGCAGCACGGTGGCGTCGGTTCCCGCCACCTGCTCGATCTGCCGCAGCGCGTGCCGCAGCGCGGGCGATTCGCCGACGATGCCGAGTGTGGCCTGCTGCGGCGCGCCGTGTTCGAGCGCCCACTTGAGTTCGCGGTTTTCGTTTTCCAGGCGCGCGGTCTGTTCCGCCACGCGGTCGTTGAGCTTGAGGATCTGCGTGATCAGCGTGGCGACGATCTCGAGGAGGCGCAGGTCGTCGGCGAGCGCGCGGGCGCGGCTGCGGATGCGATGCACGCCGAGCAGGCCCAGGATCGCGCCGTCGCTGCGCAAGGGCAGGGCGATGTAGCTCACCGTCTCGTTCGGCAGGCGGCCGCGCTCGACCGCGCGCGCGAGATAGTGCGGGTCGTCGTCGATGTCCTGCACGATCGCCGTCTCGCCGCTTTGCAGCGCGCGGCCGGTGACGCCGTCGCCCAGTGCATACACGCCGCGTGCGATTTCCGCCTCGGTCAGTCCATAGGCGTAACGGATCGCGTAGGCGACGCCATCGGGCTGGCGCAGCACGACGCGGCCGCGGTTGAGGCCGAGGAATTCCGAGATCAGGTGCAGCATCTCGCGGATCACGAAACCCGGCTCCAGACTCTTGCCCATCAGGCGGGCGGACTCGCGGATCACCAGCAGCTCTTCATCCTGCAGGCGCTCGGCAGTGGGGGCGGCGACGGTCATGCGTATTCCCTGCATCCAACACTTTGTTGACAGTGTGTAATCAAGAAGCAGGCCAGCTCGCGCGCCGGTTTCCGGCGCGCCATACGGCTTTGCTTGTGAATCATCGAGTTAGCGCAATTGCGCCGCGCTGGCACGGATCCTGAATACGACAAGAGTGGAAACACTGAGCGCGCCGCGGGGCGATGCGTCGAAACCCACGGTTTTACAGGGATTCGGGCTGACTTGATCGAACGGCAGCGAGCGGGGCGATGCACCAAACCGGCGCCAGCCCTGTTCGAAACGGTGCGGCGCATCTCAGTGACCGAGCAGCCTTGTCCAATTCTTGAGGAGCGTGTGATGTCCGGCTTTGACAATCCGTTTGACCCTGATACCCAATTGCACCGTGGCGGCTGTAGCTGCGGCCGGCACACCAGCGAAGCGGCGCACGATGCCGCGATGAAGGACGAGGAGGCGCGCGTGTCGCGGGTGGTCGAGTCGGCCGTGATGCGCGGTCTCTTCCCCGACGACCGGATGCGCCGCAACTTCCTGCGCGCGGTCGGCGCGGGCACGGCGATGGCGGCGATCTCGACGCTGTTCCCGATGGGTGCGGCCAAGGCGCTGGCGCAGGAAGCCGGCAAGCCCGAAAAGAAGGACCTCAAGATCGGCTTCATTCCCATCACCTGTGCGACGCCGATCATCATGGCCGGCCCCATGGGCTTCTACGCGCGTGAAGGCCTCAACGTCAGCCTGCAGAAGACCGCGGGCTGGGCGGTGATCCGCGACAAGGTGCAGAACAAGGAATACGACGCCTCGCACATGCTCTCGCCGATGCCGCTCGCGATGTCGCTCGGCCTGGGCTCCGCCAGGCAGTCGGTCGACGTCGCCTCGATCCAGAACATCAACGGCCAGGCGATCACCCTGCACATCAAGCACAAGGACAAGATGGACCCGAAGGACTGGAAGGGCATGAAGTTCGGCCTGCCCTTCGACTATTCGATCCACAACCTGCTGCTGCGCTACTACCTCGCCGAGCACGGTCTCGACCCGGACAAGGACGTCGAACTGCGCATGATGCCGCCGCCCGACATGGTGGCGAACCTGCGCGCCGGCAACATCGACGGCTTCCTCGGCCCCGAGCCCTTCAACCAGCGCGCCGTGTTCGAGGGCGTCGCCTTCATCCACACCCTGTCGCGCGACCTGTGGGACGGCCATCCCTGCTGCGCCTTCGGCGTGCAGGAAGGCTTCTACAAGCAGTATCCCAACACCTACGCCGCGCTGTTCCGCGCGATCGCGAGCGCCACCGACTATGCGCACAAGCCCGAGAACCGCAAGGCCATCATCGAGGCGATCGCGCCGGCCAACTACCTCAACCAGCCGATCCCGGTGCTGGAACAGGTGATGACCGGTCGCTTCGCCGACGGCCTCGGCAAGGTGAAGAACGTGCCCGACCGCGTCGACTTCGATCCCTTCCCGTGGCATTCGATGGCGGTGTGGATCCTCACGCAACTCAAGCGCTGGAACTACATCAAGGGCGACGTCAACTACCAGATGGTGGCCGAGGAAGTATTCCGCGCCACCGACGCGAGGAAGCGCATGGCCGAGATCGGGCTCAAGGCGCCCGCCGTCAACTCGATGAAGCACACCATCATGGGCAAGGTCTTCGATCCCGCGAAGCCTGCCGAGTACCTCAACTCCTTTGCGATCAAGCGCTCATGAATACCCGACTCTCGCCCGGCCAACAATCCACCCTGCTGTCGCTGCTGCTGTTCGGGGTGATCCTGCTCGTCTGGCAGCTGGCGACGCTGCCGGACACCCCGACGGCAGCGGCCGACGTCGATCCCGAGTACGCCGCGCTGATGGGCGGCGGCGGCGCGAGTTCGGCGTCGAGCTTCCCGCAGCCGGCGGCGATGGCGCAGACGCTGTGGGAGAAGCTCTCCGACCCGTTCTACGACAACGGCCCCAACGACAAGGGCATCGGCATCCAGCTGGCCTATTCGATCGCGCGCGTGCTCGCCGGCTTCTTCCTCGCGGCGGCGGTGGCGATCCCGCTCGGCTTCCTGATCGGCAATTCGCGCGTGCTCTACGACGCCCTCAACCCCTACGTGCAGGTGCTGAAGCCGATTTCGCCGCTGGCGTGGATGCCGCTTGCGCTTTACACCATCAAGGACGCGTCGCTGTCGTCGATCTTCGTCATCTTCATCTGCTCGCTGTGGCCGATGCTGATCAACACCGCGCACGGCGTGGCCAACGTGCGGAAGGACTGGCTCGACGTCTCGCGCACGCTGGAGGTGAACCCGTTGCGCAAGGCTTTCCGCGTGATCCTGCCGGCCGCCGCGCCGACCATCCTGACCGGCATGCGCATTTCCATGGGCATCGCCTGGCTGGTCATCGTCGCCGCGGAAATGCTCGTCGGCGGCACCGGCATCGGCTACTTCGTGTGGAACGAGTGGAACAACCTGTCGATCACCAACGTGCTGTTCGCCATCTTCATGATCGGCATCGTCGGCATGGCGCTCGACAGCCTCTTCGGCGTGCTCGGCAAGCGCTTCGCCTACCAGGAGTAAATGCATGACCGCCACGCATCCTTTCCTGCACGTCGAGAACCTGGCGCGGGCCTATCCCAGCCCCACCGGGGGCGAAGACGTCACCGTGTTCGATCACGTCAACTTCCGCATCCACAAGGGCGAGTTCGTCTGCGTCACCGGCCACTCCGGCTGCGGCAAATCGACCATCCTCAACATCCTCGCCGGACTCGACACCGCCAGCGCCGGCAACGTCTTCATGGACGGCCGCGAAGTGTCGGGGCCCAGCCTCGACCGCGGCGTGATCTTCCAGAGCCACGCGCTGATGCCCTGGCTCACCGTGCTGGAGAACGTGTCCTTCGCGGTGAAGTCGCGCTGGACGTCGTGGAGCAAGACGCAGATCCGCGCCCACGCGATGCGCTACATCGAGATGGTCGGCCTGAAGGGCGCCGAGCACAAGAAGCCGTCGCAGCTTTCCGGCGGCATGAAGCAGCGCGTCGGCATCGCGCGCGCGTTCTCGATCGAGCCGAAGATGCTGTTGATGGACGAGCCCTTCGGGGCGCTCGATGCGCTCACCCGCGGCGTGATCCAGGACGAGCTGCTGAAGATCTGCGCCGAAACGCAGCAGACCGTGTTCATGATCACGCACGACGTCGACGAGGCGATCCTGCTGTCGGACCGCATCATGCTGATGTCGAACGGCCCGCACGCGCGCATCGCCGAGATCGTCAACAACACCCTGCCGCGCCCGCGCGAGCGCAGCGGCATCCACAAGCATCCGCACTACTACCCGATCCGCAACCACATGGTCGACTTCCTGGTCACGCGCTCGAAGCAGTTCGGCAGCCAGCGCGCCGCGCCGGACGCGCCGAGTTCGCCCAGCGTGTTCGACCCGGCCGACCTGGCCGAGCCGGAGGCGGCGCCGGCCGGCAAACCCCACATCCACCTCGTCAACGCCTAAGGACCCAACATGATGACCCGCACCGAAGTCACCGATCTCATCCTCGCCGCCAAGCACAAGAAGGGCCTCAAGTGGGCCGACATCGCCAAGAAGGTGGGGCAGAGCAAGGAATGGACGACGGCCGCCCTGCTCGGCCAGATGACGCTCGACAAAAAGCAGGCGAGCGCCGTCGGCAAGCTGCTCAACCTGCCCGCCGAGGCGGTCGATCAACTGCAGATGGTGCCGTACAAGGGCAGCCTGCCCTCCGCGATTCCCACCGATCCGCTGATCTATCGTTTTTATGAACTGATCATGGTCTACGGCACCACGATCAAGACGCTGATCCACGAGGAGTTCGGCGACGGCATCATGAGCGCGATCGATTTTTCGATGGACATCTCGCGCGTGGCCGACCCCAAGGGCGACCGCGTCAAGATCGTGCTGAACGGCAAGTTCCTGCCGTACAAGACCTACTGAGCGGGCGGCCAGCCGGCGAGCAGGGCCTCGAATTCGCTCGCCGGCAGCGGCCTGGCGTACAGATAGCCCTGGGCGAAGTCGCAGCCGGCCGCGGCCAGCAGGTCGCGCTGGGCCGCGGTTTCCACGCCCTCGGCGATGACCTTCAGCCCCAGTTCGTGCGCCATCAGGATGATCGCGCGCGACAGTGCCATGTCGTTGGGGTCGGTTTCGAGATCGCGCACGAAGCTGCGGTCGATTTTCACGTAGTCGATGGGGAACTGCTTGAGGTAGGACAACGTGCTGTAGCCGGTGCCGAAGTCGTCGATGGCGATACCGATGCCGGCATCGCGGAACCGGAACAACTGGTCGGTGACGTCCTTCGCCGCGTGCAGCAGCAGGCTTTCGGTGATCTCGATGACGAGGTTGGACCCCGGCAGGCCGATCGCCTGCAGATGCTGCATCCAGGCGTCGATGTGGGTGCGCCCCTCGGCGCGGAACTGCACCGGCGACATGTTGACGCTGATCTGGAAGTCGGCGCCGAAGCGTTCGCGCCAGGCCTTGGCCTGCTGCGCCGACATGCGCGACACCCATTCGCCGATGGTGTTGATGAGGCCGGTGTCTTCCGCCAGCGGAACGAAGGTCGCGGGGCTGATCAGGCCGCCGGCCGGGTGCTGCCAGCGCAGCAGCGCCTCGGCCTTGCGGATGCGGCCGCTCGCCAGCTCGACGATGGGCTGGTAGTGGACGACGAACTGGTTGCCGGCAACCGCCTCGCGCAATTCGCGCGACAGCTTCAGACGCGCCTGCGCGGCTTCCTGCAGCGCGGCGGTGAAATAACTGAAGCGGTTGCGCCCCTGCTTCTTGGCCGCGTACATCGCCTGGTCGGCGTGCTTCAGCAGGGTGTCGATGTCGTCGGCGTCGTTCGGATACAGCGTGATGCCGAGGCTCGCGGACACGTAGACCACCTCGTCGCCCAACTGGAACGGCTCGGCGAGGCGGTCGAGGATCTTTTGCGCGATGTCCTCGACATGCGTGCGGTCGGAAAGCTCGGTGAGCACCACCGTGAACTCGTCGCCGCCCAGGCGGGCGACGGTATCGGTATCGCGCACGCAGTGGCGAATCCGTTGCGCGGCCTCCTGCAGCAGCCGGTCGCCGGCGTCGTGTCCCAGCGTGTCGTTCACCTCCTTGAACTCGTCGAGGTCGATCAGCAGCAGGGCCAGCGGCTGCTGGTCGCGGCGCGCCTTGACGGTATCCTGGCCCAGGCGATCGAGGAACAGACGCCGGTTGGGCAGTTGCGTCAGCGGGTCGAAGTGGGCCTGGTGGCGGATGGTCTCCTCGGCGGCCTTGCGCGCGCTGATGTCGAGGTAGGTGCCGATGATCCGCAGCGGCCGACCTTCCGCATCGCGCGCGGCGACCATGCCGCGCGACTGCACCCATTTCCAGCTGCCGTCCTTGCAGCGCTTGCGGTGCTCGTTGACGAAAACCTCGCCGTCGCCATCAAAAAGCGGCCGGCAGGTTGCCTGCAGGACGGACAGGTCGTCCGGATGGATGCGCGCATGCCAGGCTTCCAGCCGGTCGCCGATTTCGTCGTCCGCGTAGCCCAGTATCGATTTGCAGCGGCTGGATAGCAGAATGCGCCCGGCCGGCACGTCCAGATCCCACACGCCGGCACCGGTGCTGTCGAGCGCGAAGCGCCAACGTTCTTCCAGATCGTGCAGCTTGTCGCGCGCCGCAGCCGTCTCCTGCCGCGACAACACCAACGTGCGCACCAGCGGGCTCGTGAGCGCAAGCAACAGGGTCAGCCCGATCAGCGTCAGCCCGGCCAGCACCGCTGCAACGATGCGCAGTTGCTGGCGCACCGGCCCGAAAAGCGCGTCCTGATCGACCTTCAGCACCATGCCGAGGCCGAGCGTGCCTACCGGCGCATAGGCCGCGACCACCGGCACGTTGCGGTAATCCCGGGTGAACACGCTGCCGCTGAGGCCGTCGAGCGCGTGGCTCATCGGCAGGATCTGGCCGTCGAGCGCGCGAGGCAGGCGTTCGAAAACCTTGCGCGTACGGGTCAGCGGGAAGCACTGCATGTCGGCTTGCAGCGGCGCACACAGGGCGAGCTCGGCCGAACGACCCTGGCCGCCGGCTTCGGCAACCGAGCGCAGCAGTTGCGGCAGCGCGGCTTCGGCTTTCGCGGTGCCGATGCGTGCCCCCTGCGCATCGACCACGTCGCGCACGACCTGCAGGATGAACTGTCCGTCCCACAACAGATGGGCCGGTGTCTGCGCATTCAGCGGCACGCTGAGCGCGGGCGCTTCCGTCAGCGTGCCGGCGTGCACGACTTCGGCGTCGTGCACATCGTAGTAGGCGATCCCCGTGAAGCCGGTTTGCAGAAAGGAATCGGCGATGCGCTGCAAGGCGGCACGCGCGGACGGGTCGCCGGCCTCGGTCTTCAGGCGGAGCAGGTTCTGGATCACGAAAGGGCGGGTCGGCACCGTCAGCGCCTTGGCCACGCCGGCGGTGATTTCGCTTTCGAACAGGCGACGGTCGCTTTGCAGCGAAGCCCCCAGGCTTTTCACCAGGATCGCCTCGGCCTGGCGCTGCATGAGGCCGTACACGACGAGGCCCGAGGCGAGCGTCAATACGGTCAGGATGAGACCGCCGATGAGGCCGATGCGCTGGGTGTCGTTGAGCCGGATCAAGGGGGATTTCTCGGGCAGGGGGGCATGGTCGGGGGGACCATATCACGTCTGGCGGGCGTGCAGAAAGCGCTCGCCGGGTGGCCAGGACTGCGCAGAGCTGCTTACCGTTGGCCGGGCTACCCCCGGCCAACGGTTAAGCAGTCGTGCGAGGGCACCAACTACTCAGTCGTGCCTCGCGCCAAGCCACAAGCTGGATTGCTTCGCTGCGCTCGCAATGACGGCAAGCTCCGCTTACGCATACCCCCCATACCGATGCATCGGCGTCAGCACGATGTCCTCGTGGTAGTGGTGGTGCAGCGTATCGAGCAGCTTCGCGTGAATGCCGCCGAAACCGCCGTTGCTCATCATCAGCACATGATCGCCGCTGTGGGCGTCGGCCACCAGTTGCGCGACGAGCTGGTCGAGGTCGTCGAACACGCGCGCCTTGTCGCCGAGCGGGGCCAGCGCTTCGGCGGCGTCCCAGCCGAGGTTGGCGCCGTAGCAGTAGACGGCGTCGGCGTCCTTCAGGCTCGCGGGGAGCGCGTCCTTCATCACGCCGAGCTTCATGGTGTTGGAGCGCGGTTCCAGCACGGCGAGGATGCGCGCGCGGCCGACCTTGGCGCGCAGGCCTTCGACCGTGGTGGCGATCGCGGTGGGATGGTGGGCGAAGTCGTCGTACACGGTGATGCCGTGCACGCTGCCGCGCACTTCCATGCGGCGCTTGACGTTCTCGAAGCGGGCGAGCGCGTCGATCGCGGCAGCGGCGGGCACGCCGGCGTGGCGCGCGGCGGCGATGGCGGCGAGTGCGTTGAGGCGGTTGTGCTCGCCGATGAGCCCCCAGTTCACGCGGCCCTGCAGGGCGCCGTCGAAGTACACGTCGAAGTGGCCGTGGGCGTCGACTTCGCCGGCGGTCCAGCCGGCCGCGCCGCTGGTTGACGCGGCGCCGAAGCGCTCGACCGGGGTCCAGCAGCCGCGTTCGAGCACGCGGTCGAGGTGGGCGTCCGCGCCGTTGGACACGATGAGGCCGTTGCCGGGCACGGTGCGCACCAGGTGGTGGAACTGGGTTTCGATCGCGCCGAGATCGGGGAAGATGTCGGCGTGGTCGTATTCGAGGTTGTTGAGGATGACGGTGCGCGGACGGTAGTGGACGAACTTGGAACGCTTGTCGAAAAACGCCGTGTCGTATTCGTCGGCCTCGATGACGAAGAAGGGGCTGTCGGTGAGCCGCGCCGACATGCCGAAGTTCTGCGGGATGCCGCCGACGAGGAATCCGGGGCGCAGGCGCGCATCGTCGAGGATCCACGCCAGCATGGCCGAGGTGGTGGTCTTGCCGTGGGTGCCGGCGACCGCGAGCACCCATTTGTCGCGCAGTACGTGGTCGGCCAGCCACTGCGGGCCGGAGGTGTAAGGCAGGCCGCGTTCGAGGATGGCTTCCATCAGGGGGTTGCCGCGACTGACGACGTTGCCGACGACGAAGATGTCGGGCTTGAGGTTCACCTGCCTGGCGTCCCAGCCTTCGGTGAGCTCGATGCCGAGCGCGCGCAACTGGTCGGACATGGGCGGGTAGACGTTGGCGTCGCAGCCGGTGACGGTGTGGCCCGCGTTGCGGGCGATGGCGGCGAGGCCGCCCATGAAGGTGCCGCAGATGCCGAGGATGTGGAGGTGCATGATTTCTAGGGGCTGGGGGCTGGGGGCTTTGCGCGGATTATCCCACGCGGGGCTGCTGGATCAGGTGGGTGAGCAGGGCGCGCAGCTTGGCGGGGCGCAGGGGCTTGTGCAGCATGGGGATGCCGGCGTGGGTGATGCGCAGGATGGTGTCGGGCGCGGTGTCGCCGGTGATCAGGATGGCGGGGATGTTGCGGCCGAATTTGCGCCGCAGGCGTTCGATGACTTCGAGGCCGTCGGTGTCGTCCGGCAGGCGGTAGTCGGAAACGATGACGTGGGGCGCGCGGCCGAGGCCGGCGAGCCACTGCTCGGCCTCGTCGGCGCTGCGCGCGGTGACGAGGTCGATGCCCCAGTGGTCGAACAGTTCGGCCATGCCGCGCAGGATCGCGTTCTCGTCGTCGACCAGCAGGACCAGCGCGTCCTCCGGCAGGTGGACGGGCGACGCCGGCGGCGCCGGCGGTGCGATCAGGCGGGCGTCGCCCAGCGGCACGTCGATGCTGAAGGTCGAGCCGTGGCCCGGACGCGAGCGCAGGTTCACGCGGTGGCCCAGCAGCCGCCCCAGACGCGAGACGATGGCGAGCCCGAGGCCGAGGCCCTTGCTGCGGTCGCGCGCCGGGTTGTGCAGCTGGACGAATTCCTGGAACACGCTTTCCTGCTGGTCCGGGGGGATGCCGCGGCCGGTGTCGATCACGCTCAGGCGCACCAGCGGGCCGCGGCGGCGGCAGGCCACCAGCACGCCGCCGTCGTCGGTGTAGCGGATGGCGTTGGCAATGAGGTTGCCGAGGATGCGCTCGATCAGCAGCGGGTCGCTGTAGAGGGTGACGTCGCACGGGCGGAAGCGCAGCCGCAGGCCTTTTTCCTCGGCCAGCGCCCGGAACTGGTGTTCGAGCTCGCCCAGCATCTTGTGCAGCGGGAAATTCACCGGACGCGCCTCGATGGTGCCGGCGTCCAGCCGCGAGATGTCGAGCAGGGCATTGAACAGCAGCTCCATCGCCGCGGTCGACGCCTCGATGTTGTCGATCAGCATCTGCGTTTCCGGCTGCTGGTTGCGCGCCTTCAGCGCGGCCACGAACAGCGACAGCGCATGCAGCGGCTGCCGCAGGTCGTGACTGGCGGCGGCGAAGAAGCGCGACTTGGCGAAGTTGGCGCGCTCGGCCATGTCCATTTTCGCGGCGAGATCGGCGGTGGCGGCGCGCACGCGCGCTTCCAGTTCGTTGTGGTGCGTTTGCAGGGTTTCGGCCATGCGGTTGATGCCGGCGGCCAGGGCCCCGAGTTCGCCCGCCGGGGGCAGTTGCGCGCGCACCCCGAGATCCTCGTCGGCGAGACGCTCGACGACCTGGCCGACGTGGCGCAACTGGTTCGCGAAACGGTTCGACAGGCGCCACGCCAGGATCGAGGTGAGGACCATCGCAGCCAGCATCAGCAGCGCGGCGTGCAGCAGGGTGTCGCGCTTGAACGGGGCGATCTGGTCGAGCGACACGCCGACCTCGACCTGGCCGAGCAGCAGGCCGCCCTGTGGCTCGCGCACCGCTGCGTATTCGTGATGGACGGCACCGTTGCCTTCGGCGCCGGCTTGCGCCAGCAGATTGCCGCCGGCATCGCGCACCCGGATCAGGGTCGGCGGGCCGTTGTGCAGCCTGGCGCGGGCGAGCGCCTGCGCCTGTTCCGCATCGGCTTCGGCCAGCGCCTGCGGCAAGGCATCGGCAAGGCCGCGTGCGCTGGCTGCGGCGCGCGCCTGCAGCGTGGTTTCGGCCGTGGTGAGGGCCTGGCGGGTGAAATAGGCGACCAGGCCGAACTCGGTCAGCAGGGCAGGCAGCAGCGCGATGATCAGGATGCGGCTGCGGATGCTCCACAAGGGCAGATGCCTGAGCAGGGCGGCGGGGCTCAAGGTCGGTCAGACCAGCTTGAGCAGGCGCTGGATTTCGAGCACCGCCTCGGTGCGGTTGCTCACGCCCAGTGCCTTGAAGATTTCGGTGTTGTGCACCTTCACCGTGTTTTCCGACATCGACAGCAGGTGGCCGATGGTCTTGTTGGGATGGCCCTGGGCGAGCAGGCGGGCGACGTCGAGCTGGCGCGCGGTCAGGCCCAGCACCTGTAGCGCGTCGAGGTCGGTCGGCGGCGCGGGCTGCGGGACCGGCTCGCCGTCGCCGTGGCAGTCCGGCACGTAGAGATCGCCCGCCAGCACCTGCCGCAGTGCCGCCAGCATCACCGGCGCCGGGGCGGACTTGGGGATGTAGCCGAGCGCGCCGGCTTCCAGCGCGCTGCGGATGTCATGCGGCGACTCGGAGGCGGAGAGCACGACCAGCGGGATGTCGGGAAAGCGGCTACGGTACTGCGCGATGCCGCGCATGCCGACGAAGCCGGGCATGTTGAGGTCGACCAGCGCGAGGTCGAGATCGACGTGCTGCGCGGTCTGTGCGAACAGGCTGGGGTAGTCGTAGGCGTCGACGATCTCGACGGTGGGCTCGAGCTGGGACAGCACATGCCGCACCCCCTCGCGCATCAGCGGGTGATCGTCGGCCAGCAGGGTTTTCATCGGCGTGCTCCCAGCATGGCCGGGATTCTATGCCTTTTCCCGGCCGGCGCGCGCCGGCGCTACTTCGCGCGCGTTCTGGCGAGACCGTCCTCGATCGCGGCTTCCAGGTAGCCGAAATAGAAATCGGGAATCAGCAGGCCGACGATGGGCTCGCCGACCGGCTCGCCGCGCGGGTCGAACACCATCACCGTCGGCACCACGAACACCTTGGCGGCCGCGGCGAACGCGGCCTCGGTCGTGGGCTTGCCGTCGAAGCCGGTGAGCGCGGCGTCGGAATTGACGGTGAGTTCGCGGATGAGGACGCGGGGGCGGTAAGCGCGGTCCTTGTGCATGGGCACCAGATAGTCGCGCTTGACGATGTCGCAGTAGGGGCAGGTGGGCGTGGTGAACAGCACCATGATCGGCACCCGGCGCTTCGCCGCGAGCGCGCCGTCGGTGCGGAAATTCTTGACGTGCGCCAGCCCGCCCGCCGCGAACGACGCGGCAGGCGCGCTCAGGCCCCATGCTAAAATCAGGCCCCAGGCCGCAATCATGCGGATCATCGTGCTACTTCTCCCTGAACGGATGCGGACATCCCTGGCCACAGTGTCGCGTCATCCTTGCGCTAATCCAACAGTCCAATCTTACCGCCATGCACACGCTGACCATCGCCTCCCGTGAAAGTGCCCTCGCCATGTGGCAGGCGGAGCATATCCGCGACCGCCTTGCCGCACTGCACCCGGGCTGCACGGTGACGATCCTCGGCATGACCACGCGCGGCGACCAGATCCTCGACGTCACGCTGTCGAAAATCGGCGGCAAGGGCCTGTTCGTCAAGGAGCTCGAGGTCGCACTCGAGGCCGGCCAGGCCGACCTCGCCGTGCATTCGATGAAGGACGTGCCGATGGAGCTGCCCTCCGGTTTCGAACTCGCGGTGATCGGCGAGCGCGAGGACCCGCGCGACGCCTTCGTCTCCAATCGCTACGCGCATCTGTCCGACCTGCCGCCGGGCAGCGTCGTCGGCACCTCCAGCCTGCGCCGCGAAGCGCAGCTGCGCGCGCGCTACCCGCACCTCGCCGTGAAGCCGCTGCGCGGCAACGTCGGCACCCGCCTGAAAAAACTCGACGAGGGCCAGTTCGACGCCATCCTGCTCGCCGCTGCCGGCTTGAAGCGGCTCGGCCTGGGCGCGCGCATCCAGAGCCTGCTCTCGGTGGAAGACAGCATTCCCGCCGCCGGCCAGGGCGCACTCGGCATCGAGATTGTGAGCGGCAACGCCGAGGTCGCGGCCATGCTCGCTGCGCTCAATCATCCCGAGACCGCCGCCTGCGTGCGCGCCGAGCGCCAGGTCAGCCGCGTGCTCGGCGGCAGTTGCCAGGTGCCGCTCGGCGCGCACGCGGTACTGGAAGGCGGCCGTCTGGTGCTGAACGGCTTCGTCGCGAACCCGGACGGCAGCCGTTTCATTCACGATGCCGCGTCGGGCGATGCGGCCGACCCCGAAGCGGTCGGCCAGGCGCTCGCCGACAAGCTGCTGGCGCAGGGCGCGCGCGTCATCCTCGACAACCTGCCTGCATGACGGCGCCGCTCGCCGGACGTTCCGTGCTGGTGACGCGGCCTGCCCATCAGGCCGACGGGCTGGTGCAGGCGATCCGCGCGGCGGGCGGCGAGGCGGTGGCGTTTCCCGCGCTGACGATCGAGGCGGTGCCCGTTGCCGAACTGGCCGGCCCGCTGACGCAACTCGCCGGCGCCGATATCGCGATCTTCGTCAGCCCCAACGCGGCGCAGTTCGGCATGGCCGCGATCGGGTCGCTGCCGGCGGATTGCGTCGTGTTCGCGGTGGGGCCGGGCACGGCGCGCGCCTTGCAGGCGCGTGGCGTCGCCGCCGTCACGCCGGACGGCCAGGACAGCGAAGCCTTGCTGGCGTTGCCGGCGCTGCACGCGGTCGCCGGCAAGCGCGTGGCGATCGTGCGCGGCGTCGGCGGTCGGCCGCTGCTCGCCGACACGCTGGCTGCGCGCGGCGCCACGGTGCACTTCCTGGAGTGTTACCGGCGCGGCCGTCCCGACGCCGACGCCGCGCCGCTGCTGGCGCGCTGGCGCGCGGGCGGCGTCGATGCGGTCACTGTTGCCAGCGCGGAAACGCTCGCCAATCTGGCGGCGCTCTTGGGCGCCGGCGGGCGCGACCTGCTTGCGGCCACCCCGCTCTTCGCCCCGCATGAGAAAATTGCCGACGCCGCCCGCCGTTTCGGCATGACGCAGGTCGTGGCCACTGCCGGTGGCGATGCCGGCCTGGTCGAAGGCCTGATTAACTGGTTCAGGAAGCCCGCATGACTGATACGTCCGATTCCCCCGTTCAAGCGCCCGCGTCCGCCGGGCCCGACGCGCGTCGTTCCGTTTCGCCGGTAGCGCTGGTCGCCCTCGGGCTGGCCGCGCTGGCGCTGGCGGCGGCGATCGGGTCGTGGGTCGACAGCCGCGATCGCCTGCGCGAGCAGAAGACCGAACTGGCACGCCTGCTCGCCGAAACCGGCAAGGAGGCGAGCGAGACGCGTCTCCTGGCGCGCAACGCCGACGACATGATGCGGCAGATCGGCGAGAAGGTCGCGCACATCGAAAGCCAGATGGCGAGCTCGCAGCAGCAGCAGCTTTCGCTCGAGGCGCTCTACAAGGAGCTGTCGCAGGGGCGCGACCAGTGGACGCTCGCCGAAATCGAGCAGGTGCTGCTGACTGCTTCGCAGCAATTGCAACTGGCCGGCAATGTGCGCGCCGCGATCATTGCGCTTGAGGGTGCCGACACCCGTCTGCTGCGCCTCAACAAGCCGCAGTTCACCACGCTGCGGCGCGCCATCGCGGCCGACCTGGCGAACCTGCGCGCCGTGCCTTCGGTCGACGAAGTCGGCGCCAGCGCGCGCATCGAGGCGCTGGTCGCGCGTCACGCCGGCTGGCCGCTGGCGAGCGCGCAGGCGTCGGAAGCGGCCGCCCCGCTGCGCACCGGCGGCCATCTGGACTTTGCCCACGAGCTGTGGGCCGAACTGAAGCGGCTGGTGCAGATCCGTCGCATCGAGGGCAACGAGGCCGTGGTGCTGCCGCCCGAACAGGCTTACTTCCTGCGCGAAAACCTGCGCCTGCGCCTGCTGTCGGCGCGACTCGCGCTGCTGGCGCAGGACCAGACCGGCTTCAGCGCCGACCTGTTCGCGGTGCAGGGCATGCTCGATCGCTACTTCAATACGCGCGATGCCGGCGTCGCCGACGCGCTCTCCGAGGTCAAGCGCCTGTCGGGCCTGCAGATCGTGCAGCAGCTGCCGACGATCGACGCCAGCCTCGCCGCGCTCGAATCGGCCAAGGGGGCGCAGTAATGCGCTGGCTGATCTCGCTCGTCATCATCGCGGTGCTCGCCATCGGCCTCGCGATGGCGGGCCGTTACGATCCGGGCTATGTGGTGCTGGTGTATCCGCCGTGGCGGATGGAGATTTCCTTCATCGGCTTCGTGCTGCTGCTGGTCGGCCTCGTCGTCGGCGGCGTGATCCTGCTGCGCCTGGCGCTTCTGACGCTCAACCTGCCGAGCATCGTGCGCGCGCAGCGCGAACGGCGCGCGGCGAAAAAGCGCGACGAGAATTTTGCCGGCGGTCTCAAGGCCTACGCCGAGTATCGCTATCAGGACGCCGAGGCCTCGCTCGGCCAGTGGCAGGGCGATCCGCCGCGCACCGGGCTGGCGCGCGTGCTCGCCGCGCGCGCGGCGCATGAAATCCGTGCCGCGGCGCAGCGCGACCGCCACCTCAAGGAAGCGGCCGAATCCGGCGCCGAACTGGCGGCCCTCCTGTTCGAAGCCGAGGCGCGGCTCGACGCCAAGGACGCCGCCGCCGCGCTGGTCGCGATCCAGCGTGCCAAGACGATCGCGCCGCAGCACACCGCGCTGCTGCGTCTCGAACTCAAGGCGCGGCAGATGACGGGCCAGTGGGACGAGGTCGACCGCCTGCTCGACGCCCTGCAACGGGCCAACGCGCTGGAAGCCGGCATCGCGACGCAGAACCGCCGCCTCGCCTATGCGGAGAATCTCAAGCGTCGCGCCGACGACGACCGCGGTCTGCTCGAGTACTGGAAGAAAATCCCGGCGGAATTCAAGCACGACCCCTGGGTTGCGCGCGCCGCTGCCCGTGCCTTCATGCAGCGCGGCGGCGACGACACCGCGCTCGGCATCCTCGAGACGGCGCTCGCCCACGACTGGCACGAGGACCTGGTTGCGCTCTACGGGGCGGTGCGCGGCAGCAGCCCGACCCGCCAGATCGAACAGGCCGAGAAATGGCTGCACGCGCATCCGCGCGACGCGCAGTTGCTGCTGGCGCTGGCGCAGTTGTGCAGCGTGCAGCAGTTGTGGGGCAAGGCGCAGAGTTATCTGGAGGCGAGCCTCGCGATCGCGCCGAGCGCCGACGGCCACATCCGCATGGCGGAGTTGAAGACGCAAAGCGGCCAGCCGGGCGAAGCCTGCCAGCATTACCAGAAGGCGCTGGCGCTCTGCCGCGGCGCCTGAGATCGACTATTGTTCAAGCGTATGACGCGAAACGGAGAGGGCGTGATGCGACGGATCCGGACGATGTGGGCAGGGGCGATGCTGGGCATGACGATGGCCGCGAGTGTGGCCTGGGCCGCACCGCCCGCGACGCAGGCGGCGCCGGGCGGCGTCTACAAGGTGGCGATCGATCGTGCCGTCAGCATCCGGGATGCGGCCGAGTCGCTCAAGCTGCGCGCCAATGCGCTCAATCTGCAACTGGTCGCCGAGCTGCCGATGTCGAAGCAGGTCGAAGCCTTGACCGGCAAGCCCCAGCGCACCATCACCATCTACCAGTTCTGCGACGCCGTGCTGGCCAAGGACCTGATCGACGTCGACATGGAGTTCGCCATTTTCATGCCCTGCCGCATCGCGCTCATCGAGGATGCCCAGGGTCAGGGCTGGCTGGTGATGATGGACGTGAGCGTCGACGACATCGCGGCGCAGAAGCGCCTGCCGCCCGATCTGAAAGCGCGCATCGACAAGGTGCGCAATGCGCTGATCGAGATCATGCAGGCGAGCGCCCGGGGCGATTTGTAGGCGCCGCACCGCCATGAAAAAAGCCCGGGACATCCCGGGCTTTTTTCATGGCCTTGACGGCTCAGGCGGCGACCTCGGCGTCGGCCGCGTAGACGAAGGCGTCGGCAAAGAATTCGTCTTCCGGCAGGCCGCGCGTCCGGGTGAAGGCGTCGCGCGCGGCGTCGACCATCACCGGCGCGCCGCAGGCGTAGACCTGGTAGCCCGAGAGGTCGGCGAAATCATCGAGCACCGCCTGGTGGACGAAGCCGCTGCGGCCCTGCCAGTTGTCTTCGGGCTGCGGGTCGGACAGCACCGGGATGAAGGTGAAGTGGGGATGCTCGGCCTGCCACTTTTGCGGCAGCTCGGCCAGATAAAGATCCTTCAGCGAACGCACGCCCCAGTACAGCACCATCTCGCGGTCCCAGTGGGCGGCGAAGGCGTGCTCGAGCATGCCCTTGATCGGCGCGAAGCCGGTGCCGCCGGCGATGAAGAGCATCGGCTTGTCGGAATCCTCGCGGATGAAGAAGCTGCCGAGCGGCCCCTTGAGGCGCAGGATGTCGCGCTCCTTCAGGGTGGAGAACGCCTGGTCGGTGAACAGGCCGCCCGGCACGTGACGGATGTGCAGTTCGAGCAGGGCGTCGTCGTGCGGCGGATTGGCGAGCGAGTAGCTGCGCGCGCGGCCGCCCTTCAACTGGAAATCGACATACTGGCCGGCGAGGAACTGCAGGCGCTCGTTGGCGGGCAGCTTGATCTTGACCCGCATGACGTCGTCGGCCAGTTTTTCCAGCTTTTCCACGCGGCACGGCAGTGTCTTCACGACGATATCCTTGGCGGCGCCGATTTCCTTGACCTCGATGACCATGTCGGAACACGGCTTGGCGCGGCAGAACAGGGCGCGCCCCTGCGCCTTT
The DNA here is from genome assembly GCA_040753235.1 of Pseudomonadota bacterium. Taxonomy (GTDB): domain Bacteria; phylum Pseudomonadota; class Gammaproteobacteria; order Burkholderiales; family Thiobacillaceae; genus Thiobacillus. The sequence continues at coordinate 110,410 of JBFMET010000001.1, forward strand.
TCGTCAGCCTTCAGCGCATTCGGCGAATAGCTGCCGTAATCAACCTGTCCCGCCAGCACCGTGCCCTTGCACGCGCCGCAGGCGCCGTTGCGGCAGCCGTAGGGCAGCGCGTAGCCTTCGCGCAGGGCGGCCTCGAGGAGGGTTTCGTCTTCGTCGACGGTGAACCGGTGCCCGCTGGGCTGGATCGTGACCTGATACGGCATGATGTGCGCTTAAAATGCGGATTCAAAGCGGCGGATTATCGCCCGAGCGGAAGGGGTTTTCACCCTTGTGCAATCAGGGTTACAGGCGGCCATGAAGAAAATACTGATCGTGGGATTCGGCGACGTTGCCGAGCGGCTGGTCAAACGCTATGCGGGGCAGGCGGATTTCATCGGCCTGATCCGGCGGCCCGAGCGCGCTACCGAGTTGCGTGCGCTGGGGGTGAGGCCGCTGGTTGCCGATCTCGACGCCCCGGCAAGCTTGAAGCGGCTGCCGCGCGTCGACGGCGTGCTGCATTTCGCGCCGCCGCCGAACGCGGGCGAGTCCGATCCGCGCACCGCGCATCTGCTGCACGCGCTGGGTCGCCGCCGTCCCGGCGCGCTGGTCTACATCAGCACCAGCGGCGTGTACGGCGATTGCGGCGGCGCGTGGGTGGCGGAGACCCGTCCGGTGGCGCCGGTCAACGGCCGCGCGGTGCGGCGGGTCGACGCCGAACGCCAGCTGCGCGCCTGGGGCGAGTCGCAGGGGGTGCAGGTCACGATTCTGCGCGCGCCCGGCATCTACGCCGCCGACCGCCTGCCGCTCGAACGCATCAAGCGCGGCACGCCGGCGTTGATCGCACAGGACGACAGCTACACCAACCACATCCACGCCGACGACCTCGCGCGGCTGGCGTGGGCGGCGCTGTTCCGCGGCCGCGGCCAGCGCATCTACCATGCGGTCGACGCGCATCCGCTGAAGATGGGCGACTGGTTCGACAGCTGCGCCGACGCCTTCGGCCTGCCGCGGCCGCCGCGGGTGAACCGGGCGGAAGCGGAAAAGGTGTTGTCGGAAGCCTTGCTGTCCTTCCTGCGCGAATCGCGCCAGTTGTCGAACGCGCGCACGGTGCGCGAATTGCGGCTGAAGTACCGCTACCCGACCTCCGACGACCTGCTGCGCGAAATCAGGCGCGAGCGCGGACAGATGCCGCTGTTCTGACGCATCGGCTCAGCGCAGGCGGTCGTCGTGCTCGCGGCGGAATTCGCCCTCGATCGTCGTCGGCGTGGCGCTCGCGCCCTCTCCCCCGCGGGGAGAGGGTTGGGGTGAGGGACCGTCGTCGTTGGCCGCGCGAGTTGGGTTGTTGCGCGGCCGGTTCCAGGTGCCGGGCATCAGCAGCAGGCCCAATGCGATCGCGTCGCTGACGAAACCGGGGAAGACCAGCAGGCCGCCGGCCAGCAGGACGCGCCCGCTGGCGAACAGCGCCGACAGGGGATGGGTGCCCGATTGCAGGGTGAACAGCAGGCGTGCGCCCCAGGCGAGGCGCTCGAATCGGATCAGCAGCACGCCGGCGACGCCGGCTGCGAGCAACCACGGCAATACCCAGGCGCCGATGTGGCCGGCCATCCAGAAAATGCCGACGGCCTCGATGACCGGAAACGACAGCAGCAAGAGGACGAACCAGCCCAGACGCATGAATTGACTATGGATTCCTTGTTGATTTTGACCAATCTACCCGATGCCGCGAGCGCCGAGAAGCTGGCGCGCGCCTTGGTCGGGGCACGCGTCGCCGCGTGCGTGAACGTTTTGGCGCCCTGCCGCTCCATTTACCGGTGGCAGGGGCAGATCGAAGCGGCGGATGAAATCCCGCTGCTGATCAAGACGACCGCGGTAAACTACCCGGGCGTTGAAGCCATCGTCCGGGCACTGCATCCCTACGAAGTGCCCGAACTCATCGCGACACCGATAACAAACGGCTTGCCGGCCTATCTTGCCTGGCTGGCCATGGAGACTGACAGGCATGATTAAGTGGATTCGTATGCTCGGCGCGCTGTCCTTCATGTGGGGGGTGCTTGCCTTATTTCCAGTGGCGCACGCCGAAGAATTCCTCGACCCCGAGGTGGCGTTCAAGTTCTCGGCGCGCGCGCTCGACGCCGATACGCTGGAAGCGCGCTGGCAGATCGCCGACGGCTACTACATGTACCGCGACAAGTTCAAGTTCCAGGTCGACGGGGCTTCGATCGGCGCGCCGCAGTTGCCGGCCGGCAAGATGAAGGACGACGAGTTCTTCGGCCGTGTCGAAACCTATCGCAACGACGTGCGCATCAAGCTGCCGATCAAGGCGGCGGCGGGCGCGACCACGGTCACGCTGAAAACCGTTTCGCAGGGTTGCGCCGACGCCGGCCTGTGCTACACGCCGCAGGAAGCAAGCGCGACGCTCAAGCTGCCGGCCGTCGTGGCCGCGGCTGCCGCGGCGGTGTCGACGCCGGCGGCGGCTTCCCCGGTCTCGGCGCTCGACGGCCTGCGCAGCCTCGCGGGCGATCTCGGCGGCGGCGCCGGCACGCTGCTGCCGCCCGACGAGGCCTTCCTCGTCTCGGCCGCGATGCCGGACGGGCAGACCGCCCAATTCGACTTCAAGCTCACCCCGGACACCTATCTCTATCGCGACAAGTTCGCCTTCGTCGTGAAGTCGCCGGCCGACGTGCGCGTGGCGAGCGTCGACCTGCCGCCGGGCAAGGTCAAGGACGACCCGGCCTTCGGCAAGACCGAGGTGTACGAGCAGGACATGGCGGCAACCCTGAAACTCTCGCGCGCGCTCGCGGCCGGCGAGCAACTGGTGGTCGAAGCCACCTGGCAGGGCTGCAACGGCGCGGTCGGCGTGTGCTATCCGCCGATCAAGCGCGACTTCACGCTGGTCTCCGGCGGCGGCGCGGCCGCGTCGGCGGCGCCTGCCGAGCCTGCAGCGGCGGCCGACGAATCCGACACCTCGCGCATCGAACGCGTGCTCGCCGGCGGCGGCTTCTGGCCCGTGGTGCTCACTTTCTTCGGTCTCGGCCTGCTGCTCTCGCTCACGCCCTGCGTGTTCCCGATGATCCCCATCCTCTCGGGCATCATCGCCGGCCAGAAGAAGGACCTCACCAAGACCAGCGGCTTTTTGCTGTCGCTTGCCTACGTGCTCGGCATGGCGCTCACCTACGCCATCGCCGGCGTGGCGGCGGCGCTCTCGGGCACGCTGATTTCCAATGCGCTGCAGAACCCTGTGGCGCTCGGCATCGGCGCCGGCATTTTCGTGATTCTTGCGCTGTCGATGTTCGGCTTCTTCGAGATCCAGTTGCCGAGCTTCATCCAGAGCAAGTTCTCCGACGCGTCGAACAAGATGAAGGGCGGCAACTTCATCGGCGTGTTCTTCATGGGCGCGCTTTCCGCCGTCATCCTCGGGCCCTGCGTCGCACCGCCGCTCGCCGCTGCGCTCGCCTTCATCGCGCAGACCGGCAACACCGTGCTCGGCGGCGTCGCACTGTTCGTGCTCGCGCTGGGCATGGGCGTGCCGCTCCTGCTGGTCGGCCTCTCCGCCGGCGCGTTCCTGCCCAAGGCGGGCGGCTGGATGAACGCAGTCAAGTATTTCTTCGGCGTGATGATGCTGGCGATCGCCATCTATCTCATCTCGCCGGTGATCCCCGCCTGGGTGAGCATGCTGCTGTGGGCGATGCTGCTGATCGCCTCGGCGATCTACCTCCACGCGCTCGACCCGCTGCCGACCCACGCGACCGGCTGGTCGCGCCTGTGGAAGGGCCTCGGCGTAGTGCTCCTGATCGGCGGCCTGGCGATCCTGCTCGGCATGCTGGCGGGCAGCCGCAACCTGCTGCAGCCGCTGGACGTATTCAAGGGCGGCACCGGCAGCGTCGCGATGGCCGCCGAGCAGAAGGGCCTCGCCTTCGAGAAGGTGAAGGACATGGCCGAGCTGGATGCGCGCCTGGCCCAGGCCAAGGCCGACGGCAAGGCGGTGATGCTCGACTTCTACGCCGACTGGTGCGTGTCGTGCAAGGAGCTGGAGACCTTCACCTTCACCGATGCGCGGGTGCAGGCGCGGCTCGCCGACGTGGTGCTGCTGAAGGCCGACGTCACCGCGAACAACGACGCCGACAAGGCGCTGCTGAAGCGCTTCAACTTGTTCGGACCGCCCGGGCTGATCTTCTGGACGGCAAACGGCGAGCAGTCGGGCTACAAGGTGATCGGGTTCGAGAAGGCCGACAAGTTCCTGGCCAGCATCGATTCGGCGCTCGGCAAGTAAGCGCTGTATGAAAACGAAGCCCCGCGGCACGCCGCGGGGCTTCGTCGTTTCAGGCGGCTCAGGGCTGGCGGCTCAGGGCTGGCGGCTCAGGGCTGGCGGCTCAGGGCTGGCGGCTCAGGGCTGGCGGCGCAGCACCGCGATCGCGTCGATGAGCGGTGCGACGACGGGCTGGATCTTGCGCCGCATCAGCGAGCCGATCGCCGTGGTCTTGAGGAAGATCGGCCGCACGGTGTCGGCGTCGACCGCCGCCAGCGCGTCGAGCGCCGCGCAGTCGGCTTCGAACTGCGGCGCGGCCTGCAGCAGCGCGTCGCGGTCTGCATCGCGGGTTGCCGCGTCGAGCGCGCGCAGCGGCGCACTCCAGTGCCCGAGCGCGTTCAGGGTGTGGTTCACGACTTCCTGGATTTCCGGCCGGTCGAGGATGGTCGCCGTGGTCGCAAGATAGGTCTGGCCCTGGTCGGACAGGGCCTTGCCGAGCATCGCGCTGTAGGCGTTGCCGTCGAGCGCGGGCACGGCGGCAAGGTCGGCGCGGGCCGGGCGCGGGTTCGGCAGGCGCTCCGGCTGCAGTTCGAGGAAGGGTACGTAGTAGGCGTTGCGGCTGCTGCCGCGTTTCCAGATCGCCAGCCGCTCGGCCTCGGTGAGCACGCCCGAGTGCAGCATCACCGCCACCGTGTCGAGAATGCCGACATCGTCCTCGTGCAGGAAGGCGAGGTGCTCGACCAGGAATTCGGCAAGGGTGCGGCCCATGCTGCCGCGGCTCACCACGTCGCGCATCAGCATCAGGCGTGCGTTCTCGATGGTCGGCATGCACCACCAGGCGTAGCGCGCCAGCTCATCCGTCAACGCGGGTGAGTGCACCACCGCGACCACGGCTTCTTCTTCCGCGATCAGCAGCAGCTGCGCCAGGTGCTGTTCGGACAGTCCGGCCTGCGACTGCCGCGTCCAGCGCGTGAGGTGCACCGGGTAGCCGCCGGGCGAGCCGAGCACGTGGCCCGAGAGCATTTCGCGCACGCGTTTCAGGTAGCGGTCGGCGCGCTCGGTGGGCTTCAACGGCACGCTCGCCTCGCCCTGCGGCGTCAGCGCCCACAGCGTCATGGCCGACTCGTCGATGCGCACCGCCTTGAGCTCGGTGTTGAACAGCACGTTGAGGCGCAGTTCGTCTTCGGGGGAGAGTTCGTCGTTCATGGGGTTTAGGTTTTACAAGAAGGACGCAGAGGACACGGAGGGGAATCGGATCTTTTTCTCCGTGCCCTCCGCGTCCTCCTTGTGAAGCTTCTGGTTCTGGCTTTAGAGCGTCTGGAAGACCTCGCGTGCGGCGGCGACGGTGGCGTCGATGTCGGCGTCGCTGTGGGCAGCCGAGACGAAACCCGCCTCGAACGCCGACGGCGCGAGGTAGATGCCGTGGTCGAGCATGGCGTGGAAGAAGCGGTTGAATTTCTCGCGGTCGCCTGCCATGACTTCGGCAAAGCTCGCCGGCGGCTTCGCCGCGAAATAGAGGCCGAACATGCCGCCGACCGCGTCGGCGCAGAAGGTGACGTTCGATTCCTGTGCGGCGGCGGTGAGCCCCTTGACCAGCTTTTCGGTGCGGGCGGTGAGTGCCGCGTGGAAGCCGGGTTCGGAAATCGCCGCGAGCGTCGCCAGACCCGCGGCCACCGCCACCGGGTTGCCCGACAGCGTGCCGGCCTGATAGACCGGCCCGGTCGGCGCGAGCTTGTCCATCACGTCGGCGCGGCCGCCGAAGGCGCCGACCGGCATGCCGCCGCCGATCACCTTGCCGAGCGTGGTCAGATCGGGCTTGATGCCGAGGAGCTTCTGCGCGCAGCCGAGGTCGACGCGAAAGCCCGTCATCACCTCGTCGAAGATCAGCAGCGCGCCGTATTGATCGCACAGCCGGCGCATCGCCGCCATGAATGCGGCGGTCGGCTTCACCAGGTTCATGTTGCCGGCGAAGGGCTCGACGATGATGCAGGCGATCTCGCTGCCGATTTCGGCGAAGGTTTTTTCCAGTCCGGCGACGTCGTTGTAGTCGAGCACGATGGTCTGCGCCGCGACTTCCGCCGGCACGCCGGCCGAGGTCGGGTTGCCGAAGGTGAGCGCGCCGGAGCCGGCCTTCACCAGCAGGAAGTCGGCGTGGCCGTGGTAGCAGCCCTCGAACTTGATGAACTTGCTGCGCCCCGTAAATCCTCTGGCGAGACGGATCGCGCTCATGGTCGCCTCGGTGCCGGATGAGACCAGACGGACCTTCTCGATGCTCGGTACCAGTTCGATGATGCGGCGGGCGATGGTCAGTTCGGCCTCGGACGGCGCGCCGAACGACAGGCCGTTGGCGGCGGCGTCGGCAACCGCCTTCACCGTGCCGGGGTGGGCGTGGCCGAGGATGGCCGGGCCCCAGGAGCCGACGTAGTCGATGTATTCGCGGCCGTCGGCGTCCCACACCCGCGAGCCCTTCGCGCGGCTGAAGAACACCGGCGTGCCGCCGACGCTCTTGAAGGCGCGCACGGGGGAGTTCACGCCGCCGGGGATGACGTGCTGCGATTGTTCGAAAAGCTGTTCGTTGCGGGTCATTGCTCGGATTCCGTTGCGAAAAGTTGATTGAGGTCGCGCGCGGCGGCACGGATGTCGGGCGCGTCGAACACGGCCGACAGCACGGCGAGGCAGTCGGCGCCGGCGTCCAGAACGGCGGGTGCATTGGCGAGGGTGATGCCGCCGATGGCCACCAGCGGCACGTGGATGGCGGGGCCGGCTTCGCGCAGCAGGTCGAGGCTGGCGCGCCCGGCGTCGGGCTTGGTGGGCGATTCGAAAAAACTGCCGAAGGCGACGTAGTCCGCCCCCGCAGTCTGCGCGGCCAGGGCCAGATCGAGGCTCTGGTAGCACGAGGCGCCGATGAACTTGCCGCGGCCGAGGATGATGCGCGCCTCCCTGAGGCTGCCGTCGTCGCGCCCCAGATGCACGCCGTCGGCGTCGACGAGATCGGCCAGACGCAGGTCGTCGTTGACGATCAGCGGCACGCCGAAGCGCCGGCACAGCACGACCAGCTCGCTCGCCTGTTCGTGGCGGCGCGCGACGTCGCCCGACTTGTCGCGGTACTGCACCGCGGCGACGCCGCCCGCCAGCGCCGCTTCGACCTGCGTCAGCAGATGCGCGGTGTCGGCGGTTTCGGGCGTGATGGCGTAGACGCCGCCCGGAAAGCCCGGCGCGCCGTTCACGCGCTGCCCTCGGCCTGCGCGTCCTGCGCCCAGAAGAAGCGTTCCGGGATGTACTGGCCCATGCCGGGGCGGAACGCCGCCTTCAGGGTTTCGTAGGTGAAGTTCTGCGCTTCGCGCACCGCGGTCGGCACATCCTGGCCGTAGGCGAGCGCGGCGGCGATCGCGGAAGCCAGCGTGCAGCCGGAGCCGTGGTAGCTGCCGGGCAGGCGGTCCCAGGCGTCGGTCTGCACGTGGCCGTTGGCGTCGTAGAGGCTGTTGAGCACGCGCGGCGTCGCCTCGTGGGTGCCGGTGACGAGCACGTATTCGCAGCCGAGGTCGGTCAGGTGTTTGGCGCAGGCGGCGAGGTCCATGTCCTCCTCGTCCGACTCGAACAGCGCCAGGCGCCGGGCTTCGTGGCTGTTGGGGGTGAGCACGCTGGTCTGCGGAATGAGCATGTCGCGCATGGCGGCGATCATGTCCTCGGTGGCGAGTTCGTCGCCCCGACCCGAGGCCAGCACCGGGTCGAGCACGACCGGGATGTCCGGGTAGTCGGCGAGGATCTCGGCGATGACCGCGATCGACTCGGGGCTGCCCATGAGGCCGAGTTTGAACGCGGCCACCGGCACGTCTTCCAGCAGCATGCGCGCCTGGTCGGCCACCCATTCGGCGTCGATGGCGAGCAGCTCGTCGACCCGCGCGGTGTCCTGCACGGTCAGGGCCGTGATCACCGACAGCGGGTGGCAGCCCATGCTGGCGATCGTCAGCAGGTCGGCCTGGATGCCGGCGCCGCCGGTCGGGTCGGACGCGGCGAAGCTCAGCACCAGGGGCGGTGCGGGCTTGGGGATGAAAATGGAAGACATGGCGTGACTGCTTTAGAATCAACCCCCGATTTTAGCCGATTCAACCCGCCCCCATGTCCGAAACCATCGAATACAAAAGCTGGATGTGCCTGATCTGCGGCTACATCTATCACGAAGAGGCCGGCGCGCCCGCGGACGGCATTCCGCCCGGCACCCGCTGGGCGGATGTTCCGATCAACTGGACCTGCCCGGACTGCGGGGCGCGCAAGGACGACTTCGAAATGGTCGCGATCTGACGAACGGCGCCCGGCAATTTTCCGGGCGATGGTAGTATAGGACGGTTCGTTCTATGACTTTTCTACCAATATAAACGGAGGTGAACGATGTTTTTGCGATGGATTGCGGCCCTGGGCCTGCTGGGCATGTCGGCGGCGGCGTGGGCGATCTCCCCCTATATCCAGGGCGACGCGGTGACCGGACCGAACGTGCAGGCGATCGCCGCGGCGGTCGAGGGCAAGCTGAGAAACGGCGGCTTCAAGGTCGTCGGTCGCTACTTCCCCAAGGGGCTTGCCGGCCACGGCGTGGTGGTGGCCACCGATGAAGGCATGCTCGACGAAGTCGCCTCGGTCGGCGGCCATGCCGTGCTGGGCGCGGCGATCCGTGTGGGCGTGCGCGCCGACGGCAGCGTTGCCTACACCAACCCCGATTACTGGTATCGCGCCTACTTCCGCAAGGATTTCGAGCGCAAGGAAGCCGCAGTGAAGGCGTTGCAGGGCCGGCTGCAGGCGGCCCTGGGCGCCGGCAAGGGCGCGGGCGGCGACGAGGAGGCCGCCAATCTGGCCAATTACCGCTACATGATCGGCATGGAGCGCATCGACTCCTACAAGAACAAGCTGGCGTCCTACGACAGTTTCAACGACGCGGTGAAGGCCGTGCGCGACAACCTCGCCAAGGGCGTGGGCGGCACCGCCCGGATCTACGAGGTCGTGATGCCGAACCGCAGGCTGGCGGTGTTCGGCGTGGCGATGCAGGACGATGGCGAATGGATCAGGAAAATCGACATGCAGGAGCATATCGCCGCGCTGCCCTACGAGATCTACATCGTCGACAAGGACGTCAATGCGCCGCACGGCCGCTTCCGCATTGCGCTGTCCTTCCCCGACGTCGGCATGGGCCAGTTCATGCGGATTTCCAACCTGCCCAACAGCATACTCTCTACCATGGGCGCGGTGGCGGGTGCCGACAGGACGTCGACCCAGGAATCCTGGCAGTAACCCGGTTGTCTCCCCCCAAGGGCGTTGCGCGGCAACGCCCTTTTTGTTTGTCCGGCGCGGGCCGGAGGGCCTAAAGATGCCGCTGCCGCTGCCGTAATCGTATGCACGAAGGGCAGGGGGCGGACCATGCTCCCCCCGACTTGCTGGAGAGAGCGTGTGGACAACGAAGCTTTGAAAGGCGTCAAGGTGATGGTGATCGACGACAGCAACACCATCCGGCGCAGCGCGGAAATCTTCCTGAACCAGGCGGGCTGCGAGGTCATCCTGGCGCAGGACGGGTTCGATGCCCTGTCCAAGATCACCGACCACGATCCGGACGTGGTGTTCGTCGACATCATGATGCCGCGCCTCGACGGCTACCAGACCTGCTCGCTGATCAAGCGCAATGCGAAGTACCGCAGCACCCCGGTGATCATGCTGTCGTCGAAGGATGGCCTGTTCGACCGCGCACGCGGCCGCATGGTGGGGTCGGACCAGTACCTGACCAAGCCGTTTACCAAGGACACGCTGCTGAACGCGGTGCGCGAGCACGCCTGCGCCGGCGCATAGATTTTTCATTGATGCTTTAGGAGCACGAAATGGCCATCAGCCGAATTCTGGTTGTGGATGATTCCCCTACCGAACGTTTCTTCCTGTCCGAACTGCTGGTCAAGAACGGGTATCTGGTCAGCATGGCCGAAAGCGGCGAGGAGGCCGTGGCGCAGGCGAAGCAGACCCTGCCCGACCTGATCGTGATGGACGTGGTGATGCCCGGCATGAACGGCTACCAGGCCACCCGCATGATCACCAAGGAAGACGCGACCAAGCACATCCCGGTGATCATGTGCACGACCAAGGGGCAGGAGACCGACAAGGTGTGGGGCATGCGCCAGGGCGCCAAGGCCTACCTGGTCAAGCCGATCAAGCCGGAAGACCTGCTGGCGCAGATCAAGGCGCTGGGCTGAAACCGACGACATGGCCAAGAAATTCAACCTGCGCGAATTCCAGACGACGCTGTCGCAACAGTTGCAGGCCGCGGCCAGCCGCGATACCAGCGGCTCCCGTCTGGGTTTTCGCGTCGGCGACGCGAACTGGCTGGTGAGTCTCGCCGACACCGAGGAAGTGATTCCGGTGCCGCCCGTCGTCCGGGTGCCGGGTGCGCGCCGCTGGTTTCGCGGCGTCGCCAACATCCGCGGCAACCTGTACGCGGTGAGCGATTTTTCCGATTTCATGGGGCAGGGCGTGACGCCGGAGAACGCCGATTGCCGCCTGCTGCTCCCGCATCATGATTTTGGCGTGAATGCGGCCCTGCTGGTGCGCAGCACCCTGGGCCTGAAGAACATCCATCGTTATCAGGAAAGCGGCGGGCAGGGCGTTTATCCCTGGATGGCCCGCCATTACACCGACGATGCGGGCGCATCGTGGTGCGACATGGATTTTGGAAAACTGCTGGGGAACCCCGAATTCCTCATGGCCGAGGCACCGCTCGGCAACTGACCGATAGTGATAACAGGGCGCGCATGCGCCTCAGGAGAAGGGACAGGAACAATGAACAAGGCGACGACACTGGGCGGCCTCAAGGGCTTGGCCGGCCGCATGACCGAGAAGGTCACGGGCAAGAAGGGCGGCGAACATACTGCCATGATCATGGAAAAAATCCGCAAGGTGGCGGATCGCGAACCCGGCAAGACGCCCCTGATCGGACACCTGACGACCGAGAAGCAGTACCTGGCCGCGGGCGGCACATTGATCGTCTCGCTGCTCCTGGCCGCCGGTTTTACCATCTATAGCCTGGTTCAACTGGACAACCGCGCCGGTTACGAATCCCGCTCCGGCGACCTGCGCGTGCTGTCCCAACGCCTGCCGCTGACCGCGCAGCAGTCGGTGCTCGGCAACGCCGAGGCTTTCAAGACCCTGGCCGAGGGCAAGGCGGAATTCGAAAAAACCCTGACCGGCCTGACCGACGGCGACGACGACGTGCCGGCCACCGGCGGCGCCGCGCTGGCGCCGCTCGGCAAGATCACCGAGCAGTGGAAGAAGATGGATCCCCAGGTGAAGCAGATCCTGTCGCAGCGCAACAACCTGGTGGCCCTGAACGAGAACATCCGCCGCATCAACACTCTGAGCGCCGACCTCCAGGAAGTGGCCGAGCAGCTCGCCAGCCAGCTCATCGACGTCAACGCGAGCGTGCGCGAAGTGTCGCGCGCCACCCACCTCGTCATGCTGAGCCAGCGCATGCCGAAGAACGCCAACCTGCTGCTGTCGTCCGACCTGATCGACCCGGAAGTGGTGCTGCAGCTGGAAAAGGACACAACCTCCTTCCGCGACACGGTGCAGAGCCTGATGGAAGGCGCCGCCAGCCGCAACGAGGACAGCCTGCTGACCCTCGAGGACCTCGGCGCCAACATGGGCGACATGGTGGAGGCGGTGGGCGAGGTGCTGGCCAATACCCAGCCGCTGCTGCAATCCAAGGTGGCGGCGAACAGCCTGTTCCGGGCCAGCAACGGCCTGCTGGCGGATACCGCGGAATTGTCCCGGACCTACCAGTCGATCGGCGGCGTCGCCAACATTCTGGCGGCCTCATTCGGTCTGCTGGCGCTGGCGTCCCTGGTGGTGCTGGGGATGGTGAACATCAACGAAACCAAGTCGCGCGCGCGCAAGAGCGAAGAGGAAAACAGCCGCAACCAGGAAGCGATTCTGCGGCTGATGGACGAACTTGGCGAACTCGCCGAAGGCAACCTCACCATCAACGCCAGCGTGACCGAGGACATCACCGGTGCGGTGGCCGACTCGATCAACTACACGGTCGAAGAACTGCGGACCCTGGTGCGCGGCATCAACAACGCGACGGTTCAGATGGACAAGGCGGCCAACGACGCCGGCCAGGTGTCCGAGACGCTGCAGGAAGCGGCGCGCCGGCAGACGCGCGAGATCGAGGAAACCTCGTCCGCGGTGGTCGAGCTGGCGCAGTCGGTGCAGCAGGTGTCGAACAACGCCGCCGAGTCCGCCCGCGTGGCCGAGCAATCGCTCGCTGCCGCCGAGAAGGGCCAGCAGGCGGTGTCGAACGCCATTTCGAGCATGAACACCCTGCGCGAACAGATCCAGGAAACGTCGAAGCGAATCAAGCGTCTCGGCGAATCCTCGCAGGAGATCGGCGAAATCGTGGAACTGATTTCCGACATTACCGAGCAGACCAACGTGCTGGCGCTCAACGCCGCCATCCAGGCGGCGTCCGCCGGCGAAGCGGGCCGCGGCTTCTCGGTGGTGGCGGAAGAGGTGCAGCGGCTGGCGGAACGCTCGGCCGACGCGACCAAACAGATCGCGGCGATCGTGAAAACGATTCAGTCCGACACCCAGGACACCGTGGCGGCGATGGAAATCTCGACCCAGGGCGTGGTCGAGGGTGCGAAGCTGTCCGACGCCGCCGGCCAGACGCTGGCCGAGATCGGCGACGTGTCGAAGACACTCGCGGCCCTGATTGCGGACATTTCCTCCGCGACCCAGATGCAGGCCGAATCGACCTCCAAGGTGGCGGAAACCATGCAGGACATCAAGGCGATTTCGGCGCAGACCAGCGAAGGCACCCAGATGACCGCCGAGTCGATTGGCGGCCTGAAGCAACTGGCGCAGGATCTGAAGAGCTCGGTCTCGGGCTTCAAGCTCGCCTGATCGCACGGCCGCGGCAGTCCGCGGCCCGCCTGACCGCGCCCCAGCAACCACATTCTGGAACCCCCTACGATGAGTGCCTCTTTCGACTACGACACCGGCCCGCTGAACTGGGTACGCGCCGACATCGACGCTGCGCTGGCGGCCGCCCTCGGGCGCATCCAGGCCTACAGCGTCGATGCCGACCTGACCAACGCGCTGCGCCTGGCGCGCGACGACGCGCATCAGGCCACCGGCGCGCTGCGCATGGTCGGCCTGGAAGGCGCCGCCACGCTGGCCGGCACCCTCGAAGCCTGTCTCGACGACGTGTCGGAGAACCGGCTGCCGGCCGACGACGCCATGCTGCGCGCGCTGCGCAACGCGCTCGAAGGCTTGCAGCGCTGGGTCAAGGACCTTGCCGACGGCCGCGGCAGCGGCGAGTTGGCACTGTTTCCCCTGTACAAGCGTCTGCGCGAGTTGCAGGGCGCCGAGCAGGTGTTCGAAGGCGAACTCTTCTTCCCCGACCTGCGCGCCCAGATGAGCGGCAAGCCGGTCGGTGCCGGCCTGTCGCAGGAAGCGCTTGCCGCCGAGGTCAAGAACATCCGCACCCAGTTCCAGCGCGGCTTGCTGGCCTTCCTCCGCAACAACGATGCGGAGCTGGGCTTGCGCCGCATGCGCGATGCGCTGGCCGAGATCGAACGCATCGTGCCGTCGGAAGCTGCGCAGACTTTCTGGTGGGCGTGCGTCGGCTTCCTCGACAGCCTGATCGCCCACGGCGTCGAGGCCGATTTCCACGTCAAGAAACTGCTCGCTCGCGTCGACATGCAGATGCGCTGCCTGATGCAAGGTTCGCCCGAGGTGGGCGAGCGCCTGATGCGCGAGGCGCTGTTTTTCGTCGCCAAGAGCCAGGCCATCGGCGGCCGCGCCGCCGAAGTGCGCTCGGCGCTGGGCCTCGACCGCTACCTGCCCGGCCGCGGCATGCTCGACCCCGAAACCCTGGCGCGCATGCGCCCGGTGCTGGACACGCTGCTGTCCGGGATCAAGGCTGCACGCGAACAATGGCATACCTACGTCGAGGGCGACGACGCCCAGCTGGAGCAGTTCCAGATGCAGATCGCGCGCATGCAGCCGCAGGCGCAGATGCTCGACCAGAGTGGGCTGTCCGGCCTGCTCGATGAACTTGGCGCCGCCGCGATGATGAGCGCGGAGCGCGAAGGCGAGGCGCGCGAGCAGACCCACCTGGAAGTCGCCGCCACCCTGCTCCTGCTGCAGAACGGCGTCGAGCAGGAAGATGTGCTGCACGCCGACTTTGCCGCGCGTGCGGACAACCAGCAGGCGCGCCTGCGCGCCCTCATCGAAGGCCGCGAATTGCCGGCCAGCATCGTCGAGACCGCCACCCAGCGCGAGGCCGAGCGCGACATGCTGGTGCACATGGCGCAGGAAGTCGGCCAGAACCTGCGGCAGATGGAGGAGGCGCTCGACGCCTTCTTCCGCGACGCCAGCGAGCGCGAAGCCCTGGCCGGCTTGCCGGCGCTGGCGCAGCAGGCGCAAGGCGCGCTTACCATGCTCGAACTGCCCGACGCCTCCCAGCTGCTGGCGGCGGCGACCGCTGCGACGCAACCCTACGTGAGCGAAGGCGAGCCCGACGAGGCGACGCAGAATCGCCTGGCCGACGCCTTCTCCAGTCTCGGCCTTTTCGTCGAATCCTATTGCGCCGGCCGCAGCGATGCGGCCGCGATCCTGCGCCCCGCGCTGATCCAGTTCGGCCTGCTCGACCCCAACGCAGAAGCCCAGCCTGCTCCGGTCGCGGCGACTGCGAGTGAACTGAGCCTGGTGGAATTCGGCGAAGACGACGCCGCAAAAAAAAAATTAGTTGATGCGCCGGCGCCCGCCGGCAGTGCGGACGCGCCGGCTGCGTTTCCGGTCGAGGACACGCACGCGGCACAGCCCGACGAAACCGCTGCCCGGACGAAAGTCCCCGTCGCCGTGCCGGTTGATAGCGTGCCCGACGCTGCGGCGCCGGGGAACGATGCCGCCTATCGGGTCGGCATCCCGGAGGATACCGAGCCCGAGCTGCTGGAAATCTTTCTCGAGGAAGCCAGCGAAGTGCTGGCGAACATGGGCGAAGCCGCCAGCGCCTGCCAGGGCAACCCCGATGATCATGAGTCGCTCACCGTAGTGCGCCGCGGCTTCCATACCCTGAAAGGCAGCGGCCGCATGGTGGGGCTTGCCGATTTCGGCGAGACCGCCTGGCGCCACGAACAGTTGATGAACGGCTGGCTTGCCGAGAACAGGCCGGCCACTGCCGAGCTGATGCACCTGGTCGAGCACGCGCGCGGCCTGTTCCAGGCTTGGGTCGATGCCCTGAAAGCCAATGCGCCCATCATGCTGCCGCTGCAGTCCTGGCTGGCAGCGGTCGACCGGGTGGCGGCAGGCCAGCCGCTGGGCGACTTGAGCGCGCAATCCGCCGAACCCGTTGCAGAGGGAGCGCCGCCGACGGCTCCGGCAGCCGAGGCTGTGCCCGAGGATGAAGCCGACGCCGACGCGTCGGTGTCGATGGAGGCGAGTGTGCTGGCGTCTTCGCCTGCCGTCGTGATCGAGGCCGCTGTCCCGCCGGTTGTCATGGCTGAAGCCGTGGCGGAGGCCATCGTCGCCGAGCCGGTTTTCGAACCGGAGTCGCGTCTGATCGAACCGGAAATCGGCAGCGTGCCGGCCGGCGACGTCGTCGAGGCAGAAGCCATCGAACTTACCCCGCTCGCACTGCCGGAGGTGGGCGCCATCATCGAATACGCGGTGCCACCGGAGCCGGTCGAAGCGGAGTTGCCCATCGAGCCGGTCGAGCCGGCCGCGTCCGACGAAATCTGCATCGGTCCGGTCTGCCTGTCTACCGGGCTGTACGAGATTTTCATCACCGAAGCCAACCAGCGTCTCGCCGTCCTCAAGGAAGAGGTGGCGCGCCTCGCCGAAACGCCCGGCAGCGCGGTCAGCGAGCATGCGCGCCGCGCCATCCATACTCTGGCGGGCATCGCGGGGACCGCGGGCATCCGTGCGCTGTCGGAACTGTCGCACGCTTTCGAGTTGTACTGGAACCGCTTTTCCCACGCAGCGCTCCCGGCTTCGCACCTGTCGCTGGTGCAGGACACCGTCGTGCGTCTGCACGACATGGCCGCGTCGATCGAACGCGGCGAACTGCCCGAAGGCGCCCACGATCTGATCGCCACGCTGGGCGAGCTGGAAGACGAACAGCCTGGCGCGACGGAAGAGGCGGCGCCGACTGCAGAGGAGGTGCCGCCGCCCGAAGCCGCCCCCGCGACGGAAGCCACGGCGCCGGCGGCGAAGCTGGACGTCAGCGGCATGGTGCCCGAGATCCGCCTCGCCGCGCCGTCCCCGGTGTTCGAGCGCCGCGAGGTCGCAGACGAAATCGACGAGCAGTTGCTGCCGATTTTCCTCGAAGAAGCCGAGGCCCTGGTGCCGGACACCGCCACGCAGTTGCGCGCCTGGAGCGAGGCGCCCGCCGAGACTGCCGCGCGCGACGCGCTGCGCCGCAACCTGCATACGATCAAGGGCAGCGCACGCATGGTCGGCGCGATGCGACTGGGCGAGCTCACCCACGTCATGGAATCGCGCGTCATCGCAGTGATCGAGGGCCAGCTGGGCGCCAGCCGCGAAATCTTCGATACGCTGGAAGCGCAGCTCGACCGCGTCGCCGACGGCGTCGAGCGCATGAAGCGCGGCGAGCGCGTCAGCCTGGTCGATGAACCCGCGCCCGAGGCGCCGCTGCAGGCGCCGATCGAACCGGTGCTCACCCACAGCGAAACGGCGCATGGCGTCACCATCACGGTCGACACGCCCGCGCCCGCTGCCGCAGCGCCGCAGCAAGCCGCCGCACGCGATACCGCCGCGCTCACCCTGCGGGTGCGCGCCGACTGGGTCGACCGCATGGTGAACCAGGCCGGCGAAGTGGCGATCGCGCGCTCGCGGATCGAAAGCGAAGTGTTCGCCTTCAAGCGCCACGTCGGCGAACTGTCCGACGCGCTGGCGCGCTTGCGCGGCCATATCCGCGAAGTCGAGATCCAGGCCGAATCGCAGATGCAGGCGACCTTCATGAGCCAGGGCAGCGCCGAGAAATTCGACCCGCTCGAATTCGACCGCTTCACCCGCTTCCAGGAAGTCACCCGCTTTCTGGCCGAGAGCGTCAACGACATTTCCACCGTGCAGCACATCCTGATCGCCCGCCTCGGCGAAGCCGACGCCGCGCTGATCCAGCAGACGCGCCTGAACCGCGAACTGCAGCAGGATCTGCTGCGGGTGCGCATGGTGCCGCTGCATTCGGTGTCGGACCGCCTGTACCGGACGGTGCGCCAGACCGCGCGCGACGTCGACAAGCGCGCCCAGCTCGACATCCAGGGCGGCGAACTCGAAATCGACCGTTCGGTGCTGGAGAAGGTCACCGCGCCGCTCGAGCACCTGTTGCGCAACGCGCTCGCGCACGGCATCGAAACGCCCGAGGCGCGCGTCGCCGCCGGCAAGCCGGAATTCGGCGAGATCGTGCTGACGGCGCGCCAGGCCGGCAACGAAATGGTTATCGCCGTGAAGGACGACGGCGCCGGCCTCAACTACGCGCGCATCCGCGAGAAGGCGGAAGCGCAGGGCCTGCTGCTGCCGGGTGTCGAGCCGACCGAGCCGCTGCTCGCGCAGATGATCTTCGCCGCCGGTTTCTCGACCGCGGAGACCGTGAGCCAGGTCGCCGGCCGCGGCGTCGGCATGGACGTGGTGAAGAGCGAGATTTCCGCGCTCGGCGGCCGCATCGACATTGCGTCGACAGCGGGTGCCGGCACCACGTTCAACATCTACCTGCCGCTCACCCTGGCGATGACGCAGGCGGTCATCGTGCACGCCGCGCGCCACGACTACGCGCTGCCGACCACGCTGGTGCAGCAGGTGCTGGAACTGAAGCCGGCCGAACTCGAGGACGCCATGCGCTCGGGCGCGGTCGAATGGCGCGGCGATCGCTATCCCTTCTCCTATCTGCCGCACCTGCTCGGCGACATCGAGGCGGTGCACGAGGTGCAGCGCTACAACCCGGTGGTGCTGATGCAGAGCGGCACCAGTCTCGCTGCCACGCTGGTCGACTCGATCGAAGGGACGCGCGAAATCGTGGTCAAGAACATCGGCCCGCAACTCGCGCGCATCACCGGCGTGGCCGGCGCCACCGTGCGCGGCGACGGCCGCGTCATGCTCATTCTCAACCCGGTGCCGCTGGCGCAGCGCTGGGCCAGCCAGCCGCGCAGCGCGCTGGAACGCGCGGCGCCGGCCGAGGCGGTCGAACTCAGCGCCGCGCTGCAGCCGCCGATGGTGCTGGTGGTCGACGATTCGCTCACGGTGCGCAAGATCACCACGCGGCTCCTCACGCGCGAAGGCTTCCGCGTCGACAGCGCCAAGGACGGCGTCGATGCGCTGGAGAAGATGCACGACCTGGTGCCCGACGTCGTCCTGCTCGACGTCGAGATGCCGCGCATGGACGGCTTCGAGCTGGCGCGCGTGATGCGTGCCGACCCGCGCCTGAAAGCGGTGCCGATCATCATGATCACCTCGCGCACCGCCGACAAGCACCGCAACCACGCGCTGGAAATCGGCGTCAACGTCTATCTCGGCAAACCCTACCAGGAGCAGTTGCTGCTCGACCACATCGCCGAGCAGCTCGGCCGGGAGGTTGCGGCACCCGTTTAAGCGGCGGGCCCGTGGTAAATGAAAACGGGCGCCTGCGGGCGCCCGTTTTCTTCTGGTGACTGCCAGGCCCTAAAGCCGCACGCCTGCGAGGTCGCCGCGCGCAAGCTCGCGCAAGGCCGTTTCCCCGGCGGCAGGATCTTCGCGGCAGGCGTCCATCAACTGGCGCGCGACGCCCAGCCAGTGCGACTCGCCCTGGCGCGCGAGATCGGCGAGGCGTTCGAGCTTGCGGTCGCCGAGCCAGGCTTCGTAGGCGGCGGGCAGCGCCGGAAACAGCGCGCGCCGCAGGCCCGAGAGGTTGGCGAGGTAGAAGTGCAGCGAGCCGATCGCCTCGCGCTCGACCAGCGTCGGCAGCGTGACCAGACAGTCGGCCAGATGATCGCGCACCGCGCGCACCAGCAGTTCGGCGTGGCGCGCGTTGAGGCTGCCGAGCATGGTTTCCCAGCCTTCGCCGAGCAGCTTGCCGGCGCGCGCCTCGCCGACCTCGTGCAGGATCATCGCCTCGCTTTCGGCTTCGGCCATGCGGTCGAGGCCGCGCTCGATGTCGCGCTCGAAGTCGTAATGGGCGAAGGCGCGGCCGAGCGCCGTGTCCTTCTCTTTCCACTGCCATTCCTCGAACTTGTTCCACAGCAGGCGCCGCACCGCGTCCATGCGCAGGAAGATCGCGCCGTCGCGCAGCGCCGCCGGCGGCGCGATCAGGTCGCGCGCGTATTCGCAGCCGGCCACCAGCACCTGCACGCCTTCGCGCACCTCGGCGCGCTTGAGTTCGGCGAGCACGAAATGCGGCTTGCGAAAGTGCCCCAGCCCGCTGCTGTAGACTAGCCCCTGCGGCACCAGCGCGCGGTTGACGTCGTCGGTCTCGAAGGGGTCGACGCCGGTTTCGGTGAGCGGCAGCGGCGCGAAATCCTGATCCTCGACCGCATCCCATTCGCTTTCGCGCGCGTTCAGCCAGTCGCCGAGTTCGTCCTTGGGCAGGCGCGCGCCGTAGGGGATTTCCATTTCCCAGCGGTAGTACTCGCGCATTTCCAGCAGGAAGGTGCACATCGTCATGTCGCGTGCGTGGCGGGCGTCGGCGATCATGCAGTTCTTCTGCACGGTGTCGATCAGGTCCGAGAGATTGCCGACCATGTTGCCTCCTGAAGGCGGATATTTCTCCCAGTGTACGAATAAAAACAGCCCGTTCAACCGGGCTGTTTCTGGGGGCTTTGGCTTCCTTTGAGGGTGCCCCGGCCATTCATGTCGCCCGCAAGCGGGCGGGTCGCTGCTTAATGCCGGCGCACCGTGCCGAAGTAGTTGAGGTCGGCGCGCGAGCGGCGCGACAGCTCGAAGCGCGCATCGCCCGCGAACTGGCCGGCGAGCTGGCCGTAGACTTCGCTCGCCCAGGCCTTGTCGTTCAAGGCGTCGGCGATGCCCTCGGCCCAGCGCAGCTTGTCGGCAGGCCGGGCGAGCTGCTTGCCGCACTCGGCGTACCACTTCTTCAGTGCCTCGGCCGGCAGCGCGAAGCCCTTCAGGCGGTCGATGAACTGGATGCAGTCGTCGCCCTTGCTGCACGCGGCGGCTGCGGCGGCGTAGAGCTCGTCGGCGCGGGCGCCGTTGCCCATCGCCGCGTAGAGGCGTGCGATGTGGGTCAGCGCGAAATGATCGGTCGCCCTGGCGCGCGCGGCCTCCAGCAGACGGCCCGCCTCGGCCGCATCCTGGGTGGCGGCGAAGCTGGCTTCGGCCAGCTTGGCGATGTCGTACAACGTCGCGTGGGCATCCGCCATCAGCGCCGCTTCGCGCGCGGCGAGGTAGGCGCGCGCCTTGGCGACGCCGAGTTCGCGGTGATGCAGATGCGCGGCGGTGACCACCAGGTCCTTGAAGGCGATGAAGTCGGTGGCATTCTCCGCGGCGCGGTCGAGCAGGCGGCCGAGCCAGGCGGTATCGTCGAGGTTCTTGTCGACCGCCAGCAGGATGGGTTTGTAGCGCGAGAACTGGTAGCCGGTGCCGTCGAGCAGGGCCTCGGCCGACTCGATCAGCTTGGCGGCGTAGAAGGGGTCTTCCAGTTCCAGGCGCACGCGCTCGGCGAGCGCGAGGAACTGCTTGGCGCTGGTCGCGTCCTTTTCCAGCTGCTGGAACTCCATGTAGCGCGCGTGGTTGGCCTGGCGCTTTTCCAGCTTGGCTTTCACCCGCGTCAGACGCGCGGCGTCGTCGGCCAGGTGCGCTTCCACCGCGGCGACCAGTTTCTGCATTTCGTCGAGACCGGCGACGGCGTCTTCCGCCTTGTCGAGCAGCGCGGTCGCGCCCGGCTTGTCGCCCACCCCCGCCAGGCCCTCGGCCAGTTCGATGTATTCGCCGGTGGCGGTTGCCAGGTCGCCCGCCTTCTTCAGCGCGGCCTGCGTGAAGGCGGCGTCGCCGGCCTGCTTGGCGGATTCGATCAGGGTCTTGGCGGCGGTGAAATCGGTCGCGCCGGCGAGTGCGCGCTCGTACAGCGCCTTCGCCTTGGCGGGATCGCCCAGGGTCTTCGTGACCTCGCTTGCCAGGGACAGCAGGTCGGGGACGCTGGAGAGCTTCTCGCCCGCCTTGGCGAAGATCGCCGCGGCGTAGTCCTTGTCGAGCAGATGCTCGGCCGAGGCGGCTGCCAGCTTGCTGAATTCCACCGCGCGCGAGACTTTGGCCTCGGCCTTTTCCAGCACCTTTTTCGCGAAGGCGCTGTCGGCGATCACGCGCATCACGTTCTTGGCGAGGTCGATCAGCGGATCGAGGTTGCCGGTTTCCTTCAGCGCCTTTTCATACGCGCCCACGGCTGCCGCCTTGTCGCCCAGCACCTTGAACTTGGCCTCGGCCAGCGCGATCTGCTCCTCGCCGCTCATGCAGTAGTCCTCGGCGGTCTGCAGCAGTTCCTCGGCGCGAGCCTGTTCGCCGAGCGCCTTGTAGACGATGGCGCAGGCGGCGAGGTCCTTGGTGAACTGGCAGTCGTCCGCCACGCGGTCCATCAGTTCTTTCGCGTAGGCAGCGTCGGCGGGATCCTGCAGCGCTTCGAGCGCCAGCGCCGCGTAATCGGCGCCGCCGCTGCATTGGGCTTCCTTGGGGGTGAGGGTGTCGCGGGTGGCCATGGGGCGTCTCCTGATTAAAGTTCGCTTAACCGGGCAATTTTCCGCCTGCGGCGAGACGCAGCCAAATAAGTAATGTCGATGGCGGCATTAGCCGCGGCATGCCGCCATCGGGGGTCGGCCGCCGCTCAGTGCTTGCCGGCCGCCGGCATCAGCCTGTCGATATAGGCGATCGCCACCGCCGACACGATGAAGGCCATGTGGATGATGGTCTGCCACAGCAGGACTTTTTCATCCAGATTGGGTGCGTTGATGAAGGTCTTCAGCAGGTGGATCGAGGAAATGCCGATGATGGCGGTGGCGAGCTTGACCTTGAGCACGTTGGCGTTGACGTGCGACAGCCATTCCGGCTCGTCGGGATGGCCCCTGAGGTTGAGGCGCGAGACGAAGGTCTCGTAGCCGCCGACGATGACCATGATGAGGAGATTGGAGATCATCACCACGTCGATCAGCCCCAGCACGATCAGCATGATCGCCTCTTCGGAGAGCTTGAAGGTGCCGGTGACGAGGTGTTCGAGCTCGACCATGAAGTGGATGACGTACACGACCTGGGCGATGATCAGGCCGAGGTAGAGCGGCACCTGCAGCCAGCGGCTGCCGAACAGGATGGTCGAGAGGAATTTGCCGCGGGCTTCGAAGGGTTGCTTGGTTTCGGGGTTCATTACTGGGGGTCAGGGGCCAGGGGTTAGAGGACGTAGCGGGCGAGGTCTTCGCGGGCGGCGAGTGCGGCCAGCCGCGTGGTGACGGCCTCGGCATCGACCACGTGTTCGCCGGTGACGTTCCCGGCGTCGAAGGAAATGTCTTCCAGCAGTTTTTCCATCACCGTGTGCAGGCGGCGCGCGCCGATGTTCTCGGTGCGCTCGTTCACCTCGTAGGCGATTTCGGCGATGCGGCGGATGCCGTCGTCGGTGAATTTCAGCGTGACGCCCTCGGTCGCCAGCAGCGCTTCGTACTGGCGCGTGAGGCAGGCGTCGGTGGCGGTGAGGATGCGCTCGAAGTCTTCCACCGAGAGCGCCTGCAGCTCGACGCGGATCGGCAGCCGGCCCTGCAGTTCGGGGATCAGGTCGGACGGCTTCGAAAGATGAAACGCGCCGCTGGCGATGAAGAGGATGTGGTCGGTCTTCACCATGCCGTACTTGGTACTGACAGTGGTGCCCTCGATCAGCGGCAACAGGTCGCGCTGCACGCCCTGGCGCGACACGTCGCTGCCGTGGGCATCCGAGCGGGTAGCGATCTTGTCGATTTCGTCGAGGAAGACGATGCCGTTCTGCTCGACGGCTGCGAGCGCCTGCTGCTTGGTCTCCTCGTCGTTGATGAGGCGCCCGGCCTCTTCGTCGGTGAGGAGCTTCATCGCCTCGCGCACCTTGAGCTTGCGCGACTGCCGGCGGCCGCCGCCGAGGTTGGCGAACATGCCCTGCAGTTGCTGCGACAGGTCTTCCATCCCCGGCGGGGTGAAGATTTCCATGTTGGGGTTCACCGCGGCGAGTTCGACTTCGATCTCCTTGTCGTCGAGTGCGCCCTCGCGCAGCATCTTGCGGAAGCGCTGGCGCGCCGCGCCTTCCTCGCGCGGCGGCTCGGGTTCGTTGAAGCCGACGCTGCGCGGCGGCGGCAGCAGCGCGTCGAGCACGCGCTCCTCGGCGGCCTCTTCGGCGCGGAAGCGCACCTTGGCGGTGGCCTGCTCGCGCATCTGCTTCACCGCGGTTTCCATCAGGTCGCGGATGATGGTGTCGACGTCGCGCCCGACGTAGCCGACCTCGGTGAACTTGGTCGCCTCGATCTTGATGAAGGGCGCGTTGGCGAGCCGCGCCAGCCGGCGCGCGATCTCGGTCTTGCCGACGCCGGTGGGGCCGATCATCAGGATGTTCTTCGGCGTGATCTCCTGACGCAAGGGCTCCTCGACCTGCTGGCGCCGCCAGCGGTTGCGCAGGGCGACCGCGACCGCGCGCTTGGCCGCGGCCTGGCCGACGATGTGCTTGTCGAGTTCGTGGACGATTTCTTTGGGGGTCATTGCTAGGGGCTAGGATCTAGGGGCTAGGATCTAGGGGCTAGGATTTAGGGGCTAGGATTTAGGGGATTTGTGCGGCTGAGCCGCGTTCCATGAATTCATGAGGCGCGGCGAAGCCGCACAAAGCGCCCTAGCCCCTAAATCCTAGTTCCTAGCTCCTCAACTCCTCAACTCCTCAATCACATGATTCTGGTTCGAGTAAATGCAGATGTCCCCCGCAATGGTGAGGCTCTTCTTCACGATTTCAAGCGGCGGCAGCTCGGTGTTCTGCAACAGCGCGAGCGCGGCCGCCTGGGCGTAGGCGCCGCCGGAGCCGATGGCGGCGATGCCGTGCTCGGGCTCGAGCACGTCGCCGTTGCCGGTGATGATGAGCGAGTACTCACGGTCGGCGACGGCCAGCATGGCCTCGAGGCGGCGCAGCATGCGGTCGGTGCGCCAGTCCTTGGCGAGTTCGACCGCGCTTCGGAGCAGGTGCCCTGAATGCTTGTCGAGCTTGGCCTCGAAGCGCTCGAACAGGGTGAAGGCGTCGGCGGTGCCGCCGGCGAAGCCGGCCAGCACGCGGTCCTGGTGCAGCCGCCGGATCTTGCGCGCGGTGGACTTGATGACGATGTTGCCGAGGGTGACCTGGCCGTCGCCGCCCAAGGCGACCTGATCGCCCCGGCGCACGGAAAGAATGGTGGTGCCGCGATATTGTTCCATGGGCGGCATTATACGAGACGCTCAGGCTGCCGCAGGCGGCGGCTGGGGGCACGCAGCCAGCGCCACAGGCGGCGCAGCATCCACAGCGTCGCGAGCACAAAAACCGCGAGCCCGGCGAGGAAGACCAGCGGGTAGGCGAGGGCCAGCCAAAGCCCGCCGATCAGGAGGCCTTCCTCGGTGAACGAGGCGGCGACGTTGGACAGCGGCTCGGGCGAGGTGTTGATGAGCGCGCGCGAGCCCGATTTGGCGAGGTGGCTGCCGGCGGCGACGCTGCCGCCCAGGAGCGCCGCCGCGGCCTGCATCGCGCCGCCGCTGTCGCCGAAGAAGGCCGCGGCGAGCGCCGCGCCGGCGGGAATGCGGATGAAGGTGTGGATCGCGTCCGAGGCGCTGTCGAGGTAGGGGATCTTGTCGCCGACGAATTCGGCGAGCGTCAGGAGACCGCTGACGCCGAGCACCAGCGGATGCGACAGGAATTGCAGCGGCGCCGGCAGGTCGAGCGCGCCGAACCCGCCCAGGAGGCCCAGCGCCAGCACCACGGCGTAGAGGCGAAAGCCCGCGCCCCAGGCCACCGCGGCGGCGAGCGCGGCCTCGGCGATCAGGGCATCGGACATGGACGGGACGTCAGTCGCGGTGGCGCGGGCTCAGCTGGGCGAGCTGGTCGATGCCCATGACGCGGAAGAGTTCGTGGATGAGCGCGTTGTGGCCGCGCAGGGTGATGGCCTTGCCGCTGCCCAGGCACTGCATGAGCACGCTGATGAACTGGCTGACGCTGCCGTAGTCGACGCGGGTGACCTGCGAGAGGTCGACCAGCACGTCGCTGTGGCTGGCGGCGTAGCTGGTGAACTGCTGGAAAGCGGCATCGTTGGCGGGGGTGATTTCGCCTGTCAGGCGCAGCGCGTCGTCCAGCGGCTCGGCGGGCTGCGTCTTCACCACCTCGGCCGCCTGCACCGCGACCCAGGAAGGCGGCGACATCTCGAAATGCACCGCGTAGTCGACCGCCAGATTCTCGAAATCGTCCTGCTGGCCGAGCGTCTGGTAGAGCTCGAGCAGCAGCAGCCAATGCGCGGCGCGGCTGTGGGTGGCGCGGATCAGATCCTGCAGCAGGGCGATCAGGGTGTCGACGCCGCTCACCTGCAACTTGCGCTTGGTCTTGCGAGCACCGCCCAGCACCTGGGCGCAGGCTTCGGCGCCGCCCTCGTCGACCATGGCGATGCGCGAAAAATCGATGCGCGCAGTGGCGCCCTTGGGGGTGGCCGCGATGCCTTCCTTCAGGGTGGCGGCGGCGCTCTTGTCGAGCAGGCCCGGCAGCTCGAGACTCGCGGCCTCAGCCTGCTGGGGCCTGGCGGCGGCGTTCGGGCTCGTGCCCTGCCACAGCGGCGGCGAAGTCTCGAAACGCACCGCATAGTCGACCGCCATCTGCTCGAAATCCCTCTCGCGGCCCTGCACGCAATACAGGTCGAACAGCATGTGCCAGGCGCGGCGATCGCCGCTCGCCAGCACGCCCTTGAGCAGGGTCTCGACCATTTCGGGCTGGCCGCTGGCGTAGAGGATGGCTGCCTCGTCGACCGGGGATTCGGGCGCGCCGCTGGCGTCCTCGACCACGATGCCGGTGGCGTGCATGTCCATGGTGAGCAGGGTTTCGGTCGGTGGCGCTTCGCCGGCCGCCGCGGGCGTGGCGGCAGGCGCCGGCTTGCGCGTCGCAGGCGGCGGGGCCTTGTCCTTGCTCTTCTTGAAAAACGGCAGCGCCACGGGTGATAGGGGAAGGGGAAAGTCGATTCAATCGGGATACTAGCGCTGTCGCCCTTTTGCGGCAACTTGCTGACCTTTTACGGCATGCATCCGCACTAACCTGAGGAAGAACGCGCACAGGGCCAGCGCAACGACGATCGCAGGCCCGGCCGGCCAGTCGCCGGCCGCGGAAACGAAGAGGCCGGCGGCGTAGGCGAACGCGCCGACCGCCCAGCCGGCCGGCAGCGCTGCGCGCGGCGGCAGACCGCGCACCGCCAGTGCGGGCAGGATCAGGCTGGCGAATACCAGATACACGCCGACCAGCTGCACCGAGGCTGTGATCGCCAGCGCAAACACCAGATAGAAGCCGAGCCGGCCCAGGCGTTCGCCGCGCCACGCGAGGATCGCGCCCAGCGCCACGGTGAGCGCGGCCAGTTGTACCGCCTGCGCGGGCGTCGCCCACAGCACCTGGCCGCTCATCAGGCTGGCCAGATGCTCGCCGCCGTGCGGGTCGTGCGCCAGCAGCAGCACGGCCAGACTCGCCGCGACGACGAAGCTGGAGCCGATCAGCGCTTCCTGGATGTCGGGCCAGCGCCGCTCGCTCGCCGCGAGCAGGGCAGCGCCGGCAAGCGCGGCAACTGCGGCGGCGAGCTGGGTCGGCCAGCCTTCGGCGGCCAGATCCAGGGCGTGCGCCGCGACGACGCCGAGGACCGCGAACTGCGCGACCGCGAGGTCGAGGAAGATGATGCCGCGCGCCAGCACCCGCCGGCCCAGCGGCACGTGGGTGGCGAGCACCAGCACGCCGACGGCGAGGGGCCAGACGAGCAGGTCGAGCGGGAAGGTCATGGGGCCGCTTTCAGCAACTGGTCGAGGGTGTCGTCGAACAGTGCGAACAGATCGCCCGCCCGTGCGTTGCCGCCCACCGTGTAGGGCAGCGTCAGCGCCGGCACGCCGAGGCGCTGCGCCAGCCAGTCGGCCGGGCGCGGGCTCTGGTAGGCCGCGCGCAGCACCGCGCGCGGCGGGTCGGCCTGCAGTTGCGCCGCCAGCCGCCCCAGATGCGCGACCGAGGGGTCGATGCCGGGCCGCGGCTCCAGGATGGCGACCTCGCGCAGGCCGAGCCAGGCGATGAGGTAGCTGAACGAGGTGTGCTGCACCGCCACCGGCATGTTCCGCAAGGGCGCCGCACGCGCCTCCCAGCCCGCGATCGCCGCCGTCCAGCGAGCCGAGAAGGCCTGCCAGCGGGCCTGATGCGCGGCCGCGCGGGCGGGGTCGAGTTCGCTCATGCGCGCCGCCAGCGCCGCGCCGACCCGCGCGAGGTTGCGCGGGTCGGCGTGCAGGTGCGGATTGCCGGCGGCGTGCACGTCGCCCTGCGAACGGTCGAGCGACGCGGGCTTGTCGCGCAGCGGGGCGAAGCGGCTCGCCTCGAAATAACCCGGGCGGCCCGGCTGCACCGCGGGGTTGTTGGATTCGCGCAGCAGCACCGGCAGCCAGCCGGCTTCGAGGTCGGCGCCGCTGCACACCACCAGGTCGGCGCGCCGCATCTGCGCGATGAGGCTGGGGCGCGCCTCGATGCGGTGCGGATCCTGTTGCGCGGTGGTGGCGGCGTAGACGCGCACGTCGGCGCCGCCGATTTCCGTGGCGAGCGCCGCCCACTCGGGTTCGCAGGCGAACACGTTGAGCGCGGCGTGCGCCGCGAGCGGCGCCCACAGCGTGAGGCAAACCAGCAGTCGTTTCATGATGGAGGGCCTCAGAACTTGTGCGCGCCGTGGCTGCCCAGGCTGTGAATGTACTGCACGAACCACTGGTTCTCGTTCTGGCTTGCCATCGACTGGTCCTTCGAATACTGCAGGCGCAGGCGCGAGAATTCCGAGGGCGAGTAGTCGAGCATGAGTGAGTGGCGGGTGGGCTGGTGGTTGGTGATCGGCAGGAAGGCGTTGTTGGCGCCGAAATCGACCGAACCGGGGTTCAGGCGGTCGTAGCGGTAGCCGCTGCGCCAGCGCGGCATGAACTGGTAGACCGCCTGCGCGTAGTAGCCGGACTGGCTGGAGCGGTAGGTGTCCGCAGTGCCGTTGCAGGCGCCAGCGGGGGTGTTGTCCTTGCACAGCAGGCTGCCGCGCTCGGCGCGGCGGAAGTATTCGGCGGCGAAGCTGAAATTGCGCTCACGCGCGTTGCCATCGGGCGCCCACTTCCACACGAAATCCGCGACCCAGGCCTTGCTCGTGCCGCTGAAAAGCGTTTCGGCATGCTCGTCGTTGAGGTCTTCCAGCTCACCCTCGCGTTCGTCGGCCTTGGCGCTCAGCCAGGCCAGCCCCGCGCGCCAGCTGTGCGAGGTGCCGACGTCGCCGCCGACATGGCCGAACAGCGTATAGGCGCCGGCGCCGTTGGTGTTGCGGTCTGTGCCGGGGAAGCCGGCGCCGCGCCCGGCTTCGGCGCCGAATTCCATGAACAGATCGGTCGGCGCCACCCATTTCAGCTGCACGCCGTCGTGGCCGTAGCCCTCGCCGAACAGCGCGCGGTACATCAGGCTGCTGTCGGCGAAGTCCCAGGCGTGCGGGTGCTTTTCGTTCTGGTAGCCGAGCCCCGAGCGGAAGCGGCCGGCCTTGACCGACACGCCGTGGCCGAGGCGGGTGGTCTGCACCCAGGCTTCCTCGATCGCGACTTCCTCGTCGAGCAGCGCGAGGATGGCCTGGCCGCGGAAATAGGGGTCGATGCTGGCCGACAGGATCAGCTCGGTGCCGTCGACCGAAAAACCCCGGGACGCGCCGTCGCCGTGGCCGTGCCCGGCGGGGAGGAAGCCCTCGATGCGGCGTTCGTCGATGTCGTCGAGATGGGCGTAGCGGCCTTGCAGGATAAGCGAGATGTCCGGATTGAAGCGGCCGGCCACGGGCGCGCTGTCGGCCTGCGGCGCGGGCGCCGGCTGCGCGGCGGGCTTGGCCTCGGCCTGCTGGACGCGCGCTTCGAGCGCGGCGATGCGTGCCTCGTAGGCGGTTTTCATCTCCTTCAGTTCGGCGCGCAGGGCGTCGAGGTCGGATTGGGCGAATGCGGGAAAGGCAGCCGTCAGCGCGGCCGCGAGCAGGGTGGTTCGAAACATGGTGAACTCCGTCGAAAAAAAGCAGGCGACCCTGCCGGACGCGCGTCCGGCAGGGGCTCAGAAAAGCGGTTTTTTCAGGCGGGGACGGGCGGCGCGCGGGCGGACGCGTGGCGAGTAAAGAGGCGGCCCGGCGGCAGCGCGGCGGCGGCCGGGACGACGAAGGGTGCGGTTTCGGCCGCGGGGATGAAGGCCTTGCCCGACAACGCGCCGCCGAGCTGGGCGTGTGCCACGCACAGCTCGCACGCGTGGTCGGGCACCGCGTCATGCGGGTCGAGGTGTTCCAGCGCGTGGGCGAACGCCGCCGCCTGCCCGAGGAGCAGGGCGAGGGCGAGCAGCCAGGAAAGGACGCGGCGCGGCAGCATGGGCCGCATTCTACCCGCGTTTGTCGCGCGGCTCGACCGGCGGCACCGGGTCGTAGCCGTGGGCGCAGCCGGGGCGGCAGCGGCCGATGCGTTTGGCGGCGAGCCAGCCGCCCTTCAGCGCGCCATGTTTCTCGATCGCTTCCTTGCCGTATTCCGAGCAGGTCGGCAGGTAGCGGCACTGGCGGCCGAGCCAGGGCGACAGCGCCAGCTGGTAGACGCGAATCAGGCCGATGAGCGCGCGCTGGGCGAGGTTCATTTTTTACAAGGAGGACGCGGAGGTAGGCGCCTTTTCCTCAGCGTCCTCCGTGTCCTCGTTGTGATGCCGGGCCGCTCCGGTAAAGTCCGCGAGCACTTTGGCGACGAACGCCGGGTCGAGGTCGCGCACGATGAAGACGAAGCGGCTGCGGCGGTCGTCGTCGGGCCAGGCGTCGAGCTGGACTTCCGGATACAGCACGTGCTGCACGCCGTGCAGCACGACGGGCTTGTCTTCGCCCGCCAGATTGACCAGCGCCTTGAAGCGCAGCAGGTGCTCGGCGCGGAACGCGGTGAGCATGGAGAGCGCCGACTGCAGGCCCCAGCGGTCGAGCGGGGCGTCGAGCACCACCGAGAAGGCGGCGATGCGCGCGTCGTGCGGGGCAGCAGTCGGCCGGGCGCCGAGCGGGCCGGCGGATGCGTGCCGGTAGCGCTGCGCCTTCAGCCAGCGCGCGACTTCGAGCGATTTCGTCTCGGCGTTCCACAGGCCGAGGTTCTGGATCACGGCGGGATCGATTTCGCCCTGCGTCACGGCCACGATATTGGCGGCCGGGTTCAGCGCGGCGAGCCGTTCGCGCAGGGCGGCGGTTTGTTCGGGCGTGGCGAGGTCGGTCTTGGTCAGCAGCAGCAGGTCGGCGACCGCCACCTGCTTGACCGCCTCGGCGTGTTCGTCGAGCTGGTCCATGGCGAACAGCGCGTCGACCGTGGTGACCACGCCGTCGAGGCGGAAGCGTGCGCGGATCCAGTGGTCGTTGAGCAGGGTGTCGAGCACCGGCACCGGGTCGGCGACGCCGGTGGTCTCGATGACCACGCGCTCGAACGGCGGGATGTCGCCCTTCTGGCGCGCCATCCACAGGTTCTTCAGCGTCGGCGACAGGCTGCCCGAGATGGTGCAGCACACGCAGCCGCCCGAGAGCAGCGCCATCGGGCCTTCCATTTTCTGCAGCAGTTGATGGTCGAGCGCGACTTCGCCGAACTCGTTCATCAGGATGGCGGTGCGCGGCAGCGTGCGCACCAGGTGATTGAGCACCGTGGTCTTGCCGCTGCCCAAAAAGCCGGTCAGCAGGGTGATGGGGAGCGGTGCGTCGCTCATCGCCGGGGCTTTTTCTCGACGTAGGGCTCGACTCTGACGGCGCGCAGGCGGTAGCCGGCGTCGCCCATGTCGGTTTTCACGCTGGCGAGTTCGAGTTGGCCTTCGATCCACACCGCGTCCATGTAGGTTTTCATTTTGACCGGCTTGGCCGGCAGGACGTGGATGATCTGGTTGGCGGGCGGTGGCGGGACATGGATGCACGCGCCGAAATACGGCACCAGCAGGAATTCGCTGACTTCTTTTTTGCCGTATTCGAGCGGCACCATGAAGCCAGGCAGGCGGATGGGTTTGCCGGTGATGGCGGGGTTGGATGGCGCGTTCGCCCACATCTGCTTGAGGCGGGCCAGCACTTCCATCGCGCGCGGATCGGCGTCGTCAAGCCGGTCGAGGTCGAGCCCCTCCAGTTCTTTGGCCGGATTCCAGCCGGGCGGCATCAGGTCGTCCCAGCTGATTTCGCGGGCTTTTGTGGCGGCGGTGGATTGGGCGGGCGCAAGTCTGTCGCCGATCTTGTAGTCGGCCGCAGGCACGGCGGCGGCGAAAAGCAGGCAGACAAGGGCAAGCAGGGCTTTCATGGTGTCCTCAGGTTTTCGGCGTCAGTCCATCGGCCAGCGATACGCGGTATGCGCGCCAGCCCGGCAACAGGCTGGCGATGAATCCGGTGATTATCACGCCGGCCAGCAGATAAAGCTCGTGTGCTGAAGGCAGACCTGTCGTCAGACTGAGGCCGAAGCGAGCCTGGACGAGCGGCGCGGCGACGAGCGACAGCACGGTCAGGAGCACGAGTCCAAGCAGCGCACCGATCACGGTCAGACCGAGGCCTTCAAGTGTCAGCAGGGCAAGGATATCGCGCGGCCGTGCGCCGACCGCGCGGAGTATGGCCAGTTCGCGGCGCCGCTGGTCGAGACCGGCCAGCACCACGGCGACCAGGCCCGCGAGTCCGACGCCAACCACCAGCGCAGATATCGCAAGCAGCGCCTTTTCACCGTGGCCGATCATCTGCCACAACTGCGCCAGCGCCACGCCGGGCAGCACGGCCATCAGCGGCTCGGCGTGGAAGTTGTTGATCCAGCGCTGCACCGAGAATACCGCTGCGCGCGATTCCAGGCCGACGATGACGGCGGTGACGGTCTTGGGCTCGAGATCGAATTTCTGCACGTATTCGGCCGGAATCTGCATGCCGGGAATGGGTGCGCCACCCTGCCAGTCGAGATGGATCGCTTCCATCGCCGCGAGGCTGATGTGTACGGTGTTGTCTACCGGCGTGCCGGTGCGGGCGAGAATGCCGGTCACGGTGAAGGGTTTGTCGGCGTGGTCGGCGAGCCCCGACTCGCCGCTGCCGTGCGCAAGCGCGATGCGATCGCCGAGACGATAGTCCAGTGCATCCGCGACTTCGGCACCCAGCACGGCCTCGAAGACGCCGTCGAACGCGCGGCCCCCGGCCAGCGCGAGGGGTCGCCTGTCGCCATGGCGGAAATGCGCAAAGTAGGCGTGATTCGTCGCCAGAACCGGGTAGCCGCGATGCGAATCGCCGAGCGAGACCGGGATGGTCCAGGCTACCGCCGGGTGCGCGGTCAGCGCCTCGACGCTCGACCATTGCACGTTGTGCGTGGCTTCGCCGATGCGGAAGACCGAATACAGCATCAGCTGCAACGGGCTGCCGCGCGCGCCGACGATGAGGTCGGCGCCGGAGACGGATTGCTCGAAGCCGTCGCGAACCTGTTCGCGCAAGCGCTCGACGCCAAGCAGCATCATCACCGACAGGGCGACGGCCAGCACTGTCAGACTCAGGGCGGCGCGCCGGTTCCATGCGCTCAATGCGGCCAGGCGGACCAGCGGCGGCATCATGGCGCCACCCCCGCGCGGTTGATGTCGGGCAGGGCGAGCGTGCGCGCAAAACGAGCGGCGAGCCGGCGGTCGTGGCTGACGAACACCAGCGCCGCGCCGCTGGCGGCGCATTCGCGGGTCAACAGATCGAGGAAGGCGTCCTGCCGGTCGGCGTCGAGCGCCGAAGTGGGTTCGTCGGCGACGATGAGTTCCGGCGCACCGATCAATGCGCGCGCCGCCGCTACGCGCTGCTGCTGGCCCACCGAAAGCGCATCGGCGCGCCGCGTCCACAGCGCCGGGTCGAGATCGAGGTGCACGAGCAGGCGTGCAGCCGTTTGCTTGGCGTCGCCGGCGCGTTCCCGCCGGCGTGCCGAGAAGTGGCACGGCAGCAACACGTTGTCGAGTACGGAGAGGTAGGGAATCAGATTGAACTGCTGAAAGATGAGCCCGAGATGATCGGCACGGAAGCGGTCGCGTGCGGCGCCGGCGAGTCGGGGCAGCGCGGCGCCGAGCACGACGAGCTCCCCGGCGCGCGGCACGAGCACCCCGGCCAGCAGGTTCAGGAGCGTGCTTTTGCCGGAACCGGAGGGGCCGTAGAGGAATACCTGTTCGTTCTGCGCCAGTTCGAACGCGGCGATGTCGAGGCAGGGGGTGCCGCCCCAGTCGAAGCGCAGGCCGGCAACGGAAACGACGGGCGCCGGCATGGCTACCAGCGCGCCTTGCGCTGCCCCGGCGTAAGCTGGACAGCGGTCTGCCCGCGCGGGCCGGCGATCTCGACTTTGAGCCTTTTCAGGCGCGGAAAGGCCTCGAAGAGATGCACCTCCATATCGCGCAGCGCATCGGGGCGCGCGCAGTGGAACACGAACTCGCCGTCAAGGTCGGCGTGGCCGCCTGCGTGCGCCTGCGCGCCGTGATCGTGATGCGCGTGTCCCGGTTCGAACAGCGTCGACTCCAGTTTCACGCTCGCCGGCTTGCACGCGGCGGCCGGGCTGGGCACAAACAAGGCGGCGGGTCGTTCGAGCGTCTGCTGCATCTTCGTTACTGCCGCGCGTTCACGGGCGGTGCGTGGCGCGTGTTCGAAGCCGACCAGACTGTCGGTCGGCGTTTCCAGCAAGAGGGTGAGCGTGCCGCCGTCGATGGCGACGGCAAGCGTGGCCGCACCATGCGCGTGTGCCGTGGCCGCGTGCACGGCCAGCGGCATGGGGCACAGCGCCGCGGCGAGTGCAAGGCGGAGGAAAGAATGCGTCATGTCAGTTCGGTCTCGATATCTTCCGGAGCTTCTTGAGCCCAGACCGGGAAAGGGTCGTCGAGTTTCACCCAGCGGGCGCGGCCGAGGGCCATTTCGGCGTCGGTGAGGAGGCAGGCATCGAGTTTCGCGCGAATGTCGGTCTCGTTCATGCCCATGCCAATGAACACCAGTTCCTGTCGCCGGTCGCCCCATTCGCCCTGCGATTTGGCGGCAATCTGCGTGCGGTAGGCATCATCCTGCGGCCAGTGTTCCTGGGGGACGGCATCCCACCAGTAGCCGGCCGCACCGTGGCGGCAGGCGCCGCCGGCCTGGCTCCAGGATCCCGCGAATTCGGGCCGGCTGGCCAGCCAGAAGTAGCCCTTGCTGCGCACCACGCCTTCCCATTCGCTGTGGATGAGATCCCAGAAGCGTCGTGGATGGAATGGCCGGCGCGCCTGATAGGCGAAACTGGTGATGCCGTATTCCTCGGTTTCCGGTACATGCTCGCCGCGCATCTCCTGCAGCCAGCCCGGGGCCTCGCTCGCAGCTTCGAAATCGAACAATCCGGTGTCGAGCACGCGGTCGAGCGATAGCTTGCCGAATCGGGCAATTTCGATTTTCGCGCGCGGGTTGAGCGTGTGGAGGATCGAGGCCAGCCGCTCCAGCTCGGCTTCCGAAACAAGGTCGGCCTTGTTGACGACGATTACGTCGCAGAACTCGATTTGATCGACCAGCAGGTCGACGACGGTACGCGTGTCGTCCTCGCCCAGCGATTCGCCACGCTCGCCGAGCAGGTCCGACGAGGCGTAATCGCGCAGGAAATTGTAGGCATCGACGACCGTGACCATCGTGTCGAGCCGCGCCACCTTCGCCAGAGAGCGTCCTTCCTCGTCTGCGAAAGTGAAGGTTTCAGCCACCGGCAGGGGCTCCGAAATGCCCGTGGATTCGATCACCAGCTGGTCGAACCGGCCTTCCTTCGCCAGCGCGGCGACTTCCTTCAGCAGGTCTTCGCGCAGCGTGCAGCAAATGCAGCCGTTCGACATCTCGACCAGTTTCTCCTCGGTGCGCGAGAGTTGCGCGCCGCCTTCGCGCACCAGGCTGGCGTCGATGTTGACCTCGCTCATGTCGTTAACGATGACGGCAACGCGGCGGCCTTCGCGGTTGTTCAGGATATGGTTCAGCAGCGTGGTCTTGCCGGCGCCGAGAAAGCCGGACAGTACGGTGACGGGAAGACGGGGGTCGTGGTTCATGCGGATTTCCTTTCAAACGAGACAGGCGTCGAGCCCGGCGCGCAATTCCGCCTCGGGCAGGTTGCGGCCGATGAAAACAAGGGTGGAAGCGCGCGCCGCGCCGTCCGGCCAGGGACGGACGCGATCGCCGTACACGGTCATGTGCACGCCTTGCAGCGCGACTTGATGCGGTTCGCCGGCCAGGTTCAGGATGCCCTTGTAGCGCAGCAGGGCCGGGTGATGCCGTGCGATGGCGTGTGCCATGAAATTTTCGAGCCTGTCTTCGTCGAAGGCGCGTTCGCTGCGGTAGACGAAAGCGGCGATGTCGTCGTGATGGTGATGATGGGCCTCGTCGAGGAAGCCGGGATCGATCTCCAGCAGCGAAGTCAGGTTGAAGGCATTCACGTCGACGATGACGTTCATGGGTACGTCGCCGTGCGACATGGCATGAATGGCTGCGCGCGGATTGATCCGGATCAGCCGCTGTACAAGCCTGGAGAATTGCTTTGCGTCCGCAAGGTCGCGCTTGCCGATCAGCAGCACGTCGGCGAACGCGACCTGTTCACGCGCGGCTTCGTGCGCATCGAGCTGGCGCATCGCGTGCTCGGCGTCGAGCACGGTCAGCATGGCATCCAGCCGGAAATGCGCATGGATGAACGGATCGGCGAAGAAGGTCTGGATCACCGGCGCCGGGTCTGCGAGCCCGGTGGTCTCGATGAGCACGCGGTCGAGGCGCATTTCGCCCGCGCCGGCGCGGCGCGCGAAATCGCCGAGGATGCGGAGGAGGTCGCCGCGCACGCTGCAGCAGACGCAGCCATCGTTGATCTCGACGATCTCGGCCTCGTGCGCGAGCAATGCGTGATCGATGGACGCGTTGCCGAACTCGTTCTCGATCACGGCGATTTTTTCATCGTGGCGGTCGGTGAGGATGCGATTGACCAGCGTGGTCTTGCCGCTGCCCAGAAAGCCGGTGACGAGGGTAACGGGGATGGGGGCGGTCATGATGGCTTCAGTGTGCATGCGCATGCGTCATGACGCTGCCGAGCAGGGCCGTGACGCCGCCTGTCGCGATAAGCAGCAGTTGCAGTGCGCTCGCGCGCAGCCCGGATTGGCGCTGCAGGTGCGGCACCAGGTCGGATACGGCAATGTAGATGAAACTCGCCGCCGCCAGCGCCAGCACGACCGGCAGCATGGGCCGTGCGTTGTCCAGTATGAAATAGCCCAGCACGCCCCCGGTTACGGTGGCGGCACCCGACAGCAGGTTGAGCGTCAGGGCGCGACGCCGACTGAGTCCGGCGGCGAGCAGCACCATGAAATCCGCCAGCTCCTGCGGAATTTCATGCAGCAGGATGGCCACCGCCGTCGCAATGCCCAGATGGGTGTCGACCATGAAAGCCGCCGCGATCGCCACGCCATCGACGAAGTTATGCAGGGCATCGCCGATTACCACCATGGGCACGACGGTTTTCAATTCGCCGGTATGCATGTCGCCACCATGGCTGTGCCGCCAGAGCGTCGATTTTTCGAGCAGGAAAAACCCCAGCAGCCCGGCCAATACCCAGCCCCCCACCTGCTCGGCAGGCAGACCTGATTCCAGTGCGTGCGGCAGCATGCCGATGAAGGCGGCGGTCAGCAAAGCGCCGACGGCAAAACTCACCATCAGGTTGGCATGGCGCTGCAGCACGGTAAGCGCCAGGCTGGCGGCGAGCAGGACGGAAACCAGACCGCCGGCCAGGGTGGCGAGCACGATCAGCGCAAATGTCATGGGTGCTCAGGCAACTGAGTTGCATCTTTCAACAAGTGAATGGGCGGTGACCATGACATATTTGGAGCGCGGATCAGTGAGCGGATGCGGCGCAGTCGGCGCAACGTCCGTGCACGGTGATGTCCAGGCGGTCCGGCTGGAAGCCTGCGGGAATCTCTGGGCGGGCAAGCGGCAATTTGCCGTGCAGGCAGAACAGGCGCCCGCAGTCGTTGCATTCGAAATGCGCATGCGTGGCGTGTGCGTGCATCGGACTGAAGCGGCGCACCCGGTCGTGACCTGTGACACTGTGTACCAGGCCCTGAGCCACCAGCCAGTCGAGCACGCGATACAGCGTCACCTTGTCGAAGCGTTGGCCGCTCGCGGAGGCGGCCTGTTGCAGGGCCTGATGCGACATCGCTGCATCGGCGGCCAGCAGCAGCTGCAGCACGCGTACGCGGGCGGGCGTGATGGACGCGCCGCGTTGCTGAAGCAGGCGGGTTGCCTGATCGTGGTTGGGTGGCGGGTTGGGCATCGGATGATTGTAAGGGTCGCCCCCCTGCAGTGCAACCTGGTTGCACTGCAGGGGGGCGATACCCCCTTACCTTCGCAGACGGAGGGGGCGTCTCAGGCGTGCAGCTTTTCCAGCTTTTCGTGGCGTTCCTGCGCCTCGATGGAATACTCGGCGGTGGGGCGCGCCAGCAGGCGCGGCAGGCCGATGGGTTCGCCGGTCTCCAGGCAGTAGCCGAATTCGCCGGTATCGATGCGCGCGAGCGCCTTGTTGATCTTCTTCAGGAGCTTGCGCTCGCGGTCGCGCACGCGCTGCTCGAGCATGTTCTCCTCCTCGACCGTGGCGCGGTCGTTGGGGTCGGCGAAGTTCTCGTTTTCCTTGAGGTGCTCGCCGGTGTCGGCGGCGTTGGCCAGCATTTCCTCGCGCAGGGCTTCGAGGCGGGCGCGGAAGAACGCGAGCTGCTCGGCGTTCATGTAGGCGGACGCCGGCATTTTCAACAGCGCGGCTTCGGTGAGGGGTTTGGATGATGCGGCCATCGGGGGCTCCGTGTATCGAACAACAGGTCAAGTTTCGGCCGGGGGAGCCGGCGCGAAGGGGAGCAGTCTGAACGTCATGCGCGAAAGGTGCAAGCCTCCGCGCGTCGGGTTCGCGCGAAGCCGGGCCGAATGCACCATAATCCGGACTGTTGGCCATGCCGCCGGCATGGCCGGGAGACCGCATGAAAGCCCTGGGAATCGCCTTGATTGCGCTGCTGGCCGGCTGCGCTGCGCTCGAATCGCCGGATCCGGCCTCGCCCCATTACGCCTATGCGGCCGGGGGGGCGGTTCAGCTCGAGCGGCCGCTGACGGTCGAGCCGGGCGCCGCGACGGTGCGCCTGCAATACGGGCGCGTGGTGCCGCGCAACGGCGTGCAGCGCCACGATCCGCACTGCGTGGCCGAGCTCGATACCGTTTCCGATGGTCCGCAAACCCTGCGGCCGGGGCGTTTCGCGCTGCTGCGGGTGATCCGCAGCACGGACGACTTCTTTGTCGATGCGGGCACGGATTTCCGCCATGTTCGCCGCACGGACGACGACGGTCCGCTGTCCCTGTTCTTCATCACCGAATTCCGCCTGCGCGACCCGCTGCAGCCGGCCCTGCGCGGCATGAGTTGCGCCTGGGACCGGTTCGCTCCGGGTAGTTTCCCCCTGATGCGCCACCTGTCGCTGGACGAGATCCGCAGCGCGCTTGGCGACTGGATGCGCTTTCTTCCCCCCAAGGAGGTCCTGTGAAACCGGCCGACACACGTATCAAGCCCGGCAGTAAACTCAAGCTCGCGAAATGGGACGCCGACGAGAAAACCATCCTCAACGGCGACCAGGGCGCGGCGCGGGAGCGGCTGGAGGACGACCGCATGAAGCTGGAAACCCTGCAGGAACTGCTCTACGCCGAAGGGCGGCACAAGTTGCTGGTCGTGCTGCAGGCAATGGATACCGCCGGCAAGGATTCGACCATCCGCCACGTGTTCCAGGGGGTCGACCCGCTCGGCGTGCGGGTGACCGCGTTCAAGACGCCGACGCCGCACGAA
This sequence comes from Pseudomonadota bacterium, assembly GCA_040753235.1. Classification (GTDB taxonomy): domain Bacteria; phylum Pseudomonadota; class Gammaproteobacteria; order Burkholderiales; family Thiobacillaceae; genus Thiobacillus. The sequence goes on from JBFMET010000001.1 coordinate 149,684, forward strand.
CTGGCGAAGGACTATCTGTGGCGGGTGCACCAGCACGTGCCGGGCAAGGGCGAGATCGTGATCTTCAACCGCTCGCACTACGAGGATGTGCTCGTCACGCGCGTCAACGGCTGGATCGACGCCGCCGAGTGCAAGCGCCGCTATCGCCAGATCAACGATTTCGAGCGCATGCTGGCCGAAACCGGCACCACGATCCTGAAGTTCTACCTGCACATCTCGAAGGACGAGCAGAAGCAGCGCCTGGAGTCGCGTCGCGACGAGCCCGAGAAGCGGTGGAAATTCCAGCCCGGCGACCTTGCGGTGCGCGCACAGTGGGACGACTACATGAAGGCCTACGAGGACGCGATCTCGGCCACCAGCACCGAGCATGCGCCGTGGCACGTGGTGCCGGCGAACAACAAGCTCGCGCGCAATCTCACGATTTCCGCCCTGCTGATCGAGGCGCTGGAAGGCCTCGACATGCGCTACCCCGACCCGCCCGCGGACATCGCCGGCGTGATCGTCGAATAGGGGTCAGCGCACCACGGTGAGGTGCGGCATCCGCGCCGCGCGCGCCTCGGCGTCGTAGCGCGCCACCGGCTGCCAGTCCGGCATGGCCTCGGGATGATGGACGTGGTAACCCTGCAGATAATCGACGCCCATGTCGCGCAGCAGCGCGGCCATGCGCGCGTTCTCGACCTGTTCGGCCACCGAACGCATGCCGAAGTCGCTCGCCAGCTTGGCGATCGAGCGCACGATCGCCTGGTCGCGCTGGTCGTCGAGCATGCCGCGCACGAAGGCGCCGTCGATCTTGATGAAGTCGGCCGGCAGGTGCTTGAGGTAGAAGAACGATGACGCATCGCGGCCGAAATCGTCGAGCGCGAACTGGCAGCCGCGCTGGCGCAGGCCGTGGATCAGGCGTTGGGCGTCGTCGAGGTTGACCACGGCTGCGGTCTCGGTGACCTCGAAGCCGATGCGCTCGCCCGCGACGCCGTAGTGGTCGAGCAGGTGGCACACCGTGCCGAGGAAGGTCTCGTCGGCCACCGACTTGCCCGAGAGGTTGATGAAATACACCGCGGCGTCGTCGGGCTGGCTGGCGAGGTAGGACACCACCGCCTCGACCATCCAGCGGTCGAGGATGGGCTCCTGGCCGAAGCGTTCCAGCGCCGGCAGCAGCTTGGCCGGCCCTTCGATCACGCCGTGGCGGTTCCAGCGCACCAGCACCTCGTAATGCGGCCGGCCGCGATGCGTGGTCGATTCGATCAGCTGGCGGTAGGGCAGGAACTGGTTGCTTTCCAGCGCCTTGGCGAAGTCGGCCGCCCAGCTCATTTCGGTCTCCAGGCGGCGGAAGCCCACTTCATGGGCCTCGTACAGCAGCACCCGGCCGCTGCCCTGCGACTTGGCGCGGTAGCAGGCCATGTCGGCCTGCACCATGATCTCGCTCGCGGAGGCCGCGGTCTCGGTGATCGGCGCGACGCCGGCACAGGCGCCGAGGGTGAAGCGGCGACCGTTGTGCTCGAAGCGGAAGTCGCGGATGCGCTGGATCATCTGGCGGCAGATCTGGATCGCCTCGACCGGCAGCGTGTTGAACAGGATGAGGCCGAATTCGTCGCCGCCCAGCCGGCCGAGATAGGCCTGCACCGGCAGGGCCTCCTTCATGGTCTGCGCGATTTCGGCGAGCAGCGCGTCGCCCACGGCGTGGCCGCAGGTGTCGTTCACCAGCTTGAACTGGTCGAGGTCGATGTAGCAGAAGGCGTGCTGGCGGCAGTCGGCGCGCGCGCTGCGCATGGCGCGGTCGAGCCGGCCCTCGACCGCGCGGCGATTCGGCAGCTTGGTCAGCGTGTCGTGGAAGGCCATCTCGCGCAGGCTGTCGAGCAATTGCTTCTTCTCGGTTTCGTCGCGCAGCACGTAGATCGCGCCGGCTCCGCCGTCGACGTTGAGCGGCGAACAGCTGTAGCTCACTGCGAGGTCTTCGCCGTGGCGCGGCTTCAGCCAGGCCGAGCCGGTGCGGCCCGGCAGGGTCGAGCCTCGCGACGGCAGGCCGATCGGCGCTTCGTCCTCGCCGAGCGGCTCCAGCTGGATCAGTTCGCCGAGCGGCCGCGCGAGCGACTGTTCGAGCGCGATGCCGAACAGGCTTTCGGCGGCGGGGTTGAAGTAGTGCACGCGGCCGTCGGCGTCGACCACAACCACGGCGTCGTTGATCGACTGCAGCGTGACCTGCCAGCGCTCCTTTTCGGCGTTCAGCAGCGCTTCGTCGAGCTTGCGGCGGGTGATGTCGAAGCGGATCGACAGGTACTTGACCGGCAGGCCGTCGTCGCCCTTGATCGGGATGATGGTCGAATCGGTCCAGAACAGGCGGCCGTCGCGGGCGCGGTTGCACAGTTCGCCGCGCCAGGTGCGCCCGCTGGCGATGGTTTCCCACAGATGCCGGAAGAACTCGGCGTCGTGATGGCCCGACTTGATGAGGCGGTGGTTCTGCCCGATCAGCGCCTCGCGCGGGTAGCCGCTCAGGCTGCAGAACAGGTCGTTGGCGAAGCTGATGTTGCCGGCGAGATCGGCCTCGGTCATGGCGGCGGTGGCGTCGAGCGCCTTCTGCTGCTCGCCGAGGTCGCTCAGCAGGTGTTCGAGCGCGGCGCTCATGTGGTTGTAGGCCTGCGTGGTTTCCTTCAGCTCGGGCGGGCTGCCGGGGTGGACCGGCAGGCGCAGGCTGTAGTCGCCCGCCTCGATCTGCCGGGCGGCGGCGCGCAGGCGGGTGAGGTCGCGCAGGTTGCTGCGCAGCAGCACATGGGCGAGCCAGCCGAGCAGGCTGAACGCGGCGGCCAGCAGCAGACCCAGGCCGGCGCCGAGCTGCCACAGGAAATTCTCGTAGGCATGGGCCGAAGGCCGGATTTCCAGGTGGCCGTGCACGCGGTCGTCGACGTAGAGCGGGGCCTGCAGGACGGGCTCGGTGAGCCCGGCCAGGCGGGCGAACCACTCGGGGCGCTGGGTTCGACGCACCGGGGCGTCGGCGCGCAGGAGCGGGCCGTCGGGGGCGAGGAAGATCGCGTATTGCAGGGTGTCGTGTTCGACGGCCAGCGTGAGCTGGGCCTGGATGCCGGTGTGATCGCGCAGCACGGCCGAATCGGTGACCGCCTGCGACAGCAGCGCGAGCTGGGTGGCGGCCTGGCTGCGCAATGCCGCGTCGGCGTCCTTGCGCGCGATATGCAGCGCGAGCTGTCCGGCGAGCACGAAGGCGACCAGCAGGACGAGCAAGAGGGCGCCCACCACGCGGCCCTGGGTGCTGAGGCGGGTGGGGCGCAGGCCATGCAGCAAGGAGGGCAGGCGAAGGGGCGTATGCGCGCGCATACGCATGGAATCGGCAGGCGGCCGGGTTTCTGAAGGCGGCCGCCGGAAAGATCGGGTGTGTGGGCGCTTACTCTTTCTTGCGCGCGCGCGGATGCGCCTGGTCGTAAACCTTGGCCAGGTGCTGCCAGTCGAGGTGCGTATAGACCTGGGTGGTGCTGATGCTGGCGTGGCCGAGCATTTCCTGTACCGCGCGCAGGTCGCCGGACGACTGCAGCACGTGGGTGGCGAAGGCGTGGCGCAGCAGGTGCGGATGCACGGCCTGGCCGAGGCCGGACTTCGCCGCCCAGCGGTCGAGCCGCAGCTGCACGCTGCGCGGCGTCAGGCGGCTGCCGCGCTGGCTGACGAACAGCGCCGGCGTGTCGTCGCGGACCAGGGTCTGGCGCAGCGGCAGCCAGGCGGCGAGCGCGGCGAGCGCCTGGCTGCCGACGGGCACGATGCGGCTCTTGCGCCCCTTGCCGGTCACCTGCGCCTCGCCGTTGTCGCGGTTGACATCGCCGAGGTCGAGCCCGACCAGTTCGGCCAGGCGCAGGCCGGACGAATAGAACAGTTCGAACATCGCGCGGTCGCGCAGGTCGAGCGCCCCCTCGACTTCGGCGCCGTCGAGCAGCCGCGAGCAGGCGTCGGGCGAGAGGATCTCGGGCAGCGCCTTGGCGGCCTTGGGCGGGCGCAGGCCGGTGCAGGGGTTGCGGGGAAAGCCGAGGCGGCGACAGGCGAAGGCGTAGAAGCCGCGCCAGCTCGACAGCATGCGGGCGACGCTGGCGGCGGACAGGGCGCGGCCGCGCAATTTGAGAATGGCGCCGCGCACGTCACTCACGTTGAGTGAATCGAGCGGCTTGCCGTCGTTCAGGCGGACGAGGTCGGCGAGGTCGCGCGCGTAGGCGGCCACCGTGTGCGGCGACAGCCGCCGCTCGGCGGCAAGGTGCCGCAGGTAATGGTCAATCGGTTTGGGCCCAGCATTTGCCCCCTCTCCCTCTGGGAGATAAGCAGCGACTTGCCCGCTTGCGGGCTTAGTCGATTGCTTAGTAGTTTCATCAGGGTTGGGGAGAGGGAGCGAAGCAATCGGTATGGGCCCGGCAATTGCCCCCTCTCCCGCGTGCGGGAGAGGGCTGGGGAGAGGGGGGGCTTCCGGTTTCACCCCTGCATGCGCACCAGCGCGGCGCCGACCAGCTGGCTCAGGCGGTCGAGGTAGAGCGTGCCCATGCCGGGGTAGAAGCGCTTGGCCTCCTCGGAGGCCAGCACCAGGAGGCCGAGCGGCGCGGCGCCCGGCGCGGGCCGCAGCGGAATGCAGGCGAAGGCGCGCAGGTGCGGCGCGAGTTCGCCGAACCATCCGGCGGCTTCGGGCACCGCGAGCGGCCCGCAGGTCGAATGCGGCATCGCCGCCACGGCGTCGCGCACGGCCTGGGAAACCGGCGCGTCGAGCCCCGGCATCGGCTCGCCCAGGAGCGTCCACACCCGCAGCGCATGGTGCGGCACCGCGAAACCGTCGCGCAGGTGGATGCCCAGCGCCGCCGTGATGTCCTGCGGCTGGGTCGCGGTGACCATCGCCAGCGACATCGCGTGGAGCTTGTCCGAAATCGCATCGTTGTCCTCGCCGAACTGAATGAGCTCGGCGAGCTTGCTTTCCAGCATGCGCACCTTGTCGCGCATCGCGATCAACTGGCGCTCGCTCATCGACACCGCGTGGGTGCCGTGCGGATGCGGGATGTTCAGTTCCGCCAGCAGGGTGGGAAAGTCGTTGAAGAAGTTCGGGTACCGCGTGAGGTACTCGGCTATGGCCTGGGGGTCGAGTTGGGGGGTGTCCATCAGAGTTCGAGTTCTCCTTCAAATACGGTTTCGGCGGGGCCGGTCATGTAGACGGGTTGACCGGGCCCCGCCCATTCGATGACGAGGTCGCCGCCGCGGGTGTGCACGCTCACCGGGCTGGCGAGCCCGCCCTGGCGGATGCCCGCGACCGCGGCGGCGCAGGCGCCGGTGCCGCAGGCGAGCGTTTCGCCGGCGCCGCGCTCGTACACGCGCAGGCGGATGTCGTGCGGGGTGAGCACCTGCATGAAGCCGGCATTCACGCGCTGCGGGAAGCGCGGATGCGATTCGATCGCGGGGCCGAGGATGTCCACCGGCGCGGTGTCGAGGTCGTTCACCCGCAGTACCGCGTGCGGGTTGCCCATCGACAGCGCGGCGATGTCGATCGTGTGCTGGCCGACCTTGAGCGGATAGCTCAAGGCCTCGGCGTCGGCCTTGAACGGGATCTCGGCCGGCGCGAAGCGCGGCGCGCCCATGTTCACCTTCACCTGCCCGCTCGGCAGCAGTTCGGGCGCGATCACGCCGGACGCGGTCTCGACGCGGATCGCACGCTTGGCGGTGAGGCCCTTGTCGTGCACGAAGCGCACGAAGCAGCGCGCGCCGTTGCCGCACTGCTCGACCTCGCCGCCGTCGGCGTTGAAGATGCGGTAGCGGAAGTCGACGTCGGCGCGGCCGGGCTTTTCCACCAGCAGGATCTGGTCGCAGCCGACGCCGAAGTGGCGGTCGGCGATGCGGCGGCACTGCGCGGGCGTGAGCGCGACCGTCTGCGTGACGCCGTCGAATACGACGAAGTCGTTGCCCAGTCCGTGCATCTTGGTGAAGCGCAATTGTGTCCCCATCTGGGCCGTCATCCGGTCTTGAGCCGCACGTATTCCTTGAGCAGGCAGCGATCCATCACCACGCGCATGCCGCCGGCCTGCGCCTGCTGCGCGGCGCGCTCATGAAGGATGCCTTCCTGAATCCATATTCCCGGCAAGTGTAGCGCCAGGCATTGCTCGACGATAGCCGGCACGTGCTCGGCGGCGCGAAAGACGTCGACGAGGTCGACCCGGAAGGGAATGTCGGCGAGGCTGGCGTAGGCCTGCTCGCCCAGCACGGCGTCGACCAGCGGGCGCACCGGCACGATGCGAAAGCCGTAGCGCTGCATCGCCTGCGCGACGCGGAAGCTCGGCCGCGCCGGCTGCGGCGACAGGCCGACGACCGCGATGGTGCGGACGCGGTCGAACAGCGCGCGCAGCGCGGCGTCGTCGGGATTCTCGAAACTCACAGCGCTTTCTCCATAACGTAATCGTCCATCTCGAAGCCGTTGCCGATGTCGAATACGCGCGCCTCGACGATGCGGAAGCCGTACCGTTCATAGGCGCGGATTGCGCCTTCGTTGCCGCGGTTGACCTGCAGATGCAGGCGGGTGGCGTGGCGGTCGCGCGCCCAGGTTTCGATGGCGTGCATCAGCGCGGCGCCGTGGCCGCGGCGCTGGTGCTGCGGATGCACGTAGAGCTTGTCGAGCTTGCAGTCGCTGCCGTCCAGATAGGCATGGGCAAAGCCGACCGGCGTGCCATCGGCGTGCGCGACGCGCCAGGCGTGCGCGGGATCGTCGAGCTGGGCGCGGATGCGCGCGGGGGCATAGCGGTCGGCGAGCATGGCGTCGATCTGCGCCTGCGAAATCAGCGCCGGGTAGGTGGCCTGCCACACGGTGCGGGCGAGCGCGGCGACGGCGTCGACCGCGTCGGCGGAGAGCGCCGCCGGCTCAGCCATACGGATCGGGTGCCCCCGGCGGGCGGGTCTTGAAGCGGCGGTGCAGCCACAGGTACTGCTCGGGCATTTCGCGGATGCGTTCTTCGATGAAGGCGTTCATGCGCGCGACGTCGGCGTCGAGATCGCCCGTGGGGTAGTTGTCCCACGGCGGGTAGAAGTGCACCGCGTAGCCGCGCCCGCCCGGCAGCAGGCGGGTGATCACCGGGACCACCTGGGCGTCGGCGAGCCTGGCCAGCCGCGGCAGCGCCGAGAGCGTGGCCGCGGGAATGCCGAAGAAGGGTGCGAACACGGCGTTGCGTGCGCCCTGGTCCTGATCGGGCAGGTAGTAGAAGGGCAGCCGATCCTTCAGCGCGCGCAGCACCGGCTTGACCCCTTCGCGCTTGGCGATCAGGCGCGGCGCGTGGAAGCGCGAACGGCCGTGAAGCATCAGCCTGTCGGTGACGGGATCCTTGGCGGTGGCGTACATCGAAGCCAATTGGCGATCCATGCTCAGGCGGACGCCGCCCATGTCCAGTCCGACGAAGTGCGGGGCCAGCCAGATCACCGGCCGCGTGCCGTCGCCGAGTGCGGCTTCGGGGTTGTCCAGCCGGATCAGGCGGCGCAGCCGCGCCTCCGAACTCCACCACAGGACGCCGTGTTCGAGCACGGCGCGCAGCGAGGTCTGGAACGACTGCACCAGCCAGCGCCGGCGCTGCCCCTCGCTCGCCTCGGGAAAGCACAGCGCGAGATTGGTCGCGACGATGCGCCGCCGGCGCCCGGGCTTGTGCGCCAGCAGCCAGCCGAGTGCGTTGCCGAGCGCGGCCTGCAGCGGCAGCGGCAGCCAGTGCAGCAGCCAGATGAAACCGACGCCGAGCCACATCGGCCACAGCGCAGGACGCCACAGGCTGTTATGCGAGTCGGGCTTCATGCGGACGTGGGATCGAAAGGATCGGGCGCGCCGCCGGGGCGCTTGTGGCGGTTGTAGCTCCACAGATACTGCGCGGGAAAGCGCCGCACGACGTCTTCGACCCCCTGGTTGATGCGGGCCGCGGCGGCGGTCTTGTCTTCCGGCAGCGTCTCGGCGAGCGGCGTGACGTGAAGCCGGTAGCCGCGTCCCCAGGCGAGGCGTTCGGCGGCGACGAAGAAGGCGGCGGCGCCGGTCTTGCGCTGCAGGCTCGCGACCAGCGTCGGCGTGTAGGCGGGGCGGCCGAAGAACGGCGCCCACACGCCGTCGCCGCCGGTCGCTACCTGGTCGGGCAGGATGCCGATCGCCTCGTGGCGCTTGAGCGCGGCGAGCAGCGCGCGCACACCGGACAGATCGGTCGGCACCAGCGTCGCCTGGCCGCGCTGGCGGCCCGCCAGCATCAGACGGCCGAGAAAGGGCTTGCGCGGCGGCTTGTACATCGCGGTGAAGGGATGGCGCGCGGCGTAATGGAGGTTGATCATCTCGAAGCAGCCGATGTGCGGCGCGATGACGATGACGCCGCGTCCGGCGGCGCGCGCGGCGTCGATGCGTTCCCAGCCGCGGGTGTCGCGCACCAGCTTCAGCACCCGGTCGTAGGGACGCAGCCACACGGCGATGAGTTCGACCACCGCCTTGCCGGATTCGCCGACGGTCTGACGCAGCAGACGGCGGCAATCGGCGCCGGGGGTGCACAGGCCGCTCTCGACCAGGTTGGCGCGCAGGCGCGCGGAATGCCGGCCCGGCGCCCAGTAGATCAGCCAGCCGAGCGCGACGCCGAGGCCGTGCAGCAGCGGCAGCGGCAGGCGGGCCAGCAGCTTCAGCAGGAACATCACCGAGGATTGACGCAGGGGGATCGGACGGGCGAAAATGCCCCTGCCGCCGCGTTAATCTTGACAACTTGCGGGCGGGGTACAAATACAGCTAAAGCGTCGCCGCTCCGTGGGTCCCGCGAGTCGGTTACGCAGTCGGTAACCGGGACATATGGAGCAGTCATGCAGAAGGATTTCATTTTCACTTCGGAATCGGTGTCTGAGGGTCATCCCGACAAGATGGCCGATCAAATTTCGGATGCGGTTCTCGACGCGATTCTAACCCAGGACAAACATGCACGCGTCGCGTGCGAGACGCTCCTGACCACGGGCCTCGTCGTCATCGCCGGCGAGATCACCACCTCGGCGGTGATCGACTTCAGCGACATCGCGCGCCAGACCGTCAAGCGCATCGGCTACGATTCGTCCGACAAGGGCTTCGACTACCACACCTGCGCCGTCATGACCGCAGTCGGCAAGCAGTCGCCCGACATCGCCCGGGGCGTGAACGAGGGCGAAGGCCTGTTCCTCGACCAGGGCGCCGGCGACCAGGGCCTGATGTTCGGCTACGCCTGCAACGAGACGTCGGGCCTGATGCCGATGCCGATCCACCTTGCGCACCGCCTCACCGAGCGTCAGTCCGAACTGCGCAAGGACGGTCGCCTGCCGTGGCTGCGGCCGGACGCGAAATCGCAGGTGTCGATCCGCTACGTCGACGGCAAGCCGTCGACCATCGACACGGTCGTGCTCTCGACCCAGCATCATCCCGAGGTGTCGCACGCGGTGCTGACCGAGGCCGTGATCGAGGAAATCATCAAGCCCGTGCTGCCGAAAGACATGCTGACCGCCGACACGCGCTATCTGGTGAACCCGACCGGGCGCTTCGTCGTCGGCGGGCCGATGGGCGACGCCGGCCTCACCGGCCGCAAGATCATCGTCGACACCTACGGCGGCGCCGCGCCGCACGGCGGCGGCGCGTTTTCCGGCAAGGACCCGTCCAAGGTCGACCGCTCGGCCGCCTATGCCGCGCGCTACGTCGCCAAGAACGTCGTCGCCGCCGGCCTGGCCGACAAGTGCCAGATCCAGGTGTCGTATGCCATCGGCGTGGCCAGGCCGACTTCGCTGATGGTCGAGACCTACGGCACCGCCAGGGTCCCCGAAGCCAAGATCGTCGAGCTGATCCAGGCGCATTTCGACCTGCGGCCCAAGGGCATCATCCAGATGCTCGACCTCCTGCGTCCGGTCTACACGCGCACCGCGAGCTACGGCCACTTCGGCCGCGACGAGCCCGACTTCACCTGGGAAGTTACCGACAAGGCCGCCGCATTGCGCGCCGCAGCCGGCTGTAAGCCATGCTGACGCACGCGCTGCTGTTCGTGCTCGGGCTGGCGGCGCTGGTCGTCGGCGCCGAGGCCCTGGTGCGCGGCGCATCGCGTCTCGCGGTGTCGTGGGGGATCTCGCCGCTGGTCGTCGGCCTCACTGTCGTCGCCTTCGGCACCAGTGCGCCGGAAATGGCGGTGTCGGTCGGGGCGTCGCTGTCAGGCGCGTCGGATCTCGCCATCGGCAACGTCGTCGGCAGCAACATCGCCAACGTGATGCTGATCCTCGGCCTGTCGGCGCTGATCGCGCCTCTCCTGGTGCACGAACAGATCATCCGCCAGGAAATCCCCATCATGATCGGCGCCTCGCTGGTGGTGGTGGCGATGGCCTTGGACGGCAACATCGGCCGCATCGAAGCCGGCCTGCTGTTCGTCGGCGTCATCGCCTACACGGTCTTCCTCGTCGTGCAGTCGCGGCGGGCGTCGAAGGACGCGGAAGCCGAATTCGCCAGCGAAATCCCCACCAGCCAGTGGGATCGTCACTGGGGTGTGCAGGTGGCGCTCGTCGGTGGCGGTCTGGCGCTGCTGGTGCTCGGCGCCGACTGGCTGGTCGGTGCGGCGGTGGCGTTCGCCAGGGTGCTCGGGGTGAGCGATCTCGTCATCGGCCTGACCGTCGTGGCGGTCGGCACCTCGATGCCGGAAATCGCGACTTCGCTCGTCGCCGCGCTGCGCGGCCAGCGCGACATCGCCGTCGGCAACGTCGTCGGCAGCAACATTTTCAACCTGCTGGCGGTGCTGGGCGCGGCGGGCCTGGTGTCGGCCGGCGGCCTCGCGGTGCCGGACGCGGCGCGCAACTTCGACCTGTGGGTGATGCTCGCGGTCGCCTTCGCCTGCCTGCCCATCCTGCTCACGGGCCGCGAGATCGCGCGCTGGGAGGGGGTGCTGTTCCTCGGCTACTACGCGGCCTATCTGCTCTATCTGGTGCTGGCCGCACAGCAGCACGCCAGCCTGCAGGCCTTTTCCAGCGTGATGCTGAGCTACGTCATCCCGCTCACGGTGGTCACCCTCCTGGTCAGCTTCATGCGGCGACCGCGTGCCACGGGTTAGGCAGGTTGCGGAAATGAAAAAGAGCCGGCAAGCCGGCTCTTTTTCATTGGGATCGGGTGTGGATTAAAGCCGTTTGCGCCGGCGGTGCGCCGCGAATCCAACCAGGCCCAGGCCGGCCAGCAGCATGGCGTAGGTTTCAGCTTCGGGGACGGGGGCGGCAAGCCGGGTCACCGCGATGCCTTCCAGATGCAGGTCAAACGTCATGCCGTGGAAAAAGTCGGGCACGGCGTCGTTCGCGGTGACCAGATGGCTCCAGTCTGCGGTAAAAAAGTACACGCCGTTGCCGATGAGCGATACCGCGGTCGTCATCGTGCCCGGATCCGGGGCGGCGCTGAACGAAATCCCATCCCATTCCCCGGTGAACCCGGACATATCGAGGGTCATGATGCCGTTGCTGATGTTTCCGCTCGGCGCGCCGTTCAGCGTGGTCGGGTAGGCGGTCTGGCCTTGCCAGAGAAAGCCGCTGCTGAAATCGCCCACACCTTGCACGGTGCCCATCAGGAGGGCGCCGTCGACGCTGCCCTGGCTGACGAAGCTGGCGCCGCCGAGTGGCCCAAAGGGGGCGTTAGCGGAAAAATAGCCGCCCCCGGGCTGCTCGGCGGACGTGCCCAGGCCCCCGGACAGCAAGCCGATTTCGCCAATCAACAACTTTTCGATATTGGCGGCGTGCGCCAGGGAGCTCAAGCAGCAACTCATGGCGATCGCGGCCAGCGCTTGTTTGATGTGTTTCACGTTTTCTCCGGTGGGTGGCTTCTTGTGCGTATGCGATCCGTTCGACCGGCAAAGGCCTGCGGCGCCCCGGCTATTAGCAATGTGCATGCCGATGCGCAGCGTAAAGTTGCGCGCAAACAAAACAAGGACTTGCGATGCCGGCGCCGGGGCGCGGGCAAGCGGGCGTAAAGAATCCCGACAGGCGGCGCGCCGAATCCGGCCGCAGGGCCCTCGGGCGGTCCCGATTTCGGCATTTGGCGCGACTGGGGGTAGAATGTCGCCTCGGTTCTGAGGAGCGCTGCGACGGTTCATCCGCCAGGCTCGGAACGCTTCCTTTCAACGGCGCTCACGTTTTCTTTTTCTAAACGAAAGGAGGGCGTGATGAACGCCGCACTCAATTCCACCGCCGATTACGTCATTGCCGACCTTGCGCTCGCCGACTGGGGCCGCAAGGAAATCAAGATCGCCGAAACCGAAATGCCGGGCCTGATGGCGATCCGCGAGGAATTCGCCGCCAGCCAGCCGTTGAAAGGCGCGCGCATCACCGGCTCGCTGCACATGACCATCCAGACCGCCGTGCTGATCGAGACGCTGACCGCACTCGGCGCGCAAGTCCGCTGGGCCTCGTGCAACATCTTCTCGACCCAGGACCATGCCGCCGCCGCGATTGCCGCCGACGGCATCCCGGTGTTCGCGGTCAAGGGCGAGTCGCTGGAAGACTACTGGGACTACACCCATCGCATCTTCGAGTGGAAGGACGGCGGTTTTTCCAACATGATCCTCGACGACGGCGGCGACGCCACGCTGCTGCTGCACCTTGGCGCGCGCGCGGAGAAGGACATCTCGGTGCTGGCCAACCCGACCAGCGAGGAAGAGCACGTGCTGTACGCCGCGATCAAGGCCAAGCTGGCCAAGGATGGGACCTGGTATTCGGTGCGCCTCGCCGCAGTGAAGGGCGTGACCGAGGAGACCACCACCGGGGTGCACCGCCTGTACCAGATGCACGCGCGCGGCGAGCTCAAGTTCCCGGCGATCAACGTCAACGACTCGGTGACCAAGTCCAAGTTCGACAACCTCTACGGCTGCCGCGAATCGCTGGTCGACGGCATCAAGCGCGCGACCGACGTGATGGTGGCCGGCAAGGTCGCCGTGGTCGCCGGCTACGGCGACGTCGGCAAGGGTTCGGCACAGGCGCTGCGTGCGCTCTCGGCCCAGGTGTGGGTGACCGAGATCGACCCGATCTGCGCGCTGCAGGCGGCGATGGAAGGCTACCGCGTGGTGACCATGGAATACGCCGCCGACAAGGCCGACATCTTCGTCACCGCCACCGGCAATTTCCACGTCATCAACCATGACCACATGGCGAAGATGAAGGACCAGGCCATCGTCTGCAACATCGGCCACTTCGACAACGAGATCGACGTCGCCAGCATCGAGAAATACCAGTGGGAAGAAATCAAGCCGCAGGTCGACCACGTGATCTTCCCCGACGGCAAGCGCATCATCCTCCTGGCCAAGGGCCGCCTGGTGAACCTCGGCTGCGCCACCGGCCATCCCTCGTACGTGATGAGCTCGTCGTTCGCCAACCAGACCATCGCGCAGATGGAACTGTGGCAGGAGCGCGATTCCGGCAAATATCCGGTCGGCGTCTACACGCTGCCGAAGCACCTCGACGAGAAGGTCGCGCGTCTGCAGTTGAAGAAACTCAACGCGCAGCTGACCGAGCTGACCGACCAGCAGGCCGCGTACATCGGCGTGGCGAAGACCGGCCCGTACAAGGCCGAGCACTACCGCTACTGATCGTCGAACGGAAAGGAGCACGCCATGCGCCTGCTGCTGTTGTGGATCCTCAATGCCGTCGCGCTGCTTGCAGTGACGTACTTGCTGCCCACCATCCAGGTGGCGGGCTTCGGCACGGCGCTGGTCGCGGCGCTGGTGCTGGGCTTCATCAACACGCTGGTGCGGCCGGTGCTGGCGCTGCTCACGCTGCCGATCACGGTGCTCACGCTGGGGGTTTTCTACCTGGTGCTGAACGGCCTCCTGTTCTGGCTCGCCAGCGCGCTGCTGCCCGGCTTCCGCGTCGAGGGCTTCGTGTCGGCGCTGGTCGGCGCGGTGCTGTACGGCGTGATCGCCTGGGCGCTGTCCGCGCTCATTCCCGACAAAAAAGGTTGAAGCATGACCGAACGTACATTCAGCTTTGAATTCTTTCCGCCGAAGACGGCGGAAGGCGCCGACAAGCTGCGCGCCACGCGGGCGCAGCTGGCGCAGCTCAAACCCAAGTTCTTCTCGGTGACTTTCGGCGCCGGCGGGTCGACGCGCGACCGCACGCTGGAAGCGGTGCGCGAAATCCAGGCGTCCGGCTCGGAGGCCGCGCCGCACCTGTCGTGCATCGGTTCGACCCGCGAGAACATCCGCGAGATCCTCGGCGAATACAAGAGCCAGGGCATCCGCCATCTGGTCGCGCTGCGCGGCGACCTGCCCTCGGGCACGATGGACGCCGGCGAATTCAACTACGCCAACGAACTGGTGGCCTTCATCCGCCAGGAAACCGGCGACTGGTTCGAGATCGAGGTGGCGGCCTACCCGGAAATCCACCCGCAGGCGCGCTCGTGGAGCGACGACCTCGCCAACTTCAAGCGCAAGGTCGACGCCGGCGCCGATTCGGCGATCACGCAGTATTTCTTCAACGCCGACGCCTACTTCCGCTTCGTCGACGAAACCCGCGCGATGGGCGTATCCATCCCCATCGTGCCGGGCATCATGCCGATCGGCAACTACGTGCAGCTGGCGCGTTTCTCCGACGCCTGCGGCGCGGAAATCCCGCGCTGGCTGCGGAAGAAGCTGGAAACCTACGGCGAGGACATGACCTCGCTGCGGGCGTTCGGGCTCGACGTGATCACCGACCTGTGCGACCGCCTGCTCGCCGGCGGCGCGCCGGGGCTGCACTTCTACACCATGAACCAGGCCGGCCCCAGCACCGTCATCTGGCAGCGGCTGGGCCTGTCCTGAGCCGAAGCGGCATCGCGAACGTTAAAAAGGCGCCGCGCGGCGCCTTTTTAACGTTCGCGTGGCGGTGTCCCGCTCAGGGCAGGCAGGCCTTCAGCGCCTTCAGGCAGTAATCGACGTTTTCCTGTCTGGCCGAGTAGCCCATCAGGCCGATGCGCCAGATCTTGCCGGCCATGTCGCCGAGGCCGGCGCCGATTTCGAGATTGAATTCGTTCAGCAGACGCGCGCGGATCGCGGCTTCGTCGACGCCTTCCGGCACGTAGATCGAGTTGAGTTGCGGCAGGCGGGCGGATGCCTCGACCACGTAGCGCAGGCCCATGCCTTCGAGACCGGCCTTGAGCTTCTCGTGCATCGCGCGGTGGCGCGCCCAGGCATTTTCCAGGCCTTCCTCTTCGAGGATCACCAGCGCCTCGTGCAGGCCGTACATCGGGTTGATCGGCGCGGTGTGGTGGTAGGTGCGCTTGCCTGCCGATTGCCAGTAGCCGAGCACCAGATTCAGATCGAGGAACCAGCTTTGCACCGGCGTGGTACGCGCCTTGATGCGCGCGATGGCTTTCTCGGAGAACGACACCGGCGACAGGCCGGGGGTGCACGACAGGCATTTCTGGCTGCCGGAATACACCGCGTCGATGCCCCACTTGTCCATGTACAGCGGCGTGCCGGCGAGGCTGGTGACGCAGTCCATGATGGTGAGCGCACCGAACTCCTGCGCGATCCTGCCGAGCGCTTCGGCGTCGGATTGCGCGCCGGTCGAGGTTTCGGCATGGACGAAGGCCAGCACCTTGGCGTCAGGATTCGCCTTGAAGGCGTCGCGTACCTTGTTCGGGTCGACCGGCTTGCCCCAGGCATCGTCGACGATCACCGGCACGCCGCCGGTGCGTTTCACGTTTTCCAGCATGCGGCCGCCGAACACGCCGTTGCGGCAGACGATGACCTTGTCGCCGGGCTCGACCAGGTTGACGAAGCACATCTCCATCCCCGCCGATCCCGGCGCCGAAACCGGGAAGGTCAGCGCGTTCTGCGTCTGGAATGCCGTCCGCAGCATGGCCTTGATCTGCTCCATCAGGTCGACGAAAGCCGGATCGAGGTGGCCGATGGTCGGGCGCGCCATCGCGTCGAGAATGCGCTGCGGCACGTCGGACGGGCCGGGGCCCATGAGGATGCGCTTGGGGGGGATGAAGGAAGCCGTCATAACCTTGGTCTCTGTATGGAAATTTCAATCAAAACAAAGGCTTGATTCTACGGGCAAACGGCGGCTGCCGGAAATCAGGCAGGGGGTTCGGTCATCAGCGGGCGCATCGCCGTCAACAGGCTGTTGAAGATGCGCGGATGCACTTTCTCCTGCTCCGCCAGCATCTGCTTCATCGCGTAGCGCTGCTGCGGCTTGGCAAAGCACGCCGGGCAGTTCTCGAAGATCACCGGCAGGCCTGAATCGTGGGCAAAGGCGCGGGTCTGGCGCTCGCGCACGTAGGCGTACGGCCGGATGATGCGCAGGTCGCCGGCGTCGTTCAGATAGTGGGGCGACATGGTCCTGAGCTTGCCGCCGAAGAACATCGACATCATCAGCGTTTCGGCGAGATCGTCCAGATGCTGCGCCAGCGCCACCACGTTGCAGCCCTGTTCGCGCGCGACGCGGTAGAGAATGCCGCGCCGCATGCGCGAGCAATACGCGCAGTAGGAATCGGAATCCTTGGTCAGGGTCTTTTGCGCTTCCGCCACGATCGGCTGCGATTCCAGAAAGTAGGGCACGCCGAGCCCGGCGAGATAAGGCTTCAGCGGCGAAGGGTCGTACTGGTCGGATTGCGGGTCGACGGTCGCCGCCAGCAGCTCGAACTTCACCGGCGCCTTCTGCTGCAGATGGTGCAGCGTGTGCAGCAAGGAGAGCGAATCCTTGCCGCCCGACAGCCCGAGCAGGATGCGGTCGCCGTCGCGGATCATGCGGTAGTCGCCGATCGCGCGGCCGGCGGCAGTCACCAGCGAGCGCGAGGGGCGGACCCAGCCGGCCGGGGCGTCGGCGCTCATGCGGAAAACTGCAGCGCGTGCAGCTGCGCGTAGCGGCCCTGCTTCGCCAGCAGATCGGCGTGGCTGCCGATCTCGACGATGCGCCCGCCTTCGAGCACGACGATGCGATCGGCGCGTTCGATGGTCGAGAGGCGATGCGCGATGACCAGCGTGGTGCGATTCTCCATCAGCGTCTCGAGCGCCGCCTGCACGTGGCGCTCGGATTCGTTGTCGAGCGCCGAGGTGGCCTCGTCGAGAATCAGCACCGGCGCGTTCTTCAAAATCGCCCGCGCGATGGCGATGCGTTGCCGCTGACCGCCGGAGAGCCGCATGCCGTTCTCGCCGATCAGCGTATCGAGGCCCTCCGGCAATGCCTGAATGAAGTCCCAGGCGTGCGCGGCGACGCAGGCGGCGCGAATTTTATCGGGGGTGGCGTCGCGCTTGGTGCCGTAGGCGATGTTGTGGGCGAGCGTGTCGTTGAACAGCACCACGTCCTGCGATACCAATGCAATGTGGCTGCGCAGGTTCTGCAGCCGGATGTCGCGCACGTCGATGCCGTCGAGTTCGATTACGCCGTTATCCGGATCGTAGAAACGCGGCAGCAGGTTGGCGAGCGTGGTCTTGCCCGAGCCCGAGGCGCCGACCAGCGCGACGGTCTCGCCGGGCGCAATGTCGAGCGCGATGCGGTCCAGCGCAGGCGCCTGCTTGCCGGGGTAGGTGAGGCTGACTTCGCTGAAGCGCAGCCGGCCTTCGACATGATCGAGAGAGCGTGTGCCGGTGTCGCGCTCGGCGTCCTGGTCGAGCAAGGCGAAGATGGTTTCGGAGGCCGCCAGCCCGCGCTGCAACTGGTCGTTGACCGCGGTTAGCCGCTTCAGCGGCGCGAACAGCAGCAGCATGGCCATGAAGAAGGAGACGAAGCCGCCCACCGTCATGGCATTGCTGGTTGCCTGCCCGACGGCGATGTGGACGATGATCGCCAGCGCGACCGCGGCGATGAGCTGGATCACCGGCTCGTACACCGCATTGGCGGCGACACGCTTCATTTCAAACAGTCGAGCCAGGTTGGCGGCGTAGCGAAAGCGTGTCTGTTCGTAATTCTCGCCGCCGTAAAGCTTGACGACGCGGTGGCCGCCCACGGCTTCGTCGATGACCTGGGTTAGTTCGCCGAGATTGTGCTGCGCCTTGCGCGACAGGCCGCGCAGGCGCGTGCTGGCGACGCGGACGATCCACAGCGTGAGCGGCACCATGGCGAACACGATCAGCGTCAACTGCCAGTTCAGCCACAGCAGGTAGCCGAGCAGGCCCAGCACCGTCACCGTGTCGCGCACCAGGGTGGTGAGCGAACTGGTGGCCGACTGCGTGACCTGGGTGACGTTGAACGCCAGATGCGCGACCAGCTGGCCGCTCGGGTGCTGGTCGAAGTAGCGCGTCGGCAGCGTCATCAGCTTGTCGAACATCGCTGCGCGCAGGTCCATTACCAGGCGGCTGCCGACCCAGGCCATGCAGTAGGTGCTGACGAAGCTGGTGACGCCGCGCACCACGAACAGCGCCAGCAGCAGGAGGGGTATCCAACGGATGAAATCCTGATCCCTGGCGACGAAGCCCTGGTCGAGCAGCGGCTTGAACAGCGCCGGCAGCAGCGGTTCGGTGGCGGCGGTGAGCACGAGCGCGACGAGGGACAGCGCAAACATGCGCCAGTAGGGCTTTACATAGCCGAGCAGGCGCAGATAGAGCGCGCGGCTCTTCTGCCATTCGGTGGGTTCGCGCGTCTGGCTCACAGCAGCAGCAGGGTGGCGAGCCCGAGGAAGATGAAGAAGCCCATGCTGTCGGTGGTGAAGGTGAGCAGCACCGACGAGCCGATCGCCGGGTCACGCTTCATCTTCTCCAGCGTCATCGGGATGAAGATGCCGGCGAGCGCGGCGACCAGCAGGTTCAGCAGCATGGCGAGCGCCATCACGCCGCCCAGCGCGACGTTGTCGTAAAGCAGCCAGGCGAACACACCCACCACCGAGCCCCACACCGCGCCGTTGAGAAGCGCGACGCCGAGTTCCTTGACCACCAGCCGGCGCGCGTTGGCCTGGGTGATCTGGCCGAGCGCGAGGCCGCGCACGATGAGCGCGATGGTCTGGTTGCCGGTGTTGCCGCCGATACCGGCGATGATGGGCATCAGCGCAGCCAGCGCGGCGAGTTTTTCGATCGAGCCTTCGAAGGCGCCGATCACGCGCGAGGCGATGAAGGCCGTGGCGAGGTTGACCGACAGCCACATCCAGCGGTTTTTCGCCGAGCGCCAGACGGTGGAGAACAGGTCTTCTTCCTCCTTCAGGCCGGCCATCGACAGCATGTCGGCGTCGGCCGATTCGCGGATGTAGTCGACCACCGCATCGACCGTGAGACGGCCGATCAGCCGTCCCTGCATATCGACGACCGGCGCCATCACCAGGTCGTAGCGCTCGAAGGCCTGCGCCGCCTCGTGCGCCTCGTCCTCGGGGTGGAACTTGACGAAGTCCTCGACCATGACTGCGGCCACCGAGGCCTCGGGATCGGTGGTCAACAGGCGTTTCAGCGGCAGCACGCCGATAATCAAGTCGTCGCGGTCGACGACGAAGAGCTTGTCGAGCTGGTCCGGCAGTTCCCCCAGCCGGCGCAGGTAGCGCAGCGCGACCTCGAGCGTGACGTCGGCACGGATCGTCACCATCTCGAAATCCATCAGCGCGCCCACCGTGTCCTCGGGATAGGCCAGCGCCGACTGCAGGTGCGCGCGCTTCTGCGCATCGAGCGAGGTCAGCAGTTCCTGGATGACGTCGTGCGGCAGGTCGGCCGCGATGTCGGCGATCTCGTCGGTGTCGAGCGATTCGGCGGCAGCGAGCAGTTCCGCCTTGTCCATGGTGCGGATCAGCGATTCGCGTACCGAGTCGGAGACTTCGAGCAGGATCTCGCCGTCGCGCTCGGCCTTGACCTGGTCCCACACGAGTGTGCGCTCGTCGAGCGGCAAGGCTTCGAGGATGTAGGCGATGTCGGCCGGGTGCAGGGTTTCCAGCTTGCGCCGCAGCTCGGCCAGGTTCTGCTTGTGGACCAGGTTCTCGACCAGATCCTGGCGCGGCCCGCCCTGCTTGTGGACGAGCTCCTCCACCAGCCGCATCCTGGCGAGCAGGCCCTGCACCTGCGCGAGATGGGTCTCCAGGTTGTCCAGCGACTGGTTTTCGAGGGGGTCGGTCATGGCGCGGATGTCGAAAGGCCCCGCGATTGTAACGCGCTATCGTGCGCGGTCGCCCGCCCTCAGCGCGGGATCTGCGCGTGGCTCATATAGCGCTTGATCAGCGCGACGCGGCGCTGATAGCTGCGCGAGCCGCGGTTGTGCTCGTAGAAGCGCGGGTTCGGCACCATCGCCGCCATGCGCGCGGCCTGGTCGCGGCCGAGATTGGCGGCCGAGGTCTTGTGGTAGCGCCGCGCGGCGGCTTCGGCGCCGTAGATGCCGTTGCCCCATTCGATGACGTTCAGATACACCTCGAGGATGCGGCGCTTGCTCCAGGTGGTCTCGATCATCAGCGTGATGACGGCTTCCTGGCCCTTGCGCAGGAAGCTGCGCTCGCCGGAGAGGAACAGGTTCTTCGCGAGCTGCTGGCTGATGGTCGAGCCGCCTGCCACCAGCCGGCCCTTCTTCAGGTTTTTTTCGACGGCAGCCTGGATGCCTTCGACGTCGAAGCCCTGATGATCGAGGAAACGCGCGTCCTCGGCGGCGACGACGGCGCGCTTCAGATGGTTCGAGATGCGGTCGTAGGGCACCCACTTGTGGCGCAGTTCGGCGTCCGGGTTTTTTTCCTGCTGGCGCGCGAGACCGGCCTCCATGAAGGCGGTCGAGCCCGGGTTGTGGTCGATCCACCACAGCACGTGGGCGAAGATCCAGAGCTGGTAGAACAGCAGTGCGCCGACGGCGACCGCCAGGCCCTGCGCGAACCAGCGCAGCACAGTGCGCATCATGACGCCGACCGCAGGCTGGCGATCACCGGCGCGGTGTCGGGACGCACGCCGCGCCAGAGATAGAAGGCCTCGGCGGCCTGTTCGACCAGCATGCCCAGGCCGTCGGCGGTTGCGGCGCCGTGTTCGCGCGCGAACGCGAGGAAGGGCGTGTCGCGGCCGTACATCATGTCGTAGGCGAGGCAGCCCGGCGCGAAGATCGCGGCTTGCAGCGGCGGCAGTTCGCCTGCAAGACTGGCGGCGGTGGCGTTGACGACGAGGTCGAATTCGGAATCGATGCTGTCGAAGCCGCAGGCGCTGACGCCACGGCCGAACAACTGGGCGAGTTCCTGAGCGCGACCGACGGTGCGGTTGGCGACGATCAGCGCGGCGGGCTGCTGGTCGAGCAGCGGGCCGATCGCGCCGCGCGCCGCGCCGCCCGCACCCAAGAGCAGGATGCGGCTGCCGGCGAGATTGCGCCGGAGATTGCGGGTGAGGTCGGCGACCAGGCCTGCGCCGTCGGTGTTGTCGCCGGCGATGCCGGCTGCGTCGAAAGACAGCGTGTTGACTGCGCCGGCCAGTTGCGCGCGCGGGCTCAGGCGATCAGCCAGCCGGTACGCCTCTTCCTTGAACGGCACGGTCACGTTGGCGCCGCGTCCGCCGGCGGCGGCGAAGGCGGCGACGCTGGCGGCGAAGCCGTCGAGCGGCGCGAGAAGGGCTTCGTAGCGAAGGTCCTGCCCGGTCTGGCGGGCGAACGCGGCGTGGATCAGCGGAGACTTGGAGTGGGCGATCGGGTGCCCGAATACGGCGTAGCGGTCGGTCATGGCGGCCGCCATTCTACCGGCTGGCGCCCGCGCGCAGCGAATTCAGTTCTGCATCCAGGGCAGGCCGCGCTGCTTCCAGCCGCCGAGTTCGTTGCGGTGTCCGGTCGCCTTGTTGAGGTCGCCTTCGAAGCCTTCCAGCACGTTGTAGCAACTGCCGCGGCCAGCTTCGGCGCAGGCGGCCGCGGCGCGGTGCGAGCGGGGGCCGCTGCGGCAAAAGAACAGCAGCAGCGATTCGGGGTCGGTCGCCTGGGCGAGTTGGGCCAGAAAATGCGGGTTGGGCTGCCAGCCCGGCCAGGACAGCAACTCGACGTGGATCGCATCGGGAATCAGACCGTTGAATTCGCGTTCGGCCGTCGTGCGTACGTCGACCAGGCGGGCGCCGGGCGCCAGTTGCAGCAATTCATGCGCCTCGTGCGGCAGCAATGCCCCGGCGTAAGGCAGATTCTGCGACTGCGCACGCGCGTGGGCGACGTCGAGCAACTCGGTGATGCGTCCCATGAAAAATTCCCTATAGTGTTGCGTGAGTATATGAAATACGGTGTCCGGCGCAATTTGCACCTTTGTGGAGCGGCGGATTCCCTTGATGCACTGTTTTGGTGCCTATCTTGCGGGGGGGTGTGCACTATCCTGCGTCATGGGCCGTGTGGCACAATACCGGCCGTCTGATTCCGTACATGGCACGGTTGCTGCTAGTCTAGGGAGCATGACGGTTCCCGCACGTTGGAATCGTGATTTTCATCCATTATTCAGTTTGATTTTGAGGAGATTCAGCATGGCCGTGGCCGATGTGATCAAGAGAATCCAGGACGAGGAAATCAAGTTCGTCGACCTGCGCTTTACCGATACCCGGGGCAAGGAGCAGCACGTCTCCATTCCCGCGCGCATCGTCACCGAAGACTGGTTCGAGGACGGTCATCCCTTCGACGGCTCATCGATCGCCGGCTGGAAAGGCATCCAGGCCTCCGACATGCTGCTGAAGGCCGATCCGGACTCCGCCTACCTGGACCCCTTCTTCGACGAGCCCACCCTGATCCTGACCTGCGACGTCATCGAGCCGTCCGACGGCAAGGGTTACGAGCGCGATCCGCGTTCGGTCGCCAAGCGCGCCGAGGCCTACCTGAAGTCGACCGGCATCGCCGACACCGCCTACTTCGGCCCCGAGCCCGAGTTCTTCATCTTCGATTCCATCACCTGGCACGACAACATGTCGGGCTGCGGCGTGCAGATCAATTCCGAGGAAGCCTCCTGGTCGTCGGCCGAGAAGTTCGAGAACGGCAACACCGGCCACCGTCCCGGCGTCAAGGGCGGCTACTTCCCCGTGCCCCCGGTCGACAGCCTGCAGGACATCCGTGCCGCCATGGTGCTGGCGCTGGAAGAAGCCGGCATTCCGGTCGAAGTGTTCCACCATGAAGTGGCGACCGCCGGCCAGTGCGAAATCGGCACCGTGTTCAGCACGCTGACCAAGCGCGCCGACTGGACGCAGACGCTGAAGTACATCGTGCAGAACGTCGCCCATGCCTACGGCAAGACCGCGACCTTCATGCCCAAGCCCATCGTCGGCGACAACGGTTCCGGCATGCACGTCCACCAGTCGCTGTGGAAAGACGGCAAGAACCTGTTCGCGGGCAACGGCTACGCCGGCCTGTCCGAACTGTGCCTGTACTACATCGGCGGCATCATCAAGCACGCCAAGGCGCTGAACGCGATCACCAACCCGTCGACCAACTCGTACAAGCGTCTGGTGCCCGGCTTCGAAGCGCCCGTGATGCTGGCCTACTCGGCGCGCAACCGCTCGGCCTCGATCCGCATCCCGATCGCCGCCAGCGAGAAGGCGCGCCGCATCGAGACCCGCTTCCCCGACCCCACGGCCAACCCGTACCTGTGCTTCGCCGCGCTGATGATGGCGGGTCTGGACGGCATCCAGAACAAGATCCACCCCGGCGACCCCGCCGACAAGGATCTGTACGACCTGCCGCCGGAAGAGGACGCGAAGATCCCGAAGGTCTGCCACAGCCTGGAAATGGCGCTCGAGCACCTCGACAAGGATCGCGAGTTCCTGACCCGCGGCGGCGTGTTCACCAACGATATGATCGACGCCTACATCGAACTGAAGATGCAGGAAGTGACCAAGTTCCGCATGACCACGCACCCGGTCGAATTCGCGATGTACTACTCGCTGTAAGCGTTTCGCGTACGGCTAAAAGGGTGGCTTCGGCCGCCCTTTTTTGTGCCTGGCGGGTCTTCAGGCGGCCGGCTTTTGGTCGTTAAAAAGGCGGTACGCTACACTTTCCGCCATGCCGAGCCTGCGATTCTCCCTCCTGCTGTGCCTGATCCTGGCGGCGCCCGCCCAGGCGCAGATCTACAAGTACGTCGACGAGAACGGCCAGGTCACCTTTACCGACGTCTATCGCAAGGGCGCCCAGAAGATCGAATTGCCGGGCGCGCCGGCGCCGCTGCCGTCGGCCCGGCCCGGCACGCCGCGCGCCTCGGTGCCCAGCCCGGCGAACTTCCCGCGCATCGACGCCGGCACGCAGAAGCGTCGCGACGACATCCGCCGCCAGGTGCTGCAGGACGAGATGGACAGCGAGCGCCGCAACGCCGAGGAAGCGCGTCGTCAGCTCACGCTCGGCGAGCGCATGCTGCCCGGCGAGCGCGCAACCGACGCCGGCTATCTCAACCGCGTGAACAGGCTGCGCGCCACGGTGCAGCAACACGAGCAGAACGTCACTTCCATCCAGCGCGAACTGGCGAACCTGCGCTAGCAGCGCGCGCATGGTGGGTGCGCCCGCCCGTCCAATCGGCAAGCCGGCAACAACCACGCTCTGGCACAATCAGTGCTTCAATGAGCTGCATGAGCATGAAGCCGCTGCTACTCACCGATTTTTCCGGTCTGGATTGCCTCGCCACCGGCACCCTGGTGCTCGATGCCGAAGACCGCATTCTTTATGTCAATCCGGCGGCCGAGACGCTGCTGGGCGTGTCCGGTGCCGTGCTGGTCGGCGAGCCGGCCTGGCGGGCCTTCGAGCGCAGTCCGGAATTGCTGGCGGCGATTCAGACCGCGCGCGAGGAACAGGAGACCGTGATCGAGTACGAGCTCGACGTGGTGGTGGGGCTGCACGCGCCCATCCGCATCGGCTGCAGCGTATCTCCGCTGGAAAAGCCCGCGCAGGCGGCCTTGATCGAGATGCGCGCGGCCGACCCGCAACTTCGCATCGCCCGGCTCGAGCAGGCGCGCCTGCAGCAGGAAGCCAGCCGCGAGCTGCTGCGCAACCTGGCGCACGAGATCAAGAATCCGCTCGGCGGCATTCGCGGCGCGGCACAACTGCTGGAGCACGAACTGCCCCGCGAGAGCCTGCGCGAGTACACCCAGGTCATCATCAAGGAATCGGATCGCCTGCAATCGCTGATGGAGCGCTTGCTGACGCCGCACCGCATGCCTCATTTTGGTGCGGTCAATATTCATGAGGTGCTGGAGCGCGTCCGCAGCCTGATCCTTGCCGAAACACCCTCGGTCTCGCTGCGGCGCGACTACGACATCAGCCTGCCGGAAATCCGCGCCGACGCCGAACAACTGATCCAGGCCACGCTGAACATCGCGCGCAATGCCGTGCAAGCCATGCGCGGCCAGGGCGAGATCGTGTTCCGTACCCGTGTTGCGCGGCAGATCACGCTGGAGAGCCGGCGCTACCGCCTGGGCATGCGCATCGAGATCATCGACAACGGCCCCGGCATACCCGACGAGATCCGCGAGCAGATCTTCTACCCCCTGGTGTCCGGCCGCGAAGGCGGCAGCGGGCTGGGGCTCGCCGTGGCACAGACCCTGGTCGCGCAGAACCACGGCACCATCGACTGCGAAAGCCGCCCGGGCCACACCGTGTTTGCCATTTTCCTTCCCTTGCCGACCTGATCATCATGCCGAAACCAAGCTGCGTCTGGATCATCGACGACGACCGTTCCATCCGCTGGGTGCTCGAAAAAGCCCTGCTGCGCGAGGACATTCCCTGCATGACCTTCAGTTCGGCAAGCGACGCCCTGCGTGAACTCGAACGCAGCACGCCCGCCGCGGTGCTGTCGGACATCCGCATGCCGGGCGTCTCGGGGCTGGAGTTGCTGCAGTCCCTGAAGGAGCGCTTGCCCAAGGTGCCGGTCATCATCATGACCGCGTACTCGGATCTCGACAGCGCGGTCGCGGCCTTCCAGGGCGGCGCCTTCGAATACCTGCCCAAGCCCTTCGACGTCGACCAGGCGCTGGAACTGGTGCGGCGCGCACTGGCGGAGAGCGCGAGCCGCGAGGCGCCGACGCCGAGCGAGTCGCCGGTGACCGAGATGCTGGGCCAGGCGCCGGCGATGCAGGAAGTGTTTCGCGCCATCGGCCGCCTTTCCCAGTCGCACGCCACCGTGCTCATCACCGGCGAATCGGGCAGCGGCAAGGAACTCGTCGCGCGCGCGCTGCATCGCCACAGTCCGCGCGCGAGCGGCCCCTTCATCGCGCTCAATACGGCGGCGATTCCCCGGGATCTGCTGGAGTCCGAACTTTTCGGCCACGAACGCGGCGCGTTTACCGGCGCTGCGGCGCAGCGGCGCGGCCGCTTCGAGCAGGCCGACGGCGGCACGCTCTTCCTCGATGAGATCGGCGACATGCCGGCCGAACTGCAGACGCGCTTGCTGCGCGTGCTCGCCGACGGCCAGTTCTACCGCGTCGGCGGGCATACGCCGATCAAGGTCAACGTGCGCGTGATCGCAGCGACGCATCAGGATCTGGAAGTGCGCGTGCGCGAAGGCCTGTTCCGCGAAGACCTGTTTCATCGCCTCAACGTCATCCGCCTGCGCCTGCCGGCGCTGCGCGAGCGACGCGAGGACATTCCGCTGCTGGTGCGCCACTTCATGCAGAAGAGCGCGCGCGAACTCGGCATGGAAGCGAAGGGCGTGTCGGAAGCGGCGATGAAGACCCTGGTCGGCCTGCCGTGGAGCGGCAACGTGCGCCAGCTGGAGAACGTCTGCCACTACCTCACCGTGATGGCGCCGGGCCAGGTCGTCGAGGCCGGCGACCTGCCGGGCGACCTGATGCAGGGCCAGACCGTCGTGCAGTCCGGCGACTGGCTGCAGGGGCTGGCCGCCGAAGCCGGGGCGCGGCTCGCGCGCGGCGAGGCGGCGATCCTGGACGACCTCACCCAGTCCTACGAGAAGACGCTGATCGAGGTTGCGCTGCGCCACACCGGCGGGCGTCGCATCGAGGCCGCGCACCTCCTGGGTTGGGGGCGCAACACGCTCACGCGCAAAATCCACGAGCTGGGCATGGACGCCGAGGTCGGGGCCGACGAGGCGAAATAGCGGCGACACAGACGGACGCAAAAAAACCGACCCGGGGTCGGCTTTTTTGCGCGGAACGGAAACGCTCAGGCTGTTTGCGCTTCTTCCAGCAGTTTCTGGATTTCGCCCTTCTGGTACATCTCGATCATGATGTCGGACCCGCCGATCAGCTCGCCTTTCACATACAGCTGCGGAAAGGTCGGCCAGTTGGCGTAGTACTTCAGGTTCTCGAAGATCTCCGGGTCGGCCAGCACGTTCACGGCCAGGAAATCCTTCACGCCGCAGGCCTGCAGCACCTGCGCGGCGCGGGCGGAAAAGCCGCATTGCGGAAACTGGGGCGTGCCCTTCATGTAAAGCACGATGGTGTTGTGGGTGACTTGCTCGCGGATGCGATCGAGAGGGGTCATGAGGGGCTCCTGGGAATACCTGACTGGAATTGTCGGGAATTATACGCAGGGCGCTTCCGGCGTCAAGCAGGCTTCGGCTCGCGCTGGTAGGGGCTGATGAAGGCCTTGTGGATCAGATGCGGGATCAGCAGATGCGCCGGCATGCGCAGCCAGTGCGCGCGCACGTAGGCCGCCAGGCGGGCCGGCGGGGTCAAGGCGTCGGCGCAGGTGGCGTGAGGGGGGGCGAGTACGCGGGTGAAAACACCGTCCATCAAGGCGAGTGCGACGCGATTCGGGGCAACGTTGCTGAGGGCTGCCATGACGTTGTCAGGTACCGGCGTATCGAGGAAATGGCGAACGTAGCGCAGCGCATAGAACAGCGAGCGGCCCAGTTGCAACTCTGCGGCGCGGGCGGTCAGGCGCGACCAGAACTCACGGTCCGTTGCGGCGTCGCGCAACAGCAGATCAAGATCGGTCAGGTCGCGCAGGCCATGCGGCAATTCGCCGTCGTGGAAGAGATGGGTGGCGGAATGGAGGATGCGGTCTTCCGCTGCCAGCACATAAATGCCCGGCAGGCCGTTCACCGCGGCTGCGCGGCTGCGCAGCTTGGCGGAATCCGGATGGTAGCGTGCCGTGTCGGGCAGGATGGCATGGTGCACATCGATCACCGTGGCGCGCTCGATATGCTGCAACGGTGGAATTTCATGCATCCAGCGGCGGTAGTAGCGCTTGTCGTAGTCCGTCAGACCGGTTGCATGCCAGCCGGCCAGCATGAGCGCGGATTCGACTTTCGGCAGCGATTCGCGCGGCACCAGAATGTCGATGTCGTTGAACAGCCGTCCCGCTGCGGCGGGCAGGTTGGCGGCAACGTAGGCGGCGCCCTTGAGTACGATCAGCGGGCTGTCCAGATCGCCCAGTGCCGATCGTATCTTCTGGAGTTCCCAGCGGACCGCGGCGGACTGTTTGTCGGCCAGCGTCTCGGCCGCCTCGAGATGCCAGCGCGCCGCAGCCGGAATGGCAGCCGTGAGTCCGTGCTGGCGAAAACGGTGGCCCAGGCGCGCCAGCAGTCCCGCGGCCCGCGCCTGCCGAACCAGGACGTCCCAGTCGCTCATGGAGAATGCCGAAATGGTCTCCGGAGCACGCAGAGTTCGGACCAGCAGGTCGCGGAAATGCAGCATGGCTAGACGGGGCGCGCGGCGTCGGCCAGGGCGTTGAACGCGGCGATCGCCTCGGACAACTGGCCATATTGGAAATCGAAGCAGTCGACCTGGTCGATCAGCGCCGTACCGACCCGGAAGCCATCGGCGCCCAAATGGCTGTAGTTGAATGCATTCTGCGCCAGAAACATGAAGGTCTGCGCTTTTGAGCGTGGCGTCAGGGTGGTGGACGCGCCGGCCTCCCACTTGGGAAAGATCACCCAGCCGGGGCGGGCCGTTTCGTGCTGACGCCGTACGCTGTCGCGCGGCGGGCGCATGTGCGCCACCGTACCTTTGACCGTGTCGTGCGAGGCGCGGTTGATGTAAGCGTCCGGGGCGAATTCGCGAATGACGTCGATCGACTGGTTCTTCAGGCTGACCGGGCGCGGCAGCGGCTGAATCATGCCGGTCTTGCGGTCGATCAGGGCAAGCTCGTCGGACAGCAAGCGCCAGCCCCTCAGGGCCAGGCCGGCCGTGAGCGTGCTTTTTCCGGAGCCGGGCGGGGCCGGCAGGATCGCCGCCAGACCATGCTTTTCGACTACCGCAGCGTGGATGATGAGGTACTGGTGCGCCTGGGTCGACACGCACCAGTTGAGCCCCCACTCCAGCATGGGAAACGCCTGGTCGCGCGGCAGCGGCTTGAAAGGCTGCATGCCGTCGAATGAAAACTCTGCCTGCGGCCGCACCCAGCGGCGCAGACTGGTTGGAGGGTTGACCGAGACGTGGAAGTCGGCAAAGGCTTCGTGGGCATTGCGCACCTCGAACTGGCCGTAGAGTTCGGCCAGGCCTTCCGCCACGAAGGGGATGCGGGACTGCAGCCGGAGCGAAAACGGTCCGGTGCGCATCCACACGCCGGCCCCGGCCAGTTGCCGACGCAACTCGGCGGGGGGGAGTTGCAGCAGCTTCATGCGGATTCCAGCAGGCCGATCTCGCGCAGACTGTTGAGGGTTTCGTCGGCCAGCTCGCGGAGTTGCGGGGCATCCGCCACCCCTAGCCGGGCCGCCAGGGCTGCGGCAATCTCGGAAGAGGCGAGGCCGGGGTGCTCGCGACAGGCCCGGTAGAGCGCCAGCGTGATCGGCTTCAGGTAATGCGTGTCGCCCGACGCCGTATCGTAGATGACCGCTTCGTCGCCCCAGATTTTCAACAGACGGCTATTCTGGGCCTGCGTCTGCATCATTGTCAGCGCAGGTTTCTGTTAAGCGGATCATTGCCCAGCGGGCAGCCGCGGTTGTTGAGCCTGTCGAACGTGTTCTTCAATGCTTCACCGTTCGCCAGGTAATTGTTCTTGAACATGTTGATGATATCGCCAGGCTCGTAACCATAATTGACGCTGTCGTGCCCCGCATTGAGCAATGCGGCGACCGCATGGAAGCCGAGGTTTGGGGAGACGGGGTCACCGCCCAAATCGCCAAAAGCTGTACCCGTTGTGCAACTGTCCGGGGCGCCATTCGGATTCGCGGGCTGGTTTGTGTTCCCTCCGTTGCACTTCTTCTTCCCGCCGTTCAGGTACATCACGTCGAGTAACGTATATTCTTTGTTGTCGCAGTCTACGTACTCGGTAACCCCAAAAACATCATTGAACGTCTGGGTCGGCGAGTACCCCGCCGCGACCCATGCAAACAAGTGCTGGCACACCCGCCAGTATCCCGGCGTGCAGCCTCCGCAAGGCGTGCCCCCGGGCCTGGAGAGGTTGCCGGAAGCCATGCCGGAAATGCTGCACTGATTGGCCCATACCGGACGGCTGGACAGCGTAAACACCGCACCCGCGCCCAGCGCGGCACCGGTCAGTTTGCGCCGTGCCGGATCGACGGGCGGCGATGCTTCAGGCAGGGTGTTCTCGTTTTCAGGCTTTGGGTCGGACATGTCGGGCCTCGCGATGGATTACATGGTTCAGTAGCGAACCATGAGCAAGAATCACACCAATATACCTCGGGTCGGCGTCCTGCGGGCATTTGACGTGCCAGTCCGGTCTGATCCGGGCCGCCGGTGCGGTCAAGTGTAAATTATTCCGACACTCGCCCGCCGCTGGCGCGCGGGATGCCGGCCAGGTCCGTCCAGGTCTGCGCCCGGACATAGCCATGGGCGCTCAGCAGTGCACTGATTGCTTGAGCCTGGTCGTAGCCGTGCTCGAGCAACAGGGTGCCACCGGGACCGAGATGGGCGCGCGCGGCGGCGATCAGGTGGCGCAGGTCGTCGAGTCCTTCGGGACCGGCCGCGAGCGCCGATCTTGGCTCGAAGCGCACGTCGCCGCGGACGAGATGGGGGTCGGCGGCCGGAATATAGGGGGGGTTGCCGACGATGAGGTCGAAGCGGCGGCCGGCGAGCGCTTCGAACCAGTCGCTGGTCAGGAACTCGACATCGGCGTCGAGAAGTTCGGCGTTGTGCCGGGCGACGGCGAGCGCGGCGGCCGACCGGTCGACCGCGGTGACGCGTGCACGCGGCCGCTCCAGCGCGAGGGTGACGGCGATGCAGCCGCTGCCGGTGCCGAGATCGAGGAGGGCGGCGGGCTGGTCGGGCGCGACGCGCGCCAGCGCCAGTTCGATCAGCAGTTCGGTCTCGGGACGCGGGATCAGCACGTCGGGCGTGACCACGAACGGGCGGCCGAAGAATTCGCGGCGGCCGGTGAGGTAGGCGACGGGTTCGCCGGCGAGCCGGCGCGCCAGCAGGGCATCGAATGTTGCCGCCTGCTGCGCGATTAGCGCATCGGTGTCGTGGGCGATCAGCCAGGCGTGATCAACCTGCCAGGCATGGGCGGCGAGAACCCGGGCTTCCAGACGCGCCTCGCGATTTTCCAGACCGAGCGCAGCGGCGAGTTGGTGGCTGGCGGCGGCCAGACAGTTAGCCACCGTTCGCGGCACTCCTGACCCCTGACCCCCGATCCCTGAATCCTGCTTATTCACCCGACAGCGTCGCCAGCAACTCGGCCTGGTGCTCGGCCGCCAGCGCGTCGAGCAGCTCGGTCAGCTCGCCGTCCATCATCGCGTCGATCTTGTACAGCGTCAGGTTGATGCGGTGGTCGGTGACGCGGCCCTGCGGAAAGTTGTAGGTGCGGATGCGGTCGGAGCGGTCGCCGGTGCCGATGAGGCTTTTGCGCGTGCTCGCCTCGGCCGCGTGCTGCGCCTGCAGTTCGCGGTCCTTCAGGCGTGCGGCGAGCACGCTCATGGCCTGCGCCTTGTTCTTGTGCTGCGAGCGGTCGTCCTGGCATTCGACCACCAGCCCGGTCGGCAGGTGGGTGATCCGCACCGCCGAGTCGGTCTTGTTGATGTGCTGGCCGCCTGCGCCCGAGGCGCGGAAGGTGTCGATGCGCAGATCGGCCGGGTTGATGTCGACCTCGCCGATCGCGTCGGCCTCCGGCATCACCGCCACGGTGCACGCCGAGGTGTGGATGCGGCCCTGCGATTCGGTTTCCGGCACGCGCTGCACGCGGTGGCCGCCCGATTCGAATTTGAGCCGCGAATACGCGCCGTGGCCGACGATGCGCACGATGACTTCCTTGTAGCCGCCGACTTCGCCGGGGTTTTCCGACACGATCTCGACGCGCCAGCCTTGGCGCTCGGCGTAGCGCGTGTACATGCGCAGGAGGTTGCCGGCGAACAGCGCCGACTCGTCGCCGCCGGTGCCGGCGCGGATTTCGAGGAAGATGTTGCGCTCGTCGTTGGGGTCGCGCGGCAGGAGCGCGGTCTGCAGTTCGGTTTCCAGTTGCGCGATTTTCGCTTCGCCGTCGGCGAGCTCGGCTTCGGCGAGTTCGCGCATGGCGGGGTCGGCGAGCATGTCGCGCGCGGTCTGCTGGTCGGCCTCGACCTGCCGGTATTGCCGATACAGCGCGACCACCGGGTCGAGCTCGGCACGTTCGCGGGACAGTTTGCGAAAGCTGTCCATGTCGCCGGCGATCTCGGGCTGCGCCAGCAGCGCGTCGAGTTCTTCCAGTCGCTCGTCGGCGCGAGCGAGTTTGTCTGCCAGCGAGGCCTTCATGTCCGAACCGCGCTCAATCGTCCGGGCGCAAGCCGTAGAGCTGACGGATGAGGCGGGCGACCTGCTCGCGCTCGTCGCGGCTGGCGTGGCTCAAGGCATGGGTCGGCGCGTGCAGCAACTTGTTGGAAAGCGCGTGGCTCATGGCGTCGAGCACCTTGGCCGGGTCCTCGCCGCGCGCCAGCGCCTTCTGCGCCTTCTCGATCTCGTGGCGGCGGTGGCGCTCGGCGGTGTCGCGCAGGGAACGGATCACCGGCACCAGTTCGCGGCCCTCCATCCAGTGCACGAAGTTCTCGACGCTGGTCTCGATGATGGCCTCGGCCTGGGCGACCTGGGCGACGCGGTTGTCCATGCCTTCGCGCACCACCTGGCCGAGGTCGTCGACGCTGTAGAGGAAGACGTCGTCCATGTCGGCGACCTCGGCCTCGACGTCGCGCGGCACCGCAAGGTCGACGATGAAGATGGGGCGGTGGCGGCGCTGCTTGATCGCGCGTTCGAGCATGCCCTTGCCGAGGATGGGCAGGGGGCTCGCGGTCGAAGTGATGATGATGTCGTAGGACGCGACTTCGTCCGGCAAGGCGGTCAACGGAATCACGCCGGCGCCGAAGCGTTCGGCCAGCGGCCGCGCGCGCTCGGCGGTGCGGTTGGCCACGGTCATCTTGCGCGGATGCTGGGCGGCGAAATGGGTGATGCACAGCTCGATCATCTCGCCGGCGCCGATGAAGAGGCAGGCCTGTTCCTTCACGCTGGGGAAGATGCGCTCGGCGAGGCGCACCGCGGCGGCGGCCATCGACACCGAATTGGCGCCGATCTCGGTGCTGGTGCGCACCTCCTTGGCGACCGAGAAGGTGCGCTGGAAGAGTTTGTGCAGCACGAGGCCGAGCGTGCCGGCTTCTTCGGCGGTGGCGACCGCCTGCTTCATCTGGCCGAGGATCTGGGTTTCGCCCAGCACCATGGAATCGAGCCCGGCGGCGACGCGGAAGGCGTGCTGCGCGGCCTTCTCGCGCGGCAGCGCATAGAGGTAGGGCGCGAGCTCGCGGCGCTCGATGCGGTGGAAGTCGGCCAGCCACTGCGCCACGTCGTCCGGCGCGGGGGTGTTCAGATACAGCTCGGTGCGGTTGCAGGTCGACAGGATCGCCGCCTCGGCGGCGCGCCGGCTTTGCGTGAGTTCGCGCAGCGCTTCGGTCAGCTTTTCGGGGCCGAACGCGACCTGCTCGCGGATCGCGAGCGGCGCAGTATGGTGGTTGACCCCGAGGGTGAGAAGCTGCATGGCGGCAGGTGGCCGGTTGAACGGACCGCTATTTTACCCGCACCGCTACTGCGGCCGAACCGGGGCCGAACTCAATTCAAAGTGCAGCCGGTCGTAGTAGCGCCCGCGGTAGAGCAGGCGGCGGCGCGCGGGCGAGTCGGTGAACGCGGTGCGCGTGTGCAGCACGTTGTTGCACACCAGGCCCATGCCGGGCGCCAGCCGCGCGGTCAGGATGTATTCGGAATCGGCGAGGATTTCGGCGAGCGTCTTCACCGCGGCCTGGGTGAGCGCGTCGGTTTTCCACTCGATCGAACGCGTGCGCGCGGTGTAGCGCATGACGAGGAAGCCTTCGGCCGGGTCGACTGCGAACACCGGGCCGGACTGTTCAGGGCGGGCAATTGTCTGGGGTGGGCCCAGCGTTTGCTCCCGCCCCCCTTGGGGGAGGGTTGGGGTGAGGGCTTCGTCCATGCGCGCCGGGATGGTCATCGCGTCGGGCTGCATCAGCGCGGCGATGTAATCCGGATTAAGGTCGCGCAGCTGGATATAGGCGATCTCATGATCCAGCAGCGCATTCTCGCCGCCGGCTTCGGCGTCCTGCGCACAGTGCAGCGTCATGCCGAGGATGCGGCGGTCGAGGGCGTTGTAGTAGCCGTCGGTGTGCCAGTTGATCGGCTTGTGCGTGTAGGGAATGTAGTCGCCGCGCACGCCGCCGCCTTCGTCGGCCGCTGGCGTGATCGACGACAGGCCGTCCTCGTCGGCAAGGTAGTTGCCCTCCAGCCGCACGAGGCCGAGTTGCCGGCCGAGCTGGAGCGGGATCGTCTTGTCGGCGGCGGGCAGATGCGGCGCGCTGTAAATGGCCATGTTGGCGCGCGCGCAGCGGTCGGCGAGCGCGGCGGATTCGGCCGGCGTCAACCGGCGCGGATCGGCGAGCGGCACCACGAGATCGGCGACGCTGCGCGGGTAGGCCGCGAGTTTGGCGCCGCGCCAGGCGCGGTAGCCGGATTCGTTGGCGAGATCGAAGGGCGACGCGGCCAAGGATTTATTCCGGCGGCAGCATGTCGGGGGAGCCGAAACCGCGCTTCACCGGCGCGTCGGACAGCAGGCCCTTGAAGCTCTTCCGCACCGTGCCCATCATCTCGGGCATCTCGATGTCCATGATCTGGTCCATGATCCAGGTCTTGTCGTTGTCGCCCATCTCGTCGCGGATCTGCAGGCCGAGGAAGCGCAGCGCCGGGAAGCTCGCCTTTTCGTCGTCGGGGAACTCGAACTCGGCGTAGTCGTTGAAGCGGCGGTTGAGGAAGTCGATGAACTCGGCCTTGAAATTGCGATTGCCGTCCGGGCCGACCACGCTGATGATGTTTTCTTCCATCAGTTCGCCGAGCCGGTTGGCCACCGCCTGCAGCACCGCGGTGCGGCGCTCCGGCGTCAGCGTCGCATAGGCCATGCGGTCGCAGTAATGCACCAGGAAGGCGAGGAACTCGGCGATCAGCTTGAAGCCGCGCGCCGGCGTGATGATGTCGTAGTTTTCGCGACCGAGGTTGTCCACCGCCTTGTCGGCGACGCGCCAGGTGGTGGTGGCCACCGCGGTGGCGATTTCCTCGGCGCTGCGCTCGCCGTCCTTCTTGAACCAGACGGTGCGGACTTTGACAGGTTTGACCATCGTTATTCTCCTGTGGCGACGGGGCGGGCGGGATCGGTGATCCACTCGCTCCAGGAACCGGGGTAAAGGCGGGAGCCGGGCAGACCGGCGATTTCCATTGCCAGAATGTTGTGGCAGGCAGTGACGCCCGAGCCGCACATGTGGATCACCTGCCAGGGCGCGCGGCCCTTCAACAGCGCCTGGTATTCCTCGCGCAGCGCCTCGGGCGGCTGGAAGGTGCCGTCGAGGTCGAGGTTGTCCTCGAACGGGCGGTTGAGCGCGCCGGGCACGTGGCCGGCGACCGGGTCGAGCGGCTCGAATTCGCCGCTGAAGCGGCGGTCGGGGCGGGCGTCGAGGATGAGCTGCTCGCCGCTGTGCGAGGCGCGCAGCACCTCGTCGGCCGTCACGATCTGGCTGGGTTCGGGCAGGCAGGCGCAGGCGGCCTTGTGCGGCACCGGCGGTTCGGTCGACAGCGGCCGCTTCTCGCGCGTCCACTTGGGCAGGCCGCCGTCGAGCAGCGCGACGCCGGGGTGGCCGAGCCAGCGCATCAGCCACCACAGCCGCACCGCCATCGCGCCGAAGCTGTCGTCGTACACCACCACCTGCTTGTTGACGCCGACGCCCCACTCGCACAGCTTGGCGGTGAGCACCTGCGGGTCGGGCAGCGGATGGCGGCCGGTCTTCTCGCCGACCGGCGCCGACAGGTCCTCGTCCAGGTGCACGTAGCGCGCGCCCGGAATGTGGGATTTCAGATAGGCCTGCCGCCCCGCCTCGGTGTCGGTGAGCGTGAAGCGGCAATCCAGGACGACCCAGTTGGGATCGTCCAGGTACGCGGCGAGATCTTCGGTGCTGACGAGCGTATTGGAAAACATGGGTCAGGAATCAGGAAACAGGAATTAGGGGCCAGGGAAGGGAGCGATGTAAGGCCCCCTGAATCCTAGTCCCTAGATCCTGATCCCTGGGATCAGTAGCCGCCCTTGCCGTAGGGCTTGGTCAGGCCGGCGACGCGGGCCGACTGGCGGGCGGGCTGGTTGGGGAACAGCTCGTACAGCTTTTTCTTCCAGTCGGTGCCCGGGTGCAGTTCTTCCATCTCGGCAAGCATGTTGCGGAAGTTCGGGGTATGACCGTCTTCCTTGTACTTGTCGCGCATGAAGTTGATGACCGTCCAGTGCTCGTCGGTCAGCGTGATCTTCTCATTGGCGGCGATGACTGGCGGAACGTCGTCGCTGAAATTGGCTTCCAGCAGGAAGTCCTCCTCGCCGGTTTCCAGTTCTTCGCCATTGACAATGTACGACATGGTTTCTCCTTTCAGGTTGGTTGATTTGAAGAAGCGCCGATGATACGGCTGGTTTTAAAGAATCGCCGGAACGACCGGCGCGATGGATTTGTGCGGAATGAAGATGCCGCAGCCGAGCAGGCGGTTCAGCCCCATGCCCGTATCCTGAAGCTGCAGCGACTTGTGCGGCGGGACATCGTGCAGCATCAGGCTGTAGCCGTAGCGGGTGCCGGACGCGCTCTCCAGCGTTTGCCGCTTGCCGCAGATGAAGCCGCAGCGCAACTGGAAGTGGCCGTCGAGTTCGCGCATCACGTCCTGCACGAACTGTTCCTCGGTTTCGCTGCCGGTGTCGACGAAATGCGCGTAGAGATTGGCAAAGGGGCTGAAGGCGCGCGTCTTGAATGCGCCGATCGTCAGGGCGTGGCCGGCGAGGTCGAGCGTCTGGCCGACCAGTTGCCGGAGATCGTCGACGCGCGACTGCGGCACGCGCATGTAGAGCTTGGTGCGCCGGTTGATGTTGAGCGCGGCGTCGCCGCTGTTGGTCTCGGCACCCTTGAGGTGCTGGATGCCGGCGCCCGGGGCCTCGCCCAGCCAGGGCAGCCGCGCCTGCACGGCGTCGGCCAGCAACTGCGCGTTCTCGGCCGGGATGGTCGAGCCGACCAGATCGAACTGCACGTCGATCATGTGCGGCGTGTATTCCTGCGGCTTGTTCTCGGGGAAACCCCAGCTCACGGCGCGTCTCCGGCGTGGTCTTTCGCCCAGGCCTGCATCAGCCCGGCCCACTTCTGCGCACTCACGGGATCGACGTCGAAAATCGTGAAGCGCTTGTTCTCGCGGATGCGTATGCGCAGGAACGGCACGCCGCCCGCTTCGTGGGTGAGGTGCTGGAACTCGATTTCCTGGCCGCCGAAGGGCAGGCGCATCTTGTCGAGGGGCGTGATCTCGGGCATGGGGCTCGATCCGTTTAAATTCAATTCGTGGCCGGCTCTTGGGGCGTCTCCCGCCACGGGCCGACCGTCTTGGCCGCACGTTGAGGTTGCGGCCCGCCATTTCAACCCTGCACGGGGCAGGGGCTTGCGTCCGCAACAATATTTTAATACTCTTATCGATTCCTGTGGCGGACACGTACTCTCTCACCGTTTGCCGGGGCGAGGCATTACCGCATGGGGGAAAACGGCATACTCCTTTCGGGTAGGTACATACCTACCGCAATAGGGGGGTCGGCTTACCCGTGAGAATGATGGTGGCGAGGCCGCCAACCCAATACGATGATGGGATACCGTTAGCCGCCGGCTGAACGGGCATTTCGAAATGATCTAGGAGAGAAGAGAAATGGCAAAGCAAATGCACAATACCCCTAATCTGGACGAGCTCGAGAAAGGCCCGTGGCCCAGCTTCGTGACCGGCCTGAAGCGGCTGGCCAAGGAAAACGACATGATGGTTGACCTGATGGGTCAGCTCGAGACTTCGTACAAGACCAAGTTCGGCTACTGGAAGGGCGGTACGGTCGGCGTGTTCGGCTACGGCGGCGGCGTGATCCCCCGTTTCACCGAACTGAAGGACGAGAACCACAACCCGATTTTCCCCGAGGCTGCTGAATTCCACACCCTGCGCGTGCAGCCGCCCGCGGGCATGCATTACAGCTCCGACCTGCTGCGCAAGATGTGCGACGTCTGGTCCGAGAAGGGGGGTTCGGGCCTGATCGCCTTCCACGGCCAGTCCGGCGACATCATGTTCCAGGGCATCAAGACTGCCGACGTGCAGGGCGCGTTCGACGCCTTCAACGAAATGGGCTTCGACCTCGGTGGCGCCGGCCCCGCGCTGCGTACTTCCATGTCCTGCGTCGGCGCCGCTCGCTGCGAAATGTCCTGCTACGACGAAGCCAAGGCGCTGCGCACCGTCATCAACAACAACCTGGACGACATGCACCGTCCGTCCCTGCCCTACAAGTTCAAGTTCAAGTTCTCCGGCTGCCCGAACGACTGCGTCAACGCCATCCAGCGTTCCGACATGGCCACCATCGGCACCTGGCGCGACAACATCCGCGTGAACGAAGCCCAGGTTCAGGACTACATGAAGGCCCACGGCATGAACGATCTCGTCAACGACGTGATCAGCAAGTGCCCGACCAAGGCCATCACCCTGGTCGAAACCGGCAAGTTCCAGGCCAGCGAGACCGTGTCCGCTGCCAATCTGGGCAACGGCCAGACCCTGTGCATCGACAACAAGAACTGCGTGCGCTGCATGCACTGCCTGAACGTCATCCCCGGCGGCCTGCTGCCCGGCAACGACAAGGGCGTGTCGATCCTGGTGGGCGGCAAGGGCGTGCTGAAGATCGGCGCCACCATGGGCACCGTGGTGATTCCGTTCATGAAGCTCGAGTCCGACGAGGACTTCGAGAAGCTGAACGAGCTGGCCCGCAACATCCTCGACTTCTTCGCCGAAAACGCGCTGGAGCACGAGCGTACCGGCGAAATGATCGAGCGTATCGGCCTGACCAACTTCCTCGAAGGTCTGGATATTCCGGTCGACCCCAACATGATCAAGGAGCCGCGTTCCAACCCCTACTTCCGTTCCGACGACTGGGACGAGCAAGTCGAGAAGTGGAACGAGTACAAGCAGTCCGCCGCCTAAGTTTCGCTTAACCCCCGGGCGCCAGCGGGCGCCGGCGCCCGGAGCTTTAAATCAGAGTTGGAGATAAACATGGCAGAACTACGTCCGCCTATCGAGTCCGGCGCACCGGATCCGATGCCCTACATGCATCCCGTGATGGTGAAGAACTATGGCAAGTGGGTTTTCCACAGCCATCCGAAGCCGGGTGTCCTGTACCACCGCGCCGAGTCCGGCGACGAAATCTGGACGGTCAAGGCCGGCACCCAGCGTCAGATGGACCACTACACCATCCGTGAGCTGGCCGACATCGCCGACCAGTTCGGCGACGGTTTCGTGCGTTTCACCGCGCGTTCCAACATCGAATACATGGTGGCCGACGGTTCCAAGGTCGAGCCGCTGATCAAGGCGCTCAGCGACAAGGGCTACCCCATCGGCGGTACCGCCAACTCGGTGTCCATGATCGCCCACACCCAGGGCTGGCTGCACTGCGACATCCCCGGCACCGACGCTTCCGGCGTGGTGAAGGCGCTGATGGACGAGCTGTACGACGACTTCGTCAAGTGCGAGATGCCCAACCGCGTCAAGCTGTCCACCTCCTGCTGCGAAATCAACTGCGGCGGTCAGGCCGACATCGCCATCATCGTTCAGCACACCAAGCCGCCCAAGATCAACCACGATCTGGTCGCCAACGTGTGCGAGCGTCCCTCCGTCGTCGCCCGCTGCCCGGTGGCTGCGATCCGTCCCGCCCTGGTGAACGGCAAGCCCTCGCTGGAAGTCGACGAGAAGAAGTGCATCTGCTGCGGCGCCTGCTTCCCGCCCTGCCCGCCGATGCAGATCAACGATCCCGAGCACTCCAAGATCGCGATCTGGGTGGGCGGCAAGAACTCCAACGCCCGTTCCAAGCCGACCTTCCACAAGCTGGTCGCCGCCGGCCTGCCGAACAACGCGCCGCGTTGGCCGGAAGTCGCCGAAGTGGTCAAGAAGATCCTCGCCACCTACAAGGCAGACGGCAAGCCGTGGGAGCGCATGATCGACTGGATCGACCGTATCGGCTGGCCCGCGTTCTTCGAGAAGACCGGCCTGCCCTTCACCAAGTACCACATCGATAACTGGCGCGGCGGCCGTGCCAACCTGAACGCTTCGGCGCACATCCGCTTCTGAGCGGTTCGGGGAACTGTCAGCGCCGCCGCAGCCTCGGCTGCGGCGGTTGCTTGATAACAATGACTGGTTTTTTCGGAGTTTGAGCAGCCATGCAATTCGGCATTCTTGTAAACGAAGGGCCTTACACCCATCAGGCCAGTGACAGTGCCTATCTCTTCGCCCGTACGGCGATCGAGAAGGGCCACAAAGTTCCGCGTGTTTTTTTCTACCACGACGGTGTCTACAATGCTACGCGGCTCGCAACGCCCCCGCAGGATGATCGTAATGTGGCCGCGCGCTGGGAAAAGCTGGCGGCTGATCATGGCGTCGACCTGGTTGTGTGCGTGGCGGCTGCGCAGCGCCGCGGCATCACGGATGGCGTTCTCGGCGACAACTTCCGCATTTCAGGTTTGGGCCAGCTGGTGGAAATGGGTATTCAGTACGATCGTCTCGTGACGTTCGGTGATTGAGGATAGCGAGATGAGCGATATGGATATGGACGACGACGGCTCCGGCATCGTCAAGAAATTCATGTTCCTGAACCGCAAGGCGCCGCACGGTACCGTGTACGCGCTGGAGGGCCTGGAAGTGGTGCTGATTACCGCCGCTTTCGATCAGGACGTAAGCCTGGTGTTCACCGACGACGGCGTCTACCAGTTGCTGAAAGGCATCGATTCCAAGGGTATCGAGGTCAAGGACTTCTCCAAGACCTACCGTGCGCTGGAAGGCTACGACATCGAGAAGCTGTATGTCGATCAGGCGTCGATGGATGCGCGCGGTCTGACCGAGGATGATCTGATTGTGGATGTGACGGTGCTGTCGACCGACGAGATGTCGAATCTCATGGCCGAACAAGACGTCGTGATCAGCTTCTAAGGGGATAGACATGCTGCATATCGTGAACAAATCGGCCACTGAGCGCGGCTCGCTGGAGAGCTGCCTGAAGCTGGCCACCAAAGGTTCTGCTGTATTGCTGATCGAAGACGCGGTCTACGCGGCGACGAAAGGCGGCGCGGCAGCGGCGAAAATCCAGGCAGCAGCGGCTGACCTCAAGATTTACGCACTCGGTCCCGATCTGGCGGCGCGCGGCATGGCCGGGCGCGTGCTGGACGGCGTCAATGTCGTGGATTACGGCGGTTTTGTGGATCTGGTCGCAGAGCACAGCAACTGTCAGTCTTGGCTGTAACTTTTAATCAAAGGAGTATTGCTATGCCCATGGTGAATATCGCCGGTAAGGAAGTCGAAGTCGACGAGGAAGGCTACCTGGTCGACCTGTCGCAGTGGAACGAAGACATTGCCAAGTACATGGCCGTCGAAGAGAAGGTCGACCTGACCGACAACCACTGGGAGGTCGTCAACTTCCTGCGTGAGTACTACGCCGAGTATCAGATCGCTCCTGCTGTGCGCGTTCTGACCAAGGCCATCGGCAAGAAGCTCGGCCCCGAGAAGGGCAACAACAAGTACCTGTACGAGTTGTTCCCCTACGGTCCCGCCAAGCAGGCGTGCAAAATCGCCGGCCTGCCCAAGCCGACCGGCTGCATCTAAGGTCTGATGCCATCGGGTCGCCCCGGGCTCGTACCGGGGCGATTCGATTCTGCGGCCTGTTTTCCAATCGAATGCGCGTCCGCGCAGGCGTTCGATTCGCAAACAGACACGTTGTTGGGGGATAGGGTTTGTCTACGTTGACGATGATTTATGCCGGGATGTTCTACCTTGCGGCGCTGCTGCTGGTGGTCGGACTGGGCTACAAGATTTTCGATTACAGCCGCACGCCCGCGCCGCTGAAGATCCCGACCACGCCCGCGCCGACGACCCGCAAGGGCGTCGTCTATCGCATGGCCAAGGAAGTCGTGGTCTTCGAGTCCCTGTTCAAGTCCAACAAGTGGATCTGGATGTTCGGCTGGCTGTTCCATTTCGGGCTGCTGCTGGTTCTGTTGCGTCACCTGCGCTACTTCATCGAGCCGGTCTGGCTCTGGGTCGACATCATCCAGCCGTTCGGCAAGTACGCCAGCTTCATGATGGTGATCGGTCTGGCCGGCCTGCTGGCGCGCCGCTTCCTGGTCGACCGCGTGCGCTACATCTCGACGCCGTCCGACTACCTGATGCTGGTGCTGCTGATCGCGATCGGCGTCTCCGGCATGCTGATGACCT
Organism: Pseudomonadota bacterium; assembly: GCA_040753235.1. Lineage (GTDB taxonomy): Bacteria > Pseudomonadota > Gammaproteobacteria > Burkholderiales > Thiobacillaceae > Thiobacillus. Next base: position 192,166 of record JBFMET010000001.1, read on the forward strand.
TCGTCGTCCACACCGACATCGTGGCGCTCAAGGTCTTCTTCCTGGGGCTGATGTACTTTGATGTGCAGCCGGTGCCGCAGGACCCGATCCTGCTGGCGCATCTCGCGATGGTTGCGCTGCTGATGGTGATCTTCCCGATCAGCAAGCTGCTGCACGCGCCGGGCGTCTTCTTCAGCCCGACGCGCAACCAGGTCGACAACCCGCGCGAACACCGCCACGTGGCGGCGTGGGCGGCGCGCCTCGATCAAAACAACTGATTCGCCGGCACGGATCGACGAACGACTAGGTACGGACAGAGGACTCGCACGTGGCAGCTGCTGAATTTGACATCCCGGAACTCAAGGAACACCTCGAAATCCCCAAGGTGAACGAAGGTGCCATGGCGCACGCCAAGTCCTTCATTGCGCCCAAGCCGGTGCAGGATTTCATGGGCTATCCGCACGAGCTCGGCGAGGACTGGAAAGAGCGCGCCATCGACAAGATGGGCGACCTGCTGGGCAAGTACCGCTCGCTGAAGGTGTTCATGGACGCCTGCGTGCACTGCGGCGCCTGCACCGACAAGTGCCACTACTACCTCGGCACCTCCGACCCCAAGAACATGCCGGTGGCGCGCCAGGACCTGATGCGCCAGGTCTACCGCCGCTACTTCACCACCGCGGGCAAGCTCTTCCCCAAGCTGGTCGGCGCCAAAGATCTGACCAAGGACATCCTCGACGACTGGTACAGCTACTACCACCAGTGCTCGGAGTGCCGCCGCTGCTCGGTTTTCTGCCCCTACGGCATCGACACCGCCGAGATCACCATGGCCGGCCGCGAGATCCTCAACCACGTCGGCATGGGCCAGAAGTATTCCAACGAGATTCTCGGCAAGGTGCAGAAGATCGGCAACAACCTCGGTCTGCCCGGTCCCGCGCTGGAAGACACGCTGGAAGGCCTGGAAGAGGACATCGAAGCCGACACCGGCGTGGCGGTGAAAATGCCGATCGACGTCAAGGGCGCCGAAGTGCTGCTGGTCACGCCGTCGGCCGATTTCTTCTCCGAGCCGCACGTCGAGTCGCTGATCGGCTACGCCAAGGTGTTCCACGCCGCCGGCATCAGCTGGACGCTGTCCTCGCACGCCTCGGAGGCCGGCAACTTCGGCCTCTTCAACGGCAACTACGAGACCATGCGCAAGGTCGCCATGCGCATCCGCGACGCCGCGCTGGAACTCGGCGTCAAGCGCATCGTCGTCGGCGAATGCGGCCACGCCTGGCGCGTCGCCTACAGCTTCTGGAACACGCTCACCGGCATCGGCTACGGCGCGAACGATCCGTTCTCGATCGAACTGCAGAAGCAGCTCGACCCGACCTACCCGCAGCCGCAGCACATCTGCGAACTGACCAACGACCTCATCAAGCAAGGCAAGATCAAGGTCGACCCGTCGCAGAACGACGACCTGGTCGTGACCTACCACGACTCCTGCAACGTCGCCCGCGCCTCGCGCATGGGCACGGAAGAGGGCGGCCAGTTCACCATCCCGCGCGAACTGATCAAGTCGGTGGCGAACAATTTCCACAACATGGCGGACGACACGATCTACGAGTCGACGTTCTGCTGCGGCGGCGGCGGCGGTCTCCTGACCGACGACCTGATGGAAGTCCGCGTCAAGGGCGCGTTGCCGCGCGTGACCGCGCTGAACAACGTGGTCAAGGAACACCAGGTCAACTTCATGGCCACGATCTGCGCCATCTGCAAGGCGCAGTTCACCAAGGTTTTGCCCAAGTACGGCTTCGACATGAGCATGGTGGGCGGTGTGCATCAACTGGTCAGCAAGGCGATCAAGCTCGACTGACCGGGTTTTTGAAACTCAATATTCATTTGTAGGCGTTAGGAGAACCAACATGGCTGTCACGACCAACAAAGCAGCAAAAACCGAAGGCATGACATGGCGTCGCTATAAGGACGGCGAAACGGAACAGAATTACCGTACCTCGCAGGAGCGCATCTTCCAGTCGAGCTGGACGCACAAGTGCCCGGAATACGTGCTCTCCACGCCGCCCTGCCAGGGCTCCTGCCCGGCCGGCGAAGACATTCGCGGTTACCTCAACATCGTGCGCGGCATCGAGAAGCCGCCCGCGGGCGTGACCTGGCAGGAATACGCCTTCCGCCGCATCACCGAAGCCAACCCCTTCCCGGGCGTGATGGGCCGCGTGTGCCCGGCGCCGTGCGAATCGGGCTGCAACCGCAACATGGTCGAGGATCATGTCGGCATCAACTCGGTTGAGCACTTCGTGGGCGACTGGGGTATCGAAAACAACATGAAATACACGTCGACCGCGGCCGAAACCGGCAAGAAAGTCGCCGTGATCGGCGCCGGCCCTGCCGGCCTCGCCGCCGCCTACCAGCTGCGCCTGCGCGGCCACGGCGTGACCATCTTCGACGAGCACGAAGAGCTCGGCGGCATGATGCGCTACGGCATCCCCGGCTTCCGCACCCCGCGCGAAATGCTCGATGCCGAGATCAGCCGGATCATCGAGCTGGGTGTCGAAACCCGCCTCAAGACCCGCGTCGGTTCCGATATCAGCTATGACGAGCTGGACAAGAACTACGACGCCATCTTCCTCGCCATGGGTGCGCAGGCCGGCCGTCCGCTGCCCGTGCCCGGCGCCGAAGCCCCCAACTGCGTGACCGCCGTCGCCTTCCTGCGCGCCTTCAACGAAGGCCGCCTGCAGCACGTCGGCAACCGCGTGGTCGTCATCGGCGGCGGCGACACCTCGATCGACGTCGCGACCGTCGCCCGTCGTCTGGGCAACGTGACGAAGACCGGTTCGCACGACGACCGTCCCGAGAACGTCATCGCCGGCCACATGGCCTCCGACGTCGCTTCCATCTCCGCCCGTGAAGGCGCCGAGGTGGTGCTGGTGTCGCGTGCCACCATGGACAAGATGGCCGCCAACAAGCACGAAGTCGAGCATGCCCTGCAGGAAGGCATCGAGATCATCGGCGGCGTGACCCCGGTGGCCGTGGTGGTCGACGAGCGCGGCCGCGCCACTGCGCTGCGTGTCGCCGACTTCGTCATGGAAGGCAACCAGACCAAGATCATCGAAGGCACCGAACGCGATCTGCCGGGCGACCTGATCGTCTCCGCGATCGGCCAGGGCGTCGATTTCGCCGGCCTCGAGCAGTTCAACAACAACAACGGCCTCATCAAGGCCGACAAGAACTATCGCTTCCCCGGCAGCGAGAAGGTCTTCGTCGGCGGCGACGTGATCCGCCCGCACCTGCTGACCACCGCCATCGGTCACGCCTCGATCGCCGTCGACGGCATCGACGCCTTCCTCAAGGGCAAGGAGCTCGACAAGCGTCCGAAGGTCGACGTCCATCACTTCGACGAAATCCGCAAGTGGCTCGAAACCGGCCACGAGTACAGCGAAGTCAAGGGCCAGATCTGGGGCACCTCGGAGCGCAAGGACATCCTGCACAACTTCGAAGACCGTTCGCAGCGCCACGTCATCCCGCACAACGAGCTGTTCCTCGGCCACTTCCCCAACGTGCCGCGTCACATCCGCGAAGTGACCGTGCTCGACAAGGAAGGCGCGCTGGGCAACTTCGAAGAGCGCCTGCACGCCCTGTCCGACAAGGAAGTCGTGGCCGAAGCCAAGCGCTGCATGTCGTGCGGCCAGTGCTTCGAGTGCGACAACTGCGTCGTCTACTGCCCGCAGACCGCCGTGTTCAAGGTGAAGAAGAAGGACAACCCCACCGTGGGTCGTTACGTCGACACCGACTACGGCAAGTGCATCGGCTGCCACATCTGCGCCGACGTGTGCCCGACCGGCTACATCGTCATGGGCATGGGTGAGTAAGCGTGGCGGGCATGACCAAACGTCTCCTCGCGCTGGGCGCGGTCGTCCTGACGACCGCGGCGCTGGCCTGGGCCGGCGCCGATAGCCAGCCCAAGGCCGGCGGCGCCCCCAAGCCCGTGATCCAGAAGGCCGTCAAGGGCGAGCAGTGCGTCGAGGACACCGACTACATGCGTCGCAACCACATGGTGGTGCTCGACGTGCATCGCGACAAGACGGTGCTCGAAGGTGTCCGCACCAAGAAGCACAGTCTGAAGGAATGCATCAACTGCCATGCCAGCGAATCGACCGGCAGCGTCGCTGCTGCCAAGGACGATTTCTGCGTGAGCTGCCACAGCTTCGCGTCGGTGAAGATCGACTGCTTCGATTGCCACTCGACCAAGCCGCAAGGCTCGATGGCCATGCATTCGCTGAATGCTGAAACCGCGCACTACAAGCACAAGCTGGCGGCGCAGGCCGCCCGGCCGGTGAGTGCGGAAGAGATGGCAAAGGTTGCCCAATGAGCGAACTCAAACCGATGTCCGACACCCAGCCCGTTTCGTCGCAGCTTGAATCGCAGCAGCGCCGTCGCTTCGTCGGCCTCGCCGCGGCGACTGCGGCCGGTGTCGCGATCGCCCCCGGCGTGATGCTGATCGAAGTGGCGCATGGCCGTCCCGAGGACCAGGCGGCCAGCAGCGCGGTGCGCTGGGGCATGCTGGTCGATTCGACCAAGTGCGCGACCGGCTGCAACGACTGCGTCACCGCGTGCAGCACCGAGAACGGCTGGACCCCGGTTGCCGAAAGCAAGCATCCGAAGCAGGCGCCGCAGTGGATCCGCAAGCTCGAACTGCAGGATCCGCTGACGCAGATCGAAACCAGCCTGCCGATGATGTGCCAGCACTGCGCCGAGCCGCCGTGCGTAGACGTGTGCCCGACCGGTGCCTCGTTCAAGCGCGCCGACGGCATCGTGCTGGTCGACCGCCACACCTGCATCGGCTGCCGCTACTGCATGATGGCGTGCCCGTACAAGGCGCGTTCGCTGGTGCACGAGCACCTCAACGACACGCAAAAGGCCGACGTGCCGCGCGGCATCGGCTGCGTCGAGTCGTGCACCTTCTGCGTGCAGAAGGTCGACCGCGGCGACGGCAACACCGCCTGCGCCGAGGCCTGCACCGCCGCCGGCCACAATGCCCTGCTGTTCGGCGACATGAACGACCCCGAAAGCGAGATCTCGAAGCGCCTGCGCGAGCTGCCGACCAAGCAGGTACGCGCCGACCTCAATCTCAACCTTGGCGTTCGCTATCACGGAATCTAAGACACCATGGCAAGCATCACTTTCCGCGAAGTAGAAGGCAGCAGCCTCAAGTACTGGCTGCTGTTCGGGGGCCTGGGCCTGTTCGTCCTGTTCGGCGCGCTGGCCTGGAACCACATGCACCACTACGGCCACGTCGTCACCGGCATGGACAACCAGATCGTGTGGGGCCTGCCGCACGTGTTCGCGGTGTTCCTGATCGTCGCCGCCTCCGGCGCGCTCAACGTCGCCTCGATCGCCTCGGTCTTCAACAAGCCGATGTACAAGCCCTTGGCGCCGCTCTCCGCGATCCTGGCGCTGGCGCTGATGCTCGGCGGCCTGCTGGTGCTGGTGCTCGACCTCGGCCGCTCCGACCGCCTCATCGTCGCGATGACGCACTTCAACTTCAAGTCGATGTTCACCTGGAACGTCTTCCTGTATTCCGGCTTCTTCGGCCTGGTCGGCATCTACCTGTGGACCATGCTCGACCGCAGCGTGAAGTCGTACTCGAAGGCGGCCGGCACGGCGGCCTTCATCTGGCGCCTGGTGCTCACCACCGGTACCGGCTCGCTGTTCGGCTTCCTGATCGCGCGCGAACTCTACGGCACCGCCATGCTGGCGCCGATGTTCATCATCATGTCCTTCGCCTACGGGCTGGCTGTTTATCTGATGGTGCTCGCCGCCGCCTATGCCTGGACCGGCCGCCCGCTGGGCGATGCGGTGATGATGCGTCTGAAGAGCCTGCTGGTGGTGTTCGTTGCCGCGGTGCTGTACTTCGTCGTCGTGCACCACATGACGAACCTGTACTTCACCAAGTTCCACGCGGTGCAAGCCTTCATCCTGCGCGACGGCGGCATCTTCACCACGCTGTTCTGGGTCGGCCAGATCCTGATCGGCTGCGTGGCGCCGCTGGTCATCCTGCTGTCGGGGCTTGGCAAGCAGCGCGCCTGGATCATGATCGCCTGCGCGCTGGTCGTGCTCGGCGGCATGGCGCAGATGTACGTGACCATCATCGGCGCCCAGGCGTATCCGCTCTCGTTGTTCCCCGGGATGATCGAGTCGAGCAGCTTCTACGACGGCGAAGTTCACAGCTACGCGCCGAGCATGGCCGAGCTTTTTCTCGGTCTCGGCGGCGTCGCCATCGCGCTCCTGGTCACCACCTTCGCAGTCAAGGTGCTGCGTCTGCTGCCGGCGAGCCTGGACGACGCCACCGTCGCCAAGCTGGAGCACTGATCCATGGCCCTGGCCGGCGCACGCCGGGCAGGGCACTGCCCGGCATGAACCCGCCCACCGGATCACACGCCATGAACGCACGCGGGGCCCCCATGCCCCGCGTCTTCATTTCCGCCGCCCATAAATCCTCGGGCAAGACCACGCTCGCGCTCGGCCTTGCTGCGGCGCTGCATGCGCGCGGCCACGCGGTGCAGCCCTTCAAGAAGGGGCCCGACTACATCGATCCGCTGTGGCTCGGCATGGCGGCGCGGCGGCCCTGCTACAACCTCGATTTTCACATGATGCGGCGCGACGAGATCGAGCAGCAGTTTGCCCGTGCAGCGGCCAGCGCGCGCATCAGCCTGATCGAAGGCAACAAGGGCCTCTACGACGGCCTCGACCTCGACGGCAGCAACAGCAACGCCGCGCTCGCCAAGCTGCTCGGCGCGCCCGTGGTGCTGGTGATCGACGCGCGCGGCATGACGCGCGGCGTCGCGCCGCTCATCCTCGGCTACCAGGCCTTCGACCGCGACATCCGCATCGCCGGCGTCATCCTCAACCAGCTCGGCGGCAGCCGCCATGAATCCAAGCTGCGCGCAGTGATCGAGCACTACACCGACGTCGCCGTGATCGGCGCGGTGCAGCACGATCCGGGAATGCAGATCGCCGAGCGTCATCTGGGCCTGGTGCCGGCCAACGAGGCCGACGCCGCGCGCGAGCGCATCGGCCGCGTGGGCGAACGCGTCGCGGCGCAGGTCGATCTCGACCGCCTGCTGGCCATCGCCGACAGCGCCGCCCCGCGCGAGGCCGTCGCCGTGGCGTCCGCCGTCCAGCCGGTTCCGCGCGTGCGCATCGGCATCGCGCACGATGCCGCATTCGGCTTCTACTACAGCGAGGACCTCGACGCTCTGCGCGCAGCCAACGTCGATCTGGTCGAACTCGACACGCTGCACGACGCGGATCTGCCGCCGCTCGACGGCCTGATTCTCGGCGGCGGCTTCCCCGAGGTCTTCATGGACCGGCTGGAAGCCAACGCGCCGTTGCGCGGCGCTATCCGCCGCGCGATCGAAACGGGCCTGCCGACCTACGCCGAGTGCGGCGGCCTCATGTACCTGTCGAAGAGCCTCAACTGGCGGGGCCGCACTTGCGAGATGGTCGGCGCCGTCCCGGGCGACACGGTGATGCACGACCGTCCGGTCGGACGCGGCTATGCACGCCTGCAGCCGACCGGAGACGACCGCTGGCAGGAGACCGACCCGATCCCCGCCCACGAATTTCACTATTCGAGCCTGGAAAACCTGCCGGCCGACGCCATCTACGCCTACAGCGTCGCACGCGGCCACGGCATCGACGGCGCGCACGACGGCTACCAGCGTGACAACCTGCTCGCCGGCTACGTGCACCGCCGTGGCGCGGGGCCGCAGGGCTGGATCGGCCCTTTTTTGAACCAGGTGCGCGCGCACAAGGCGCGCGTGGCCGCTTGACCCCCCAAGGACCTTCCATGATCAAGATCACCGACGCTGCCGCCGAACAGATTCGCGCCGCCAACAACAACCCCGACGTGTTCGAGATGATCCTGCGTGTCGCCGCCTACCAGGAAGACGACGGCAGCGTGAACTACGGCATGGGCTTCGACATCGAGCGCGCCGACGACGAGCACCTCATCGTCAACGGCATCCAGCTGCTGATCGCGCCGGGCAGCACGCCCTACCTGCAGGGCGTCACGCTCGATTTCGTCGAGCTGAACCCCGGCGACATGCGCTTCATTTTCATCCCGCCGTATTCGGCGGAGGACGCCCCCGCCGACGCCACGCCCGCCGAGTGATTCCATGAACTACCTGCCGATCTTCCTCGACCTGCGCGATCGCCACTGCCTGGTGGTCGGCGGCTCCGAAACCGCGGCGCGCAAGGCCGAGCTGCTGCTGCGCGCCGGCGCCCGCGTCGACGTCGCCGCGGCGTCGCTGCACGAAGGCTGGGCACGCCTGCCGCATGCCGAACACGTTGTGCGCGTGGCCGACGCCTTTGCGCCCGCACTGCTCGACGGCAAGGATGCGGTCATCGTGGTCGAGGACGACGCGACGGTGGCGCAGCCCGTCGTCGACGCCGCGCGTGCGCGCCACATACCGGTCAACGTCGCCGACAAGCCCGGTCTGTGCAGCTTCATCCTGCCGTCGATCATCGACCGCTCGCCGATCATGGTCGCGATCTCGTCCGGCGGCGAATCGCCGGTATTGGCAAGAATGTTGCGCGCGCGCCTGGAAACGCTGATCCCCGCCGCCTACGGACGCCTGTCCGCACTGGCGTCGCGCTACAAGGAGCGCGTGCGCGAGGCGATCCAGCCGGCGCAGCGCCGCGCCTTCTGGGAAAAGGTCTTCCTCTCGCCGGTTGCCGAAATGGTGTTCTCCGGCCGCGACAACGAAGCCGAGCAGACGCTCGAGGCGATGATCCGCGAAGGCACCGAGCACGACATCAGCCGCGGCGAGGTCTACCTCGTCGGCGCCGGCCCCGGCAATCCGGATCTCCTCACCTTCCGCGCGCTGCGCCTGATGCAGCAGGCCGACGTCATCGTCTACGATCGCCTCGTCTCGCCGCCCATCCTCGACATGTGCCGGCGCGACGCCGAGCGCATCTACGTCGGCAAGGAACGCGACGACCACGCGGTGCCGCAGGAGGAAATCAACCTGATGCTGGTGCGGCTGGCCAAGGAGGGCAAGCGCACGCTGCGCCTGAAGGGCGGCGACCCCTTCATCTTCGGTCGCGGCGGCGAGGAAATCGAGACCCTGGTCGAGCACGGCGTGCCCTTCCAGGTCGTGCCCGGCATCACCGCGGCGGCGGGCGTCGCGTCCTACGCGGGCATTCCGCTTACCCACCGCGACTACGCGCAGTCGGTCGCCTTCGTCACCGGCCATCTGAAGGAAAACACCTTCAACATGAACTGGGAAGGCATCGCGCGCCAGGACCAGACCATCGTCATCTACATGGGCCTGAAGGGCCTGCCGCTGCTGTGCGAGGCCCTGATCAAGCACGGCCTCAAGTCCGACACGCCGGCGGCGATCATCCAGCACGGCACCCTGCCGACGCAGCGTGTCATCACCGGCACGCTCGACACCTTGCCGTCGCTGGCCGAGGCAGCCCAGCTCAAGCCGCCCACGCTCATCATCGTCGGCAACGTCGTCAAGCTGCGCGAGAAGCTCGGCTGGTACCAGCCGGCCTTGCACGGCGAGCAGGCGCACCGCACGCCGCTCGAAACGCCGGCGCACCTGCGCTGACATGTCGCACCCGCGGCCTCAGCTCGCCAGCCGGGCCGATGTCGACGCGCTGATTGCGTCGATGCGCCTCTCCGGCGCGCACATCCGTGCCGTCGACTGGCAGGGCCAGGCCGCGTGGCTCAAGCTCAGCGTGCCCCAGCCGCCCGCGTGGCGTTACCAACTGCTGGCCGGCATGGCACGCCTGCTGCAACATCCCGCCATGCAGCCGGTGCGCCCGCAGGGCGGCGAGGCGGGTATCCGCAACGAAGCCGCGCGTCTCGGCGCGCTCGCTGCAGCCGGCGTGCGCGTGCCGGCCATCCTCGAAAGCGACGCGCACTGGCTGCTGATTTCCGACCTCGGCCATATCACGCTGGAAATCCTGATCCGCCAGGCTGCGGCCGACGAGCGGATGGTCAGGTGGCGGCGCGGCGCCGACTACATCGCGCAGGCGCACCGCGCCGGCCAGTATCTCAGCCAGGCCTTCTCGCGCAACCTGGTGTGGTCGCCCGAACATGGGCTTGGCGCGATCGACTTCGAGGACGACCCCATCAGCGCCATGACGCTGGCGCAGGCGCAGATCCGCGACTGGCTGCCGTATTGCTTTTCCACTGCCATCTACTTCGAAGACCGGCTGCCCGAATTGTGCGCAGCAATCGATGAAGTCCTGGCCAACGAGGATCCGGCGGTGCGCCAGGGCGTGCGCGCCGCGCTGCGCCGCACTGCCTGGCTGCGGTGGCTGCGCTGGTTGCCGGCGCGCATGCAGCGGCGCGATGTGTTGAAGACGCAGCGCTACGGCGAGCTGGCGTACCTGTACGCCAGGCGGCATGCCTAGCGGCAGACAGCACGGGCGAAGCGGGTCTAGAATGAAAAAGTGACCTGAACGGACCCTGCGCCGCCATGACCCGCATGCTCACCCTCGACGGCAACGAAGCCGTCGCCCGCATGGCCTACCTCGGCAGCGAGGTGATCGCGATCTATCCCATCACGCCGGCGTCCAGCATGGGCGAGTGGGCGGACGAATGGGCGTCTCAGGGCAAGCCCAACCTGTGGGGTGCGGTGCCGAGCATCATCGAGATGCAGTCCGAAGGCGGCGCTGCCGGCGCGCTGCACGGCGCGCTCACCTCGGGGGCGCTGGCGACCAGCTTCACCGCGAGCCAGGGCCTGCTGCTGATGATCCCCAATCTGTACAAGATCGCCGGCGAGCTCACGCCCTTCGTGCTGCACGTCGCCGCGCGCGCGATCGCCACCCATGCGCTGTCGATCTTCGGCGACCAGTCCGACGTCATGGCGTGCCGCGCCACCGGCTGTGCGCTTCTGGCGTCGAATTCGCCGCAGGAGGCGCAGGACCTGGCGGCGATCGCGCAGGCCGCCACGCTCGCGGGCCGCATCCCGGTGATCCACTTCTTCGACGGCTTCCGTACCTCGCACGAAGTCGCCAAGATCGTCGCGGTCGAACCCGAGACCATTTCTGCGCTGATCGATGCCGACATGATCGCGGCGCATCGCGCGCGGGCGCTGTCGCCCGAGCATCCCGTCCTGCGCGGCAGCTCGCAGAATCCCGACGTGTTCTTCCAGTCGCGCGAGCGCGCCAACCCGTTCTACGACGCCTTCCCGCAGATCGTCCAGGACGCGATGGACCGCTTCGGCGATCTCACCGGTCGGCGCTACAGGCTGTTCGACTACGTCGGCGCGGCGGATGCCGGGCGGGTGATCGTGTTGATGGGGTCGGGTGCGGAGACCGTGCACGAGACCGTCGAGCATCTCAATGCGCGCGGCGAGAAAGTGGGCGTGCTGAAGGTTCGGCTGTACCGGCCGTTTTCGCCCGCGGCGCTGCTGGAAGCGCTGCCTGCATCGGTCCAGGCCGTCGCCGTGCTCGACCGCTGCAAGGAGCCGGGCGCCGACGGCGAGCCGCTCTACAAGGACGTGGTGACGGCGCTCGCGCAGGCGGCGGCCGACGGCACGCGCGTCATGCCGAAGGTCATCGGCGGCCGCTACGGCTTGGCGAGCAAGGAGTTCATCCCGGGCATGGTCAAGGCGGTGTTCGACGCGCTGCACACGCACCCTCTCCCGGCCCTGCGGGCCACCCTCTCCCCTCAAGGGAGAGGGAACGACAAGCCTGCACCACCGGGTACAGACGCCAGCTCGGCCACCCTCTCCCCTCAAGGGAGAGGGAACGACAAGCCCCTCCCCCTCGAGGGGGGAGGGGTTGGGGAGAGGGTGGGCCCGCAGGGCTGGAACAGTGTGCGTCATCAGTTCACCGTCGGCATCCACGACGACCTTACGCATCTGTCGCTGCCGTGGGACGCGGACTTCCGCACCGACGCTTCGAAAGCGCTGCAGCACGCCGTGTTCTGGGGGCTCGGCGCCGACGGCACGGTGTCGGCGAACAAGAACTCGATCAAGATTCTCGGCGAAGCGACCGATCTCGCGGCGCAGGGCTACTTCGTCTACGACTCGAAGAAATCCGGCGCGGTCACCGTCTCGCACCTGCGCTTCGGCCCCGCGGCGATCCGCTCGACCTATCTGGTCGAACCGGGCATGGCCGGCTTTGTCGCCTGCCACCAGCCGATGTTCGTCGACCGCTACGCGCAGCTGCTCGATCATGCCGCGCCCGGTGGCGTCTTCCTGCTCAACACGCCGGCTGCGCCCGACGCGGTGTGGGACACGCTGCCGGCGAACCTGCGCGCGCAGATCGTCGAGAGGCAGCTCAAGCTGTGGGTGATCGACGCCTACGCCGTCGCGACCGAGGCCGGCATGGGGCGGCGCATCAACACCATCATGCAGACCTGCTTCTTCGCCATCGCCGGCATCCTGCCGAAGGAGCAGGCGATTGCGGCGATCAAGCAGGCGGTGGAGAAGACCTACGGCAAAAAGAGCAAGCGCCTGGTCGACCTTAACTATAAGGCGATCGACCTGACGCTGGCGGCGCTGCATCAAGCCGTCATCCCGGCGGACGCCGGGATCCCGTCCGATGAAAAACGCTGGGCCCCGGCATTTGCCGGGGTGACGACCGTGCCCGATTTCGTCCGCGCGCTCACCCTGCCGATCTACCACGGCCACGGCGACGCGCTGCCGGTGTCGACGCTCCCCGCCGACGGCACCTGGCCGCTCGGCACCGCGCAATTTGAAAAGCGCAACATCGCGCTGGAAATTCCGGTGTGGGACGCGGACCTGTGCACGCAGTGCGGCAAGTGCGTACTGGTGTGCCCGCACAGCGCGATTCGCGCGCGCGCCTTCCGGGCCGAGGACGTGGCGAACGCGCCGCCGACCTTCAAGCACGTGCCGGCAAAGAGCAAGGATTTTCCCGCCGGCACCCACTTGAGCTACCAGGTCGCGCCGGAAGACTGCACCGGCTGCGGCGACTGCGTCGAGGCCTGCCCGATCCACGACAAGTCCAACGTCAGCCGCCGCGCCGTCAACATGGCGCCGATCGAGCCGCTCCGGGATCAGGAGCGGAAAAACCTCGCCTTCTTCCTCGGCCTGCCCGAGTTCGACCGCAGCCTGATCAGGCACGGCACCATCCCGGGTTCGATGCTGCTCGACCCCTTGTTCGAGTTTTCCGGCGCCTGCGCCGGCTGCGGCGAGACGCCCTACATCCGCCTCGCCACCCAGCTCTTCGGCGACCGCATGCTGATCGCCAACGCCACCGGCTGCTCGTCGATCTACGGCGGCAACCTGCCGTCGACCCCCTACACGGTGAACGCCGCCGGGCGCGGTCCCGCGTGGAGCAATTCGCTGTTCGAGGACAACGCCGAGTTCGGCCTCGGCATGCGGCTCGCCGCCGACCAGCTGATGGACTACGCGAAGCTGCTGGTGCGCGATCTGGCGAACGACATCGGCGGCGACCTTGCCGCGGCGCTCGTCGAGGCGGACCAGCGCGAGGAGGCCGGCATCGTCGCGCAGCGTGAACGCGTCGCGGCGCTGATGCAGAAGCTTGCGGTGTCGAAGCACCCGCGCGCCAAGGAACTCGCGGCGGTGGCCGAATGGCTGATCCGCCGCTCGGTGTGGATCATCGGCGGCGACGGCTGGGCCTACGACATCGGCTACGGCGGCCTCGACCATGTGCTCGCATTGCCCTACGACGTCAACATCCTGGTGCTCGACACCGAGGTGTATTCCAACACCGGCGGCCAGACCTCGAAGGCGACGCCGATCGGCGCCGTCGCCAAGTTCTCCGCCGGCGGCAAGCCCACGGCGAAGAAGGATCTCGCCAAAATCGCCAGCGACTACGGCCACGTCTACGTCGCCACCGTCGCCTACGGCGCGAAGGACGTGCAGACCCTGCGCGTCTTCCACGAGGCCGAGGCCTACCCCGGCCCCTCGCTGATCGTCGCCTACAGCCCCTGCATCGCCCACGGCTACGACATGCTCTACAACCAGCGCCAGCAGGAGCTCGCGGTGAAGAGCGGGCACTGGCCGCTGGTGCGCTACGACCCGCGCCTCGCCGAAACCGGCGCCAACCCCTTCAAGCTCGATTCCGCGCCGCCGAGCATGCCGGTGAAGGATTTCATGGAATCGGAAACCCGCTTCGCCATGCTGAAGCGCAGCCACCCCGAGGCCGCGCAGCGCTTCCTCGAACAGGCGCAGGCCGACGCCGAGCGGCGCTTCAGGGCATATCAGGACATGGCGCGCGACCGTCATGCCGACGAGGGTCGGAGTCCGGAAAAATGAAGCAGCCCTGCGTCTACATGCTGGCCAGCCAGCGCAACGGCACGCTCTACCTCGGTGTGACGTCCGACCTGATCAAGCGCGTGTGGGAACACAAGCAGAATGTCGTCGCGGGGTTCACGAAGAAATACGGCGTGCACGACCTCGTCTGGTACGAGCAGCACGACGACATGCTGGCGGCGATTGCGCGCGAGAAGGCGCTGAAGGAATGGAAGCGGGCGTGGAAGCTCGAATTGATCGAGAAGACGAACCCGGAGTGGAAGGATTTGTATGAAGGCCTGGTTTGACTGGCTGGATGCCGGCGTGCGCCGGCATGACAAGCAAATGTACCCAAGTGCCGTCATACCGGCGGACGCCGGTATCCAGTTAAGTTGGCCTAGCAACCGCTTTTCAGGAGCCTGACGAATGGACCTCTCCACCGACTACCTCGGCCTCACGCTCAAGAACCCGCTGGTGCCCTCGGCCTCGCCTCTCACGCGCGATCTCGACGCCGCGCTGCGGCTGGAGGACGCCGGCGCCGCCGCGCTGGTGATGTATTCGCTGTTCGAGGAGGAACTGCGTGCCGAGGACGCCATGCTCGACCGTTTTCTCACCCACGCCGACCTCGGCCACGCCGAAGCCGCCGGCTTCCTGCCCGACCACGGCGACTTCCGGGGCGGGCTCGAGCGCTACGTCTCGCACCTGCATCAACTCAAGCGCCGGCTGGAGATTCCCGTCGTCGCCAGTCTCAACGGCGTGTCGCCCTCGGGCTGGGTCGAGCTCGGCCGCGAACTCGAACTCGCCGGCGCCGATGCGCTCGAGCTCAACGTCTACCACGTCGCCGCCGACATGCAGCAGTCGGGCCACGCGGTCGAGGCGCGCTATCTGGAACTGCTCGCCGACTTGCGCCGCGTCGTCAGCCTGCCCATCGCGATGAAGTTGTCGCCGTACTTCTCCTCGCTGCCCAATTTCGTCAAGCAGCTCGAAGCCGCCGGCGCGCAGGGCGTCGCGCTGTTCAACCGCTTCTACCAGCCCGACATCGACCTCGACGCACTGCGCATGACCGACCGCCTGTATCTGTCGTCACCCGACGAGGCCCTGCTGCGCATCCGCTGGATCGCCATCCTCCACGGTCGCACCCGGCTCACGCTCGCCGCCACCGGCGGCGTGCACAGCGAGAGCGAGGCGCTGAAACTGCTTTTGGCCGGCGCCGACGTCGTGCATCTCGCGTCCTGCCTGCTCGCGCACGGGCCGGAGAAGCTCACCGACATCCTCGCCGGCATGCAGAACTGGATGGAAGAGAAGGAATACGAATCGCTCGCCCAGATGAAGGGCAGCATGAGCCAGCAGAACCTGCCCGACCCGTCCTTCGTCGCACGCGCGAGCTACCTGCGCGTGCTCGACAGCTTTACCGCGCGGCCGGGCGTGTGGTCGTAGAACGGGTGCTTGGGCATCCGTAGAGACAGGGCGAGTCCGATGTGCGCATGGGTGCGGGAGGCGCTGGTACGGAGCTCGGCTTTGGCCGCGCGGGCAAGGAGTGGGAGTGGGGGCGCCGCCGTGCCCGCTGGGCTCAAGCGAAGAATAGCGCGGTAAAAGCAGGGTTTTTCCATACTTGGTGCGTCTGACAGGCGCGCATAATCAGTCTGTGTCATTGTCGGCCCCTGCCCTAGCCATGTCCGCTGCCGCCGCTCCGCCGCATTCCGATTCGCAAGCCATCGAGGACTTGCTGCGGCAGGCGATCGCCCACCATCAGGCTGGCCGGCTTCTCGAAGCGGGCCAGCTGTATCAGACCATTCTGCGGACCCATCCGGGCCATCCCGAAGCCAACCACAAGCTGGGCGTGATCGCCGTCCAGGCGCAACAGCCCCAAGCGGGGCTGGCGTATCTGGCTGCCGCGCTCGAGGCGGGTCCGACCTGCGGCGCGTACTGGATCGACTACATCGACGCGCTGTATCGTGCCGGCCACCAGCAAGACGCCTGCGCCGTCCTCGCGCTCGCAAGGCAGCAGGGCCTTGAAGGCGAGGCGATCGAAACGCTCACCGCCCGTATCGCTACGGCACCGTTGCCGGCGGTGGTGTCGGATGGCGGGCACACCCCGACCACGGTGCAAGACGCGCCCACGCCTGCGTCGTTCCGGCAGGAAGCGCAGGCACTGCTGGCAGTATTCAACGCCGGGCAGTTGACCGAAGCTGCAACGCTGGCCGGGCAGCTGACCGAACGCTATCCGCACCAAGCCTTCGGCTGGAAGACGCTCGGCGTCGTATTGAAGCTGCTGGGGCGGGACGCCGACGCACTCGCGCCCATGCGTCACGCCGTCTCGCTCGATTCCGCCGACACCGAGTCGCGCTACAACCTGAGCGTCGTGCTGCAGGCGCTCGGCCACCTCGACGAAGCCGAGGCGGGCTACCGGCAGGTGCTGGAGAACGATCCCCGTTACGCCGGCGCTGCCCTCAATCTGGGGGTGCTGCTCAATGCGACGGGCCGGCTTGAAGAGGCCGAGGTCGTGTTGCGGCAGGCGCTCGAGCTCAGGCCGCAGGCATCCGAGGCGCACGCCAATCTGGGTGTCGTGCTGAACGCGCTCGACCGCCCCGACGAGGCCGAGGCGAGTCTGCTGACCGCGATCGAACTCCAGCCGGACAACGCCGTCGCGCACAACAGCCTCGGTGTTGCGCTACAGGCGCAGGAACGGGCCGAGGATGCCGAGGCGAGTTACCGACGGGCGCTTGAGTGTGCATCCGAATATGGAGCGGCGCACCGCAACCTGGGCATGCTTCTGGCCGACCAGGAGCGGTTCGACGAGGCCGACGCGCATTTTCTGCGCGCGCTCGAGATCGATTCGCGCGACGTCGAAGCACTCGGCAACCGGAGCAACCTGTTGTCCCGGATGGAACGCCTGGCCGAGGCGGAGGCAGGCTTCCGTGCTGCGCTCGCGATCAACCCAGCGAACGCACGCATGCATGCCAACCTCGGCAGGCTGCTGCGCAACGCGCAACGCCTGGAGGAGGCGACGACCCACTTCCGCGAGGCTTTGCAGCTCGACCCCGAGGATCGCAACGTACGTAACCTTCTCGGCAACACGCTGCTGGAGCGCGGCTATGCCGCCGAGGCCGAAGGCTGTTTCCGCGGCATCCTGAAATCGATGCCGGACAACGCCGCTGCGCTCAACAACCTCGGCAACGCGCTCATGGGACTCGGCCGGCTCGACGAAGCTACCGTGGCGCTGCGTCGGGCGGCAGAACAGGCGCCGGACAGTGCACCCTTGCGCAGCAACCTGCTGTTCGCGCTTTCGCTCAGTTCGCAGGTCGATCCGGGATCGCTGTTTGCGGAGCATGTCGATTTCGGCGAGCATTTCGAACGGGACCTCAAGCCTGCGTGGCCGGAACATCGGCACGTGCGCGACGCCGAACGCAGACTGCACGTTGGTTTCGTGTCGGCGGATTTCTTCAACCATGCGGTCGCGTCATTCGTTGAACCCGTGCTGCAATGTCTCGCCGGCCAGCCGGGCCTGACGCTGCACGCCTACTATAACCACGTCATCAACGACGCCGTCACCGCGAAGCTGCGTGCCTGTTTCGACCACTGGAACGCGGTATCCGACCTGACGGACGAGGCGCTCGCTGACAAGATCCGCACTGACGGGATCGATATCCTGATCGATCTTTCCGGCCACACGGGCTTCAACCGCATGCTGACGTTCGCACGCAAGCCCGCGCCTCTGCAGGCCACGTGGATCGGCTACCCGAGCACCACGGGGTTGTCTGCCATGGACTACTATCTGACGGACCGTCACACGCTGCCGCCGGGACGCTTCGACGACCAGTTCACCGAGAAGATCGCGTATCTTCCCGCGAACTCGCCGTTCCTCGGCGCGCCCGAGGCACCGGCCATCAATTCGTTGCCGGCACTCGGCCGTGGCCACATCACCTTCGGCAGCTTCAGCCGGCCGAACAAGATCAGTCGTGAAGTGGTTACAGTCTGGTCGACGCTCATGCGTGCCGTGCCCGACTCGCGCATGATTCTGGGCGGCATGCCGGAAAACGGCGGGCACGCGGTGCTTGCCACGTGGTTCGCCGAGGAAGGCATCGATCCGGCACGGCTCGACTTTCGCACCCGCAGCAGCCTCACCGAGTATCTGGGTCTCCATCATGAGGTCGACCTCTGCCTCGACACCTTCCCCTACAACAGCGGCACAACGACGCTGCACGCGCTCTGGATGGGCGTGCCGACGCTCACGCTGGCCGGGAATACGGTCGCCGGACGCTCGGGCGCCTCGATCCTCGGTCACGCCGGACTCGATGTCTTCGTCGCCGAAGACATCGAGGATTTCGTCGCCAAAGGCGAGTCCTGGTGCGGCCGGCTCGACGAACTCTCGGCGATTCGCGCGGGCCTGCGAGAGCGCTTCGCGGCCTCGCCGCGCGGACAGCCCGCCGTCGTCGCCGCCGGCGTCGCGCGGGCCCTGCGCATGATGTGGCAGCGGTGGTGCGCAGGACTGCCACCGGCCTCGTTCGAGGTGCCGGTCGACGACACAATGAAACAGGAGCGCAGCGCATGAGCCACGGGGACAATGCCAAGCCGATCTACGTCACGCAGCCCGCGCTGCCGCCGCTGGAGGCGTTCATCCCCTATCTCGAGCAGATCTGGGAAAGCAAGTGGCTGACCAACAGCGGCCCGTTCCACCAGCAGTTCGAGCAGGCGCTGGCCGATTACCTTGGCGTGCGTCACGTCGCGTTGTTCGCCAACGGTACGCTCGCACTCGTCACCGCACTGCAGGCGCTGCGGATCACGGGCGAGGTCATCACGACGCCGTATTCCTTCGTCGCGACGGCACACTCGCTGTTGTGGAACGGCATCCGTCCCGTGTTCGTCGACATCGATCCGGTCACGCTCAATCTCGACCCGACGAAGATCGAGGCCGCGATCACGCCGCAGACGACCGCGATCATGCCCGTCCACTGCTACGGCCGGCCGTGCGAGGTCGAGCGCATCGAGAAGATTGCCGACAACTACGGGCTCAAGGTCATCTACGATGCCGCACACGCGTTTGGCGTGCATTGCTGTGGCGGTAGCGTGCTCAACCACGGCGATCTCTCGGTACTGAGCTTTCACGCGACCAAGGTGTTCAACACCTTTGAGGGCGGCGCCATCGTCTGCCACGACGCCAAGACCAAGCAGCGCATCGATCACCTCAAGAATTTCGGCTTCGTCGACGAAGTGACCGTCGTCGCGCCCGGCATCAACGGCAAGATGAGCGAGATCATGGCGGCCTTCGGCCTGCTGCAGCTCAGGGACATCGACGGCGTGCTCGAACGGCGCGCTGCAGTCGACGCGCGCTACCGTACGGCACTCGCCGGCGTCGCGGGCATCGACTGCCTGCCGGCCCCGGGCGAGAAGACCAATCATGCCTACTTCCCCGTCCTCGTCCGGCCGGACTATCCGATCAGCCGCGACGCGCTCTATCAGAAGCTCAAGGACGCCAACATCCATGCGCGCCGCTACTTCTACCCGCTCATCAGCGACTTCCCGATGTACCGAGGCATGTCTTCCGCGGCGCCCGCCAACCTGCCCGTGGCGCGAGCGGCGGCCGACCAGGTCATCTGCCTGCCGATCTATCCGGCGCTGACGGACGACGACGTCGATCGCGTGGTCGCGGTCGTCACGGAACCGTGCGCATGAAGTGGAAGAAACTTGGAAAGATTTTCGATCCGGCACAGGTCGAACTGCCGCATGGCTGTGTCGGCTTCGCGCAGGCGCCGCAGGCACTCGTGTTCGACGACTTCGTGCGGATCTATTTCTCGACGCGCGCGGTCGATGAAAGCGGCAACTACCTGAGCCACGTCGCCTACGTCGACATGAAGAAGAATTTCCGCGACGTCATCGGCGTCTCGAGCCACACTGTCATTCCGCTCGGCAAACTCGGCTGCTTCGACGAGCACGGCATTTTTCCGATGAACGTCGTGCGCCATGGCGAGGCGATCTACGGCTACACGTCGGGCGTGAACCGGCGCGTCTCGGTGCCGGCCGACGGTGCGATCGGCCTGGCAATCAGCCGCAACGGCGGCGAGACCTATGAGCGCCTGGGCGATGGGCCCGTGCTCGCGCCCTCGCTGCACGAACCCTGCATCGTCGTCGATCCGTTCGTGAAGATCGTCGAGGGCATCTTCCACATGTGGTACGTCTTCGGACTCGGCTGGAAGCGCGCCACGCCCGACGCCGCACCGGATCGCGTCTACAAGATCGGGCACGCGACCTCGCCCGACGGCATTCGCTGGACCAAGGAGGAGGGCCGGCAGATCCTCGCCGATCGTCTCGGCGCCGACGAATGCCAGGCGCTGCCGACCGTCATCACGATCGCCGGTCTCCACCACCTGTTCTTCTGCTACCGCCAGACCTTCGATTTCCGTACCAACCGCGACCGCGGCTACCGCATCGGCTACGCGTGGTCGGACGACCTCGTCGACTGGACGCGCGCCGACGACGAAATGGTCCTCGACGTGAGCGAGGGTGAATGGGATTCGGACATGCAGTGCTACCCGCATGCCTTCGAGTGCGACGGCCGCGTCTATCTGCTCTACAACGGCAACGCCTTCGGCCGCGACGGCTTCGGGCTCGCGGTCCTCGAACCATGACGATGCCGGCTACCGTTCAATCCACGCCCGATGCGGCCGCGCCCAAGCGCGTCGGCATCATGCAGCCGTATTTCTTTCCCTACTTCGAGCAGTTCCGGCTGATCGCCGCGTGCGACCTCTGGGTGGTGTTCGACACCGCGCAGTACACGCGCAAGTCGTGGATGACGCGCAACCGCATCCTCAACCGCGACAAGGGCACGGCCTACGTATCGCTGCCCGTGCGGCACACCGGGCTCGACACGCGCATCAAGGACGCGTTGGTCGACGACACGCAGGACTGGCGCGGCAAGCTTATGGACAGACTCCGCGTCTATCAGACCGAGGCGCCGCACTATGCAGCGGCGCGCAAACTCGTCGGCGACGCCATTTCTGGGCGCCACGAGACGCTCGCCGCGCTGAACACGGCGATCCTGAAGAACGTGTGCGGCCACCTCGGTATCGCCACGCCGATCGAGGTGGCATCCGCCCTGCCACTGGACCTGCCGGAAGCCTGTGCGCCGGGCGAGTGGGCGCTGCACATCGCGAAGCAGCTCGGCGCGACCGAGTACCGCAACGCCGTCGGCGGCGTGGGGCTGTTCGACCCGGACCTGTACGCCCGCCACGGCATCGCGCTGAGCTTTCACGAACACCGGCCGCGAACCTACGCGACCGGCAGCTTCGACTTCGTTGCCGATCTGTCGGTCATCGACTGGCTCATGTGGAACGACCGCGACACGCTCGCGGCGTGGCTCGCATGAACGCCCGCTCAGCGCTCCGTCAGCTCGGCCGCGCCAAAGCCCTCGCGGCCGAAGGTGTTGCCGCAGTAGAAGAGCAGAATCCGGCCGTCGAGCTCGATCGCCTGCGAGGAACACAGCATCTGCGCATCCCAGCCGTCGGGGGAGGCGTCGATTGCGGCCCGGGCGTCGTCGCGCGTCCAGGTCACGAGGTCGTCCGACCACGCGTAGCCGAGCCGGTACATCGCGGCCGGGTCGGTACGGAAGCCCAGCGCACGCCGGTAGCCGAAGATCGCGTGCCAGCGACCGTCGAGACGGAAGGGCAGGAAGAGGTCCTGGCATTCGTCGTCGGTCTTGTGCGGGACGATCGTGCGGCCGTCGCGCTGCCACGCGACGCCGTCCTCCGAGGTCGCGTGCGCGATACGGAACACGGCTTCGGGTTGGCCGTCGTTGGGCAGCCAGCCCAGTCCCGTCATGTACCACATGTGCCAGACGCCCTCGACGATGCGCACGGTCGGGCTGTTGACGAGATAGGGCTCGACGAGCGTGAGGCCGAGCACCGGGCCCTCGCCGAGCTTTTCGAAGGTCTCGCCGCCGTCATGGCTGACGGCGAGGCCGATCGCGGTCGTGTACGGCACCGACGCCATGCGCGACCAGCCCGTGTAGTAGAGGAACACGGTGTCGCCGTGGCGCACGGCGGCACTCGGCATGATGCCGAATTCATCGAAGGCGCCGGGGCCGCCGAGCGGCAGCAGCGGCTGGTCGGCGATCTTCACGACGCGCGTGAGATCGTCGCGCGCGAGGTCGACGTAGCCCGGATAGGCGACGTACTGCAGGTCGGCGCCGCGCGGCGGCCGGGTGGCGAAGTAGACGCGCAGCGTCGCGTCGTCGCGCACGAAGGGCGTCGGGCACTGCGCGTATTCCTGCATCCACGGGCGCGGCCGGCTCGCGGTCGGGTCGAAGAGCTTGCCGAGCTTGTTCCAGACGAACATGTGCCTACTTCCGCCGTGTCGCGGGCATCACTTGCGGCCCGGACCGATCGCCGTCATGCGCGTCATGCGCAGGAATTCGTCGCTCGCGAGGCGGAATTTCTCGGTGCCCGGCGCGATGAACACGCTGCGCTCCGGCGCGCTCTTGAGCACGAGCGTCGCCGCGCCGAGGAAGGAGTCGGCGCCGATCGCGAGCTCGCCGCCGATCGTCGCGTTGAGCCCCACGAAGCAGCGCTCGCCGATCGTGGCCACGCCGCCGATCGTGGCGCCGGCCGCGATCCAGCAATGGTCCTGGACGGTCGAATGGTGGCCGATCAGCACGTTGTTCCAGAGCGAGACGTTGTCGCCGATTTTGGCGCCGGGCTGGATGCCGACGCCGTCGAGGATCAGGCAGTTTTCGCCGACCGTGACCCAGGGCCCGAGGTCCGCGCGGGGGCTGACGTAGCTCGCGAGCGCGTAGCCCTTTGCCTTGGCTTCGGCGCACTTCTGCGCGCGCACGGCGTTGAGTTCGTGGTAGCCGATCGCGACGAACAGGTCGAACGCGGCCGGCGGGCAGGTGCGCTCGATGTCCTCGAACGCGACGACCGGCAGGCCGTGGTTGGTGCCCGATTCGGGCACCCAGGCAGCGTCGCAGGTGAAGGCCGCGACCTCGACTTCGCGGTCGCGGACGAAGTGGTGATAGGCGACGTCCGCGATCTTGCCCACACCGAAAATGACTAGCCGTTTCATGCCTCGCCCCCGTGTTGTGTTCGTCCCCGCACGCGCCGGTGGCCATGCCGACGACCCGCGAAGCGTAGCAGCGGCCGCCGGGAATTTGCAAAAATATCGCGATCCGGCCTACATCCGGCCGGCGTCATGGCCGAAATGAACGAGAACCCGCGAGCCGGCGGCGCGCCGACCCGCCCAAGGAGAAACCGTGCGAGAAGGTGAAGAAAAATTCTACGTCGACCCCGCGACGCTCGAGCCGCTGACGCTCGAGAATGCCGAACGCGACGGCGACCGGATCGTCTCGGGCGCGCTCGTGAGCGCGTCCGGCCACCGCTTCGAGATTGCGAACGGCGTGCCCAACCTCGTCTATCCGTTCGAGCTGCCCCAGGCCGACCGCGAGGCGCTGCAGCAGACCGAGCAGCGCGTCGAAGGCTACGACCGCTACCTGCCGCTGACCTTCGCCACCTACGGCGAGGACGAGCAGGCGGTGCGCAACGCCATGATCGACAAGCTCGACCTCAAGCCCGGCATGGTCGTGCTCGAGACCGGGGCCGGCACCGGACGCGATTCCGAGCTTATCGCGCAGCGCCTCGGCCCCGACGGCAGGTTCTACATCCAGGACATCGCGCCCTCGTTCCTCGCGAAGAACGTCGAGCGCATGCGCGGCGCCACGCCGCGGGTCGAACCGGCGCTCGCCAACGGCTACCACCTGCCGTTTCCCGACAACAGCTTCGACGCCTGCTACCACTTCGGCGGCATCAACGCCTACGCCGACATCAAGCGCGGCTTTGCCGAGATGGCGCGCGTGACCAGGCCCGGCGGCAAGGTCGTCGTCGGCGACGAGGCGATGCCGCCCTGGCTGCGCGACACCGAGTTCGCGCGCATCCTGATCAACTCCAACCCCGAGTTCGCCTATCAGATCCCGCTCGACAAGCTGCCGGTCGAGGCGCGCAAGACGCGCATCGAATGGATCATCGGCGGTGTCTTCTACGTCATCGATTTCACGGTGGGCGAGGGCGAGCCGCAGGCCGACTTCGACTTCGCGATCCCCGGCGTGCGCGGCGGCACCCACCGCACGCGCTACTACGGCCAGCTCGAAGGCGTCACCCCAGAAGCCAAGCGGCTCGCCTACGAAGCCCGGGCGAAAACCGGCAAGAGCATGCACCAGTGGCTCGACGACGTCGTGCGCGAAGCCGCCCGGCGCGATCTTGGACAGCAGGACTGAGCCCGCATGCACGCCCGGGCCGAACGCGCCACGCTCGTCTTCCCCGCCGTGAACCAGGCGGCGCTCGATTACGTGAAGGCCGCGCGCGGCCGCGGCGAGCGCGTGGTGTGCGCGGCGTCGGTGGCGAACGACGAAGTCGCCGCGGTGGCGGGCGAACTGCACCGGCTGCCGTCGATTCACGACGCCGACTTTGCCGCGCGTTTCTCCGCGCTGGCCGATGAGCATGCGATCGGCCGCGTGCTCAGCCCCGTCTCGACCGTGCACGCCTTCATGACGCGCTTTCTCGCGCAGCAGCGCCCGGATCTCCAGCTCATCGGTGAATCGCCGGTGCAGCAGCAGATCGCCGCGCACCGCGCGCTGATGGCGCGCGCCGGGCGCCTGATGCCGCTGGTTGAGCTGTGCGCCGACGGCGTGCCCACGCTGACGGTGCGCGAAGTCGCCGGCGTGCTGCGCCAGGCCTCGCTGATCTACGGCGAGTCGAACGACGACAAGCTCGCGGCGATGATGGGCATCTTCGCCCGTGCGCCGCAGGGCGACGTCGTCGAGATCGGCTCGCTGATGGGGCGCTCGGCCTTCGTGCTGCTGTATCTCGCATGGCGCCATCGCGTCGGCCCGCTGCTCACGGTCGACCCCTGGGCCGCCGCCGAATGTGCGCAGCGCGATTCGCCCGCGGCGCTGCAGCACGTCACCGACGAATGGGACTACGAGGTGCTGAGCGAGGGTTTCATGCTCAACCTCGTGCCATGCCGCGCCGACGACCACGCCCACCTGCGCATGCCGTCGGAAGCCGGCTCCGCCGTCTATGCGGGCGGTGAACCCATTTTCTCGCCGCTCGGCAAACCGGTCGCGTATTCGGGCACAATCGCCGTCATCCACATCGACGGCAACCACGACTACGCGGCCGTGAAGAAGGACTGCGACCTGTGGCTCGACCGCCTGGCGCCGGGCGGCTGGCTGATCCTCGACGACTACGTCTGGGCGCACGGCGACGGCCCGCAGCGCGTCGGCGACGTGCTGCTGCGCGAGCAGTCCGAACGCATCGAATACGCCTTCTGCTGCGGCAAGGCGCTGTTCGTCAAGCTGCGACACTGAACCCCGTCCGACATTGCACACGACCACCATGAGCCTGGAACAGAAGATCGCCGAAACATTCGCCCTGCCCGAAGCCTCCGTCGCCGACGGCCTCGCGCTGAGCGACATCCCGACCTGGGATTCGCTCGCCCACATGATGCTGATCGTCCGCCTGGAGCAGGATTACGCGATCCAGTTCAGCGGCGACGAGATCGCCGACCTGCGCTCGGTCGGCGATATCCGTACCGCGTTGCAGGCGCACGGGGTGCAGCCGTGAATCTCGCCGGCGCGCGCGTGCTGGTCACCGGCGGCGGCGCCGGCATCGGTCGCCATCTGGTCGAGCGTTTGCTGGCCGATGGTGCCGAAGTCGCCGTGCTGGAGCTCGATGCCGCGCGCTGCGCCGAGCTCGCCGAAGCGACCGGCGGCAAGGTCCGGGCCGAGCCCTGCGACGTCACCGATGCCGACGCGGTCGACGCTGCGCTGCAAAAACTTTTCGACGCCGGCTTCGAGCCCGACGTGCTGGTCAACAACGCCGGCATCATCCACAGCGAGCCGCTGGTCAACCTGCTGTCGCGCGGCGACAAGGTGCACTCGCGCGAGTCCTGGCGCCGCGTGATCGCGACCGACCTCGATTCGGTGTTCTTCGTCACCAGTCGCGTTGTCGAGCGCATGCTCGCCGCGCGCAAGAAAGGCGTCGTCATCTCGATCAGCTCGATCGCCGCCAACGGCAACGCCGGGCAGTCGGCGTACGCCGCCGCCAAGGCCGGCGTGAACGCGCTCACGCACACCTGGGCCAAGGAGCTCGGCGCGATGGGTCTGCGCTTCGCCGCCATCGCGCCGGGCTTCTTCGACACGCCGTCGACGCGTGCTGCGCTCAGCGAAGCCACACTCACGCGCCTGCAGCAGCAGATCCCGTTGCGCCGGCTGGGCGAACTCGAAAGCCTCTACCTCGCCGTGCGCCACGTCATCGAGAACGACTACCTGACCGGCACCGTGCTCGAGGTCGACGGCGGCCTGGTGATCTAGCGAAAGGGCCGGGATGTCCCATGTGACGAACCTCGGCATTGCCTTCCGGGACGTCGTGGCCCGGCACGCGGACCGCCCCGCGCTGATCTACCCCGAAACCGGCGAGCGCGTCAGCTATGCCGAGCTCGCCCGCCTCGCCGACCGCGTCGTGACCGCCCTCCATGCACAAGACCTGCGTCCAGGTGAGGTCGCCGTGTTCTTCCATGACAAGTCGCCTGTCGCCTACGCGGCCATGCTCGCCTGCCTGCGGCTCGGCGTCATCTACGTCAACCTCGACCCCGACAGCCCCTGGGAGCGCTTGCACCGCATTCTGTCCACCTGCCGGCCCAAGCTCGTCGTCAACGCCTTCGCCGCGCTGCCGTTCGCAGCCGAACTCGCCGCCGAGGGCCACGACGCCGTGCTGCACCTGCGCGCGATGCCGGAGGCAGCAGACGGTGCGCCGGCCGACGCGCGCTTCAGCGGCAGCCATCCCGCCTACATCATGTTCACCTCGGGCTCGACCGGCATGCCCAAGGGCGCGGTCATGTCGCACGCCAACCTGCTCGGCTTCATCGCCTGGGCGCAAAGCCGTTACGGGATCACGCCGGACGACGTGCTGACCAACGTCAACCCGATCTACTTCGACAACTCGGTCTTCGACTTCTATTCGGCGATCTTCTCCGGCGCCGCGCTGGTGCCCGCCACCGCCGAGCAGGTGCGCGACACGCGCCGCCTCGTCCGCCTCGTCAACGACGCGCGCTGCACGATCTGGTTTTCCGTGCCTTCGCTGCTCGTCTACCTGCTCACCACGCGCGCGCTCGCGGCGACAGATTTTCCGGCGGTGCGCAAGATCGTCTTCGGCGGCGAAGGCTTTCCCAAGAGCAAGCTGCGCCAGCTGTACGAGCTGTTCGGTGAGCGTGCTGCGCTGGAAAATGTCTACGGTCCCACCGAGTGTACCTGCATCTGCTCTGCGCATACGATCCGCGCGGCCGACTTCGACGACATGCAGGCCCTTGCCCCGCTCGGCCTGCTCGCGGAAAACTTCGACTACGAAATCCTGCCGCAGGATGCAAGCAAGCCCGACTTCGGTGAACTCTTCCTGCGCGGCCCGCAGGTGGGGCTCGGCTACTACAACGACCGGGAGCGCACCGCACGGTCCTTCGTGCAGAACCCGCGCCATGCGCGCTACGCCGACATCGGCTATCGCACCGGCGACCTTGTTCAGCGCGATTCGAACGGCTGGCTGCATTTCCGCGGCCGTGCCGACTTCCAGATCAAGCACATGGGCTACCGCATCGAGCTGGAGGAGATCGAGGCCGCGTTCAACAGCCTCCCAGGCGTCAAGGAATGCGCCGTTGTCTACCAGACGCTCGGCGAAGGCCTGGGACAGATCCTCGCCTTCGTCGCCGCGCATGGCGACGTGGCTGGGGAGGATCTGCTGAAGCAGGTCGCCGCGATCCTGCCGCCCTACATGGTGCCGCGGCGGGTGGCGCTCATCGATCCGCTGCCGAAAAATGCAAACGGGAAGATCGATCGGGGCGCATTGCTGGGGAACTCGGTGGGGGGGTAGTCCCCTATCTTGCGTGGTGCCGGCAATGGAAAACGAAATCGAGGCGCTGAAACCGCTGCCGGCCGGCGCCGACATCGTCCACCTCGCGTCCTGCCTGCTTACACACGGGCCGGACAAATTCACCCTGGCTGGATGCGGGTGCTCGTAGACCGGGCGCGCCTACTGCTCATGCACTATTCCACTTCGCGGCGACCTTCGCATCGAATTTCGCGCGGTCGATGACAAAGCATTCGTGGCGTCCGCGCGAAATCACCTCTTGGCCGTCGTGCGCTTCTACGCTGAAGGTCAGCCTGCGGCCCTCGACGGCGATCAGTTCCACCGTGACCGTGACGGTCAGCCCAGGCGGCGTCGCCGCCTCGTGGCTGACGTCGATATGCGTGCCCACCGTTTGTTCGTGCGGCCAGTCGAGGTGCGGATTGACCGCCTTGATGCACGCCCATTCGAGAAATCCAACCAGGAAGCCGGTGGCGAACACCTCGGGCATCGCCAGGAATTCCGCCGATTCCGGATAGAGCGCCGGGGCAGTCTTCGACGGCGGCACGGTGAAGGTGTGCTCGTAGCGGATGCCGGGCTTGAGAGTGTCCTTCATGGCGTCTCCCGAGTGGACGGGTCGAGGGGCGGCAATCCGATCGGGACTGCGCCATGGATTGTGGCAGCGTTGGCGGGCAGGGCCGCAGCGTCGCGGTGTCCGTCCCGCGCTGCGTGAACCAGGTCGAAGCGGCTTCATCCGGCAAGCCGCACCATCTCCTCCACCTCGAAGCCGAGTACCAGCAGCCACGCCAACATCGCGATGCCGACGCCGGCGGCGGCAATGTCCTTGACGATGCGGGTCTTGTCGTTGTGTTCGGCTTCGACGAAGTCGCACAGCGCCTCAATCGCGCTGTTCATGATTTCAGCGACGAGCACGAGCGCCGTGACGACGATGATGAGCAGGGCGTCGACCACTTGCGCATCAGCAGGACTGCGACGAGGACAGCGACGGAGACGACGAGCATCCAGGCGACGCTGAAGTCGTAGAAAACGGCATGGCGCAAGCCCGAGGCGATGATGCGCAGCTTGCGGACCGGATGAAAGCCCGGTTCGCCGGTGCCCAGGTATTCATTTATGGCGCATGGCGCGTCGCGGGCCCGCTCCGTTCAGCGACCTGAGGGGCCGACCTTGTGCTCCACGGCGAACACTGCCGCTTCTACCCGCGACGACAGGTTCAGCTTGGCGAGGATATGCCGCACGTGCAGCTTGACGGTGTCGTGGCTGATGTCGAGGGTGCGGGCGATGGCCTTGTTGGATTCGCCGCGCGACAGGTGGCTCAAGATTTCGCGTTCGCGCGGGGTGAGCGCGTCGAGCAGGGAGCCGGTGTCCTGGCCTTTCTTGTCGTAGAGGTTGACGAGCTTGGCGGTCATCGCGGGGGCGACGACGGTTTCGCCGCGCTGGGCGCGCAGGATGGCGTCGACGACTTCGTCGGGTTCCATGCTCTTCAGCAGATAGCCGTTGGCGCCGGCGCGCAGGGCGCGGGCGAGGTCGTCTTCGGCCTCGCTCAAGGTGAGGATGAGGACGGGCAGCTCGAAACCGTCGGCGCGCAGCTGCTGCATGAGGGTGATGCCGTCGGTGCCGGGCATGTTGAGGTCGAGGATGAGCACGTCGGGGCGGTGCGCCTTGAGCAGCATGTCGACTTCTTCGGGCTTGCCGGTGAAGGCGGTGACTTCGATGCTGCCGCTCTGTTCGAGCAGTTCGGCGAGGCCCTTGCGGAACAGGGTGTGGTCGTCGACGAGGATGATGCGGGTTTTCAGGCTCATGCGGCGTGTTCGCTCTTGCGCTGGGGAAAGACGAGGCGGATGACGGTGCCGCCGGCGGGGCGCGATTCGACGCTCAATTTGCCGCCGAGCTTGGCCGCGCGCTCGCGCATGATGGTGAGGCCGAAGCTCTTGCCCATGGTCGACGATTCGTCGTGCTTTTTCTGCACGCCGACGCCGTCGTCGGCGACGTTGACGATGTACTGGCCGTCGTCGAGGTCGAAGGTGATGACGACGTGGCGCGCGCGGGCGTGCTTGGCGATGTTGTAGAGCGATTCCTGGATGATGTGGAAGACCTGGATTTCCTCGTCCGGGGTGAGGCTCACGTCCTGCACCAGGTTGAGGAAATCGACGTCGGCGTTGGCCTTCTTGCGGAAGCTCTTGGCGAGCTCCTGGATCGCGGGCACCAGGCCGCGCGGGTTGATGCGGTCGCGGTACTGGGTGATGAGGTCCCTGAGGTCGGCGTAGGCGAGGTCGACCGCTTCCTCGACGTCGCCCAGATAACGGTTGGCCTTGGGGTAGTCTTCGTTGCGCATCGCGTCGGACAGCACGGTGAGGCGCATCTTGGCGTAGGCGAGCGTCTGCGCGAGCGAGTCGTGGATCTGGTTGGCGAGCATCTGGCGTTCGTTCATCAGCGAGATGCGCATGTTCTCGCGCGTGAGCCGCGCGTTCTCCAATGCAATACCCAGGTGCTCGCTGATCGAGCGGAACAGCAGGCGCACGTCCTCCGGCACGACGTGGCCTTCCTCCATGAAGAGGTTGTACACGCCCATGACCTGGTTCTTGTGCATGAGCGGCACGGCGACGACGCTGTTGCAGGTGCCGCTGAAGTAGGCGTCGCCGGCCTGGCGCTTGCAGTAGGCGACGTTGTTCCAGCTGCTGACGGTGACTTCGCGCGCGGCCTTGCCGCATACGCCGCAGTCGACGCTGACCAGGGCCTCGGTCTCGACCAGATGCGCCGGCAGGCCCACCGAGCCGATCAGCCGCAAATGCGTGCGGTCGTCGGTGATCACGCGCACCGCGCCGGCCTGCGCGCCGGCGAGCCGGATCATGGTCGAGAGAAAACGCCCCAGCAGCTGTTCGACGTTGGCATCGGTCGACAGGCTGGTGGTGATCTCCGACAGCACTTTCAGCGCCGGCACGCTGACGTTGCCGGAGTCGACCGGGGTGTGCTGGATCAGGGGCTGGATGTTTTCTTGCATCGGGTGTGGACCTTGGAAGCGCAGTTCAGCATAGCCGATTTGAGCGCGGTTCCGCGCGTCCGCTTCAGGGCGGCAGGATGGGGTCGAAGTCCTCGGGGAAGCCGCCCTGCACCGGCGCCGGCTTCTTCACCGGCGGATCGGCCTGGCTGGTGGCGCCGTCGGGTTTTTCCTTCGGCGGAGGCGGCGGCGCGACCGGCACCGGCACGGGCGCGGCCTCCTCGGCGACGGCCGGCTTGGGCGGCGGCGGGGGCGGCACCAGATTGAGGTGCGGCTGGAGCTGCGGCAGCAGGGTCTTCAGCATCTGCGCGGTGAGCGAACTGGTGAAGCCGAACCGGCCGGCCTGCTCGCCCTGCACCAGCGCCGTCAGGGTGCCGAAGTGGCGATCGCCGAAATAGAAGGCGAAGGTGGCGGTGCGGTTGACCACACGCGATTCGAGCAGTTGGCCGCCGCGGCCGTAGCGCTCGAAGCGGTGGTCGCCGGTGCCGGTCTTGCCGCCGATCGGCAGCGGCTGGCCGTCACCGTATTGGAGGGCGTTGGCGAGCCGCACCGCGGTGCCCTGTTCGACCACCTGGGCCAGCGCCCGGCGCGCAGTCTGCGCGACTTCGGCCGGCAGCAGGCGCTCGCCGGTGGCCGGGCCGGGCGAGACGCGCGTGTCGTAGGGCGTGCCGGCGGCGAAGCGCATGCCGGCGAGGCTCACCATCGGCAGGCGCACGCCGTCGTTGACCAGGATGCCCATCAACTCGGCGAGTGCGGCCGGGCGGTCGCCGGAACTGCCGATCGAAGTCGCGTACGAAGGCGTGATGGTGTCGAAGGGGTAGCCGAGCCGCTTCCAGTCGGCCAGCAGGCGGTCGAAGGCTTCGACTTCGAGCAGCGACTGGATGCGGATGTCCTGTGCATTCTTGCGGCTGGTGTCGAACAGCCAGTCGTAGACTTCGAGCCGGACGCCGGCGCCTGTGTCCTGAAGGGTCTTGAGGTCGATGCCGGGCTGGGTGCGCAGGCTCTTCACCACCCACAGTTCGAGCGGGTGGATCTGCGCGATGTAGCCGCGGTCGTTGAGGCTGTAGGCCTCGGGCGCGTGGGTGCGGTAGACGGACTGGAGCACCTTGCGGTCGAGCCCGGTGCTCGCCGGCACGTTCCGATGCAGCGCCTGCACGAAGGTGTCGAAGTCGGCCTGCGGTTCCAGGTAGCGGTACACCGCGGCGAAGCGGCGCGGATTGGGACCGATGCGCGTGTAGAGCGCCGCGGCCATCTGTTCGGCGTCGAGCGCCTTGTGGCGCCGGTAGAAATTGCCGATGAAGACGCGGCCTTCGCGGTCGACGAAGCGCGCGAGGTAGGTGTCGCGCAGCGGGTTGCCGGCGTCGTCGAGGATGCGCGCGGCCGCACCCGGCGTGCTGCTGCTGTAGTGGCGGATGATGTCGCGCATCATGCGGATGAACACCAGGTTGACCGAGTTGCGCGTGGCTTCCCACACGTCCATCACGCGGCCGTTGTCCTTGGCGTCGAAGTTGGCGAAGTGGTGCACGCCGCCGCCGGTGAAGAAGGGTTCGGGCGCGGCCGAGTACATGCGGCCCATCGCGGCGTCGAGGGTGGCGGCGAGCGATTCGTTGCGGTTCGCCATCAGGCGTGTCGCTACCCACTGCGCCAGCATGTCGCGCTGCGGCTCGGCCTTCTGCGACAGCGCGGCGTCGTCGAGCGCGCGGAATTCGGCGTGCAGGCGCGCGATGATTTCCAGGTAGTTGACGAGCGTGCGCAGCTTGGCGGTCGAGCCGAGGTCGAGGCGGGCCTGGCTGTTGATGTCGAAAGGCTGGTTGAGGTTGTCGGACTGGATGCGCAGCAGGTTGCCCTGCGGGCTCTTCTCGTAGAGGGTGAAGCTGTAGATCACTTCGCCGAGCGGATTCTCGGGGGTCAGCAGGCGATGGCCGAACAGGCCGGAGGCCGCCGCCGCCTCGGGCCTGGCGAGGCTTTGCAGGTAGGCGCTGACGATCTTCTGCGCCGGCTGGCTGATGGTGGTCTGCACCTGCAGGTCGAGGCGGTCGAGGTCGTACAGGCGCGGCTCGCCGAGCAGCCTGGCGACGCGGATGCGCTGCGCGTTGGCGGCCTTCTGGTCGACGAAGCGCGGCGGCGGCGGGTCGGTGCGCAGCTCGGGGCCGCGCAGGCGCACCTGCTTGGCCTGGTCGGCGAGCACGCGTGAAATCAGGCCGGCGTTGGCGAGCAGGTCGAGGTGGTCGTCGGTGAGCGCGTCGAGCGCCTTGCGGTTGGACGCGAGGTAATACGAGGGGCGGCGCTCGGCGACGATGAGCGAGAGCGCGTGCTTGAGTGCGCTGGCATAGGCGGGGTCGACCGCCTCGGCGCCGGGCGCGGCGCGCTGGCCGCGCTTCGCGGGGGCGGGCTTGCCGTTCGCCGTCTTGCCGTTCGCAGCGGCGCCGCCGTTGCGCTTGAGGACGGCGTTGGTCGCGTCGAAGTCGAGCCCGTACCACGCCCACAGGCCGTCGCCGATGCCGTGCACCTCGCCGAAGCGCGGCGCGGCGGCGAGCGGCACGGTGTTGAGGTAGGCGGTCACGGTCTCGCGCCGCATGTCCAGCGTGTTGGGGCCGTCGAGGTAGGCGCGCAGGCTGGCGGTGCCCATCTGGCGCAGCTTCTCGCGCATGTCGGCGGTGCGGCCCTCGGGCGAATGGCGGTATTTCTCGATCTGCGTGGGGAGCGTGCTGCCGCCCGGCACGTTGCGGTTGCGGTCGACGACACTGATGCCTTTTTCCAGCACCGCCTGGGCAAGACGGTCCCATTCGACCGCAGGGTTGCGGGTGGGGAACTCCTCGCTCAGCAGTTCGCGGTTCTCGATGTAGACCAGCGCGTCGACCAGCACCTTGGGAATGTCGGCGAAGTCTGCGTAGGCGCGGGTGGGGTAGCGCGCCTGGTAGAGCGTTGCGCCGTCGCTGTCGAGCAGGCTGAAACCGGCCTGATCCTTCTCGTGGTAGGGCAGGAACAGGCCGAGGTCGGCGGCGCGCGCCATCTGCAGGCTGATGCGCGCCTGTTCGTCGATTTTCCAGCCGGCCTTTTCCAGCCGCGCGAGGTAGTCGGGCAGCTTGCTGTAGCCGAGGCGCACGTCGTAGGGGCCGTCGCCGGGGAAGCGGATGCGGTCGGACGGCCCCGGCCGCATCTGCCAGGTCATCTTCTCGGCGGTGCGGGCGAGGTAGCGCGCTTCGAGCGCGGAGGACAGCAGTTCGTAGGCGACCAGCCCGATCAGCGCGACGATCAGCAGCAGGACGCCGAGGCCGATGAGAATGCGGCGCGGCAACTTACGCATGAAGCCAGTCGCGCGCGGTCAGAAAATCGGTGTAGAGGCGCGCCTCCGGACTGCCGGGCTCGGGGTGCCAGTCGTAGCGCCATTTCACGATGGGCGGCAGCGACATCAGGATCGACTCGGTGCGCCCGCCCGACTGCAGGCCGAACAGGGTGCCGCGGTCGAACACCAGGTTGAACTCGACGTAGCGGCCGCGCCGGTAGGCCTGGAAATCGCGCTCGCGCTCGCCGTAGGGAATGTCCTTGCGGCGTTCGAGGATGGGCAGATAGGCCTTGAGGAAGGCGTCGCCGACGCTTTGCGTCATGGCGAAGGCGTGCGCGAAGCCGCCTTCGGCAAAGTCGTCGAAGAACACGCCGCCGATGCCGCGCGGCTCGTTGCGGTGCTTGAGGAAGAAATAGGTGTCGCACCAGTCCTTGAAGCGCGGGTGCAGGTCCGCGCCGAAGGGATCGAGCGCCGCCTTGCAGGTCGCGTGGAAGTGGCGCGCGTCCTCCTCGAAGCCGTAGTAGGGCGTCAAATCCATGCCGCCGCCGAACCAGAACACCGGGTCTTCGCCGTCCTTCATCGCGACGAAGCAGCGCACGTTCATGTGCACGGTGGGCGCGTAGGGATTGCGCGGGTGCAGCACCAGCGAAACGCCCATCGCCTCCCAGCGGCGGCCGGCGAGTTCCGGCCGGTGCGCGCTCGCCGACGGCGGCAACTGGCTGCCCAGCACGTGCGAGAAATTCACCCCGCCGCGTTCGAGCACGCGGCCTTCCTCGATCAGGCGCGAAATGCCGCCGCTGCCATTCAAGGCAGACCCAGCCTTGTCGCCCTCTCCCTTGAGGGGAGAGGGCGGGGAGAGGGCGCGATCCCAGGCGTCGGTGCGAAAGGGCAGGCCGTCGGCGGCTTCGAGCGCGGCGACGATGCGGGCCTGCAGGTCGAGCAGCCAGGTCTTGACGGCGGCGGTGTCGATTGCGGTATCGGGCATCAGGGGCGAAGAACGGTTCCGGTGGCGAGGTCGATCAGGGTCGAGGGGCGTTTGCGCGCGCCGATGCGGCCGGCGAGCACGCGCACGCGCGACCCGAATATTCTGCGGCATTCGGACGCAGTTTTGGCGGGTTTCTGGCCGGTTTTGTTGGCGCTGGTGGAGACCAGCGCCATGCCGAGCTCGCGGCACAGGCGCGCCGCGCCCGCGTGGGCGGTGACGCGCACGGCGATGGTCGGGCGGCCGCCGGTGAGCAGCGCCGGGCAGGCCGAGGCGGCGGGGACGACCCAGGTCACCGGGCCGGGCCAGGTCTTCGCCATGCGCGCGCGGTCGGCCGCCTTGAGCGCGCCGACGAAGGGGGCGAGGCGCTTGAAGCTGTCCGAGATCAGCAGCATGCCCTTGGCCGCGCTGCGGCCCTTGAGCGCGACGAGGCGCTTCAACGCGCGCACGTTGCGCGGATCGCAGCCGAGGCCGTAGCAGGATTCGGTGGGGTAGGCGACCAGGCCGCCGCGCCGCAGATGCGCGCGCAGCGTGTCCACTTCACCGCTCACCCTCACGCCTCACTTCTTGCGATCGAGCGCGCGCCAGCCGATGTCGCGGCGGAACTGCATGCCGTCGAAGCGGATCGCGGCCACCGCCTCGTAGGCGCGCTTCTGCGCCATGCGCACGCTGTCGCCGAGCGCGGTCACCGCGAGCACGCGGCCGCCGCTCACCACCACGCGGCCGTCCTGCGCGGCGGTGCCGGCGTGGAAAACGTGCAGGTCGTCGGCGTCGTCGGGCAGCGGACCGATGACGGCGCCTCTCTTCGGCGCGTCCGGGTAGCCGTCGGCGGCGAGCACGACGGCGAGCGCGGTGCGGCGGTCCCACTCGGCCTCGACCTGGTCGAGCTTGCCGTTCACCGCGGCGTCGACCAGCGCCACCAGGTCGGATTTGAGCCGCATCATGATCGGCTGCGTCTCGGGGTCGCCCATGCGGCAGTTGAATTCCAGCACCTTGGGCGCGCCGTCCGCGCCGACCATGATGCCGGCGTAGAGAAAGCCGGTGAAGCGGATGCCGTCCGCGGCCATGCCTTCCACGGTGGGGGTGATGACCTCGCGCATGATGCGCGCGTGCAGTTCCGGCGTGACCACCGGCGCCGGCGAATACGCGCCCATGCCGCCGGTGTTGGGGCCTTGATCGCCGTCCTTCAGGCGCTTGTGGTCCTGGCTCGACGCCAGCGCGAGCACGTGCTCGCCGTCGACCATGACGATGAAGCTCGCTTCCTCGCCGAGCAGGCATTCCTCGATCACCACGCGGTGGCCGGCCTCGCCCATGCTGTTGCCGGCGAGCATGGCGTCGACCGCGGCGTGCGCCTCCTCGGCGGTCATTGCGACGACCACGCCCTTGCCGGCGGCGAGCCCGTCGGCCTTCACCACGATGGGCGCGCCCTTTTCATCGATGTAGGCATGCGCCGTGGCGGCGTCGGTGAAGGTGCCGAAGGCCGCGGTGGGAATGCCGTGGCGCGCCATGAACTGCTTGGCGAAATCCTTCGACGACTCCAGCTGCGCGGCTGCCTGCGTCGGGCCGAAGATCTTCAGGCCCGCGGCGCGGAAGGCGTCGACCACCCCGGCCGCCAGCGGCGCCTCGGGGCCGACCACGGTGAGGCCGATGTCCTCGCGGCGGGCGAATTCGACCAGCGCAGGAATGTCGGAAACCGGCAGGTTGACGAGGCCGTCCTCGGTGGCGGTGCCGCCGTTGCCGGGCGCGACGTAGACCTGGGAAACCTTGGGCGATTGCGCGAGCTTCCACGCCAGTGCGTGTTCGCGTCCGCCGGAGCCGATGACGAGGAGTTTCATGTGTGTGAGGGTCTAGGGTCTAGGAATTAGGGGCTAGGATCTAGGGGTTAGGGGGCTTTGTGCGGCTTCGCCGCGCGGGGCGAATTCATGAGGCGCGGCGAAGCCGCTCATTCCCTAGCCCCTAAATCCTAAATCCTAGCCCCTCCAAATCAGTGACGGAAATGCCGCGTGCCGGTGAACACCATCGCGATGCCGTGCTCGTTGGCCGCCGCGATGACTTCGTCGTCGCGCATCGAGCCGCCGGGCTGGATCACCGCCTGGATGCCGGCCGCCGCCGCCTGGTCGATGCCGTCGCGGAAGGGGAAGAAGGCGTCGCTGGCCATGACCGAGCCGGGCACCGGCAGGCCGGCATGCTCGGCCTTGATCGCGGCGATGCGGGCGGAGTTGACGCGGCTCATTTGCCCCGCGCCGACGCCGACGGTCATGCGGTCCTTGGCATAGACGATGGCGTTGGATTTCACGAACTTGGCGACGCGCCAGGCGAAGAGCAGGTCGTCCATTTCCTTGTCGGTCGGCGCGCGCTGCGTGACGACCTTGAGTTCGGCGTTGAGCAGGATGTCGGCATCCTGCACCAGCAGGCCGCCGGCGACGCGTTTCATGTCGAGCTGCTTCACTGCGCCCGACCAGGCGCCGCATTCGAGCAGGCGCACGTTTTTCTTGGCGGCCACGGCTGCGCTGGCTTCGGGGCTGACTTCCGGCGCGATGATGACCTCGACGAACTGGCGCTCGACGATGGCGGCAGCGGTCGCGCCGTCGAGCCGGCCGTTGAAGGCGATGATGCCGCCGAAGGCCGACTCGGGGTCGGTCTTGTACGCGCGGTCGTAGGCTTCGAGCAGGTTCGCGCCGTAGGCGACGCCGCAGGGGTTGGCGTGCTTGACGATGACACAGGCGGGCGCGGCGTCGAATTGCTTGACGCATTCGAGCGCGGCGTCGGTGTCGGCGATGTTGTTGTAGCTGAGTTCCTTGCCCTGGATCTGGCGCGCGGTGGCAATGGTGCCCGCGGGCGCGTTCGCTTCCACGTAGAAGGCCCCGGCCTGATGCGGGTTCTCGCCGTAGCGGCAGGTCTGCGCGCGGGTGAACTGCAGGTTCAGCTTCTCGCCGAAGGCTTCACGCGCGTTGCTCTCGTTCAGCGCGGTGAGGTAGTTGCTGATCGCACCGTCGTATTCAGCGGTATGGCTGAACGCCTTCTTCGCCAGCCCGAAACGGGTGGCGTCGGTGAGCGCGCCGCCGTTCGTCTGCATTTCGGCAACCAGCTTCGGGTAATCGGCGGGGTCGGTGACGATGGCGACGAAGCGGTAGTTCTTGGCCGACGAACGCACCATCGCCGGGCCGCCGATGTCGATGTTCTCGATGGCGTCGTCGAGCGTGTGCGGCTTCGACACGGTGGCGACGAAGGGGTAGAGGTTGACGCACACCAGGTCGATGTTGGGGATGCCGTGCTGCTGCATCGTCGCCACATGCTCGGCGAGGTCGCGCCGGCCGAGGATGCCGCCGTGGACTTTCGGGTGCAGCGTTTTCACGCGGCCGTCGAGCATTTCCGGAAAGCCGGTGTAGTCGCCGACGTCGATTACCGCGAGGCCGGCGTCGCGCAGCGCCCTGGCGGTGCCGCCGGTGGAGAGCAGCTCGACGCCGGCGCCGGCGAGCGCGCGGGCGAAATCGACGAGGCCGGTTTTATCCGACACGGAAAGCAGGGCACGCTGGATTTTCATGGGGCGAGTATCGGAAAGCTTTTTCAGGGAGGCCGTGTGCGCGCAGTTTCTTGCGCCTGTTCAATCGGAAAGACCGTGTTCGCGCAATTTCTTGCGCAGGGTGTTGCGGTTGATGCCGAGCATGTCGGCGGCGCGCGTCTGGTTGCCTTCTGCGCGGTCGAGGATGTAGGCGAGCAGCGGTTTTTCGACCGCGCCCAGCACCATGTTGTAAACCTCGCTCGGCGGCTCGCCGTCGAGATCCTTGAAATAGCGGTTGAGCGACCGCCGCATGCACGCGGCGATTTCGTTTTCTTCGATCATCTTGAAGTTCCCCTTTATGCCGCGAGCCGGGTGGCGGGCGGCATGTTTTCGTTGTTGTCGTGACCGGCTTCATAACGCAGGCGGCTGTCGGCACGCGCGGCCTGCGAGAAAAACGCATTCACTACCGCGAGCTGTTCGCCCACGCTGTCGAGCTGGTTCATGGCGTGACGGAAGGCGCTGCTGCCCACGAGTCCCTTGGTGTACCAGGAGATGTGCTTGCGCGCGACGCGCACGCCGGTGACCTCGCCGTAGAAGGCGTAGAGGTCGTCGAGGTGGCCGAGCAGCACGGCGTGAATCTCGGCGACCTCGGGCGGCGGCAGGTGCACACCCGTATTCAGATAGTGCTCGATCTCGCGGAAGATCCACGGCCGGCCCTGCGCGGCACGGCCGATCATGACGGCGTCGGCGCCGGTGGTGTCGAGCACGTGTTTCGCCTTTTCCGGCGTGGTGATGTCGCCGTTGGCGATGATCGGGATCGTCGCCGCGGCCTTGACGGCCTTGATCGTGTCGTACTCGGCGTCGCCGGTGTAGCCGCAGGCGCGGGTGCGGCCGTGCATCGCCAGCGCCTGCACGCCGGCGTCTTCGGCGATGCGCAGGATATTCAGCGCGTTCTTGTGCTCGCGGTCCCAGCCGGTGCGGATCTTCAGCGTCACCGGCACCTCGGGCACCGCTTTCACCACGGCGTCGAGGATGCGCCCGACCAGGGTCTCGTCCTGCAGCAGCGCGGAGCCCGCCATCACGTTGCACACCTTCTTCGCCGGGCAGCCCATGTTGATGTCGACGATCTGCGCGCCGCGCTCGACGTTGTGGCGCGCCGCCTCGGCCATCATCGCCGGATCGGCACCGGCGATCTGCACGCTGATCGGGTCGACCTCGCCTTCGTGGTTGGCGCGGCGCGCGGTCTTGGCCGAGCCGTACAAGAGCGAATTCGACGTCACCATCTCGGACACGGCCATGCCCGCGCCGAGCTGCTTGCACAACTGGCGGAACGGCCGATCGGTCACCCCGGCCATGGGGGCGACGATCAGATTGTTCTTGAGGACGTGGCGACCGATACGCATAAGGGGTCGCATTTTACCCGCGTCGCCGCGACCGACCAAGGGCAAGAATGGAACCGCCGGGTGGAAGCGCGCCGCCATCGTGTCTATGATGGGCGTGGCATGAAAATTTCCAACACGCAGAGGAGGGCGGGATGAGCATCGTTTCGGAATTCAAGGAATTCGCGATCAAGGGCAACGCGATGGACCTGGCGGTCGGCGTCATCATCGGTGCGGCCTTCGGCAAGATCGTCGATTCCATCGTCAAGGACCTGATCATGCCCATCATCGGCGCGATCTCGGGCGGCTTCGACTTCTCCAACCTGTTCTTCGCGCTCGGCGCCGTGCCGGCCGGCACGGCGATGACGCTCGACGCCCTGCGTGCCGCGAACGTGCCGGTGTTCGCCTACGGCAGCTTCCTCACCATCCTGCTCAATTTCCTCATCCTGGCCTTCGTCGTGTTCATCATCGTCAAGCAGATCAACCGCCTGAAGAAAGAAGCGCCGCCCGCCCCGGCGCCGGCGACGCCCGAGGATGTCGTGCTGCTGCGCGAAATCCGCGACAGCCTCAAGAAATAAGCGACACCTGTTGCGCTGCCGCAACCCGGCGGCCCGAATTATTGCAAGAGGCGCCGGGAGTGTGGCCGCGCCGGGGCCTGGGCGGTACAATCGGCCTACTCGCCTGCCTGCCATACACACAGACAGGCCCTGTCACCAACCACCTGGGAGTCTCATCATGAAAATTGCTTATGCGGCAGGCGCGCTGGCAGGCTTGCTGGCGCTGGGCGCCGCGGCAGCCAACGCGGCCGAAATGCCCGAGCGCGAGTTAGGCGTGCTGTTCGGCGCCGGTTGGGCCGACAAGAACCTGGTCGGCGGCAAGGACGACGAACCCAATCCGCTGCTTGGCCTGCGCTACGGCCAGCGTCTCGGCACCAGCACCAATTTCTTCGGCGACCTGGTCTACGGCAAGTACGACGGCAACCGTGCCGGCGTGGGCGATTCCGACGTGACGACCCTGCGCGGCGGCCTCGAATGGCTGTTCTCCAAGCAGCAGCGCTACAACTGGTTCCTGTCCGGCGGTCTCGGTCTTGTCAACGTCAACACCGACAACGGCCCCGATTTCACCCGTCCGCTGGTTTCGGTCGGCATCGGTCAGGCGTGGGCCGTCGGCGCCAACGACGCCTTCCGCTGGGAAGTGCGTGCGGACCAGGCTATGGGCAACGACTCCTTGCCGGGCTCGGGTCTGACGAATTTCCAGGCGCTTCTGGGCTATTCCTGGGGCATCGGCGCCCCGCTGGACAGCGACGGCGACGGCGTGCCCAACCGCGCGGACCAATGCCCCAACACGCCCAAGGGCGCCAAGGTGGACGCCAAGGGTTGCCCGCTGGACAGCGACGGCGACGGCGTGTTCGACGGTCTCGACAAGTGCCCCGGCACCCCGGCCGGCGTGAAGGTCAACGCCGACGGCTGCCCGCTCGACACCGACGGCGACGGCATTCCCGACTATCTCGACAAGTGCCCGACCGTACCGGCGCCCGGCACCCCGGACGGCTGCCCGCCGCCCGCGGTTGAGAAGCCGGCCGAGCCCGCACCCGCGCCGGTCGACACCACCCCGCGCAAGCTGGTTCTGGAAGGCGTGAACTTCAGCACCGACAGCTCCAAGCTGGCGCCGGGGTCGGTCGCGATCCTCGACAACGCCGCGGCCACGCTCAAGGGCTGGGACGACGTCAAGGTCATGATCGAAGTGGCCGGCCACACCGACTCGACCGGCAGCGCGGCCTACAACCAGAAGCTGTCCGAGCGCCGCGCCAACACCGTGCGCGCCTACCTGATCGACAAGGGCATTGCTGCGGACCGTCTGATCGCCAAGGGCTACGGCGAGACCCAGCCGGTGGCGGACAACAAGACCCGCGACGGCCGCTACAAGAACCGCCGCGTGGAACTGATTCCGCTGAAGTAAGCGGCCTCACCACGCAAAACGGGCACCGCAAGGTGCCCGTTTTTTATTGTCCTGACGATGGCGCCGTCTCAGTGCGCAGCCTCCCAGTTGCGGCCGGCGCCGACGCCGACGCGCAGCGGCACCTTGAGTTCGGCGACGTTGCACATGTGGGCGGGCAGTTCGGCGCGTACGCGGTCGAGCTCGGTCTCCGGCACTTCGAGGATGAGCTCGTCGTGGACCTGCAGCAAAAGCCGGCTGCCGGGCTGTTCCGTGTCGAGCCAGCGCTGCACCGCGATCATCGCGAGCTTGATGAGGTCGGCGGCGGTGCCCTGCATGGGCGCATTGATCGCGGCGCGCTCGGCGCCCTGGCGGCGCGCCGGATTTTTCGCGTTGATCTCGGGCAGGTAGAGGCGCCGACCGAACACGGTCTCGACGTAGCCCTGACGGCGCGCTGTCTCGCGGGTGCGCTGCATGTAGTCGGCCACGCCCGGATAGCGCGCGAAGTAGCGGTCGATGTAGGCCTGCGCGGCGGAACGCTCCAGGTTCAGTTGCGACGCGAGGCCGAAGGCCGACATGCCGTAGATGAGGCCAAAGTTGATGACCTTGGCCATGCGCCGCTGGTCGCTGCTCACTTCGTCGAGTGCCACGCCGAACACTTCGGCAGCGGTCGCGGTGTGGATGTCGCGGTCCTCGGCGAAGGCTGTCAGCAGGCCA
This sequence comes from Pseudomonadota bacterium, assembly GCA_040753235.1. GTDB lineage: Bacteria > Pseudomonadota > Gammaproteobacteria > Burkholderiales > Thiobacillaceae > Thiobacillus. The sequence goes on from JBFMET010000001.1 coordinate 235,079, forward strand.
GCGTCGCCGGACAGATGCGCCATGATCCGGAGTTCGATCTGCGAGTAGTCGGCCGACACCAGCACATGGCCCGGCGGCGCGACGAAGGCTTCGCGGATGCGGCGACCCTCCGCGGTGCGCGCGGGAATGTTCTGCAGGTTGGGGTCGGCACTCGCCAGCCGCCCGGTGATCGCGGTTGCCTGCGAATAGCTGGTGTGCACGCGACCGGTGCGCGGATCGACCATTTGCGGCAGCTTGTCGGTGTAGGTCGACTTCAGCTTGGCCATGCCGCGGTAGTCGAGGATGGCGCGCGCAATCGGATGGTCGAGCGCCAGCTGTTCGAGCGTTTCCTCGTCGGTCGAGGGCGCGCCGCTCGGGGTCTTCTTGACGACCGGCAGGCCTTTCTGCGTAAACAGAATGTCGCCGATCTGCTTGGGCGAACCCAGGTTGAAGGGCTGGCCGGCTTCCTGGTAGGCGCGCTGTTCGAGTTCGAGCATCTTCCTGCCGAGCTCGCCGCTCTGCACCGCCAGCAGGTTCCGATCCAGCAGGACGCCGTTGCGCTCCATGCGGAACAGGATCTCCGCCACCGGCAGCTCGATCCGGCGATAGACGAATTCGAGCTTGTCGGACGCGGCGATGCCCGGCGCCAGCGCGTCGCGCACGCGCAGCGTGATATCGGCGTCTTCCGCCGCGTATTCGCTGGCGCGCTCGACCGCCACCTGCTCGAAGCCGATGCGCGCCGCGCCCTTGCCGGTGACGTCGTCGTAGCTGATCGTCGCGAGGCCGAGGTGGCGCGAGGCGAGGTTGCCGAGCTCGTGCGACTGGTGCGCTTCGAGCACGTAGGACTGCAGCAGGGTATCGTCGACGATGCCGGAGAGCGCAATGCCGACGTTGGCGAAGATATGGCGGTCGTACTTGAGATGCTGGCCGACGATTTTCGGCGTGTCCGATTCCAGCAGCGGCTTCAGCTTCGCCAGCACCGCGTCGCGGTCGAGCTGGGCCGGCGCGCCGGCGTAGTGGTGCCCCAGCGGCACGTAGGCGGCTTCGCCATGTGCCGTGGCGAAGGAAATGCCGACCAGCTCGGCCTGCATGGGATTGAGCCCAGTGGTTTCGGTGTCGAGCGCGAAGGCGGGTGCGGCGTCGAGTCTGGCAATCCAGGCGTCGAGTTGCGCCTCGTCGAGGATGGTTTCGTAGTGCGCGCGATGGTCGCCGCTGGCGTCCTGTTCCGGCGTGTCCGGGCTCGCGGTCGCCGCCGCGTCGAGCTCGCGCAGCCAGGTGCGGAATTCGTAGCGCTCGAACAGCGGGCGCAGCGTGTCGGTGTCGCGCGGCTTCAGCACCAGGTCGTCGAAGTCGAAGGGCAGGTCGACGTCGGTCTTGATGGTGACGAGCACGCGCGCCTGCGGCAGCCAGTCGCGCGCGGCGCGCAGGTTGTCGCCGACCACGCCCTTCACCGCGTCGGCGTGGGCCAGCAGATTGTCGAGCGTGTCGTACTCGGCGAGCCACTTCACCGCGGTCTTGGGGCCGCACTTGGCGACGCCCGGCACGTTGTCGACGGCGTCGCCGACCAGCGCGAGGTAGTCGACGATGCGCTCGGGCGGCACGCCGAACTTGGCGGCGACGCCGGCCGGATCGAGCGTTTCCTCGCTCATGGTGTTGACCAGCGTGACGTGGTCGTCGACCAGCTGCGCCATGTCCTTGTCGCCGGTCGAGACGATGCTGCGGATGCCCTGCTGCGTCGCGTGGCGCACCAGGGTGCCGATGACGTCGTCGGCCTCGACGCCGTCGACGACGACGAGCGGCCAGCCCTCGGCGCGGATCGCGGCGTGCAGCGGCTCGACCTGGTTCCGCAGGTCGTCGGGCATCGGCGGGCGGTTGGCCTTGTAGTCGGCATAAAGATCATCGCGAAAGGTCTTGCCCTTCGCGTCGAACACGCAGGCGATATAATCGGCCGCATGGTCGCGGCGCAGCTTGTGCAGCATCGACAGCACGCCCTTGATCGCGTTGGTGGGTTCGCCCGCCGAATTGCGCAGGTCGGGCAGGGCGTGAAACGCGCGATACAGGTAGGACGACCCGTCCACCAGCAGCAGCTTTTTTGCGGGCTGATTTGAATTAGATTCGTTCACGAGGCTTTCAGCGATGCATTTCGACAAGTTGCCAGACAGCGCCGACCCCACGCGGGCGGCGGAGATCCAGTATTCGGCGCGCGAGTCGTGGCGGATGCTGGGGATTATGGCAGAGTTCGTCGAGGCGACCGAAAGGCTGGCGTCGATCCGCCCCGCGGTGTCGATCTTCGGCAGCGCGCGCACGCCGCCCGACCACGCCTACTACATGCTGACCGAGGACATCGCGCGCAAGCTGTCGGACGCCGGCTTTTCGGTGATTTCCGGCGGCGGCCCCGGCATCATGGAGGCGGCCAACAAGGGCGCCTACTTCGGCAAGTCGCCGAGCGTCGGCCTCAACATCCAGCTGCCGCACGAGCAGAGCGCCAACCCCTACCAGGACATCAGCCAGACCTTCCAGCACTTCTTCGCGCGCAAGGTCATGTTCGTCAAGTTCGCCGCGGCCTACGTCGTCATGCCGGGCGGCTTCGGCACGCTCGACGAATTGTTCGAGGCGCTCACCCTGGTGCAGACGGGCAAGATCGCGCACATCCCCATCATCCTGGTCGGCAGGCATTTCTGGGGCGGCATGGTCGACTGGGTGAGGCACTCGCTGATTGCCGAGGGCATGATCTCGCCCGAGGACATCGACCTCATCCGCGTCATCGACCAGCCCGCCGAGGTGGTCGAGGCCATTTTCAGCCATTACGAGAAGCGCGGCTTCATGCCCTCGATCGCCGAGCGCGAAATCCAGCTCAACCTTTGACCGACCCCCCGGAGCCCGCCATGCGCCTGATCACCCTGCTGTTGACCCTTTCGCTGAGCAGTCTTGCCGCAGCGCAATCCAGCGTTCCGCCGCCCGTGCTGCTGCCGGCGCCCGGCGGCGCGCCCGACCTGAACGAGGCGCCCGCCGTGACGATCAAGCCGAGCAGCCAGGGGCGGGTCGTCGAATACCGCGCCAACGGCAAGCTCTACATGCTGAAAGTCATCCCCAAGGTCGGCAAGCCCTACTACCTCATCGACCAGAAGGGCGACGGCCAGTTTGCGCGCCAGGACAGCCTCGATTCGGGGCTGCGGCCGCCGATGTGGGTGATCAAGGAATTCTGATTTCGCCTCGCAAACCAGACGATTGCGCCTGCGGCGTCGGGTAGAATCCGCCGCATGACGAACGCATCCAACCAGGACATTCCGCGCAAGGTCGAGGCAAGCCAGGGCTATCGCTGGGTTGCCGAGGGCTTCCGCCTCTATCGCAAGAACCCCCTGCTGCTGTCGGCCGCCTTCGGCGTGCTGTTCGGCATCGTGATGGCGCTGAACCTCATCCCCGTCGTCGGCGCGTCGCTGTCGGAGCTGGCGTCGCCGGTGATGGTGGCGGGCTTCATGGCCGCCTACCGCGTGCTCGACGAAGGCAAGGAACTCGAACTGCCGAATTTCCTCGCCGGCGCGACCGGCCCGGCGATCCCGCTGATGGCGGTGGGCGCGGTGCAACTGCTGGGCACGCTGGCGATCGGCAAGATCATGCTCGGCATGGGCTTTGACCCGCAGGCGCTCATGACGGCGGCGCAGACCGGGAAGGATCCGGCGGCGATGCAGGCGGTCCTGAATCAGGCCATGCCCGCGATTTTCACCGGCATGCTGCTGTTCACCCCGCTCATCATGGCGACCTGGTTCGCGCCGGCGCTGATCCTGTTCGGCGGCGCCCGTCCGGCCACCGCGCTCGGCGTGAGTCTGCGCGCAGTCGCCCGCAACTGGGCGGCGATGCTGGTGAACGGCCTCACCCTCGGCCTGCTGCTGTTCCTGTCGCTGCTGGTGCCGATGATGCTGGGCCTCCTGATCGCGATGCCCATCCTGTTCGGCTCGCTGTACGCGTCCTACCAGGCGATCTTCGCCGTGTGGGCGGACGACAATGTAACGGCCGCATGACATGAGACGAATGCTTCCCGGTCTGATCAAGGCGGCGAAGTGGCTCTCTCTCGCCGTTGTGAGTCTGGCTTTATTGCTGCTAGCAGCGTGGTTTTTAATCCCAGATGAGGATCTGCATGCTGAAGTCTTTCAGATATTGAATGCACAGCCCTCAATACCCCCCGAACAGAATTCTTTCTATGCAATGTGGGGATTCAAAGCAGCACCATCACTAGCCCCGCATATCGTCGGCAGAAAGATTCTAGAAACCCTCAACCAGGCACATACGCAGCATCGGAAAGTCACCGAAGCTGATCTGCAGGAATTTTGGGGCGTACCCCAATTGAAAATCGATAGCACCGGCATGCGCTTTTGCAAAATGGATGCCGTGGAATGTCTGCCACAGCTTAGAGCAGCGCGAGAGAAGATCGAGTCCAGCGAACGTGAGTTCGATCTCTATGTCAGGCGTTATCACGCTCTACGGGACTACCCAGATTTCGAAGAGGTTCTCCCCGCCAGTTTGGATATTCCGATGGTGGACTTTAGCGACTTTGTTGCGCTAAGTGACTTGACTGATGCAAGGGTCGCGCTAGACATGGGGGACAAAGCGAAGCAGAAAGAAGCATTGAGAAATCTCGCTGCCGAATTGAAGCTGTGGCGGAAGATCGGGCAGAACGCCCATTCACTGGTTACTAAAATCATTGCGGCTTCTGTTTTGCAGCGAAAATTCAAACTGGCTTCCGAATTACTGACCGAGGCGCCAGAAATTGCAGTCCAGCATTCAGAGTTGCTGGTCGAGATTACCCGGCCGTTGACTGCAATCGAAGCCAGTGTCAGCCGCACGTTGACTGGCGAACTTCGCCTGACATCCGGTGTGTTCCTGGGTTTGGCCGATGAACGTGAAATTGATGGCTCCAATGCTCTGGGCAGCATTCCTGGTAGGTTGCTGATGATTGGAACCTTCAAACCCAATGCAACCATAAACTTGCAATACACGTTGTACAGCGCGCAACGTGAGTTTTACGCGCAGCCTGCCTCCATTGTGGCTGAGAAGACGTCCGCTTTCTTAGCGGAACTGAATGATTTCTCGCCTTTATCTCCCAGAACACTTTTCTATAACCCGGTCGGGAAGGTTCTGGTCTATGTGTCTCCTCTCGATTGGAGCAAGTATGTGTATGCGATGCATGATCTGACTGCATATACACGGTTGGTTGAGTTACAACGCCGCATCGCCGCGGCACGTATAGGCATAGATGAAATCCCCGCTTTTGTGGCTACTGATGACTCGCTGCGTAATCCCTATACGGGCAAACCGATGCGCTGGGATGCCCAATCTCAAACTTTGTCCCTGCAGGGGTACGGCAAGGCGCGCGATACGCTTGTGATTCGCGTAGGGATTGATCGCTAGACCACCGACAGCTTCGCGTAGGCCAGCGCCAGCCACTTGGTGCCGGCGTCGCGGAATTTCACCTGCACCCGCGCGTCGGGGCCGCGCCCCTCGAAATCGATGATGATGCCGGTGCCGAACCTGGCGTGCGCCACGCTCTGGCCGACGCGGTAGCCGGTGTCGTTGGCCGGCGTCGCGTGCGCCGCCGGGGTGCTTGGCGCATGCGTGGCCTCGACCCGTCGGTTCAGGTGCAGCAGCACCTGTTCCGGCAGCTCCGACAGGAAGCGCGAGGGATAGCCGTAGCGCACCTGGCCGTGCAGCATGCGCGACTGCGCGTGGGTGAGATACAGGCGCCGCCGCGCGCGCGTGATCGCCACGTACATCAGGCGGCGCTCCTCCTCCAGGCCGTTTTCCTCCTGCGCGCTCTGCTCGTGCGGAAACAGGCTTTCTTCCAGCCCGGTGATGAACACGGTATGGAATTCCAGGCCCTTCGCCGCGTGCACCGTCATCAGTTGCAGCGCGTCCTGGCCGACGCCGGCCTGGTGCTCGCCGGCTTCCAGCGCGGCGTGCGCCAGGAAGGCGTCGAGCGTGTTTTCCTCCGACTCCTCTGAGAACAGCGCCGCCGCGTTGACGAGCTCGTTGAGGTTCTCCAGGCGGTCGGCGCCGTCCTTGTCGGCGCGGTAGTAGTCGGCCAGGCCCGAGGCCTCGATCACGTGGTCGATGGTCTCGGCGAGCGTGAGGCCGGCGACGGCCTGCTTGATGCCTTCGACCAGCTGGGCGAAGCCGGCGACCTTGCCGCTGCCGGTGCATGCGGCCTGCCACAGGCTCGCCCCCGAACGCGCGGCGGTGTCGGCCAGTTGTTCCAGGGTGCGCGCGCCGATGCCGCGCGCGGGAAAATTCACCACCCGCAGGAAGGCGCCGTCGTCTTCCGGCTGCGTCATCAGCCGCAGGTAGGCGAGCGCGTGCTTGATTTCCTGGCGCTCGAAAAAGCGCAGGCCGCCGTAGACGCGGTAGGCCACGCCGGCCGAGAACAGCGCATGCTCCAGCACGCGCGACTGCGCGTTGGAGCGGTACAGGAGCGCCATGTCGGCAAACGCCACGCCCTCGCGGTTCAGGTTCTTCACTTCGTCGACGACGAAGCTCGCCTCGTCCTGGTCTGAATAGGCCTCGAAGATGCGGATCGGCTCGCCCTCACCCTCGGCGGTCCACAGGTTCTTGCCGAGGCGGTGCGCGTTCTGCGCAATCAGCGTGTTGGCGGCGGTAAGGATATGGCCGTGGCTGCGGTAGTTCTGCTCCAGCTTGATCACGTTGCCGTGCGCGTACTCGCGCTCGAACTCGGCCATGTTGGCGGTGTTGGCGCCGCGGAAGGCGTAGATCGACTGGTCGTCGTCGCCGACGGCGAACTGCGCCGTGTGCGGCCCCGCGAGGAGCTTGAGCCAGCGGTATTGCAGCACGTTGGTGTCCTGGAACTCGTCGATCAGGATGTGGCGGAAGCGGTCCTGGTAATGCTGGCGCAGCGGTTCGTTGCGGTACAGCAGTTCGTAGGCGCGCAAGAGCAGCTCCGGGAAATCCGCCACGCCCTCGCGCTGGCATTGCGCGTCGTAGGCCTCGTACAGCTCGGCCAGCCGCATCGAGTAGTCATCGTAGGCGTCGGCATCGCGCGCGCGGCGGCCGGCTTCCTTGTGGCCGTTGATGAACCACTGCAGCTTCTTCGGTTCGTATTTCTCGGTGTCGACGTTGAGCGACTTCATCAGCCGCTTGATCGCCGAGAGCTGGTCGGCGGAATCGAGGATCTGGAAGGACTGCGGCAGCCCCGCCTCGCGCCAGTGCGTGCGCAGCAGCCGGTTGGCCAGGCCATGGAAGGTGCCCACCCACATGCCGCGCGTGTTGATCGGCAGCATCGCCGAGATGCGCGTGAGCATCTCCTTCGCCGCCTTGTTGGTGAAGGTCACCGCGAGAATGCCGTGCGGCGACACCTGCCCGGTCTGGATCAGCCAGGCGATGCGCGTGGTGAGCACGCGCGTCTTGCCCGAGCCGGCCCCGGCCAGAATCAGCGCGGATTCGTGCGGCAGCGTCACCGCGGCGCGCTGTTCGGGGTTGAGGGTTTCCAGCAAGGAGGCGGACATGCGGGGGTAAAATTCGACGATCAATCGCGAATTATACGGGGGCCCCCATGGTGAAGATTCTGTTTTTCGGCGACCTGGTCGACAGCCTCGGCATGGCGTCCGACGAGATCGCGCTGCCTGCGGATGTCACCGACGTCGAGCGCCTGCTGTTCGTGCTGGCCAAGCGCGGCGAGATGTGGAAGAAGATGCTGCTCGGCAATCCCAAGCTCAACGTCACGGTGAACAAGCAGTTCGCCGAGAAGTCGGCGCCGATCAAGGATGGGGACGAGATTGCGCTGGTGGGGTTTTCAGTGGTCTGAGTGGTTGCAACCGGCCGGAAGCGGGAGTTCAGCTTGGGGAGTCCGACAGTCTTGTGTTCGGCCAAAGCCGACAATTGGTGTTGTGCCGCTGAGTGACAGCGTTGGTGTACATTCCAGACAATTTGATTCTAAGTATCTACTGGCTCGTGGTCGATTAAACAGCAGTCTGGCATTGAGTAAGAGAAGGGCGCCTATGACTTTCGTAAATAAAACGGAACTTGATAGTTAATGACTACGGTCAGCAAACAGATCCAGAGCGCCGATGAGGCGATCTGCCGGAATATCGAATCGCTTGCTGACCAGCGGGCATTACTCTCCCAGAACGTCCTTTCACAGCTCCGGAACCTAGTCGAGGGCGTAGCGGTTTGCCTATACACGGGCTCACCCGATGCCGAATTCAACTACCCCGCGGTTAAGCCGGGGCTTGCCTTCGTCAAGAGCAAAGCAAGTTTCAATTTCCTCAGTAAGTTCCACAAACTGATTGAGATTAGTGCTTCCCACTACACCCTGGACGGGGACGCTTCCGAGCGTTTGATGCTCAAGTACTACGAGTACCTCTACCGCATCCGCAGCTTGCTACAAGACAACTGTGGAGTCGCAGTACTGGCGAACCTCGAGGATTTCCCGGTCGACCTCGATCCATCCTTACGCGAGTACCACGAGAAGATCGCAGCAAGAATTGAGGCGGTCCGTTCATCTCGACCGGGCAACAGCACCCACGATAGGTACTACATCCACAAAACGCGCCCGTTCTTCGTCGGCGGACGCATCTACTACGAAGTCACCTTCTACCGCGCCGTCAACAAGGTGAGCAAATTCGACCGCATAATCGCCTTCACCGATATCGACATGACAGACAAGTACGCGGCCATGTTGACGCTCCAGCGGGATTCGATCGAAGTACTCGGCCAGACGATGCCGATCACGATCATCCGCGAGTGGGAGGTCTCGATCCGCCCGTGTGAGTTCAACAACTTCGCGCGCCTGCTTGGTAGGTCCATCGACGTTAAGAGCAAGTCAGAAGAGTATCGCTACCTGATGCTAAGGCTCACGGCAGACTCTGGCAGCCTGCTCGACCTAGTTGATATGTCCGACGACGAGTACGCGACGGTGAGGGCAGAAGGGACATCAGACGTCACTAAGCCGCTGATCTTCCCGGTACTGGACCAAGCACGCCACCTCGTGAGGCCAGCCGCTCCTGGTCACAACGTCCTCCGTTATCTCATGCTGCGGATGCACAACCAGATACTAAAGCCGCAGTACTACTGGGATGGCTGTGATCGTCTTTCCGGGATGAAGCTTAGGTACGGCTGCATTCCCTTTGACAAGATGCCGTTCTGCACATCACTGACTGCGCACAACCCCCGATACTGGGACCTTGTCGAATGCCTTGATGCAGCCGGCAGGAACCACGAACTGCTCGCCCGACGCGTGAAGAACAACGTGGAGCGCCACGGAATTCTCTACACACCTGTGGCCGACCTTGAGGAGTTCGGAGACGTTAATGGTTTGATCTCCACATACAACAGCAAGCTTTACTACAAGCATACGGAACGTCGGCTAGTACTCGACAAGGGGCACGTCTTCATCCGCGGGTATGAGGACGAAACTGTCTCCATCGTCAAGAAACTTCAGGAGTACGCATCGACCGGGATCGACGGCTACACCCAAGCCATCGAACGATGGCTCGATGAAACTCCTGGTCGCATCGACGACCCGGCGAAGAGGGATGTTCTCAGGCAGTTGTTCAGCCAGTCGCGTATCGCCCTCATATACGGGGCGGCTGGCACCGGCAAGTCGACGATTGTGGACCACATCGCGCACTATTTTTACGATAAGGAGAAACTTTTTCTTGCGCACACTCACCCGGCGATCGACAACCTCAAGCGCAAGGTTAGGGCGCAAAACTCGGAGTTCCGGACGATCAGCAGCCAGATCGGCAGGAGTACCTCCGGGGAGCAGTACGACCTCCTCGTCATCGACGAGTGCAGCACCGTAAGCAACGCAGACCTGATCAAGGTTCTGGAGAAGACCTCCTTCAAGTTGATCGTACTGGTCGGAGACGTCTACCAGATCGAGTCGATCCAGTTCGGAAACTGGTTCGAAATCATTCGCTCGTTCATTCCAAGAACATCGGTGTTCGAGCTGAAGACACCTTTCAGAACCAAGAATGAGTCACTCCTGGACTTCTGGAACAAGGTACGGAATATCGAAGACGACATTGCTGAGGTCATGGCCCGTAACGAATATTCGACCGTGCTCGACGAGACGCTATTCGCGACCCAAGGCCGGGACGAGATCATCCTTTGCCTGAACTATGATGGTCTTTACGGCATTAACAACATCAATCGTTTTCTGCAGAGCAGCAACCCCGGTGCTGCTACCACCTGGCGCGACTCCACGTACAAAATTGATGATCCTGTTCTCTTCAACGAGACTGAGCGGTTCCGCCCGGTTATCTATAACAACCTGAAGGGCCGGATCGTTGGCATCGACCGCTTCCCTGACCGGATCCAGTTCGATATTCAGCTAGATCGATCGCTCAGTGAGTTAGACATCGTCGGTGATGAGCTCGAATGGATGGGTGAAGCGACTGTGCGGTTCTCCGTCTATGAGAAAGAAGCCAGCGATGAGGACGACGACTCATTGAACACCTCCGTGCCATTCCAGGTGGCCTACGCCGTGTCGATCCACAAGGCCCAGGGCCTCGAGTATGATTCCGTCAAGATCGTGATCACCGATGCCAATGAAGACGACATCACGCACAGCATCTTCTACACAGCTGTCACTCGGGCACGCAAGCGTCTGCGAATATTTTGGACGCCCGAGACGCAGCAGAGGGTTTTGAAGAGCCTTAGCCGAAGTGCTAACTCAAAAGACGTCGCTCTTCTCGCTAACCGTCGTAGCCTTACGCCGGTCAATTGATGAGATCCAGTGAGTCGCCCCCGAAACCGCAGGCACTTTTGTCAGCTATTCCCTAGCGAAGGGACGGCTGAAATCAGACCTTAGAACTTCCGTTAAGGCCGAAACTCCGACCGTCCGTGACTTTCTCTCCGACCGGCCGCTGCGGGTCGATAACTGTCATTTGCCAATAAAAAACGGAGCCTTTCGGCTCCGTTTTTTATGACTGCAACAACGAGTGTTTACTTGCCCTTGTTCGCGATCATGTCCTGGATGATCGGCGCCAGGATCAGTTCCATGGCGAAACCCATCTTGGCGCCCGGCACCACGATGGTGTTGCGGCGCGACATGAAGGAGTTCGGGATCATGTTCAGCAGATAGGGGAAGTCGACGCCCTTCGGCTCGCGGAAGCGGATGACGATGAAGCTTTCGTCCGGCGTGGGGATGTCGCGCGAGATGAAGGGGTTGGAGGTGTCGACGGTCGACACGCGCTGGAAGTTGATGTCGGTGCGCGAGAACTGTGGGGTGATGTAGTTCACGTAGTCCGGCATGCGGCGCAGGATGGTGTCGACGATGACGTCGGCGGAGTAGCCGCGCTCGGCGCCGTCGCGGTGGATCTTCTGGATCCATTCGAGGTTGACGATGGGCACCACGCCGATGCCGAGGTCGACGTGCCTGGAGACGTCGATGTCGTCGGTCTTCACCAGGCCGTGCAGGCCTTCATAGAACAGCACGTCGGAGCCGGCGGGCACGTCTTCCCAGGGGGTAAATTCGCCGGGGTTGAGGCTGGTGTTGAGGCGCTTGTTGTGTTCCGCGGCTTCGTCGTCGCTGTGGATGTAGTAGCGCTTCTTGCCGCCGCCGGTCTTGCCGTAGGTCTCGAACAGTTCGGCCAGCTTGGCGAAGTGGTTGGACTGCGGGCCAAAGTGGCTGAACGAGAAATTGCCCTCGGCCTCGGCCTTCTTCACGGCTTCCTTGAACTCCACGCGCGACAGGCTGTGGAAGCTGTCACCCTCGATCACCGCGGCATTGATCTTTTCGCGGAAGAAAATGTGCTCGAACGCACGCTTGACGGTGGTGGTGCCGGCGCCGGACGAACCCGTGACCGCGATGACGGGATGCTTCTTGGACATGCTGGGACTCCCTGAAGGATGGCTGAAACGAATGCGAAAACGCCGCATTTTACCTGCAAGGGGTAGGCCGTGGTAGGGGAGGTGCCCAAGTCCGGCGCTGCCGGTCAGGCCGATGTCGGGGCGCGGGTTCGACCGCCGCCCCGCGCTGCCGGCGCTGCCGCCTTCCGGGGCGGGGCCGGCAGCGCGGCGCCGGGGTCAGCGTATCGCGCCCTTCAGCGCCGACAGCATGGGCTTCATGGCCTTCAGGTCGCGGTTGAGCGCGGCTTCGAACGCGGCCACTCCGATGCGTGCGCCCTCGAGCAGCATCTTGTCCTCGGCGGCCTCGGTGAAATCGAGCTTCAGCGCGCTGTCCTCGTCGAGTTTGCGACGCGCCGGCCCGATCATTTTCATCGATGCCTGGACGATGCCGCCCAGAACGTGGGACTCGAACACTTCCCAGGACGGGCAGGACAGGCAGGGATCGGGTTCGGGCTGGGGCGGCCGGCGCGACGGCGGCACCGTCTCGACGAGAAATTCGCGGCGCACGATCTCGAACAGGTCGCGATCGAGTTCCCAGACCAGCTCGAGCACGAAGGTGCGCACCCAGCACAGGCCCATTGCCGGCTGCAGGTGCGCCGACAGGGCCGCGCCCAGCTCCGCGATGGAGGCCTTGGGGTTGAATTCCTGATAGCCGGCGTAAGCGAAGTGGCTGGACAGCACCAGGAGCTTTGCCATGCAGCGGCGCTGCGACGTGGTCGCGAGCCAGCGCGCGATGTTGATGTAGTACTGGCGGATCTTTTCCCATTTGGCGCGGGCCTCGTTGCTGGCGCCGACCGCCTCGCCCGCCGTCTTGATGTTCTGGATGTTCAGGTTCATCCAGTGGTGCCAGGTCGAATCGACGACCACGCGGCCGATGCCGATCTGCTGGCCGTCGTAGACGCTGATCATGGGAAACCAGTCGTTGACGTCGTGCTCGCCCTTGGCAAACTGGTAGGGCGGGCTGGGCAGCGGGCGGCCGTAGGCGATGACCTGGGGCAGGGGACGGTTGCCGTTCTGGGTCGGATATTCCTTTGCGCTCGAAATATCCACCTCGAACTTGCCCGGCGCGGTGTCGAAGCAGCGGCCCTCGTGGGGGTGGTCGGGCATGATGTCGATCGGCCCGTGCGTGGCGTGGCACAGGATCGGATGCGGCGATTTCCAGCCGAAGACGCCGCCGATTTTCATCCAGGCGACCCAGCGGATGGGCTGCGGCGTCGTGTCCGTTTCGGCGCTGTTGGGAATCGTGTTGTAGGTGGGCGCCCCCTGCAGGGCGTTCTGCGGACGACTGGTGTCGATGCGGGTGGGGCCGCCGCCCGAGGGCACGTTCTGCGCCGCCGTCCACCGCCGCATGGTGCCGGCCCGCGGGATGTTCCGGCCCAGCGCGGCGCCCAGCGTGTCGTGGTCGCCGGTGGCGAACACGCCGCCCTGGCGCTCGTCCATCCATTTCAGCAGGGCCTTTTGCTCATCCGTGCTCAGCGCGCCGTTGCCGCCGCCGATCCCGAAGAACCAGACCTGGTGGTACTTGTTGAGCAGGGCGGCGTTGAGCATGCCCGGCGCGTAATTTGCCGTGTCGACCTTGAAATCGACCCAGCCGATGGCAGTCTGGTCCAGCAGTTCCTTCACCAGATTGAGGCCGAAACCGACGCCCGGGGCGAACGAAATGCCGTCGGAGAGAAAGAGAATGCGCAAGGGCCCGCAAAGCTTGAGCTTGGGAGCAATTTCCTTGACGGCGGCGAGAACTTCCGGCCGCAGGTTTGAGAGTAGCTCGAATTGCATGGTGATACTCCTGATCGAAAAATGGATAGGTCGCCGCGCAAAGCTGCATTGCCCGGGGGCATGCCGCGCTCAGCCATGTCAGGGCCGGACGGCGGGCACCGACAGGGGGTGCCTCGAATCGGCGTGCTGAGATTTCTAGGCCGATGCGCGCGATTGCGCATCCCCCAATTGGGGCTTGAGCTTCGGTCGACGACCTGTTCCCGATATGGGGAGACGGGCTGGGCCTGACGTCGGCAGTCCGTTGGAGGAGACCGAGAAGGTGAAAAGCCCGGGCTGCGCGTCGATTGTGCGCAGCGCGATCCGCAGGTCGGGGGCCAGATCGACATACAGATGCGCACTGGAAGATCGGCGGTGCAGCCTGGAAGAATGAGCGATGAATCCGGATAAACAGCAACGTTCTACCTGCCGGTGCGCCAGGCAGACCCTGAACAAGCCGTCATTGCGGGTCGCGCAGCGACGCGGCATCCAGAAAGCGCCTGTCGATCAAAAACCGGATTGCATCGCTTTGCTCGCATGGGATGACCCCTATGGGGGCTTGTTCAGGGCTTGCCTGGCTTGTCGCGGCGACCCGGCCGAGGGCATCGCCGGCCGGGCTGTCAGAATGTTTCTACCTGTCCTCGAGTGATGTGAACCCTGTGTCCATCGAACGCGCGGAAAGTAAACGAAACCGGGCGCTCGAAATACTCCAGTGTGCGCTTTCTCAGGATTTCGATCGCGATGGCCTCGCCCAGCCGCAAGCTGCGCGTGTTGTCGGTGCGCCAGTGCACGCCGCCCATGGTGCGCCCCATCGCCACGTTGCTCGCGATCTTGTTGAGTTCGCCGCCGACGGTGATGCGATTGGCATCGGCACCCGCGTAAGCCTGGGGATCGCAGAAGGTATCGAGGTCGGTGCCGGACTTGCGGTATCCGGGCTGGAGCAGCACGAGTTCGCCGCCCGGGGGGTCCTTGGGGTGGGTCATGCTGCCGGATGCAGCGGCGTTGGCGGCGGCGAAGACGTCGGCGAGCTTCGCGTCCTCGTCGAACCAGGCTTTGAGCGTGGTCGCGCACGCGCCGGCCACGGTCGCGTGGCCGGCGCCGTAGGCCGGGTGCGTGGGCGAACCCGCAGAGAAGGCCATCGGCAGGAAGAAGGTGTCGTCGCCGCCGTTCATCGCATCGTTGTGCACTGCGACGGCGGCGAGTGTGGCGTCAAAGGCTTCGTCGAAGCTCGGACAGGCGGCGGCCATTGTCGGCAGGCCATAATTGCGCTTGATGCCGTTGTAACCCTTGCGTTGCATTTGCACGAGGCCGCCGTAGACCTCGGGGCGCGCACGCCGGTGCACCAGCCACTTCTGTCGCCATACGACCTTGAGCGCACGACTCGCGACCTCCGACACCAGCGTGAGCAAGTCTGGTCCGCCGAGCGAGGCGAACGCGCCTTCACGCGTGTAACGGTTGCCGCGATAGGGGTTGCCGGCGTCGAGCGGCGCGCCGATGCCGTCGAGGAAGAGTGCCGCGTTGAAATACGCCTGATGCAGCGCGTCGCGGTTCACGAAGCGCGCCAGGTCGCGCATGGTCGAGATGTAGCGCTTGACCGGCTGGCCGCTGGCATCGACCGGGTAATACGACGCGCCGCGATGCAACTGGTCGGAATAGTTGTTGCAGTTGCCGTAGTCGCGTCCGTAGCGATCCTTGCCGGTGTTTTGCGCCAGCAACCAGTCGCCGTGGGTGGTGAGAAAATCGCGCTTGGTGATGTAAGGCACCTGTTTCTGGTCAATGGTCTGGGTGCCATAGCCGATGGGGCGGATGAAGAACTGGCTTACCAGCGGACCGAACTCCTCGTCGATCAGTCCGCTGCGAAACAAGGTCTGGAGCCTGACATCGGCTCCGCCCGGGCCTGCGTCGACATCGAGCGGCGCGCGCAGCTTGCCGGGGTCGGTGTCGTGACGGACCGCGCAGTCGAACAAGATGTTCACCCACTTGCGCGCGTCGTTGACGCGGCCGGTTACGCTGTAGCCAAGTTGGGAATCGTGCGCGGAAATGCCGGCACAACCCGTGCCCGGCGGCGTGCGGTCGTTCTGGAACGCAAGCAGCGGCGCATCGCGCAGCAGAGCCATCCAGTAGATTTCGGCCATCTCGGCGGCGGCGCTGATCGAGAGGCAGCCCGGTGCGGTGGGCATTTCCATCGATTTTGGATCGAGGCCATGCGCTTCGGTCGCGGCCGCCGCGAGCGGGCTGACAAAGCGCGCGACGTCGCCTGTGAGGCTGGGCGCGGTCAGCGGATCGAACGGCGACTGCGCAGCATGAATGAGCGGCCCTTTGGGCACTTCCTCGAAGTTGATCGGCATCCCCGCCTCGATGGCAAGGCAGGTGCGCTCGAACTTGCGGTGCGCGTCGGGATCGACTTCGCCGTATTCGTTGTGCGGCAGCGTCTTGTGGAAATTCCCGATGAAGGGATGGTCGGCGCTTACAAGGCTTTCGTCGCCGCTGGGCATGGGGATGGTCATGTCGGTGTCTCCTGTCGGGTTGCGCCTTGAACCTGGCTGGCTGTCATTGAAGCGTCCCGACAGAACAGGCGCATCCCCCAATTGGGGCTTGCGCCTCAGTCGACGACCTGTTCCCGGTACAGGGCGACGAGTTCCGCTTGACGATGGCATCCGGTCTTGGACAACAGGGTTTTCAGCTGCCCGCGCAGGGTTTCGTAGGAACGATTCCAGCGGCAGGCGCATTCCTTCAAGGTCATGCCTCCTGCGAGTGCCTGGGTCAATTTGAATTCGGACGGGGTGAGTCGGTAGCGAGCGGCAAAACCGGATGCTCGCGTATCCGGTCCGGCGACCGAGGAGACCGAGAGGGTGAAGAGCCCGGGCTGCGCGTCGATTGTGCGCAGCGCAATGCGCAGGTCGGGTGCCAGGTCGAAATGCACGCGTGTGCCGGGAGGTTGGCGGCGCAACTGCCGCATCAGCGTTTCGAGGCGGTTCTGCAAGGGGAAATCGGGCAGGATCAGCCTGTCGCTTACGCGGACGCCCGCGGCTTCGAGCGTGGACCGGGCGGAAGCGGTGGCCTGCATTACCCGACCGTCGACGGCGATCAACAGTGAGGCGCCTCCGGTTTCGTCCAGCAGGATGCGCGCGCCGTGAGTGGTCTGTTGGCTGGTTTCCAGTTCACAGGCGAGGGCGATGGCATGGTCGACGAAAGGCAGGATGAGCGTCAGTCGCTGGCGGCAGCTCTCATCGAAATCGGGCTTGCCGGGTGTGCGCAGCAGAGCGATGCGGGAGCGCGGCGTTTCGCGGCGGCGGGCGAATCCGCAGGACAGCCGGCTGGCATGACAGGTATAGCCGCGTAGGACGGACAGGTCGAGCCGCGTCAGGTTGTCCGGCAGGTCTTCGGTCGTGCGGAGCGTTTCGTGGCGATAGCCGTGGCCCAGGTCGACGCCAAGCACGACGGCGTCGGCGCGCAATTCGCGGGCAAGCTGAACGAACATCGCCCGCAGCTGACCGCTGGTGGTCTCGTCCGTGCTTGATCCGGACGGCCAGATGGGGGCTGTCTCGGTGAACGGAGAAAATAACGGCATCCCGGCTCCATGTGGTTGGCGTAACCTTGGAAGCCTCCGCGTATGTTGCTTGTGGGCGCCATATTAATGCGTCCGGGCCGGGTTTGGGTGAAGCTGAGATTACAACGCGAACTCCAGTCTTTCCTCCACTTTTTTGAGCGCCGCCGCGGCGCAGGCACGGTCCTTGTCGCCGCCGGGCGCACCGGACACGCCCACCGCGCCGATCAGGCTGCCGGCGGCGCGGATCGGCAGTGCGCCGTCCATCACGATCAGGCCGTCGATGTGGTTGAGCTCGGGGCGGATGTCGGCGCGCGCGCTGCGGAATTCGCCGGTGTCGCTGCCCGACATCAACGCCATGCCGGCCTTGCGCTCGGCGATTTCCAGGGTGTGGCGCGCGGCCAGGCTGTCGCGCAGCGCCACCTGCAGGTTGCCGGCGCGGTCGATCACCACCGCCGACACGTTGTAGCCGTCCTTGCGGCAGGCTTCGACCGAGGCCATGGCGATGTCGCGCGCCAGCTCCAGCCCGATCTGCTTCACCGGCAGGATGTCGGGCTGGGTGGCCAGTGCGGGCAGGCAAGCGGTGGCGAGGACGAGGGGCAGCAGGGTTTTCATCATGTCTCCTTGTGTGGTGTGGGGGAAAACGCACCGACCCGGGCCCGTGTCGGGGGTTCCCGCGGCGCGCGGCCGCCGGCGGGCGGACGGTATAATTGCGCGCTTGATTCCAAGCGGTTGCCGCAATGCAAGAAAAATACCTTCCCCAGGACATCGAACGCGCCGCGCAGGCGAAGTGGGCGCACACCCAGGCCTTCCGCGCGGCCGACGATGGCGACCGCCCCAGGTATTACTGCCTGTCGATGTTCCCCTATCCGTCGGGCAAGCTGCACATGGGCCACGTGCGCAACTACACCATCGGCGACGTGCTGGCGCGTTACCACGCGATGCGCGGCTTCAACGTGATGCAGCCCATGGGCTGGGACGCCTTCGGCCTGCCGGCGGAAAACGCCGCGATCGCCAACGGCGTGCCGCCGGCGAAGTGGACCTACGCCAACATCGACCACATGCGCACGCAGCTGCAGGCGCTGGGTTTCGCCATCGACTGGTCGCGCGAGCTCGCCACCTGCAAGCCCGACTACTACCGCTGGGAGCAGTGGCTGTTCACGCGCCTGTTCGAGAAGGGCGTGATCTACAAGAAGATGGCCACCGTGAACTGGGATCCGGTCGACCAGACCGTGCTCGCCAACGAGCAGGTGATCGAGGGGCGCGGCTGGCGCTCGGGCGCACTGGTCGAAAAGCGCGACATCCCGATGTACTTCTTCCGCATCACCCAGTACGCCGACGAACTGTTGACCGGCCTCGACACCCTGCCGGGCTGGCCGGAGCGGGTGAAGACCATGCAGGCCAACTGGATCGGCAAGAGCGTCGGCGTGCGCCTCGCCTTCCCGTACCAACTTTCTTCCCCCGCTTCCCTGGAGGGAGAGGGCCGGGGTGAGGGAGGCGAAGTTGAAAACGGTCAGCTGTGGGTGTTCACCACCCGCGCCGATACCCTCATGGGCGTGACCTTCGTCGCGGTCGCCGCCGAGCATCCGCTCGCCACCCGTGCCGCCGCGAACAACCCCGAACTGGCCGCCTTCATCGCCGAATGCAAGCAGGGCAGCGTCGCCGAAGCCGACATGGCGACGATGGAAAAGAAGGGCATGGACACCGGCCTCAAGGTGACCCACCCGCTCACCGGCGAATTCATCCCGGTGTGGGTCGGCAACTACGTGCTGATGAGCTACGGCGAAGGCGCAGTGATGGCGGTGCCGGCGCACGACGAGCGCGATTTCGGCTTTGCGCAGAAATATGGTTTGCCGATCAAGCAGGTCATCAGCGTCGAGAATGAGACCTTCTCGCTCGACGCCTGGCAGGAGTGGTACGGCGACAAGACGCGCGGCCGCTGTGTGAATTCCGGCAAGTACGATGGCTTGGGCTACGAAGCCGCGGTCGACGCCATCGCCGCCGACCTCGCCGCCAAGGGCCTCGGCGAAAAGAAAACCCAGTTCCGCCTGCGCGACTGGGGCATCTCGCGCCAGCGCTACTGGGGCTGCCCGATTCCGATCATCCACTGCGACGCCTGCGGCGACGTGCCGGTGCCGGCCGAGCAGCTGCCGGTGGTGCTGCCGGAGGACGTGGTGCCCGACGGCGCCGGCAACCCGCTCAACAAGCGCGCCGACTTCGTCAACTGCACCTGCCCGAAGTGCGGCGGCGCGGCGCGGCGCGAGACCGACACCATGGACACCTTCGTCGAGTCGAGCTGGTACTACGCGCGCTACGCCTGCCCGGACTTCGCCGGCGGCATGCTCGACGGCCGCGCCAAGCAGTGGCTGCCGGTCGACCAGTACATCGGCGGCATCGAGCACGCCATCCTTCACCTGCTGTACGCGCGCTTTTTCCACAAGCTGATGCGCGACGAGGGGCTGTTTGGGGCCGAGCACATTGTTCAGGGTCGTGGCGTCGCTTCACCCTCACCCCAACCCTCTCCCCTTGAGGGAGGGGGGGCGAACGATGCGCTGCGCGCGCCCAAGGCGATTGACGAGCCGTTCGCCAACCTGCTGACGCAGGGCATGGTGATCGCCGACACCTATTACCGCGAGGACGCCGCCGGCAAGAAAACCTGGTTCAACCCGGCCGACGTCGAAACCCGGGACGGCGTCGCGCTGCTGAAATCCGACGGCCAGCCGGTCGTCGTCGGCGGCACCGAGAAGATGTCGAAATCGAAGAACAACGGCGTCGACCCGCAGGCGCTGATCGACCAGTACGGCGCCGACACCGCGCGCCTCTTCACCATGTTCGCCGCACCGCCGGAGCAGAGCCTGGAATGGTCGGACGCCGGCGTCGAGGGCGCGCACCGTTTTCTCAAGCGCCTGTGGAAGACGGTGTACGAGCATATGCAGGGGGCGGCGGCTTCACCCTCTCCCCAACCCTCCCCCCTCGAGGGGGAGGGGGCGAACGATGCGCAGGGCGCGCCCAAAGCGATTAAAGACCTGCGCCGCCAGTTGCACCAGACCATCCAGAAAGTCGGGGACGACATCGAGCGTCGCAAGCAGTTCAACACCGCGATCGCCGCGGTGATGGAACTGATGAACGCGCTGGCGAAACTGGACGGCGACGACGCGACGACGCGCAGCGTGCGCCAGGAAACGCTCGAAGCCGCGGTCGCCCTGCTCGCGCCCATCGTGCCGCACATCGCCGAGGCGCTCTATGCCGAGCTCAGGCCGGGTGCGGCGCTGGCGTGGCCGGCTGTAGATGAATCCGCGCTGGTGCAGGACGAGATCGAGCTGATGCTGCAGGTCAACGGCAAGCTGCGCGGGTCGCTGCGCGTGCCGGCCGCGGCCGACAAGGCGGCGATCGAGGCCGCTGCGCTGGCGAGCGAGGCGGCGCAGAAATACCTCGAAGGCCAGCCGCCGAAAAAGGTCGTGGTCGTGCCGGGCCGTTTGGTTAATATCGTCGTATGACACGCCGACTTTTCCTCGCCGCCCTGCCTGCCGTGCTGCTCGCCGGCTGCGGCTTCCAGTTGCGGCGCTACGACGGCATCCCCTTCGCGACGCTCTACCTCGACGCGCCGGCCGGCGGCGCAGTGGCGCAGCGCCTGCGCAGCAGCCTCGCCGCCAATCGCCGCACGCGACTGGTCGCCGACGCCGCCGACGCCGACGCCGTGCTGCATCTGGGGTCGGAGGTCCGCAGCAAGACCATCCTGTCGCTGTCGGGCGCCGGCCGGGTGACCGAATACCGGCTGGGCCTGACGCTGCGCTACCGCGTCAGCGGCCGCGGCGGTGCCGTGCTCGCCGACGAGGAAACGATCGAGCTCAGCCGCGACCTGACCTACGACGACGCGCAGATTCTCGCCAAGGGCGCCGAGGAAGAACTGCTCTACCGCGACATGGACGACAACGCCGCGCTGCGCGTCGTGCGTCGTTTGCAGGCGCTCAAAACGGCCAACGGCTCTTGAACGTCCCCGCCGACCGCCTGCCCGACCAGCTCGCCCGCGGCCTGGCGCCGCTCTACGTGGTGGTGGGCGACGAGCCGCTCGCCGCGCAGGAGGCGGGCGACGCGATCCGCGCCGCCGCGCGCGCGGCGGGTCATGTCGAGCGTACCGTCCACACGGTCCAGGGCCGCACCAACTGGCAGGGTCTGTTCGCCGGCGGCGACAACCTGTCGCTGTTCGCCGAGCGGCGGCTGACCGAAATCCGCATTCCCTCGGGCAAGCCCGGCGTCGACGGCGCCAAGGCGCTGGAAACCTACGCCGGCAAGCTGCCGCCCGACACGCTGACGCTCGTCAGCCTGCCCGGCCTCGACTGGAAGACGATGCAGAGCCGCTGGTTCGCCGCGCTGGCTTCCAAGGGGGTCGTGGTCGAGGCCAAGCCGGTTGAGCGCGCGCGCCTGCCGGAGTGGATCGCGCGCCGGCTGGCCAGGCAGAACCTGCGTGCGGAACCTGCCGCGCTGGAATTCCTGGCCGACCAGGTCGAGGGGAATTTATTGGCGGCACAGCAGGAAATCGACAAGCTCGCCTTGCTGCTGCCGCCCGGCGACGTGACGCTCGCCGACGTCGAGCACGCGGTGGTCGACGTCAGCCGGCTCGAGGCCGACATGCTCGCCGACGCGCTCTACGCCGGAGACGGCGCGCGCTTCGCCCAGGGCGTGACCGACCTGAAGGACAGCGGCGAGGCGGTGCCGGCGATCCTGTGGCAGGTGACGTCCGCGGTGACGCTGCTGCTCAGGCTAAAATGGGCGCTGAATCAGGGCGACAGCCTGCCGGGCCTGATGCGCACGCTGTGGGGGCGCGACAAGCAGCGCGCGCCGCAGATCGAACGGGCGCTGAAGCGTTTGGGCCTCACGCAGATCGAGACGGCGCTCGCCGACCTCGCGCGCGTCGACCGCCAGGCCAAGGGGCTCGAGCGCACCGGCGATGCGTGGGACACGCTGATGCGCGTCGGCATGACGCTCGCGGCAGGCCAGCCCGCTAACAGGACACGATGATGGACGTGAAACAGTACATGCAGACGGTGGGGAAACAGGCGCGCGAGGCTTCGCGCGCGATCGCCCGTGCCGACACCAACCAGAAGAACCGCGCGCTTGCGGCGATGGCGGCGGCGATCCGCCGCGACGCCGCGAAGCTCTTGGCCGCCAACGCGCGCGACATGGAGCACGCGCGCGCCGCGGGCTACGACGCGGCGCTGCTCGATCGCCTGCAGCTGACCGAGAAGACCGTCGCCGGCATGGCCGAAGGCCTGGAGCAGATCGCCGCCTTGCCCGACCCGGTCGGCGAAATCGACGGCCTCAAGTACCGTCCGTCCGGCATCCAGGTCGGCAAGATGCGGGTGCCGCTCGGCGTCATCGGCATCATTTATGAAGCGCGCCCGAACGTCACCGCGGACGCCGCCGGCCTGTGCCTGAAATCCGGCAATGCGGCGATCCTGCGCGGCGGCTCCGAGGCGCTGCACTCCAACCAGGCGGTCGCCGCCTGCGTGCGCGAGGGGCTCGAAGCCGCCGGGCTGCCGAATACGGTGGTGCAGGTGGTCGAGACCACCGACCGCGCCGCGGTGGGCGAGCTCATCACCCTGAAGGACTACGTGGACGTGATCGTGCCGCGCGGCGGCAAGGGCCTCATCGAGCGCATCACCGGCGAGGCGCGGGTGCCGGTGATCAAGCACCTGCACGGCAACTGCCATGTGTATGTGGACGACCGCGCCGATCTCGCGAAAGCGCTGAAAATCGTCGAGAACGCCAAGACCCAGCGCTACGGCACCTGCAACACCACCGAGTCGCTGCTGGTGGCGCGAGGGGTCGCCGCGGCTGCATTGCCGGATATCGGAAACATGCTGGCGGGCAAGGGCGTCGAGATGCGCGGCTGCCCGGAGGCGCTGGCGATCCTGAAAGCTGCCGGCATCGCCGCCGACAAGCTCAAGGTCGCCGTCGAGTCGGACTGGACCGAGGAATACCTCGGCCCCATCATCGCGGTGAAGGTCGTTGCCGACATCGACGAGGCGATGACCCACATCAACACCCACGGCTCGCAGCACACCGACGCCATCGTCACCGAGGACTATGGCCGCGCGCGCCGCTTCCTGCGCGAGGTCGATTCGGCCAGCGTCGTGGTCAATGCCTCGACCCGCTTTGCCGACGGCTTCGAGTACGGGCTCGGCGCGGAAATCGGCATTTCCACCGACAAGATCCACGCCCGCGGGCCGGTGGGTCTCGAAGGGCTCACCAGCCAGAAGTGGGTGGTGCTGGGAGACGGTCACGTCCGCGGCTGAGGCCTTGTCGCCCTTCGGCGTTTTCGGCGGCACCTTCGATCCCATCCACTACGGCCACCTGCGCTTGGCCGAGGACATGGCCGACGCGCTCGGCCTCGAGCGCGTGCTGTTCATCCCCGCCGGCCAGCCGCCGCACCGCGGCGCGCCGCGCACCGAAGCGCGCCACCGGCTGGAGATGGTGCGCCGGGCGATTGCCGGCAACCCGCGCTTCGCGCTGGACGCGCGCGAGGTCGAACGCGACGCGCCGAGCTACACGGTCGACACCTTGACCGCGCTGCGCGCCGAACTCGGCGCCGCGCGGCCGCTGTGGCTGCTGCTGGGGGCGGACGCCTTCCTCGGCCTGACGAGCTGGCACGACTGGCGGCGGCTGTTCGAGCTGGCGAACCTGGCGGTGGCGGCGCGCCCGGGCGCGCCGCTGCTGGATAGCGCTGCGATGCCGGCTATGCTGAAGGACGAAGTCGCGCAGCGGCAAGACCTGAACCGCCCGGCCGGCGGGGTGCTGATCCGGCAGACGCCCTTGCTCGATATTTCCGCCACCGCCATCCGCGACACCCTGGCGCGGCGCGGCAGCCCCCGCTACTGGTTGCCCGACGCCGTGCTCGACTACCTCCACGCACATCGACTGTATACACACCCATGAATATCGAAGCCAAAATCAAGCTGATCGTCGACGCCCTCGAAGACGTCAAGGCGCAGGACATCACCGTGCTCAATACCGGCAAGCTCACCTCGCTGTTCGAGCGCATGGTGATCGCCACCGGCACGTCCAACCGGCAGACGCGCGCGCTGGCCGACAACGTACGGGTCAAAATGAAGGAAGCCGATGCCTACGTCGGCAACACCGAAGGCGAAGACACCGGCGACTGGGTGCTGCTCGACCTCGGCGACGTCATCGTCCACGTGATGCTGCCCGCGGTGCGCACGCACTACAACCTGGAGGAACTGTGGGGCGCCGGCGAAGCGGCGCGCGCCCGGCATATCCAGGCCGATCACTGAGGACACGCCGATTAATTCAAGAACGGTCATTGCGAGCGCAGCGCGGCAATCCAGCCTGCCGGCAATGTCATCGGACTCCGGGTCGTCGCGTCGCTTCGTTCTGTATGCCCTGCAGGGTGCTCGCAATGACGGGGTGAATCGGCGCTTTCCCAAGCCCTGGCAGGGCGCGGCATGAAGCTGCACCTCATCGCCGTCGGCCACAAGATGCCCGGCTGGATCGCGACCGGCTACGACGACTACGCGCGCCGCATGCCGCCCGACCTGCCGCTGACCCTCGTCGAGATCAAGCCCGGCCACCGCGTCGCCGGCGAGGACGGCGCGCGGGCGCGTCAGGTCGAAGCCGAGCGCATCCTCGCGGCCCTGCCGGCGGGCTGCGTGCCGGTCGTGCTCGACGAGCGCGGCACGCAGGCGACGACCCGCGAGCTGGCCGGCTGGCTGTCGGGCTGGATGGACGCGGGGCTGTCGCCGGCCTTCATCATCGGCGGCGCCGACGGACTCGACGACAGCGTGAAGGCGCGCGCCGGGAAAACGCTGGGGCTGTCGAAGCTCACCCTGCCGCATGCGCTGGCGCGGGTGATGCTGGCCGAGCAGTTGTACCGTTCCGTCTGTATCATCAAGGGACATCCCTACCACCGCGACTGACAACTCAACTCAACATGCTGGTCGACAAACGCATCTACCTCGCCTCGCAATCGCCCCGGCGGCGTGAACTGCTCAAGCAGATCGGCGTCGTTTTCGACGTGCTGCCGCTGCGCGCCGTCGCGGGCCGCATGGATGTGATCGAGGTGCCGCAGCCCGGCGAGGATGCGGCCGATTTCGCCCGGCGCATGGCGAGCGAAAAGGCGTCCTGCGGCTGGCGCGCGGTCGACCTGCGCCGCCTGCTGCGCTTTCCGGTGCTCGGCGCCGACACCGTGGTGGAGATCGACGGCGAGATTCTCGGCAAGCCCAACGGACGCGTGGAAGCGCAGGCGATGCTGGCCCGGCTGGCCGGTCGCGAGCACCGCGTCCATACCGCGGTGGCGGTGCAGCACGAGGACAGGCTGGAAATGCGCCTGTCCAGCAGCCGCGTGCGGCTCGCGCCGCTGCAGGCGGCGGCGATCACGCGCTATCTGGAAAGCGGCGAATACCTCGGCAAGGCCGGCGCCTACGCGATCCAGGGACGCGCCGGCGCCTTCGTCGAGCACATCGAGGGCAGCTACAGCGGCATCATGGGCCTGCCGTTGTACGATACGACTCTCTTGTTGCGGGCATTCGGGCTCGACGTCTGATCGCGTTTTCAAATCCAAGCGGAGGCCGCGCGTCCGTTTCGGTTTGAAAATCGAATAGGGCAGTGACATGAGCGAAGAGATACTCGTCAACGTCACCCCGCAGGAAACGCGCGTCGCCGTCATGCACCTGGGCGCAGTCCAGGAGCTCCATATCGAGCGCGCCCAATGCCGCGGGCTGGTCTCCAACATCTACATGGGCCGGGTGGTGCGCGTGCTGCCGGGCATGCAGTCGGCGTTCATCGACGTCGGCCTCGAGCGCGCCGCCTTCCTGCATGTCGCCGACATCTGGGAAGAACGCCACGGCAGTGAGCCGGAGCGGCCGATCGAGCAGATCCTGCACGAAGGCCAGAGCCTGATGGTACAGGTGATCAAGGATCCGATCGGCACCAAGGGCGCGCGTCTGTCCACCCAGATCAGCTTTGCCGGACGCTATCTCGTCTACCTGCCGCAGGAATCGCACATCGGCATTTCGCAGAAGATCGAAGGCGAGGAAGAGCGCGAACAGCTGCGCCAGAAACTGCACCAGCTGATGCCGGCCGACGCCAGCGGCGGCTTCATCGTGCGCACCATGGCGGAAAGCGCCGACGACGCGGAAATCATGGCCGACATCGATTATCTGCGCCGGCTGTGGAAGCGCATCCAGGAAGGCGGCAACTGCGTCGTGCCCTGCCTGCTGTACCAGGACCTCGACCTCTCGCTGCGCGTGCTGCGCGACTTCGTCAATCGCGATACCACGCGCATCCTCATCGACTCGCGCGAAACCTGCCAGCGCATGCTCGATTTTGCGCTCAACTACACCCAGGCCGTCGCCGACAAGCTGCAGCACTACGGCGCCGACCGGCCGCTGTTCGATCTCTACGCCATCGAGGACGAAATCGCCAAGGCGCTCGGTCGCCGCGTCGACCTGAAATCCGGCGGCTACGTCATCATCGACCAGACCGAGGCGCTGACCACGGTCGACGTCAACACCGGCGGCTTCGTCGGCGCGCGCAACTTCGACGACACCATTTTCAAGACCAACCTCGAGGCGGCGCAGGCGATCGCGCGCCAGCTGCGCCTCAGGAACCTCGGCGGCATCATCATCATCGACTTCATCGACATGGATAACGCCGTGCATCAGGAAGCGGTGCTCACCGAACTGAAAAAGGCGCTGGCGCGCGACCCCACCCGAACCACGGTGAGCGGCTTCTCCACGCTGGGCCTGGTCGAGATGACGCGCAAGCGCACGCGGGAGTCGCTCGCGCACGTGCTGTGCGAGCCCTGCCCCACCTGCGACGGACGCGGCGAGATCAAGACCGCGCAGACGGTGTGCTACGACGTGCTGCGCGAGATCCTGCGCGAGGCGCGCCAGTTCAGCGCGCGCGAATACCGCATCGTCGCCGCGCAGAGCGTGATCGACCTCTTCCTCGACGAGGAATCCGGCAGCCTCGCCCAGCTCATCGACTTCATCGGCAAGCCGGTGTCGCTGCAGGTCGAGACGACCTACCCGCAGGAACAGTACGACATCATTCTGCTGTGAGTCGGGAAGGCTTGATCCGCGGATTGGGGGTTCACAGGAGGACGCCGAGGACGCCGAGGACGCTGAGGAATGATTCAGCTTCATTCTCCTTTGCGTCCTCCGTGTCCTCCTTGCGAAAGCCGCGCGCACTTCTGCACGGATGAGCCGTCCTCGATGAAAACCCGCCCGCCCAGTTACTGGCCCACTGCCTGCGCCGAACTCGCCGCCGCCGACCCGGTGATGGCCGCGCTGATCGCGCGCTATCCCGATGCCATCCTCGCCGACCGCGGCGATCCCTTCCAGACGCTGGCGCGCGCCATCGTCGGCCAGCAGATTTCGGTCAAGGCCGCCGACAGCGTGTGGGCGCGCTTCGCCGCCTACGCCCAGACCGTCAGCCCCGCACACATCGCCACGCTGGAGCTGGGAGCGCTTGCCGCCTGCGGCCTGTCGCGCCGCAAGGCCGAATACCTGCGTGATCTGGCCGGCCATTTCGTCGACGGCCGCGTCGAACCCGCACGCTGGACAAGCCTGGACGACGAGGCGGTCATCGCCGAACTCGTCGACGTGCGCGGCATCGGCCGCTGGACCGCCGAGATGTTCCTGATCTTCAACCTGCGCCGCCCCGACGTCTGGCCGGTGGACGACATCGGCCTGCAGAAGGCCGTCGCGCTCCATTACCTGGGCGGCGAACGACCGACGCCGAAAACGCTTCGGCAGCACGGCGAGCGCCACGCGCCCTGGCGCACCGTCGCCACCTGGTATCTGTGGCGCAGCCTCGATCCGGTGGTGGTGCAGTACTGAATGAAAAAAGCGGCCTGCGGGCCGCTTTTTTCCGGAGGGCAGGCGGATCAGGCCTGGCCCTTGCGCCACGGGCCTTCGATCACCAGCGTGAGGCCGGGGTTCTGCATGTTCACGAACATGAAGCGGCCGTTGTGCGAGAAGCAGCCGCCGGCAAACTCGGAGCCGTTGCCGATCACGTTTTCCGACACGATGAACAGCTCGCCCTTCGAATTCACGCCGACGATGTTGTCGCCGCCGCTGCCGTCTTCGTACAGATACAGGCGGCCGTCGGGGCCGACGGTGATGTTGTCGGGCGCTTCGAGCAGGTTCGCGTCGGTCGACTCGACGATCAGGGTGGCGGTGTCGGTGGCCGGGTCGTAGGCCCAGACCTGGCCCTTGCCGATGTCGCCGCCGTTGGAGCAGACGAAGTAGACACGGCCGTCGCCGTACCACACGCCTTCGCCGCGCGAGAACTTGGCGGCGCCCTTCGCATGCGCCTCGTAGCGCACGCTGTCGGTGTCGGGGTCGACGTTGTCGATGTCCACCCACTCGCAGGCGAGCGGGTGATTCAGCAGGCCGAGGAAACCGGTCTTGGTGTCGGCGGCGGGGTGGTCGCGCAGCTTCAGCGCCTGCAGTTTGCCGCCGGCCATGAGCTTGCCCGGCACGTTGGGAATGTAGCGGTAGAAGCAGCTGTCGCCGCGGTCTTCGGTCTGGTACACGATGCCGGTCGCGGGGTCGTTGGCGGTTGCTTCGTGGTTGAAGCGGCCCATGGCGACGATGGGCTCGGCCATCACCGGGCCGGTCGCGTCGGCCGGCACCTCGAACACGTAGCCGTGGCGCTTCTGGTAGCCGGTAGCGGTGCCGGAGGGCAGCGAGACGTTTTCCTCGCAGCTGAGCCAGGTGCCCCACGGCGTCAGGCCGCCAGCGCAGTTGTTGTTGGTGCCGCCGATCGAGGCGAAGTCGCGCACCAGTCGGCCCTGCTCGTCGAGGATCAGGGTGGTGGTGCCGCCGTTGCACCAGGCGTCGTATTTCAGATAATCGGGCACCACCACGCCGGCGTTGTCGCCGAACTTGGCTTCGCGGTTGGACAGCTCGTGGTTGCGCACCAGGACCGTGGTGCCGCGCGGGCCGCGGTAGGCGGCCATGCCATCGTGGTCGCCGGGGACGCGGCTGCCGTCGCTCATGGTCTGGCCGGTCCAGGAGATCACCCAATAGCGGAAATCCTTCGGCAGCGAGATCAGCGGCAGGTTGCGGTAGTCGAAGGCGACGCTGCCGTCGAGACGGTAGGACACCAGTTCGTGCGTGTTGAGCGGCAGGGCCGGGGCGAGCGGACCGAAGCCGGGGCCGAAGGCCGGCGCGCCGATGGCGGCACGGCTGTAGAGTGCGGCGAGCGGCGCCAGCATGGCGCCGGCACCGACGAGTTTCATGAATTCGCGACGGGAAGCGGACATCGAAAAATCCTCCTGATTGTGGAACGGTTGGCGTGGGACAGGCGCTGGATGGCAGCGCACCGTTCCGCAATCATGGAGACAGTATGTGACAGATTTTCGCGGGCGGGCAACGCCCGCGCCGGGACGCTCAGGGCGAAGTGAACTCGGCGATCACCGGCGCATGATCCGACGGTCGCTCGAGCTTGCGCATGTCGCGGTCGATGGTGCTCGCGGTGCAGGCGGCGGCGAGCGGTTCGCTCAGCAGGATGTGGTCGATGCGCAGGCCGTGGTTGCGGCGGAAGCCCATCATGCGGTAATCCCACCACGAGAAGGTTTTATCGGGCTGCTCGAACAGGCGGAAGCTGTCCTGCAAGCCCAGCGCGAGCAGCGCGCGGAATCTTTCGCGCTCGGGTTCCGACACCAGCACCGAGCCTTCCCAGGCCTTGGGGTCGTGCACGTCGCGGTCCTCGGGCGCGACGTTGTAGTCGCCGAGCACGGCGAGCTTCGGGTGGCGCGCGAGCTCGTCCTTCAGCCACGCGGCCAGGGCGTCGAACCAGGCGAGCTTGTAGGGATACTTGTCGGAATCGAGCGCCTGGCCGTTGGGGCAGTACACGCACACCAGCCGGACGCCGTCGACGGTGGCGGCGATCACGCGCTTCTGTTCGTCCTCGAGACCGGGTATGCCGATCTGCACCTCGGTCGCTTCGCTGCGGCTGACGATGGCGACGCCGTTGTAGGTCTTTTGCCCGGCGAATACCGCGCGGTAGCCCGCCGCTGCGAGTTCGGCAAGCGGGAAATTGTCGTCGGTGAGCTTGGTTTCCTGCAGGCACACCGCGTCGGGCTGGCGGGTGGCGAGAAAGTCCTGCAGTTGCGGCAGGCGGACCTTGAGGGAGTTGACGTTCCAGGCGGCGATTTTCATGGTGCCGAGTGTACCGCAGCCATGCGCGCTACGACTTGACGGATGCGCGGATGAGCAAGGCCATGATCTGTGCGGCATGGGCAAGCAGGTGCTCGGCGGCTTCCGGCGATTCGAGCCCGCGCTCCGGCCGGAACACCAGCAGCACGCTCTCGCGCAGTTCGACGTAGGTGCCGGGGCTGGCCTGGAGGTGGCGGATCAGGTCGGCATTCAGGCAGGCCCGCACGCGCGCGGCGTCGTCGCCGTAGGCGCGATAGCGTCGGGCGAACTCGCCATCGATTTCGGCCAGGTCGACTTCCCGGTAATCCGCGACCAGGTAGCGTTCCAGATAGTCCCCCGGCGTGAGCGCGAGATTGGGCAGCGCGGCGGCGGCCTCGCCGCACAGGCGCAGGATCGCCAGGGTGTGGCGGTGCTCGACGTAGTACTCGGGCGCCGCGGTGTGGCTGTAGTCGAACAGCTTCACGTGGTGGTCGCCGTGGGCGCCGGTCATCACGTTCCACTCCTGGCGGTTGGCGCCGCGCCGCAAATAGACGAAGTCGTGGCGATTGAGCACGGCGGCGACGGCGGGCGCGAACTTCAGGCCGAGGCGCTGCGCGAGCGCCGCCATGTCCTGCTCGCGTGCCGTATGCGTGGCGGGCTCGTGGACGAAGCGCTGGTCCTGCATGCGGGTGGCGAAGGGGTGGGGCGTGAAGGGATGGAAGCGGTCGAGGCCGTGGATTTCGAGCGGCCGGTCGTTGTGGACGTGCTCCTCCTGCAGTTCGTGCAGGTATTCCAGCGTGGTGCGGTCGAGGATGTGGCTCGATTCGTTGAGCGCGAGGCTGACGCCGGCCGTCTCGGGCACGCGCGCCAGCGCGCGGTCGAGCGGCAGCAGGTTGAAGCCGGTGAGCGAGCCGAGCGACAACTGGGTCTGCGGCCGGCCGTTCGTGCTCTCCTCCTTCACGCGGATGACCGGGCTGCAGAACATGCCGCAGACGGCCGAACCGGTGGCGGCGAGAAACTGGCGGAAGGAGATGCGCCCCTCCAGCACCATGCGCAGCGAGGGCGTCAGCAGGTAGGTGTTCATCAGCAGTTGCGCGGCCACGCCGATGAGAATGCCGGTCAGCAGGTCGGTCGCGAGGATCGCGGCGATGGTGACGACGAAGACCGCGAACTGGTCGAGGCCGATCGCGGCGGTCTTGCTGAACACCTTGATTTCGCACAGGCGCCAGCCGACGTAGACGATGACCGCGCCGATCGCCGCCAGCGGGATGCGGCCGATGAGTTCCACCGCGAAGAACAGGAACACGATGAGGAACACGGCGTTGTAGAAGTTCGCCCACAGCGTGCGGCCGCCGGCGTCGATGTTGGCGCGGCTCTTCACCCCGCCGGGGATGATGGTCAGCCCGCCGGCGAGGCTGGAGAGCACGTTGGAAATGCCCATCGCGCGCAGCGTCACGTTGGGGCGCGACTTGCGGCGGTAGGGGTCGATCTTGTCGACCGCGCTGATGGTGGCGAGCGATTCGATGCTGTCGATGAGGGTGAGCGTGACCACCATCAGCGCCACGCTGCCCCAGAGTTCGGGGCGCGCCAGCACGGCGTCGAAGGCCGGCAGCGTGAAGCCGCCTTCGAGGAGCTTGTCGGGCATGCGGATCAGGTGCTGCGGCGCCAGATCGAATACATAGCCCAGGATGACGCCGACCGCGCACACCGACAGCGCCGGCGGCACCCGGCGCAGCCAGGCCAGCCGCGTGCGGCTGAGGAAGAACATCAGGAACAGGCACACGGCGCCGATGAGCAGAATCGAGGGTTCGATGCGCTGGAAACTCTCGGGCAGCTTGCCGATCGCGACCAGCATGGATTTTTCCGGCGGCGCGAGGTCGCCCAGCAGGGCGGGCACCTGCTTGATGATGATCATCAGCCCGATCGCCGCGAGCATCGCCTCGACCACCGTCACCGGCAGGAACATCGCGACCAGCTTGCCGGCGCGCAGCCAGGAGAGCAGGATCATGACCACGCCGGTGAGGAAGATCGCGACCAGGATCAGCGGATAACCCGCGGCCAGATCGCCGTCGCCGAGCAGCAGCATGCCGGCGAGCAGCGCCGGCGCGAGGCCGGCGGCGGGGCCGCTGATGGTGGCGTAGGCGCCGCCGAGGAAAGGGAAGATGAGGCCCGCGATGATCGACGACACCAGCCCGGTGACCGGCGGCGCGCCCGAGGCGACGGCGATGCCGAGCGAGAGCGGCAAGGAAACCAGCGCCACCTGCAGGCCGGCGAACAGGTCGTAGCGCCAGTACTTCAGGCCGGCTAGGCCGTTTTGCGGTTTTTCATCCGGTTTCACTCCAACCTCCCCCAATTCTTCTTGTTGGTGCGTTGGCGCCTGCGGGCGGCGGACGCCGCCGGCATGTAACCTTTTGATTGAAATGGTTAATGTCGGGCGTGACTGCGAGAAACCATAAAGGCCTCGCAAGCAGGGGTCAAGGCACGAAATGCCCAGGCGGGTATCAGCCCAGGCATTTTGTCGGGTGAAGGCGACATGGCGTTCCGAACACGCTCAATCGGCGGCCATCGCGAACGAAGCAACACAATCCAGAGCCTTGCCTGGCAGGCAATTCCTGGATTGCAGCGCCGCTATGCGCCTCGCAACGAACTGTGCATGTTCGCGTTTCTTAGGGCGTGGCGGGGGCGGCGGGCGGTGCGGCCGGCGCCGGGGCGGCGGCGGGCGGTGCGGCCGGCGCCGGGGCGGCTGCGGCCGG
>JBFMET010000002.1:0-222900 GCA_040753235.1 Pseudomonadota bacterium
CTTACTCTTCGATCTTGGCCACGACGCCGGCGCCGACGGTGCGGCCGCCTTCGCGGATGGCGAAACGCAGACCTTCGTCCATCGCAATCGGGGCAATCAGCGAGACCTTGATGCTGACGTTGTCGCCAGGCATCACCATCTCGGTGCCGGCCGGCAGTTCGATCGAGCCGGTGACGTCGGTGGTGCGGAAGTAGAACTGCGGACGGTAGCCGTTGAAGAACGGGGTGTGACGACCCCCTTCGTCCTTGGACAGCACGTAGATCTCGGCCGAGAACTTGGTGTGCGGCTTGATCGAGCCCGGCTTGGCCAGAACCTGGCCGCGCTGGACTTCTTCGCGCTTGGTGCCGCGCAGCAGAACGCCGACGTTGTCGCCCGCCTGGCCCTGGTCGAGCAGTTTGCGGAACATTTCGACGCCGGTGCAGGTGGTCTTCTGGGTCGCCGCAATGCCGACGATTTCGATCTCTTCGCCAACCTTGATGACGCCGCGCTCGATACGACCGGTGACGACGGTGCCGCGGCCGGAAATGGAAAAGACGTCTTCAACAGGCATCAGGAAGGGACGGTCGATGGCGCGCTCGGGCTCGGGAATGTAGGAGTCGAGGGCGTCGGCGAGCTTCATGATGGACGGCTCGCCGATGTCGCTCTGGTCGCCTTCGAGGGCTTTCAGGGCGGAACCGATGACGATGGGGGTGTCGTCGCCGGGGAAGTCGTACTTGGAGAGGAGTTCGCGGATTTCCATTTCGACGAGTTCGAGGAGCTCGGCGTCGTCGACCATGTCGGCCTTGTTCATGTAGACGATGATGTACGGGACGCCCACCTGACGGGCGAGCAGGATGTGCTCGCGGGTCTGGGGCATGGGGCCGTCGGCGGCGGACACGACGAGGATGGCGCCGTCCATCTGGGCGGCACCGGTAATCATGTTCTTGACGTAGTCGGCGTGGCCGGGGCAGTCGACGTGGGCGTAGTGGCGGCCGGCGGTCTCGTACTCGACGTGGGCGGTGTTGATGGTGATGCCGCGCGCCTTCTCTTCGGGCGAGCTGTCGATCTCGTCGTATTTCTTCGCCGCACCGCCGAATTTCTTCGACAGTATGGTGGTGATCGCCGCGGTCAAGGTGGTCTTGCCGTGGTCAACGTGTCCAATGGTGCCAACGTTTACGTGCGGTTTGGTCCGCTCGAATTTTTCCTTAGCCATTTCAAGTACCCCTTAATTTTGCACAAGTAACGATGCGACGACTTTGACAACTACCATTTAAATCCCGATGGCGCCGCCATGAATCAAACGGCGCCCAAGCCGGTGCGCCTACCTTAATCAGCGGGCACCTGAAATCTGGTGCCCATGGGCAGGATTGAACTGCCGACCTCTCCCTTACCAAGGGAGTGCTCTGCCACTGAGCTACATGGGCTCTGGACTTACTACCAAATAAGCCCGCAAAAACTGCTGGAGCGGGTGAAGGGAATCGAACCCTCGTCTTAAGCTTGGAAGGCTTCAGCTCTACCATTGAGCTACACCCGCTTCGCCCTGCTCACACTGCAAAAAACCTGGTGGTGGGGGAAGGATTCGAACCTTCGAAGGCAGAGCCGTCAGATTTACAGTCTGATCCCTTTGACCGCTCGGGAACCCCACCCAAACGAAGCGCGAGATTATAGGGGGCTTCGGAAGGACGTGTCAAACACCTTCGCAGCAAAAACAACGGGATTTCATCAGACGTTGAAGAGAAAATTCATCACGTCGCCGTCCTTGACGACGTACTCCTTGCCCTCGGCGCGCATCTTGCCCGCCTCCTTGGCGCCCTGCTCGCCCTTGCAGGCGACGAAATCCTCGAAGGCGATGGTCTGCGCGCGGATGAAACCGCGCTCGAAGTCGGTGTGGATGACGCCGGCCGCCTGCGGCGCGGTGTCGCCCTTGTGGATGGTCCAGGCGCGCACCTCCTTCACCCCGGCGGTGAAGTAGGTTTGCAGGCCCAGCAGATCGTAGGCCGCGCGGATCAGGCGATTGAGCCCCGGCTCGTCCCAGCCGAGCTCCTTCAGGTAATCCACCCGCTCTTCCGGCGACAGTTCCTGCAACTCGGCCTCGAGCGCGGCACACACCGGCACCACCGGCGCGCCTTCCTTCTCGGCAAAGGCCTTCAGCGCGTCGAGCATGGGGTTGTCGTGGAAGCCGTCTTCGCTGACGTTGGCGACATACAGCGTGGGCTTCACCGTCATCAGGCACAAGGGCTTGATCACCGCCAGGCCCTCGGCGTCGAGCCCGGCGGCGCGCGCCGGGCGGCCTTCGTTGAGCGCAGCCAGCACCGGCTTCAGGGCCTCGACGATGACTTTCGCCTCCTTGTCGCCGCCGCGTGCCGCTTTTTCATAGCGGATCAGTGCTTTCTCGGCACTGGCCAGGTCGGCGAGCGCCAACTCGGTGGCGATGGTCTCGACATCGGAGAGCGGATCGACCTTGCCCGCGACGTGGATCACGTTCTCGTTGTGAAAACAGCGCACAACGTGACAGATCGCGTCGGTTTCGCGGATGTTCGCGAGAAACTGGTTGCCCAGGCCCTCGCCCTTGGAGGCGCCCGCGACCAGGCCCGCGATGTCGACGAACTCGACGATCGCCGGCACCACTTTCTGCGGCTGGACGATCGCCGCCAGTTGCGTCAGGCGCGGGTCGGGCACTTCGACCACGCCGGTGTTCGGCTCGATGGTGCAGAAGGGATAGTTCTCCGCCGCGATGCCCGCCTGGGTCAGCGCGTTGAAGAGGGTGGACTTGCCGACGTTGGGCAGGCCGACGATGCCGCATTTGAGGCTCATGGGGGATTCCTGGGGCTAGGGGCTGGGGATGGGAGGCTTGGTGTTGGCGCGCTGGGTGGCGGCATTCCACTCGCCCTTCTCGATCAGGGGCATGAGGTCGACCGCGCGTTCGATCGCCGCGTCGATCCCGGCCTGCTCCTCGCGGCGCGGCGGCTTCAGCACGTAGTTCACCACTTCGTTGCGATCGCCCGGATGACCGATTCCGATGCGCAGGCGCCAGTAGTCCTGGGTGCCGAGATGCGAGGTGATGTCCTTGAGGCCATTGTGTCCGCCCATGCCGCCGCCGAACTTGAGGCGCAGCTGGCCGGGCGGAATGTCGAGTTCGTCGTGCACCACCAGGATCTCGGCCGGCTCGATGCGATGGAAGCGCGCAAGCGCGCCCACCGCCTGCCCCGAACGG
Organism: Pseudomonadota bacterium; assembly: GCA_040753235.1. GTDB lineage: Bacteria > Pseudomonadota > Gammaproteobacteria > Burkholderiales > Thiobacillaceae > Thiobacillus. The sequence goes on from JBFMET010000002.1 coordinate 3,194, forward strand.
TTCATGAAGGTTTGCGGCAGCAGCATCCAGGTCGCGCCACGACGCCCGACAAAGCCGTGAAAACGCGATTCATGCGCGAGCGGGATGCCCCACCCGTGCGCGAGGCGCGCACAAAACCAAAACCCGGCGTTGTGCCGGGTTTCTTCGTAGTCGCGCCCCGGGTTGCCGAGGCCGACAATCAGGCGAGGTGCCGTCATGACGACACACCACGCAACCGTAGGCGGGTTGCGCTCAGACTCACGCCGCCGGTGCAGCAGGCGTCTCGGGTGCAGGCTCGTCCGACTTCATGCCCTTGGGCTGCGTGATCGTCACCACCGCGGGGTTCTCATGCTGGATGTGCGCGACGAATTCCACGCCATCGGGCAGCTTGAGATCGTTCGCATGGATGGAGTGACCCAGTTCCAGCGCGCCGATATCGACTTCGATGTACTCGGGCAGGTTGCCCGGCAGGCAGCTCACGTCGAGCTCGGTCACCACGTGGCTGACCTTGCCGCCGCCGGTCTTGACGCCGGGCGCGGTCTCTTCGTTCAGGAAGTGCAGCGGGACCTTGACGTGGATCTTGTGCGTCTTGTCGACGCGCTGGAAGTCCACGTGCAGCACCTGCTGGCGGTAGGGATGCCACTGGGTGTCGCGCAGCAGGACGGATTCCTTGTTGCCGTCGACCGTCAGCGTCAGCACGGACGCGTGGAAGGCTTCCTTGCGCAGGGCGTGGTAGAGCGCGTTGTGATCCAGCTCGATCTGCATCGGCGCGGCAGTCCCGCCGTAGACGATGCCGGGGACCTTGCCGGCGTGGCGCAGGCGGCGGCTCGCACTCGACCCTTGCGCATCACGCTTGTAAGCAATGACTTCAATTTCCATGAAACTTCTCCTGAGTAAATGATGCGCTGCCGAAATGGGTCAGCGCATTACCTTGATGATGCATTGCCGAAAATGGTCAATGCATTCCAAAAGCCCCCGCGACCAGGGGCATTCGATCGGCCCTACTCGATAAAGAGCGAGCTGACGGAATCTTCGTTGCTGATGCGGCGGATGGTTTCCGCCAGCAGTTCAGCCACCGACAGTTGCCGGATTTTGGTGCACGCGCGCGCGTCGTCGCGCAGCGGGATGGTGTCGGTCACCACCAGTTCGTCGAGCGCGGAATGCGTCACGCGTTCGGCGGCGCTGCCCGACAGCACCGGGTGCGTGCAATACGCCATCACCTTCTTGGCACCGTGCTCTTTCAGCGCATTGGCCGCCTCGCACAGCGTGTTGGCGGTGTCGACCAGGTCGTCCATGATGATGCAGGTGCGGTCCCGCACATCGCCGATGATGTGCATCACCTTGGCCACGTTGGGCTTGGGGCGGCGCTTGTCGATGATCGCCAGGTCGCATTCGAGGCGCTTGGCGATCGCCCGCGCCCGCACCACGCCGCCGACGTCGGGCGACACCACCACCAGATCCGGATGGTTGCGCTTCCAGATGTCGCCGAGCAGGATCGGGCTGGAATAGATGTTGTCGACCGGGATGTCGAAGAAGCCCTGGATCTGGTCGGAGTGCAGGTCCATCGTCAGCAGGCGGTCGATGCCGGCGCCCGCGAGCATGTTGGCCACCACCTTGGCGGTGATCGCGACCCGCGCCGAACGCGTGCGGCGATCCTGGCGCGCGTAGCCGTAGTACGGCACCGCGGCGGTGATGCGGCCGGCCGAGGCGCGCTTCAGCGCGTCGACCATGACCATCACTTCCATCAGGTGGTCGTTGGTCGGCTGACAGGTCGACTGCAGCACGAACACGTCCTTGCCGCGCACGTTTTCGAGGATTTCGACCATCACCTCGCCGTCGGAAAAGCGCGACACGGTGGCGCGACCGAGATGAATGTTGAGATGACGCGCCACGTCTGCAGCCAGACGCGGGTTGGCATTCCCGGCAAACACCATCAAGTTGTCTATGGACACGCGAGTCTCCGACTGCCTGGCAACGACACTGCAACAAAAACAGCCGCCACCGGCGGCTGCTCGCTTATCTGGCTGGGGAGGTAGGGATCGAACCTACGAATGTCGGAATCAAAATCCGATGCCTTACCACTTGGCGACTCCCCAATAAATGGGCACTACCCGGCGCAATAGTCGTAAAGCGGATGCCTGTCCAACCCCTGCGCCACAAAACCCTGCATCGTCGGCGGCAACTGGCGCAACACATCATGGGCCGCCGCTTCCGTATCGAACGATGCAAACACGCAGGCACCCGAGCCGGTCATCCGCGCTTCGCCGAAGCGCCCCAGCCATTCGAGATGACAGGCCACTTCCGGGTAGCGCGCTACGACCACGGGCTGCAGGTCGTTCCGACCCGCGCCTGCGGAAAAGGGCGCTATTTTGAGGGCTGGCGTGTCGCGTGTCAATTCCGGCGCGGCAAAAATCGCCGCAGTCGGCACCGCGACCGGCGGGGTCAACACCACGTACCACGCGGGCGGCACGTCGGCCGGCTGCAGGATCTCGCCGACGCCCTCGGCGAACGCGGTGCGGCCGAACACGAATACCGGCACGTCGGCGCCCAGCTGCAAGGCCAGACCCTGCAGGGCGGCACGCGTCAGGTTCACCTGCCACAGGCGGTTGAGCGCCAGCAGCACGGTGGCGGCGTCCGAGCTGCCGCCGCCCAGCCCGCCGCCCATCGGCAGCACTTTCTCCAGGCGGATGCCGACGCCAGCGCCGACCGGCGCATAGGGCTGCAGCAGGCGCGCGGCGCGCACGGTGAGGTCGGCGTCTTCCGGCACGCCGGGCAGATCGCCCTCGCGCACCACCCGGCCGTCGTCGCGCAGGGTGAGATGGACGGCATCGCTACGGTCGATGAAACGGAACACGCTCTGCAGCAGGTGATAGCCGTCGGCGCGACGGCCGACGACGTGCAGGAACAGGTTGAGCTTGGCGGGGGCGGGGAAACGCTGCGTCATTCGGCCTGCCAGCTGTCCGCCACCAGACGGATCAACAAGCCCTCGCGCGCGACCGTCAGCCGCCGCGGCCGCGCGTCCTCGGTGTACTGCAGGTAGTCGATCACCCAGCCGTTCTGCCGCAATTGCGCGACGCGGCCGCCTTCATCGTGGCGCACCTCGAAGGGGCTCGACGGGTCCGGCCGCGCCTGCACCCACCAGGCCAGCCCCGACACCGGCAGCGCATAGCCCAGCATCTCGCGCGTCAGCGATTCGACATCGGGCGCACGGCGCGGCGGCTGGTTCGGCACTTCGAGCATGACGCCGCCGGCGTCGCGCACGATGCGCGCCACCCCCTGCCCCAGCGGCGAGATCATCAGGAGTTCGTCGCGACCGGTGCGGTGCTGCCAGTGCAACTGGCCCGACACGCTCTCTTCGCCGTGCTGCACCCCGATGCGGCCCTTGAGCGTCCAGGCATCCTCCGCAGCGGGCTGGATCGCGGGCGCGGAAACCGGCGGCACCGACGCGCAGCCGGCCAGCGTCAGCAGCGCCAGCATCAGCAGCGCCGGGGCGGCAAAACGGCCGGACATCAAGGCTTGAACCGGTGGATGGTTTCGAGCAGCAGTTCGTTTTGCGGGTGATCCTTGAGGCTGGTCTGCCACAACTGGCCGGCGGCCTCACGCAGGCCGCGCACCCACAGCACCTCGCCGAGGTGGGCGGCGATTTCGGGGTCGGGGCGGGCCTTGTAGGCGCGTTCCAGAAACGCCTGGGCACGCGCGAGGTTGCCCGTGCGGTACTGCGCCCAGCCGACGCTGTCGAGGATGAAGGGATCGTCCGGCGCCAGAGACAAGGCCTTGTCGAGCAGTTCGACCGCCTCGACGAGCCGCTGGGTGCGGTCGGCCAGCGTATAGCCCAGCGCGTTGTAGGCCTGGGCATCCTCGGGACGCAGCACGATCACGCGCCGCAGGTCGACTTCCAGCACATCGAGCTTGTCGAGCTTTTCCGCCACCATGGCACGGTCGTACAGCAGATCCGCCGAATCGGGAAAACGCTTGAGACCGGCCGACAGCACGTCGAACGCCGACGCATGCTCCTTGCTCTCGCGCAGCAACTCCGCCTGCGCCTGGATCAGGCGCACGCTCTGGGCGTCGTTTTCACCCTGCGTGCCGGCGAGCAGGGCCTGCGCCGCCTCGCGCTGGCCGGCGCGGACCAGCAGCGCGGCCTGGCGCGCCCGTGCCGACACGAAATGGCTGCCCGACTCGACCTGGCCGTAATGGGCCAGCGCCGTCTCGTCGTCTTTCAACTGCTCGGCAGCCTGGCCGAGGTAGTAGTGCACGGTGTCGGCGTCGCGGGGATTCGATTGCAGCGACCGGGTGAGGTAGTCGCGCGCCAGGGCGTAGTCGCCCATCTGCAGGGTCAGCAGGCCGGCCGCCAGGCTGACTTCCGGATTGTTCGGGTAATCGTTGATGAGCCGGACGAACTCGGCGCGCGCCTCGGTGAACTGGTTGGCGGTCACCAGGGTACGCGCATAGGCAAGCCGCACTTCGCGCGCGGCGGGATAGGTCGCCAGGAATTCGTGCATATGGCGCAGCGCGTCGGCGCGCGAGGTCTTGCTGAGGATCTGCGCATGCAGCAGCGCGGCCGGCTCCCAGCCGGGCCGCAAACGGTCGGCCTCGCGCAGTGCCTCGGTCGCGACGCCGAAGCGACCGGCAACCGACGCCGCCTGCGCCACCGCAAAGCGCGCTTCCGGCAGCGACGGGTAGTCGGCGGCGAGCCGCTCGACCAGCGCCAGCGCGGCCTCGGTGTCGCGCGGCTTGCCCATCAGCGCCGACAGATGCAGGAAGCCGTTGCCGCTATCCTGCTTCAACAATCCGCGCAGCACCGGTTCGGCTTCGGCCAGATTGCCCGCGCCCAGCAGCAGCGCCGCCAGGGCCTGCTGCGCGCGCGGCGATTCCGGGTCGCTCGCGTTCCAGATGCGGGTCGCCTGCAGCGCGCCCGCCTGATCGCGGGCGAACATCGCCACTTCGGCGGCGCGGCGCGCGATGCGCGGATCCCGGGTCTGCTGGGCGAGGTCGAGGTAGGTCGACTGCGACAGGCCGATGGCGCCGCGCTGGCCCGCCACCTCGGCGATCAGGAACTTGAACAGAATCTCGGGGGTGAGCGGTTGCCTGGGCAGCGCCGCCTGCGCGCGCGCATGCGCCTCGTCGACCGGATCGGGCTGCTCGGCCGGCGCAACTTCGGCGAGCTTTTCCGCAGGCGCAGGCTCGGCCGCAGCCGGCGTCGACGCCCGCACGCCGGGCAGGCTGCAGCCCGCCGCCAGCGCCAGCGATGCAAACAGAGGAAGAAGTTTGAAATAAGCCATGTGTCCGCCCTAGGGTACCTGCCACGATTCTAAGCTTTCGAGGCCGCCCTGCAAGTAAGGTTCACTCCCCCTGTGGGCGCTGGCGCTGCCCGCCGCAAGGGGCGGCGGCACCGGCGCCGTCGAGTAGAATGCCCGGGCCGGCGCGTCATCCGCGCCGCCGAATCACGCGTCCGCTGCCATCCCTCATGCCCGAACTGCCCGAAGTCGAAACCACCCGCCTCGGCCTGCTGCCGCGCCTCGCCGGCCGCCGGCTCGAGCGCATCGTGGTGCGCGATGCGCGCCTGCGCTGGCCGGTGCCGCAGGATATCGGGAAGCGGCTCGCCGGCCGCATCCTTCGTGACCTGCGGCGGCGCGGCAAATACCTGCTGTTCGATTTCGACGGACGCACCCAGATCGTGCATCTGGGCATGTCGGGCAGCCTGCGCTTCGCCGAACCGGATGAGCCCGCCGCGCTGCACGACCACGTCGACTGGGCTTTCGACGGCGGCATCGTCCTGCGGCTGCGCGACCCGCGCCGCTTCGGCGCGGTGCTGTGGACCGACGATGCGGCGCAGCACCCGCTGCTCGCACACCTGGGGCCGGAGCCGCTCACGCCCGCTTTCGACGCCGACTACCTGCATGCGCAATGCCGCCGCCGCAGCGCCGCGATCAAGCAGGTGATCATGGACGCCGCCGTGGTCGTCGGCGTCGGCAACATCTACGCGTCGGAATCGCTGTTCCACGCCGGCATCCGTCCGGGCACCGCCGCGCGCCGGCTCAGCCGCCCGGCCTGCGCGCGGCTGGTCGACGCGATCCGGCGCGTGCTCGGCGCCGCCATCGCCGCAGGCGGCAGCTCGCTGCGCGACTATGTCGCGACCGACGGCGAACTCGGCTATTTCCAGTTGCAGACCCGCGTCTACGACCGCGCCGGCCTGCCCTGCAAGGCCTGCGGCACGCCGGTCCGCCGCATCGTGCAGGGCCAGCGCGCAAGCTTCTACTGCCCGCATTGCCAGCGCTGAGCGTTCGGCGCCGGATCAAGTTTGCCGGTAAGATGTCGTTACTCAACAATGCCTTAGCCGATTGGCCGCCGCAATGAGCCCCACCACCCTGGTAGACGAGTTCGAACAGTACAGCGCCTGGCGCGATGGCGTGTTCGTGCGCGTCGAGGCGCTGCGCGACTGGCTCGTCGCACAGGAGCTGTCCGACGACGAGACCGACCTGCGTCTAAACCAACTGCTCGAACGCCTGCAGGCCGACACGCTCAACGTCGCCTTCGTCGCCGAGTTCTCGCGCGGCAAGTCCGAGCTCATCAACGCGATTTTCTTCTCCGACTACCGGCAGCGCGTGCTGCCCTCGTCGGCCGGGCGCACCACCATGTGCCCCACCGAGCTCTACTACACGCCGCTGCTGCGCCCCTCGCTGCGCCTGCTGCCGATCGAGAGCAAGCTCCGGGAAGGCAGCATCGCCGACTTCAAGCACGAGACCGACGCCTGGACCGAATTTCCGCTCAATCTCGACTCCGCCGAGGCGATGAGCGCGGTGCTCATGCACCTTGCCGACACGCTCGAAGTCGATGCCGCCACCGCGGAATCCTATGGCCTCATCAACCCCAAGGACCCCGAGACCGCCCACACGCTGGAACGCGACGGCCATATCGCCATTCCGCGCTGGCGCCATGCGCTGATCAACTTCCCGCACCCGCTTCTGAAGCAGGGCCTGGTCATCCTCGACACGCCGGGGCTGAACGCCATCGGCACCGAGCCCGAGCTCACGCTGAGCATGCTGCCGAGCGCGCACGCGGTGCTGTTCCTGCTCGCCGCCGACACCGGCGTGACGCGTTCCGACATCGAGATCTGGCGCCAGCACATCGCGCCGGTGCAGAGCGCGAACCGCGCGCGCCTGGTGGTGCTGAACAAGATCGACAGCCTGTGGGACGAGCTCAAGTCGCCCGCCGAGATCGATGCCGAGATCGCGCGCCAGGCATCGAGCAGCGCGGCGCTCCTCGACCTGCCGCCCGAGCAGGTCTACCCGGTGTCGGCGCACAAGGCCCTGGTCGGCAAGGTCAGGAACGACGCGGCGCTGCTGGCGAAGAGCCGCCTGCCGCTGCTGGAGGCCGCGCTCAGCCAGGAACTCATCCCCTGCAAGCAGGCGCTGGTGAGCGAATCGGCGCAGGCGGTGGTCGAGAACGTGATGGTCAAGGTCACCGAGCTCCTCGAGACGCGCCTTGCCACGCTGCAGGATCAGATCGACGAACTGCAGGGCCTGCGCGGCAAGAACCGCGACGTCATCCAGCACATGATGGAGCAGGCCAACGCCGACAAGCAGCAGTTCGAGCGCGGCCTCGCGCAGTTCAACGCGCTGAAGAACGTGTTCGCGACCCAGGTCGAGGCGCTGCGCCAGCAGCTCGGCATGCCGACGCTGCGGCGCGAGGTGCGGCGCACCCGCAAGTCGATGGAATCGAGCCTGTTCAGCGCCGGACTCGTCGATGCCATGACCGAATTTTTCGGCCGCGTCGATGCCAACCTCAACGACGCGACGCTGACCATCCGCGAAATCCGCGCCATGATGACGGCGATGTACCAGAAATTCAGCGACGAGCACGGCCTCGCCGCGGTCAACCCGCCCGAGCACAGCCTGAAGAAATACCGCAAGGAGATGGCGCGCCTGAAGCGCAATTTCGAGGCGCGCTTCAATTCCGTCTTCAGCATCCTCACCATGGCGCAAGGACAGCTCACGACGCGCTTCTTCGAAACGCTGGCGACCGAGGTGGTGCGGGTGTTCGAGCTCGCCAACAGCGAAACCGAAGCCTGGCTGAAGGCGCTGGTGACGCCGATGGAAACCCAGGTGCGCGAGCACAAGACCCAGCTGAAGCGCCGCCTGGAAAGCGTCAGCCGCATCCACGCGGCGACCGAGACGCTCGACGAGCGCATCGCCGAACTGGAAACCACGATGGGAACGGTGAGCGATCAGCTCGACAATCTGGCGCGCATCAACACGCGCATCGCCGACGCCCTGGCAGACGCCGCCGCGTCCGCACGACTGGCCCGCACGGCCTGAGGCCGTCGTCGCGGGCGGGGCTTACTGGCCGGCAGTCAGGCGCAGGAACTTGGCCTGCAGCTCGTCCTGGCTTTCCTTGTAATCGGGATTGAGCGGAATGCAGTCGACCGGGCACACCTCGACGCACTGCGGCGTATCGAAATGGCCCACGCATTCGGTGCACTTGTTGGGGTCGATGATGTAGATCTCGTCGCCCTGCGAAATCGCATCGTTCGGGCATTCGGGCAGGCAGACGTCGCAGTTGATGCACTCGTCCGTAATCATCATGGCCATGATGTTCTCCGGGTTATATCAGCTTTTGCTTATTTTCTCACTTAATCGCCGCGCCACCAACGGGTGAACGAAGGGGCTCACGTCGCCTCCGAGCTGGGCGATCTCGCGGATCATGCTGGCGGAGATGAACATGTACTGGTCCGACGGGGTGAGGAAGATGGTTTCGATATCGGGCTTCAGGTGGCGGTTCATGCCGGCGAGCTGGAATTCGTATTCGAAGTCGGACGCCGCCCGCAGGCCCCGCAGCACCGCGATCGCCCCCTGCGCGGCGACGAAATCGATCAGGAGGCCGGAGAAGCCTTCGACGCTGACGCGCGGCACGTCGGCCAGCACCTCGCGCGTCATCGCCACCCGCTCGTCGATGCTGAAGAAGGGGCGCTTGTTGCGCGACTCGGCAACGGCGACGACGACGCGGTCGAACAGGCGCCCGGCGCGCCGCACCAGATCCTCGTGGCCGCGCGTGATGGGGTCGAAGGTGCCGGGATAGACCGCTGTGAGCATCGTCACTCCTTGGTGAGCAGGGCGAAATGCGAACGCCCCGCGCGCCCGCTGCGGTGGATGATAAACCCCGGCGGCGGGATCACCTCGGTGCCCTGCTCGACGTAAACCTGGCCGCCCGGCGCCAGATGCGCGCCGATCGCCGCCAGCACCGGCGCCGCGAGGCCGCTGTCGAAGGGCGGATCGACGAAGGCCAGGTCGAAGACTTCGCGGTTGTGGCCGAGCCAGGCGAGCGCGTCGGCGTGCACGATCTCGACCGCGTTCGCCCCCAGTTCGGTGCGGTTCTTCGCCAGTGCAGTCAGCGCCGCGCGGTCGCGCTCGATCATGACGACGCGGCCGGCGCCGCGCGACGCGGCCTCGAAGCCGAGCGCCCCGCTGCCGGCGAAGAGGTCGAGACAACGCCAGTCCGGCAGGTCCTGCCCCAGCCAGTTGAACAGCGTCTCGCGCACCCGGTCGGGTGTGGGCCGCAGCCCGGCGCCGTCGGGAAAACCAAGCAGGCGGCGGCGGTACTGCCCGCCGATGATGCGCACGCGGTTGGCCGACCCATGCGCGCGCTGCGCTGCCGCCTGCTTAGCGCGCACCGCCGACCACCACGGTGACCATGCGGTCGGGATCGACGCGACGGGCGAAGGCGTCCTTCACCGCGGCCACGTCGACTGCCTCGACCTGCGCGATCCAGGTGTCGAGGTAGTCGAGCGGCAGCCGGTAGAAACCGATCACCGACAGGTAGTCGAGGATCTTGCGGTTGCTGTCGATGCGCAGCGGAAAGCCGCCGGTGAGGTTGGACTTGGCCTGCGTCAGCTCGGCCTCGGACGGCCCTTTGGCGATGAAGTCGGCGAGTGTGGCGCGCGCCACCTTCAGCGCAGCATCGGCCTGCTCGCCCTTGGTCTGCAGGCCGAGCTGGAACGGGCCGGCGACGCCCATCGGCGCGAAATAGCTGTAGGCGCTGTAGGCGAAGCCGTGCTTGTCGCGCACTGCCTTCAGCAACTGCGAATCGAAGCCGCCGCCGCCGAGCACGTAGTTGCCGACGAACAGCGGAAAGAAGTCGGGGTCGTTGCGCGCAATGCCCAGCGCGCCGACATGCACGTGGCTTTGCGTCGACGGATGCGCGATGCGCGACTCGGACGCCGCCGGCGCGACGGGCTGTGGCAACGCCGGCAGCGGCGCCGCGGCCGACAGGCCCGCGGCGAGCCGCGTCGCAATCGCTTCCGCCTCCGCGCGCGACAGGTCGCCCATGATCGCGATCACCGCGTTCGGCGCGCTGTAATGGGCGCGATGGAAGTTCACGAGATCGCGCCGCGTCAGCCGCCCGATCCCGGCCGGCTCGCCGTCCGGGTCGCGCGCGTAGGGATGCGCGCCGTAGAGCGTGCGGAAAAAGGCCTTGCCGGCGACGCTGCCGGGATCGGCCTCGGCCTCGCGGATCGCCGCGACCAGACGCCGTTTTTCGCGCGCGATCACCGCCTGCGGAAAATCCGGGCGCTGCAGCACGCGCACCAGCGTGTCGAGCGCCGCCTCGCGCTCGCGCGCCGACGACAGCGTGCGCAGCTTCACCCCCGCGCGGTCGCGGTCGAAATTGCCCGAGAGCACCGCGCCGACATCGGCCAGGCGATGCGCAATGGCAGTGTCGGACAGGCCGCCGGCGCCCTGGTCGAGCAGGCCGTGGGTGAGGCGGGCGAGTCCGGAGCGGCCGGCCGGGTCGCGCGCGCTGCCGGCGGGAAAATCGACCGCGACGTCGAGCATCGGCAGTTCGCGGCTTTCGACGAAATAGACGCGCGCGCCCTGCGGCGTCTGCCAGTGCTGGATGGCGAGCGCCGCCTGCGCCGCCAGCGGCAGTGCGAGTGCGAACGCCGCGATGAAGCTTCTCAATGCAATCCGCTTAATGGACATGACGCGCTCCTTTCGCCGCGGCGGTGCGCGGTTTGGCATCGAGCGGCTGCGGATCGAGCTCGGCCACGCTCAGGCGCACGTTCTGCAGCCATTTCTGCGCCGCGGCCCTGACTTCGTCCGCCGTCACCGCGCGCAGCCTGTCGACCCGGCGCGCAAGCGCTTCGGGCGGCAGGCCGGCGATGGCATGGTCGCCCAGCTGCATCGCCTGGTAGAACAGCGAGTCGCGCTGGTAGACGTCGGCCGCGATCACCTGCGCCTTCACCCGCGCCAGCTCCGCCTCGCTGATGCCTTCGCGCTGGATGCGCGCGATCTCGGCGCGGATCGCCGCTTCCAGCGCGGCCATCGACTTGCCCGGGGCGGGCGTGGCGTCGATCAGGAACATCGCCGGGCCGCGACTGACCGGGTCGTAGCCGGCGCTCGCGTTCACCGCGATCTGCTGCGCCTTCACCAGCGAGGCCTGCAGCCGCGCCGAATCGTTGCCGGACAGCACGCCGGCCAGGATCATCAGCGCATACGGCTCGCTGTCCTTTTCCCAGTCGCGCAGGGTCGGCGCGTGCCAGGCCATCAGCAGATAGGGCAGTTTGGACGGCGCCTTCACGACGATGCGCTTTTCGCCCAGTTGCTCGGGCTCGGCCTGCGGCTTGCGCGCGGGCAGCGCGCGCGCCGGCAGCGGGCCGAAATGTTTCTTCGCCAGCGCGATCACCTCGTCGGCCCTGACGTCGCCGGCGACGACCAGGGTGGCGTTGTTGGGCGCGTACCAGCGGGCGTACCAGTCGCGCGCGTCCTGCGCGGTCATGTGCTCGAGGTCGTTCATCCAGCCGATGATGGGCCGGCCGTAGGGGTGCGCCTGGTAGGCCGTCGCCATCAGGCGCTCGTAGACGACCGACTGCGGCTGGTCGTCGGTGCGCAGCCGCCGCTCTTCCATCACCACCTGGATTTCCCTGGCGAAGAGCTCGTCGCTGATGACGAGATTCGCCATGCGGTCGGCCTCGAGCTGCATCGCCAGGTCCAGGCGGTCCTTCTGCATCTGCTGGAAATACGCCGTGTGGTCGCGGCTGGTGAAGGCGTTCTCGCGCCCGCCGGCCGCGGCGATGCGCTTGGAGAACTCGCCCGGCGCGACGTTTTTCGTGCCCTTGAACATCATGTGCTCGAGCACGTGGGCGACGCCGGTGGTGCCGTTGAATTCGTCGATCGAGCCGGCGCGGTACCACACCTGCGACACCATGACCGGCGCACGCCGGTCTTCCTTCACGATCACCCGCATGCCGTTGTCCAGCGTGACGTCGGTCACCGCTGCCTGCACGCTGCCTGCCAGCAGCGCCAATCCGATTGCCCAGTGGCTGCGCATGTTTTCACCTCAGATGGAATCAGTCCGAATGATAAGCCGCATCGGAATGTTAAGATTGCGGCGTTCGTCAAACTGCTGTGCAGACCACCCTCATCCGTGTTTAGTTTCCTCAAGCCCAAGCCTGCTGCCGAACCCGCGCCCGAACCGGCATCCGACGCGCGCCCGGGCTGGGCGCAGCGCCTCAAGGCCGGGCTCGCCAAGACGCGCGACAAGCTCGGCGGCCAGCTCGCCGGCCTGTTCGGCGCCGGCCGCAAGATCGACGCCGAGCTCTACGAGGAGCTGGAAACCATCCTCCTCACCGCCGACGTCGGCGTCGACGCGACCCAGCACCTGCTCGACCTCCTGCAGAAAAAAGTGCGGCGCGAGGCCCTCACCGAAGCGGCCGATCTGCAGGGCGCGCTGAAGGACGCGCTGGTCGATCTGCTCGCGCCCCTGCAGGCGCCGCTCGACGTCACCCCGCACAAGCCCTTCATCCTGATGCTGGCCGGCGTCAACGGCGCCGGCAAGACGACTACCATCGGCAAGCTCGCCAAGCTGTACCAGTCGCAGGGCCTGTCGGTGCTGCTGGCGGCCGGCGACACCTTCCGCGCCGCCGCGCGCGAGCAGTTGCAGGTCTGGGGCGAACGCAACAACGTCACCGTCGTCAGCCAGGAAAAAGGCGACTCCGCCGCGGTGATCTTCGACGCCATCCAGGCGGCGCGCGCGCGCAACATCGACGTCGTGCTGGCCGACACCGCCGGCCGCCTGCCGACCCAGTTGCACCTGATGGAAGAGATCCGGAAGGTGAAGCGCGTGATCGAGAAAGCGATTCCCGGCGCGCCGCACGAAGTCCTGCTGGTGCTCGACGCCAACACCGGCCAGAACGCCGTCACCCAGGTCAAGGCCTTCGACGACGCCCTCGGCGTGACCGGGCTCGCGCTCACCAAGCTCGACGGCACCGCCAAGGGCGGCGCGATCGCGGCGATCGCGCAAGCCCGCCCGATCCCGGTGCGCTACATCGGCGTCGGCGAAAGCGTCGACGACCTGCGGCCGTTCGACGCGCGCGAATTCGTCGAGGCGATTTTCAGCGCATGAGGCAGCGGGCCGGATGATCCAGTTCAGCCAGGTCACCAAGCGCTACCCCGGCGGCCACGAGGCGCTGTCCGGCGTCAACTTCGGCATCGAGCAGGGCGAGCTGGTCTTCCTCACCGGCCATTCGGGCGCCGGCAAGAGCACGCTGCTGAAGCTCGTCGCCGCGATCGAGCGCCCCACCAGCGGCGTGGTCTCGGTCAACGGCCAGAACATCGGGCGGTTGTCGCGGCTTGCCGTGCCCTACCTGCGGCGCAACATCGGCCTGGTGTTCCAGGACCACAAGCTCCTGTTCGACCGCAGCGCCATCGAGAACGTGATGCTGCCGCTCGACATCGCCGGCCTCGACCGCCGCGAATCGATCAAGCGCGCCCGCGCGGTGCTCGACAAGGTCGGCCTGCTGACGCGCGAAAAGGCCAACCCGGTGAGCCTCTCCGGCGGCGAGCAGCAGCGCCTGTGCATCGCCCGCGCGCTGGTCTCGCGCCCTGCCCTGCTGCTCGCCGACGAGCCCACCGGCAACCTCGACGCCGGCTACGCCGCCGACATCATGGCCATGTTTCGCGACTTCCATCAGGTCGGCACCACGCTGGTGATCGCCACCCACGACGACCGCGCCATCAGTGCGCTCGGCGGGCGCATCCTGCACCTGGACCACGGCCGCGTCGAGGCGGTGGCCGCATGATGGCCTGGCTGCGCCATCAGAAGCATGCCTTGGGCGGGGCGCTCGGCCGCCTGCGCGCGCAGTGGCTCGGCACCCTGCTCACCGCGCTGGCGATGGGCGTGGCGATCAGCCTGCCGGCGGGGCTCTACCTCGCGCTCGGCAACCTCGCCCGGGTGGCGGGCGACCTGCCGGCGCAGCCCGAAATCAGCCTGTTTCTCGACGCGCGCGCGACCGACGCGCAGAAGCAGGCGGTCGACGCGCGCCTGAAGCAGCCCGACATCGCCAAGGCGCACTTCGTGCCCCGGGACCGCGCCCTCGAAGCGCTCGCCGCCGCGCAGGGCCTCACCGACATCGCCGCCGGGCTGCCGGGCAACCCCCTGCCCGACGCCTGGATCGTGCAGCCGAAATCGACGGCGCGCGACGATCTGGTGCGGGTCGCCGACGAACTCGCCAAGCTGCCCGGGGTGGCGGAAACCCATCTCGACAGCGTCTGGGCCGACCGCCTGCAGGCCGCGCTGGAAGCCGGCCGCACCCTGGTGTGGCTGCTCGCCGGCCTGTTCGCGGTCGCGCTGGTCGCCATTTCCGGCAACGCTATCCGCGCGCAGGTGCTGGCGCGGCGCGACGAAATCCTGGTTTCCCGCCTGATCGGCGCGACCGACCGCCACATCCGCCGCCCCTTCCTCTACCTGGGCGCCCTGCAGGGCCTGTTCGGCGGGCTGGCCGCGCTGGGCGTGCTGGCCATCGCGGGCGCCGTGCTGCGCGGCCCCATCGACCGGCTGGCGAGCCTGTACGGCTCGGGCTTCCAGCTCGCCGCGCCGGCCGGCCCCGAAATCGCCGTCGTGCTCGGCCTCACCGCCCTGTTCGGCTGGCTGGGCGCCTGGCTGTCGGTCACGCGGGCGCTGCATCAGGTCGAATCGGGCCGTTAGCCGGGAACCCCTCGCCGCTTTGGCACTCGTAATCCGAGAGTGCTAAAATAGTTTTTGAAGGGGGTAACCAGACACATGAGCCAATCCATGTCGCTTCCCATCCCGGCTGCCTACAGCCTGGAAAGCTACATCCAGACCGTCAATCGCTATCCCATCCTCTCGCTTGAAGAGGAACAGGCGCTGGCGCGCGACTGGCGCGACAACCAGAACATCGAAGCCGCCCGCCAACTGGTGCTGTCGCATCTGCGCGTGGTGGTGAGCATTGCCCGCCACTATGCCGGCTACGGCTTGCCGCAGGCCGATTTGATCCAGGAAGGCAACGTCGGCCTGATGAAGGCGGTGAAGCGCTTCGACCCGGACCGCGGCGTGCGCCTGGTGTCGTTCGCGCTGCACTGGGTCCGTGCCGAAATCCACGAATACGTGCTCAGAAACTGGCGGCTGGTGAAAGTCGCCACCACCAAGGCGCAGCGCAAGCTGTTCTTCAACCTGCGCAGCCTCAAGCAGTCGCTCAATGCGCTGACGGTGCAGGAAGCCGACGCGATGGCGAAGGAGCTCAACGTCAGCCGCAAGGACGTGCTGGAAATGGAAACGCGGCTTTCCGGCCACGACGTATCGATCGACCCCCTGGCCGACGACGGCGAGGACAGCTACAGCCCGCTCGCCTACCTCGCGAGCCCGGACGAGAATCCGGCGCAGTTGCTGGAGCGCGAGCAGACCGAGCGTTTGCGCCACACGGGGCTGGCCGCCGCGCTGGAAAACCTCGACGAACGCAGCCGCCACATCGTCAAGGCGCGCTGGCTGACCGAGGGCGAGGCGGCGACGCTGCACGAGCTGGCGGCGCAGTACGGCGTATCGGCCGAGCGCATCCGCCAGATCGAGGCGCGCGCGCTGCAGAAGATGCGCGCGGCCATGCCGGCGTAAACCGCGTCTGCCCCAGCAAAAAGCCCCGCATTGCGGGGCTTTTTGCTGGGTGCGGCAGCCGACGTCAGAAGAACGAGCCGATCAGGACCGACAGGATGCTGATCCACGACCAGACGATCAACGCGGTGACGACGACCATCGGGAAGCTCTGGAAAGTCATAAGCTGTTTCATGTTGGGGCTCCAATCAAGTTAATCGATTTTAGTGGATTCGTCCTGCTGCCTCAAGCGCCGCGTCGGCAGCAGCGGATCGTCGTCGTCCATCAGGATGCGTTCGGCGGGCCCTTCGAGGTCGTCGAACTGTCCGCTCTTGATCGACCAGAACACGCCGGCGATGATCAGCAGCACGAAAATGCCGGACAGGATGAAGAGGAACACCATGATGCCGCTCATGGCGCGTTCAGCTCCTGGGTGACGTGGTATTGCTGGGTGCCGTCGCGCAGCAGGCGCAGGTCCGCCACCCAGCGGCCGCCGGCGGGCAGTTGCAGCAGCCCTTCGTAGACGCCGGCGGCGCGCGCGTCGAGCTCAAGCGTCAAGCTCGGCTGCGCGGCGCCCAGGCGCAACAGCCGCAATTTCGCCTCGACGCCCTCGACCGGCAGACCGGTGCGGTCGCGCACGCGCACCTCGACCCGGCGCGTCGCCGCGTCGCCGCCGAGACCGGACACGTCGACCTGCCAGCCGGTGAGCGATTCGCGGTGCGTCTGCGAGAGTTCGGACGACACGGCCTTGGCGGCCTGCTGGCCATGCTGCACCACGCCGGAGAAGCCGCTGTGGACCGTACTGCCGTCGCGGCTCAGCCACCAGCGGCCGATCGGCTCCGGCAGCCCCTGGGTGGAAATGTAGAGCAGCGTGCCGTTGAGGACGGCCAGGCCCAGGAAAAACACGATCAGCAGCCGCGGCGCCCAGTGCAGGCGCCCGCCGCTGCGGAGGCGGAACTGGGTGATGGCGTGCAGCACCAGGCCGGCGGCGAGAAACACGGAAATGTGGATGGCCGCCACGTCGAGCCCCGGCCAGCGACCGACGATGAGCACGAAATAGGCAAGCAGCGGCAGCAGGCCCGCGAGCAGGGCGCGCAGCATCGGCGGCATGCGCGGCACGAAGCCGCCGAGGGCATACAGGACGAGGACGGCGACGAGTCCGCCGGAAAGGGTAACGAGTGTGTCAGTCATGGGCGTTTGGCCGGGTGATCGAAGCGCAGCGTTTCACTGCGCGCTTCGGTGGGGTTTTCGCGCGGGGCGATGATCAATTCGAATGTCCGGGTACGCGCCGCCAGCGCGGGCGGCAGCCGCACGCTCGCCTGGGCCACGCCGGTATGGCCGGGCTTCAGCGTCAGCTCGCTGAAATTGCCGAGATCGAGCGCGCCGTCCGGAATGCCGGCCGCCCGGATCAGATAGGTGCGTTGCTGCGATGCCTTGTTGGTGATGCGGATCTGGTAGCGGTTGCGGATGTCGCCGTTCGACAGCACGACGTACAGCGGCTGGCGCACCTGGGTGACCGCGCGCTCGAACGAGCCGCGGGTGACGACGCTGTAGACGAGGAAAGCGCTCATCAGCACGATCGCGACGCCGTAGCCGATGACCTTGAGGCGTTTCCAGTGCAGCCTCGGCTGGGCGGGCGACGGCGCCGCCAGGTTCTGTTCCGAGTCGTAGCGGATGAGGCCGCGCGGGAAATCGAACGAGTCCATGATGGTGTTGCACGCATCGATGCACAGGCCGCAGGAAATGCACTTGTATTGCAGGCCGTCGCGGATGTCGATGCCGGCCGGGCATACCTGCACGCACAGGCCGCAGTCGACGCAGTCGCCCAGGCCCTTGGCGTGGCGCTCGTCCAGCGTGCGCTGGCCGGCCCGCGCCGTCGCGCGGCCGTGCGCGCCTTCGCCGCGACGCGCATCGTAGTGTACCGCCAGCGTTTCCGGCTCGTACATCACGCTCTGGAATCGTCCATAGGGACAGACGTAGGTGCAGATCTGCTCGCGCATGAGGCCCGCCGCGACATAGGTCGAGACGGTGAGCACGCCGGCCGTGATGTAGGCCGCCGCAGCGGCCTGGCCGGTGACAAAGTCCAGCACCAGCTGCGGCGCGTAGGTGAAATAGGCGACGAAGGTGAAAGCGGTCCAGAACGACACCAGCAGCCACAGCGCATGCGTGCCGCCGACTTTCAACAGCTTTTCGCGGTTCCACGGCTGACGATACAGGCGCACCCGGGCGGGGCGCTCGCCCTGGATCGCGTGCTCGATCCAGATGAAGCAGTCGGTCCACAGCGTCTGGAAGCAGAAATAGCCGCAGAAGGCGCGGCCGACCAGGCCGGTGACCATGAACAGCAGGATCGCCGCGATGAAGAGCAGCAGCGCCAGCCAGATGACATCCTGCGGGTAGACGGTAAGGCCGAAGATCAGGAAGCGCCGGCCCGGCAGATCGAACAGCAGCGCCTGCGCGGGG
Organism: Pseudomonadota bacterium; assembly: GCA_040753235.1. Lineage (GTDB taxonomy): Bacteria > Pseudomonadota > Gammaproteobacteria > Burkholderiales > Thiobacillaceae > Thiobacillus. The sequence goes on from JBFMET010000002.1 coordinate 21,509, forward strand.
GCGTCGAGCCGATCCCAGGGCAGCCAGGGCAGCAGGAAATACACCGCGTAGGCCAGCGCCAGCACCGCCGTCTTGAAGCGGCGGAACCTGCCCTTCACCGAGCGGGTGAAGATCGGAATCCGCTTCTGGTAAAGACCCAGCTGGTCTTCCAAGCCTGCCTGCATCACCTGACCTCGTGCGACGGTGGAAGAAAAAGCCCCCGAATTCGGGGGCTTCGCTCAAACGCCTGCTGCGGCCTTACTGCCCGCCGCCCAGTTCATGGACGTAGACCGTCAGCACCTTGATTTGTTCGGGTGTCAGGCGGCCGGCCCAGGCAGGCATGACGCCCTTGGCGAGGCCGCCGGCGATCACGCCGCGGATCGCCGCGAGCTTGCCGTCGTCGTTCTCGGCGCCCGGCACGTCGGCCCACAGCCAGACCGAATCGGTCAGGTTGGGCGCGCCCATGTCCTGGCGGCCCTTGGCGTCGGTGCCGTGGCAGTAGAAGCAGGCCGCGGTCTCGCTGCGGAACAGCGCGCCGCCGGCGGCGGCCTTGGCGCTGTCGTGCTTCACGCCCGACAGGCTGGCGACGTAGTTCGCCAGCTGGTCGATCTGCTCGCCGTCGAGCACTTCGTTGAACGCCGGCATGTAGCCGCGACGGCCCTGCATCAGCGTCTCGTGGATCTTCTCGAAGCTGCCGCCGTAGAGCCAGTCGTCGTCGGTGAGATTGGGGAAGAAGGCGATCACGCCCTGGCCGCCGGCCTGGTGGCAGGGCGCGCAGCTGTCGGAGAACAGCGCCTTGCCGGCCGACAGGATGAAGCCGTTCATTTCGGGGTCCTGGGCGATCTGCTCGTACGACATCGCGGACACCTTGTCGAAATACGGCTTCTGCGCGGCGGCGGCCTGGTTCAGGTCTTCCATCAGCAGTGCGCGGGTGTTCCAGCTGTGGGTCTTGGTCTCGCCCTCGCTGTTGACGTAGGTGATCGTCGACAGGCCGCCGATCCAGCCCTTGCCGAACGGCCACGAGGGATAGAGGGTCCAGTAGACGATGGCGAAGATCACCGTCACGTAGAAGGTGTAGACCCACCAGGCCGGCAGCGGATTGTTGTATTCCTGCAGGTCGCCGTCCCAGGCGTGGCCCGTGGTTTGCACCGTTTGAGATTGTAGTTTCTGCTCGCTCATTGCTTGTCCTTCGTGCTGTCCTGCTCGTCAAGGAACGGGATGTCGCGGTACGACTCGAGTTTCTGCCCCCGCTTCTTGCTGCCGTAGACGTAGATCAGGATGCCGATAAAGGTGACGAAAAAAATGATCAGGGCCAGCGGCTTGGTGTTTTCAGGCTTGGAAAACCACTGCAGCCATTCCATGTCCGGCCCCTACCGATCCGATCAGCGGTACTCGACGAACGCGTCGTCGCTGTACTTGCTGAAGTCGACCATGGTGCCCAGAACCTGCAGGTAGGCCACCAGCGCGTCCATCTCGGAAATGCCGGAACGGTCGCCGTCGTAGTTGCCGAAATTGGCCTGCTCGACCAGGTTCTTGCGACCGTCGGGAATATGCAACTGCCTGGCGACGCTCGCGCCGAATTTCTCGACGTTGGCGTCGTATTCGGCCTGCGTCAGCGAATACGGCACGCCGACCTTGCGCAGCGCCTTCATGCGGCCTTCGATGTCGGAAATGTCGAGCGGCGTGGTCAGCAGCCAGGGATAGTTCGGCATCACCGACTCCGGCACCATCGAGCGCGGCGCGATCATGTGCTGCACGTGCCATTCGTTCGAGTACTTGCCGCCGACGCGCGCGAGGTCCGGGCCGGTGCGCTTGGAGCCCCACTGGAAGGGATGGTCGTACTGCGATTCTGCCGCCAGCGAATAGTGGCCGTAGCGCAGCTTCTCGTCGCGGAAGGGGCGGATCATCTGCGAATGGCAGGTGTAGCAGCCTTCGCGGATGTAGATGTCGCGACCGCGCTGCTCCAGCGGCGTGTAGGGACGCACGCCTTCCACCTTTTCGATGGTCTTGTCGATGAAGAACAGCGGCGCGATTTCCACCAGGCCGCCGACGCTGATCGCCAGCATGGTCAACACGGCCATCAGGCCGATGTTGGTTTCGATCCATTCGTGTTTGAAATTGAAATTCATTTTTCAGCGTCCCCGTTTCAGGCGTGGGCCAGTTTGACGGCCAGCTTGGCTTCCAGCGCAGCGGCTTCGCGCTTGCCCTGGCGGATGGTCATGAACATGTTGTACGTCATCAGCACGGTGCCGGCGAGGAAGAGCATGCCGCCGATCGCGCGCATCGCGTAGAACGGCATCATCGCGGCGACCGACTCGGCGAACGAGAACTTCAGGTTGCCGAACTCGTCGAAGGCGCGCCACATCAGGCCCTGGGTGATGCCGGAAATCCACATCGCGACGATGTACAGCACGATGCCGAGGGTGGCGAGCCAGAAATGCCACTCGACCAGCTTCTGGCTGTAGATCCTGGTGTCCCACAGCTTGGGCATCATGTGATACAGCGAGCCGAAGGAGATCATCGCCACCCAGCCGAGCGCGCCGGAGTGCACGTGGCCGACGGTCCAGTCGGTGTAGTGGCTCAAGGCGTTGACTTCCTTCAGCGACATCATCGGGCCTTCGAAGGTCGACATGCCGTAGAACGACAGCGCCACGATCATGAAGCGCATCACCGGGTCGGTGCGCAGCTTGTCCCAGGCGCCCGACAGGGTCATGATGCCGTTGATCATGCCGCCCCACGAGGGCATCAGGAGCAGGATCGAGAACGCGGCGGCGAGCGACGAGGTCCAGTCGGGCAGCGCGGTCCAGTGCAGGTGGTGGCCGCCCACCCACATGTACATGAAGCCCAGCGCCCAGAAGTGGACGATGGACAGGCGATAGGAATAGATCGGACGGCCGGCCTGCTTCGGCACGAAGTAATACATCATGCCGAGGAAGGCGGCGGTGAGGAAGAAGCCCACCGCATTATGGCCGTACCACCACTGGGTCATCGCGTCCTGGGTGCCGGCGAACAGGCTGTACGACTTCATCGAGAACAGGTCGACCGGCATCGCCAGGTTGTTGAAGGTGTGCAGCAGCGCGGTCGCCAGGATGAAGGCGAGGTAGAACCAGTTGGCGACGTAGATGTGCGGCTGCTTGCGGCGCATGATGGTGCCGACGAACAGGATCAGGTAGGTGACCCACACCACCAGGATCAGCAGGTCGATCGGCCATTCCATCTCGGCGTATTCGCGGCCCTGCGAGTAACCCGCAAGGTAGGACAGCGCGGCCAGCACGATCACGGTCTGCCATCCCCAGAAGGTGAAGCTCGCCATGCCGTCCGAGATCAGGCGGGTCTGGCAGGTGCGCTGGACGACGTAATAGGAGGTGGCGAACAGCGCCGATCCGCCGAAGCCGAAGATGACCGCGCTGGTATGGACCGGGCGGAAGCGGCCGAAGGAGAAATAGGGGCTGTCGAAGTTCAGGAACGGCCAGGCCAGTTCCGAAGCGATCCAGACGCCTGCGAACATGCCGACGACTGCCCACACGAGGGACATGACGGCAAATTTCTTGACGATGTCAAAGTTGTACTGCTCCGCACCGGAATATGAGGTTACCGCCATGACCGCTCCTGTTTGACCCGTAAAAGCGCCTGATGCTGCGCCTTGAACAGCATATGCTTATATTAAAAAGCACGAAATTATAGGGGAGACGCCCCGCCTACCGCAAGCCGTCTCCCCTCAGGATGCGGCGAGCAGCGCCCTGAGATCGTTCGCAATGGCTTCCGGTTTGCTGCCGTAGGGCATCAACAGCCGCAGCTTGCCTTTTGCGTCATAGACATAGGTTCCAGCGCTGTGATCGATCAGGTAATCGTCGGCCGCCTTGACCGCGCTTTTTTGATAGACCACTTTGAATTCGTTAGCCAACCGCTTGAGCGATTCCGGATCCGTGTACATGCCCAGGAAGTCCGGATTGAATGCCGGCACGTACTGCTTCAGCAGATCCGGGGTATCGCGCTGCGGGTCCACCGTCACGAAAATGACCTGCACGCGCCCGCCCTGCCCCCCCAGAAGCTTGAGCGCGGCGGCGAAATCCGACAGGGTGGTGGGACAGACGTCGGGGCAATGCGTGTAGCCGAAGAAGACGGCCACCGCCTTGCCGCGGAAGTCGGCCAGCTTGCGCGTCTCGCCGTGATGGTCGGTCAATTCGAAATCGCGGCCGAAGGGGGCGCCGGTGATATCGGTGGCATGGAAGCTGGGCGCCTCCACCGCCGGCTGGCAGCCGGTCAGCACAAATGCAGCCAGCAAGGCCGCCGCCGGCAGGATGCGCCTCACGCCTTCACCTGTTCGAACAACTGGGCCGGCACGTCGGCCAGACGATACTTGCCGGACTCGACCGCCCTGGCCAGCTTGTCGAGCGTGGTTTCCTGCAACAGATCGATGATTTTCTTCTTTACCGGCACCCAGCGGAAATGCAGCGGGCAGGCGGTTTCGTCGCTGCACTTCTTCAGTCCCAGCAGGCAGCTTTGCGTGAACGCCGGCCCCTCGGTCAGCAGCAGGATCTCCATCAGCGTGATTTTCTCGCCGCCGTCGCGCAGGCAGAAGCCCCCCAGACGTCCGCGAAAGGAAAACAGCAGGCTGCCCTTGGCGAGGCTTTGCAGGATCTTGGCCAGATAAGGCGCGGGCACACCCAGTTTCGCGGCGATGTCCTTGTTGAGCACGGGCGTGGCGCCGGGCTGCGTGGCCATGTAGATCAGGGCCTGCACGGCATACTGGCTGGTTCGGGAGAGGATCATTGCGTGCCCCTGAGGGTAGTCTGGGCACTCAATATAAAATAAACCTGTCTGAATATCCAGTGAGTTGTTTGAATTCCCTTTAAGAATCAGACAGGTATGTAGTAGTAATGGTCCAGAAGCATGACTGCGAACAGCAGACTCAGGTACCAGATGGAGAAGCGGAAGGTTTCCTTCGCCAGGTCGTCGCTGTAGGCGCGATACAGCCGCCAGCCGTAGTGGATGAAGCGCGCGCCCAGCAGCGCCGCCCCAGCCAGATAGATCCAGCCCCCCATGCCGGTGCCGACCGGCAGCATGGTCACGGCGAACAGCAAGAGGGTATAGAGCAGGACGTGCAGGCGCGTGTAGGCCTCGCCGTGGGTCACCGGCAGCATCGGCAGGCCGGCCTTGGCGTATTCGTCCTTGCGATAGAGCGCCAGCGCCCAGAAATGCGGCGGCGTCCAGGCGAAGATGATGAGGAAGAGCAGGAGCGCGTCGTGGTGGACTTCGCCGGTGGCGGCCGCCCAGCCGAGCACCGGCGGCATGGCGCCCGAGGCGCCGCCGATGACGATGTTCTGCGGGGTGGCCGGCTTCAGCAGCGCCGTATAGATCACGGCGTAGCCGACGAAGGTGGCGAGGGTGAGCCACATGGTCAAGGGATTGACGAGGACGTAAAGCAGATACAGGCCGGCGCCGCCGACCGCGCCGGAGAATACCAGCGTCTGCGCATTCGTCAGTTCGCCGCGCGGCAGCGGACGCGCGCGGGTGCGCGCCATGACGGCGTCGATCTTCTGCTCGATCAGGCAGTTGAACGCGGCCGCCGCCCCGGCCACCAGGGCGATGCCCAGCGTGCCGGCCCAGAGCACGTTCCACGCCGGCAGGCCCGGCACCGCGAGGAACATGCCGATGACGGCGGTGAACACGATGAGGCTGACGACGCGCAGCTTGCACAGCGCCAGGAACTGCTGACAGCGGCAGGCCATGCCCTGGATCATCACGGTTTGCATGTCAGGTTCTCCGCACACGATGATTGAGCCACACCACGCCGGCGAGCAGGAAGGCCGCGCCGGCGTTATGGGCCACCGCCAGCCACAGGGGCAGGCTGAAAAGCACATTGCTGATGCCGAACGCCACCTGCACGCACAGCAGGCCGCCGACCGCCATGCCGAAGCAGACATAGCCCGGCGTGCGCAGCAGGCGGATCGCCAGCCAGCCGACGTAGACGAACACGATCAGCGCCATCACCCGATGCACCCAGTGAATCGCCGTGAGCGAGGCCATGGTGAGCAGTTCGCCGCCGGCGGTTTCGCCGAGTTCGCGCCGCAGGGTGAAGGCGTGCTCGAAATCCATGCCCTGCGGCACCCACCGGCCCTGGCACAGCGGGAAGTCGGTGCAGGCCAGCGCCGCGTAGTTGGTGCTCACCCAGCCGCCGAGCGCGATCTGCGCAATCACCAGCAGCAGCGCCAGCGTGGCGGGCAGGCGCAAATGCTCGATCCGCGCGAAGTAGACGTGGCTCGACTGCACGCGCTCGCGCAGCCACAGCCACAGCAGCAGCGACAGCGTCGCCATGCCGCCCAGCAGGTGCGCCGTGACGATGACCGGCTTCAGGAGCAGCGTCACCGTCCACATACCCAGCAAGCCCTGAAAAATCACCAATCCGAGCAGCATGGTCGGCAGCACCGGACTGCCCGCCGCTTCGCGACGCAGCTTCCATCCGAGTACAGCGATCGCCAATATCATGAGACCCAGCGCTGCCGCGAAATAGCGGTGAACCATTTCCTTCCACGCCTTGGCGTGCGAAACCGGTCCGTCCGGGCTCGCCGCCAGTTCGGCTTCGATATGCTCGGCGGCGTGCCCGGGCGTGATTTTGCCGTAGCAACCCGGCCAGTCCGGGCATCCCAGGCCCGCGTCGGACAGACGCACGTAGGCACCCAGACTCACCACCCCGAAAGTGAGGATGAGCGCGGCAAGTATCAGGGTCCGATAGAAATTCATGGCTTCAACCGATCTGCGAGGCTTTGAGCAAAAGCTTGAGGTCTTTCATGATGCCCTTGGGTTCGGCCCGCTCGGGAAAGCGCAGCATCAGGTTCCCCAGCGGATCGACCATGTAGATGTGTGCCGCGCGTGCACGCGGTGCCGGGAACTGTTCGGCGAATGCCGGATCGGCAGGCCGCCACACGTGCAGGCCCGCATGCTCGCCCAGCAATTGCGGATCGACCGCCGCTGCATCGGTCAGCACCCACACGCGCTCGATGCGCGATTGCGCCTTGCCCTGCGCGATGCGCAACTGGCGCATCAGGTAGAGCTGCTGCGTGCAGTCCGCATCGCACGCCGCCGGTCCGATGTGCACCATCAACCACTTGCCCTGCAGATCGCGCAGGTCGAAGGGCTGTCCGTCGTGCGTGCTGCCTGCCGTGTGCTGCAGCGGTGTCACCGTGAGCAGATCGCCGTAATTGGTATGGCCTTCGGGCCGCGCGCCGAAATACGACAGGTAGGCGGCGATGACCGGCAGGACGAAGACGCCGATCAACAACAGGAACTTGCTGCGCGAACTCAGTTGCATGGAAAAACGTACTCGGTTGTTTGTTATGCGTCGCCCGGGCGGCCACGTTTCACGTTCATTATCAACCACAACACGACCAGCGTCGTGGCAAGACTGTACCACTGCAGCGCATAGCTGACATGGGTGTCGATGCCGGCGTCCGGCCGCGGCCAGGTCCGCCTGAGACCGTCCGCCGCGTCGCTCGTCTGCAGCACCAGCACCGGCTGCAGTTCGAGACCGGTGGTCGCCGCGTAACGCTCGAAATCGAGGTTCTGCCAGACGCGGCCCTGCGGCCCGGCGTCGCCCAGCTCGACGTAGCGCGTGCGCGGGTCGGTCGCGAGCCCCTCCAGGCGCTGCGTGCCTGCCGGCACCGGCGGCGCCGGCACCTGCGCGCGCGACGCCCCCACCGCCACCCAGCCGCGATTGACCAGCAGCGCATACGAACTGCCGCTCACGCGCAAGGGCGTCAGCACGTGGTAGCCGGCCACGCCGTCGAGCACCCGGTTGTCGACCAGGATGGTGTGCGCGTCGTCGAACACGCCTTCCGCCTCGACGCGCCGGTACAACAGGCTGTCGCGCTCGAGCAGCTCGCGGCCGACGTGCACCGGCGGCTCGCGCATCGCCGCGTCGTAGCGCGCCTGCAATTCGCGCTTGAACTCGGCGCGACCGCTCTGCCAGTTGCCCAGCCACAGCGTCAGCACGAAAAAGAACACCGCCGCGAGCGTCGGCCACAGCGTCGGCGCGAATTCCCAGCCGCCGATGCGCAGCCTCAGCAAGTGCATGCGGCAATCAATCCGGCTAGACTGGCACTTTTCTGCGGGACATCCTCGATGCGCATCCTCGCCCTGATCCTCATTTTCTTCATTCTGTTCAGCCTGGGCAGCGCGCTCTATTACCTCATCAAGGACAAGGGCACCACCGACCGCACCGTCAAGATGCTGACCGTCCGGGTCGCGCTGTCGATCACCCTGTTCCTCATCCTCATGGGCGGATATTACTTCGGTTTCATTCCGGCCAGCGGCCTGCGCTGAGCGCTCTCTCCAGCCCAACAAAAAGCCGCGCTGAACGCGGCTTTTTGTTTGTCCGGACGGCAGCCGCCGCCCGTTGGAACCGGCTCAGATCAGCCAGTACACCACGATGAACAGCAGCACCCACACCACGTCGACGAAGTGCCAGTACCACGACGCCGCTTCGAAGGCGAAGTGATGGTCGGCGGTGAAGTGGCCGGCGATCGAGCGGAACAGCATCACCGTCAGCATGGTGGCGCCGACCAGCACGTGGAAGCCGTGGAAGCCGGTGAGCATGAAGAAGGTCGCGCCATAGACGCCGGCGCCGAGCGTCAGGCCGAGGTCCTGATAGGCGTGGATGTATTCGTAGACCTGGAAGCCCAGAAAGACGGCGCCCAGCACGATGGTCAGGATCAGGCCCCAGATCAACTGGCTGCGGTTGTTCTTCTTCAGGCCCCAGTGCGCCCAGGTCAGGGTCACGCCCGAAGTCAGCAGCAGCAGGGTGTTGATCGCGGGAATGCCCCAGGCACCCATGGGCGTGAATTGATGCACGCTCACGCCGGTCAGCGCATTGACGCCTTCGGTCAGGCCCGGGCCGGCGGTCGGCCACGTCGCCTGGAAGCCCTCCCACAGCAGGCTGCCGGTTTCGGCGTCGGCCAGCCAGGGCACCGACAGCACGCGGGTGTAGAACAGGGCGCCGAAGAAGGCGGCGAAGAACATCACTTCCGAGAAGATGAACCAGCCCATCGACCAGCGGTAGGACGTGTCGACCTGCTTGTTGTAACGGCCCGCCTCGCTGTCGCGGATGACGCTGCCGAACCAGCCGAACATCATGTAGAGCAGGACGATCGTGCCGGCCAGCAGGATCCAGCCGCCGTGGTCGACGCTGTTCATCATCATGGTGCCGCCGACCGCCATCAGCAACAGGGCGATCGAACCGACGATCGGCCACATCGACGGTTGCGGCAGGTAGTATTTATCAGTTTGTGCCAGGCTCATCTCATCCCCTCTTTCTTGTTTCGTAGATCGTTCATTTCGTGAGCTGCAACACCGCGTAGACCAGCAGCAGCATCGACAGCACAAAAATTGCCCCGCCTATCAGCCCGGCCACGATAACCTGCGCCGGGGTCAGGCTTTGCGCATCGTCGTCGTAGTCGCGACGCTTGCGCACACCGAAAAAACTCCAGAAAACCGCCAGCGCGGCCTTCAGGTTGCCGCCGCCCTCAGCCATGCGGCGCCCGCTTGTCCGCGGCCGTCTCGGCCTTGGTGTGCGTGTCGAAGAAGGTGTAGGACAAGGTCACCGTGTGCACGTCCTTGTCCATGTCCGGGTCCAGCACGAACATCACCGGCATGCGCCGGGTCTCGCCCGCGGCCAGTGTCTGCGGCGTGAAGCAGAAGCACTCGATTTTCTTGAAGAATGCCGCCGCACGCGCCGGGCCGTAGCTCGGCACCGCCTGGCCGACCACCGGCTGATCGCTGGTATTGGTCACCGTGTACTCCACCTGCACCAACTGCCCCGGATGCACCTCGATGCTCGGGAACTCGGGCTTGAACTGCCACGGCAATTCGCCGTTGGCGTTGGCGTCGAACTCCAGCCGGACCAGCCGGGACGTGTCGACCTGCGTGTTCTTCGCCAGCGTCTGCTCGCCGCCGGAATTGATGCCGGTCACCTCGCAGATCTTGTAATAGAAAGGCACCAGGGCAAAACCGAAACCGAACATGCCAAGCGTCACGACGACGAACTTGGTGAGGGTTCTGGCGTTGCCCAGTGCCATGCTATTTCAGCCCGTTGTACAGCGTGAACAGGAACAGGCCCAGCGCGATCACCCCCAGGATCAGGGCGGTGCGGTACTTGCCCGTGCGCTTGTCGGCCATGTCCGCTCCACGTTCCATCACTTGACCACCGGGGCGGTTTCGAAGGTGTGGTACGGCGCCGGCGACGGCACGGTCCATTCCAGGCCCTCGGCGCCTTCCCACACCTTGTCGGTCGCCTTGGCGCCGCCCTTGATCGCCTTCACCACAACCGCCAGGAAGATCAGCTGGCTGAAGCCGAAGATGAAGGCGCCGTAGGTCGCGATCTGGTTGTACTCGGTGAACTGCAGCGCGTAGTCCGGGATGCGGCGCGGCATGCCGGCCAGGCCCAGGAAGTGCATCGGGAAGAACACGATGTTCATGCCGATCACCGACAGCCAGAAGTGCCACTTGCCGAGCGTCTCGTCGTACATGTGGCCGGTCCATTTCGGCAGCCAGTAGTACACGCCGGCGAAGATCGCGAACAGCGCGCCCGAGACCAGCACGTAGTGGAAGTGCGCCACCACGTAGTAGGTGTCGTGCAGCTGGATGTCGACCGGGGCGATCGCCAGCACCAGGCCGGAGAAGCCGCCGATGGTGAACAGGCAGACGAAGGCGATCGAGAACAGCATCGGCGTCTCGAAGGTCATCGAGCCTCGCCACATCGTCGCCACCCAGTTGAACACCTTCACCCCGGTGGGCACGGCGATCAGCATGGTCGAGAACATGAAGAACAGCTGCGCCGCCACCGGCATGCCGACGGTGAACATGTGGTGCGCCCACACGATGAAGGACAGGATCGCGATCGAGGCGGTCGCGTACACCATCGAGGCGTAGCCGAACAACGGCTTGCGGGCGAAGGTCGGGATCACCTGCGAGACGATGCCGAAGGCCGGCAGGATCAGGATGTAGACCTCGGGGTGGGCGAAGAACCAGAAGATGTGCTGGAACATCACCGGGTCGCCGCCGCCGGCCGCGTTGAAGAAGTGCGTGCCGAAGTTGCGGTCGGTGAGCAGCATGGTGACCGCACCCGCCAGCACCGGCATGGTCGCGATCAGCAGGTAGGCGGTGATCAGCCAGGTCCACACGAACAACGGCATCTTCATCAGCGTCATGCCGGGCGCGCGCATGTTGAGGATGGTGGTGGCGATGTTGATCGAGCCCATGATCGACGACAGGCCCATGATGTGCACGGCCAGGATCGTCAGGTCATACGAGATGCCGCCCTGGATGAACAGCGGCGGATACATCGTCCAGCCGCCGGCGACGGCGCCGCCGGGCAGGAAGAAGGACGCCATCAGCATGAGACCGGCGACCGGCAGCAGCCAGAACGCCCAGTTGTTCATGCGCGGGAAGGCCATGTCGGGCGCGCCGAGCATCAGCGGCACCTGCCAGTTCGCGAAGCCCGAGAAGGCCGGCATGATCACGCCGAAGATCATGATCAGCCCGTGCATCGTGGTGAGCTGGTTGAAGAAGTCCGGGTTGGTCACCTGCATGCCGGGCTGGAACAGCTCGGCACGGATCAGCAGCGCCATCGAGCCCGCCGCGAACAGCATGATCAGCGCGAAGATCAGGTACATCGAGCCGATGTCCTTGTGGTTGGTCGTGCTCAGCCAGCGCGTGATCCCGGTGGGATGACCGTGGCCGTGGTCGTCGTGTGCGTGTGCAGCATCAGACATCGTTGCTCTCCTCTTGATATTGTTTACTGCGCTGCCGGGGCGGCGACTTCGGGGGCGGCCGCTTCCGCAGCGGTCGCGCCCGCATCAACGGCCGCGTCGACAACCGGAGCCGGTTCGGCGGCGGCCGCGACCTGCGCGCCGCCCCGCTTTTTCGCCACCCACGCGGCGTAGTCCGCTTCCGAGACGACATGGACCTCGATCGGCATGAAGCCGTGGTCCTTGCCGCACAGCTCGACGCACTGGCCGCGGAAGACGCCGATCTTGTCGGCCTTGAACCAGGTGTCGCGGATAAAGCCCGGGATGGCATCCTGCTTGGCGCCAAACGCCGGCACCCACCAGGCGTGCAGCACGTCGTTGGCGGTAACCAGCAGGCGCACCCGCTTGCCGACCGGCACCACCATCGGCTCGTCGACTTCGAGCAGGTAGTGTTCACCCTTGGGTTGCGTGTTCTCGATCTGTTCGCGCGGCGTCGACAGGTTGCTGTAGAAGCTGACGCCCTCGTTCAGGTAGTCGTAGCCCCATTTCCACTGGTAGCCGGTGACCTTGATCGTCAGGTCGGGGTTGGAGGTGTCCTTCATGTCGATCACCACCTTGGCGGCCGGATAGGCCATGCCCATCAGGATCACGAAGGGAATGATCGTCCAGATGACCTCGATGGTGGTGTTCTCGTGGAAGTGCGCGGCCTGGTGGCCGGCCGCCTTGCGGTGCTTGATCAGCGACCAGAACATCGCGCCGAACACCACCACGAAAATGCCCAGACACACCAGCATGATCAGGTTGTGCAGCTCGAACACGTCCTGAGCGATCTGGCTGGCCGGCGGCTGGAGGTTGTATGCCCAGTCGGCCAGTGCAGCCTGACTCGTCGCCAGCGCCGCACCCGTGATCCCTGCGAGTTGCCACTTCATTTTCATCGTATCCCCCGTCCTCATCAATCCATTATTGGTGTTCGTTGTGCACCGACCCGCCTTGGCCGCGGCCGCTGCGCATCGTCTCAAACCTGCAATCGGCTCCGGAGTGTGGCCGCCAGTTGCAGCCGCGCTTCGTCGCTGAGGTACTGCCCCACTTCGGTTGCCCGCCCGTGCGAACTGACGCTGAGGCGACAGTTCTTGCCCGGCGTCGTGCAGCCGCAATTCACGCGCACCCAGTGGCGGTTCATTTCGCGACGCCCGGACTGTTCCCCGCTGAGCCATTCCACCACCACTACATCGCCGTCGATCACGAGCGACTCGTAATCCTGCTCATGCCGGCGCAATTTGCTCAAGGCCCAGGCCAGCAGACCGATTTCCAGGCCGGCGAACGGCAGGATCAGCCAGTAGCCGAGGAACGCAAACACGCTCGCCGTCATAAAGCACAGTCCCGCCAGGCTCCAGAAAAAGAGCCCTTGCTGTGGGCGCGTCAGGGAGCGGTTGGGGCACGACCGGAAAACGAAGGCACCTGCCGACTGACTCCCACAGCCTCCCGTAGTCACCTGATTCATATCCGGTATGGACGGACCGCTGCGGCATTATGTCGCAGACGATAGCACGCGCGCCTGTCGCGGAACAAGCTCAAGAACGCCCTTAACTTATTGATTAATTTATAAAATATCGTTATTTATGAGTATTCTGAAATACTCATAAGCAAGGCAGGACAAGCAATTCGGCAGGTGACTCGCGCGCATCCCACACGGACTGGTAGGAATATATCCCCAGACAGGGTCCGGGCAGACGGGCCTTCAAGGCCTCGATGTTGTCGTCGCGGCAGGCCATCAAGGGGTCGACCGCGTTGCCGACCCAGCCGGCCCACGGGCCCTGCGCAACAATGGATTCAGCCGTCAGCAGCGCATGATTGAGACAGCCTAGGCGCAGCCCCACCGTCAGCACCACCGGCAAGCCCAGCGCCTGCGCGAGATCGGCCAGGTCCTCGCGTTCGTTGAGCGGCACGCGCCAGCCGCCCGCGCCCTCGACCACCACCGCGTCGGCCTGCGCCGCGAGCCGCGCGTACGCCGCGCGGATGACATCGACATCGACGCGCACGCCCGCCTGCGCCGCCGCGATGTGCGGCGCGATCGCGGGCGCGAAGGCATAGGGATTGACGTCGCGCACGTCGGCCGCGACGTTGGCTGCCTGCATCAGCGCGACGACATCCTCGTTCAACTCGCCCGGCGCGCACCCCGCCGCCACCGGCTTCATGCCGGCCACGCGCAGGCCCCGCGCGCGCAAGGTATGGATGAGCGCGACGGCGATGCGGGTCTTGCCGACGCCGGTGTCGGTGCCGGTGACGAAATACCCGCGACGCGGCGCAGCCGAACTCATCGTCCCGCCCGCTTGTTCCGGATTTGCATCTGGATCACCTGACGGCCGTCTTCGCGCCGCGTCTTGTCGCCTGCCCAGGCGTGGCCATAGACGACCTCGAACGTCGCCGGCAGGCGCCCGTCCGCGCGGTGCGCTTCGTAGGCGGTTTCAAGCTTCGCCCACGCCGCCTTGCCGAACAGGCCGCGCCGCCGCGCCGCGGCGGCGTTGTGCGCCCCGATCGCCTTCAAGTCGCGCATCAGCGTCTTCAAGTCGGCGTAGGTCAGCGTCAGCATTTCCATTTCCATCACCGGGTTGGCAAAGCCGGCATGGATCAGCATGTCGCCGATGTCGTGCAGGTCGGTGAAGCGGTTGACGTGCGGCGCGTCGTCGATCGCGCCGAACGCCGCGCGCAGCTCCTTCAGGGTGTCGGGGCCGAAGGTCGCGAACATCAGGAGCCCGCCGGGGGCGAGCACGCGATGCATGCCCTGGAACACGCTCTCGAGATCCTGCGCCCACTGCAGTGCGAGGCTCGACCAGATGAGATTCATGCTGTTCGCCGCCAGCGGCAACCGCGCCATGTCGGCGCAAACGGGATGCGTCGCGTTCGCGGGCGGCGCCAGCCGATGCAGCGCGCGCTGCGCCCAGCCCGGCTGCGGCAGCCGCGCGCGCGCCGCGGCGAGCATCGCCGGCGCGATGTCGAGCGCATGCAGGCTCGCCTCGGTGTAGCGTTCACGCAATTGCGCAAGGCCGTAGCCCGTGCCGCAACCGACGTCGAGCACGCGCGCCGGCGCCAGCGTCATGTAGTCGAGGCGCTCGAGCAGGCGGTCGCATACCACGCGCTGCAGCACCGCATGCGCGTCGTAGCTCGCGGCGGCGCGCTCGAATGCGCGCCGCACTTCGTCGAAATCAAGCGCATCCATCGGTTTGGGCATGGCGTTCGCGCCCTCTCCCGCAAGCGGGAGAGGGTTGGGGAGAGGGGAATCTTCACGCGCGTCAACCATGAACAAAACGGCGGATCGCCGCCGCCACCTCGTCTGAATGCGACAGATGCGGCGCATGCGCCGCGCGGGCGATCTCCACGTGCCGCGCCTGCGGCAGCGCGGCGGCGAGCCAGGCCCCGGCTGCGCGCGGCGTCAGCGTATCGAGCGCCCCGTGCACGACCAGCGCCGGCTGCGCCAGATTCTCGGCGTCCGCGCGCAGGTCGGCATCGCGCAGGATCGCGAGCCCCGCCGCCAACGCCGCGTCGCTCGCCGGCGGCGCGGCGAACAGGCGTTCTCGCAGCGCATGCAGCAGGGCTTTCTGGTCGTCCATGCCGCGCGTCTGCAGGCTGAGGAAGCGCAGCAGCGTCTTGTCCGGTTCGGCGCGCAACGCATTTGCGAAAGCGTCGAGATCGTCGGGCGCCATGCCGTGATCCCAGTCGTCCGACGCGAGGAATTTCGGCGTGCTGGCCAGCAGCACCAGGCGTGCGACCCGGCGCGGATGATCGAGCGCGGCGCGCAGCGCGACCTGGCCGCCGAGCGACCAGCCGACGAGCGTCGCGCCGTCGGGTAAGCGTTGCGCCAGGTCGCCGGCCCAGGCGGCGAGCGCGTTGTCCGGCAGGGCCCCGCGGCCGCCGTGACCGGGCAGGTCGTGCGCGCGCACGTCGAAATCGTCGGCCAGGCGTGCCGCCAGCGCGTCGAACACGCGCGCGTTCATGCCCCAGCCGTGTACCAGCGCCAGAACCGGTCTAGGCAAGCTCACGCAACGCCTCCACCAGTTGCGCGACGTCGGCTTCGCTGTGCGCGGCCGACAGCGTGATGCGCAGCCGCGCGGTGTTCGCCGGCACCGTCGGGGGGCGGATCGCCGGCACCAGCAGGCCGCGTTCGAGCAGGGCCTGCGACAGCCGCAGCGCCGTCTCGTTGGCGCCGACGATCAGCGGCTGGATCGGCGTGTCCGAGGGCAGCAGCGCGCCCAGCTTCAGCCCGGCCAGTCCCGCGCGCAGTTGCGCGACATGGCGCGCCAGCCTCGCACGCCGCGCCGCGCCCGCCTCGATCTGGCGCAGGCTTTCCAGCAGGCAGGCGGCGAGCAGCGGCGGTGACGCGGTGGTGTAGACGTAGGGCCGCGCTTTCTGCACCAGCCACCCGACCACGTCGGCGTGCGCCGCCACCGCCGCGCCCGCCACCCCCGCGGCCTTGCCGAGCGTGGCAAGGTAGATCACGCGATCGCTCGCGCGGGCACGATCGGTGAGCCCGCCGCGGCCGCCGTTCAGCACGCCGAAGCCGTGGGCGTCGTCGAGATAGAGCCAGGCGTCGTAGCGCTCGGCAAGTTCCAGCAGCGCATCGACCGGCGCGACGTCGCCGTCCATGCTGAACACCAGGTCCGACACGATGAGCTTGTCGGGCGCCGCGCTCGCGGCAAGCTGGCCTTCGAGCTGGGCGAGGTCGAGATGGCGATAGCGATGGAAGCGCGCGCCGGAGAGCTGCGCGGCGTCGACCAGCGAAGCGTGGTTGAGCTTGTCGGCGAAGACCTCGCCCTTCTTGCCGGCGAGCGCCGTCAGCACGCCGAGGTTGGCGAGATATCCGGTGGAAAACAGCAGCGCCGCCGGCTTGCCGACGAAGCGCGCGAAGGCGTGCTCGAAGTCGTCGTGGGTGCGATGGTGGCCGGTGATGAGGTGGGCCGCGCCCGCGCCGACGCCGCAGGTGTCGAGCGCAGCGTGCGCGGCGACGACGAGCGCGGGATCGGCGGCCAGCCCGAGATAGTCGTTGCTGCAGAAGGACACGACGCGGCGGCCGTCGAGGGTGACGTGCGCACCCTGCGCGCCGTCGAGCACGCGCCGGCGGCGTTCCAGGTGTTCGTCCCGCAGCGCCGCCAGCCCCTGCTGCAGCCGGATCAGCCCCGCAAAACTCATGGCACCGCGCGCCTCACAGGGGCGTGAGGCCGAGCGTCTCGAACAGGCGCTGGTCGCGCTCCCACGCCGGGTTGCCGGTGGTGAGGAGCTTTTCGCCGTAGAAGATGGAATTGGCGCCGGCGAGGAAGCACAAGGCCTGCACCGCGTCGCTCATCTGCCGGCGGCCGGCCGACAGGCGCACGAAGCTCTGCGGCATGCAGATCCGCGCGACCGCGATGGTGCGCACGAACTCCAGCGGATCGAGCGCCTCGGTGCCGGCGAGCGGCGTGCCTTCTACTTGTACGAGCAGGTTGATCGGCACCGATTCCGGCTGCGGGTCGAGGCTCGCCAGCTGCGCGATGAGGCCCGCGCGCTGGGTGCGCGATTCGCCCATGCCGACGATGCCGCCGCAGCACACGTGCAGGTCGGCGTGGCGGACTCTTTCAAGCGTGTCGAGGCGGTCCTGGTAGTCGCGGGTGGTGATGATCTCGCCGTAGAACTCGGGCGACGTATCGAGGTTGTGGTTGTAGTAATCGAGCCCGGCTTCCTTCAACTGCTCGGCCTGGCCGTCCTTCAGCATGCCGAGGGTGGCGCAGGTTTCCAGCCCCAGCGCCTTGACTTCGCGCACCATGTCGAGCACCGGATCGAGGTCGCGCTGCTTCGGCCCGCGCCAGGCCGCGCCCATGCAGAAGCGCGAGGCACCGGCGGCCTTCGCGGCTTTCGCCGCCTTGAGCACGTCTTCAATGTCCAGCAGCCCCTGGTTTTCGACGCCGGCATCGTAGCGCGCGGATTGAGGACAGTAGCCGCAGTCCTCCGAACAGCCGCCGGTCTTGATCGACAACAGCGTCGAGAGCTGCACCTTGTTCGGGTCGTGGTGCGCGCGGTGCACGCTCTGCGCCTGGAACATCAGGTCGGCAAAGGGCAGCGCGAACAGTGCATTAATCGCCTTGGGCGTGACCTTTGCCCCCTCCCCCGCATGCGGGGGAGGGTTGGGGAGAGGGCTGGCGGCGCCCTGAGCCATGTCATTCATTGATTGCAACCTCGATGGTGATGTCTTCCCACGGCTCGCGCGCCGCCTTGTAAATATCGAACAGCGCCCACGGCACGATGATCGCCACCGCCAGCCCCAGCACCAGCATCAGCCCCTGCCAGCCGCCGACCAGGCCGTAGATCAGCTGGCCGAACACGACCATGCTCCCCATCACGCCATAAAAACGGTAGCCTGCCCACTTGTTGTAATGCACGGTGCGCGGGTTCGGGTGGTGGGCGATGCCGGCGTAGACGAAGATCGACGCGCCGAGCCAGATCATCACCGGCGGCAGCGACAGCACGAAGGGCAAAAAGCCGATGTTATGGCTGGCGAGCAGCTTGCCGAGCAGCAACGCCGTCAGCGAAATCAGCAGCGCCGCGACGGTGATCAGGTTGAACAGCTGCGCGTTGAATCGGGAGGACGAGGCGGAAATGACGCGTTTGGCTTTCATGGCGGCATTGTCGGGGCCGGCACTTCGGCTGTCAAACCGGGCGCAGTCTTGAATTGAACATCGGATCAATATTTAATCGCCTGGCGCCGCCGGCCTGCCTGCTGTGCGGGGGACCCTCGGCCGCAGCATCGATCTGCCCCGGTTGCCGCGCCGACCTGCCCTGGCACCGCGCGCCGGCCTGCCCGCAATGCGCACAGCCCACGCCCGACGGCCGGCCGTGCGGCGCCTGCCTCAAGCGGCCGCCCGCCTTCGACCGCACCCGTGCGGCGCTGGTCTACCGCTTTCCGGCAGACCGCATGATCCCCCGGCTCAAGTACCACGGCCGGCTCGCCCTCGCCCCCGCGCTCGGCGCCTGCCTCGCCGAGTCGGTGGCCGACGCGCCGCGCCCCGACCGCGTCGTCGCAATGCCGCTGCATCCCGCGCGCATCCGCGAGCGCGGCTTCAACCACGCCACCGAAATCGCCCGCAGCGTGGTGCGCCCGCTCGGCCTGCCGCTCGATCTCGACAGCTGCCGCCGCGTCCGCGACACGCCGCCGCAAATGGGTCTCAAGCACGACGCGCGCCGCCGCAACCTGCGCGGCGCGTTCGCCTGTTCGGAAAATCTCGCGGGCCAGCGCATCGCGATCGTCGACGACGTGATGACGACCGGCACCAGCCTCGACGAACTCGCGGCGGCGCTCAAGCGCGCCGGCGCGGTCGAGGTGGACTGCTGGGTGGTGGCGCGGGCGCTGCCGCCGGGCGAGCCGGTCTGAGCGCCCGGCGTTTCAGCCGAGAATTTCCTCCACCGCGAAAATCCGCCGGTGCTCGCGCATGGCGTAGCGGTCGGTCATGCCGGCGATGTAGTCGGCCACCGCGCGCGCGCCTTCCAGCGATTCGCGCGCCTGGTGCTCGGGCGGCAGCAGGCGCGCATCGCCGGTGAACGCGGTATAGAGATCGCTGATGATGCGGCTCGCCTTGGCGCTCATGCGCGCGACCTTGTAGTGGCGATAGAGGTGATGCAGCAGGAAGCGCTTGAGTTCGCGGTGCTCGTCGAGCAGCGCGGGACTGAAGGCGGCGAGCGGCGGCGCGCGACGCACGTCGTCGAGACTCTGAACGCCGCTGTTCGCGATGTGGGCGCGCGTGGTGTCGACCAGGTCGAGGATCAGCGTGTTGATGATGCGGCGCACGGTTTCGGTGACGACGCGGCGGCCGGACAGCTGCGGGTATTGCGCGCGCACGGCGTCGAGGTGGCGCGCGAAGAGCGGCACGCCTTCCAGCTGCTCCAGCGTGATGAGCCCGGAACGCAGGCCGTCGTCGACGTCGTGGTTGTTGTAGGCGATCTCGTCGGCGAGATTGGTGACCTGCGCCTCCAGCGAGGGCTGCTGCTTGTTGAGGAAGCGCGCCCCGACCTCGCCGAGCTTCTCGGCGTTGGCGCGCGAACAGTGCTTGAGGATGCCCTCGCGCGCCTCGAAAGTGAGATTGAGGCCGTCGAATTCGGCGTAGCGCTCTTCCAGCAGATCGACCACGCGCAGCGACTGCAGGTTGTGTTCGAAGCCGCCGTGCTCGCGCATGCAGGCGTTCAAGGCATCCTGCCCGGCGTGGCCGAAGGGCGTGTGGCCAAGGTCGTGCGCCAGCGCGAGCGTCTCGACCAGATCTTCGTTCAGGTTCAGCAGACGGGCGATGGTGCGGCCGATCTGCGCCACTTCCAGGCTGTGGGTGAGACGCGTGCGGAAGAGGTCGCCCTCGTGGTTCACGAACACCTGCGTCTTGTACTCCAGCCGGCGGAAGGCGGTGGAATGGATGATGCGGTCGCGGTCGCGCTGGAATTCGGAACGCGGCGCGGCGGGCGGCTCGGGATGCAGGCGCCCGCGCGACTGGCTGGAATGGGCGGCGTAGGGGGCGAGTTCGTTCATGCGTGGAGGCGTCGTTCGATGTCGGTCGCGAAACGTTCGATGTCAGTGTGCGGCACGCCGGTCTCCGCCGCAACCACGGCAAATTGCGCGACGGCAGTCTTCACCGCGTCGACGATCGCTGCCGCCCCCGACACGCCCCACTTGCGGCCCAGCGCCGTGAGCCCGTCCGGGCCCGGCGCGTCCGGAGTCAGGTCGAAGCGCAGCACGTGCTCGCGCAGGCCCGCGACGTCGGGCAGGAGATCGAAAGCCGGCGACAGCCGCCAGCCTTGCGCGCCGCGCAGCATCCAGAAATTCTTCAGGTGGTCGTCGGTGTTGCCGAGCAGGGCATTGAACGCCATTTGACGGAAGAGCAGCGGCACGTCCACTTCCGGCACGGCGCCGTAGCGACGCACGGCTGCGAGCAGGTCGGCGTAACCCAGCACGTAGTAGCCGCTCGCCTGCAGCAGCGCCCGGAAACTCAGCATGTGCAGGCGCCCTTCCGACGTGCGGTCGAAGCGCCGCACCAGCAGCGCGCGCCGCGCGCCGGACAGCGATACCAGCCTGAAGTCCGGCACGACCAGGCCCGCGCGCCGCGCCAGTGCCAGGCTCGCCGCCTCGAGCGCCACGACATCGCAGTCGTCGGGCCGGCTCGGGAATTTCGCGATCCAGTGGCCGGCGGCATCGTGCACGAGCGCCTTGGGACGGGCCCCGCCCGGTGAGCTGCCGGCCGCCAGAAGCAGGCGGCAGGTTGCGTCCACCGGCTCACCCGCTTCGATCCGCGCGGCGGCGTCGGCCAGCGCCTCGACCTGCACGCCCTCGGCGGCGGCGTCGATCCAGGCCGGCGCTGTAGCGGGCGGCGCGAACGCCAGCGCGCCCAGGCCGCCGCCGTTCAGGCATTCCAGCAGGTGCGGCTCGCTTTGCCGGCCCCGCTTCAGGCCATGCCTCAGCACCAGGAGCCGCCTGCCCCACACGTCGGGCAAGGCATCCTCGAACGCCTGCAAGGGCGGATTGAGCTGGGTCGACGTGAACTCCCGCTCGACCAGCGGCAAGGCCACGGGGTCGAGCACGAATGCGCGCGGGTCGGACAGATAGTCCGGGACATAACGGAACGCGCTGGCGTAGCGTCCCTGGTGATCGGCGTCGCCGAAGGCCAGCTCGCCGCAGCGCAGCCGGCTGCCGTCGGGCAGCGTGAGCCACACGTCGAGCCGGATCACGTCTTCGCCTCGCGGCGCCGGGCGCGTTTGCGCGCGGCTACTGCCGGCTCGGCGGCGAACAGGCTCGTCTGCGGCGCGAGCCACGCGTCGGCCTCGTGCAGGCGCCCCAATATCTCCAGCGCGGCGAGCCAGTGGCCGAGCTGCGCGGCGGGGTCGCCCTGCTCCAGACGCCTCAGCGTCGGCACCGACACCCCCAAACGCGCGGCAAAGCGCGCCTGCGGCTCGTTGCGCAACAGGCGTTGCGCACGCAGGCGCGCGCCCAGCCCGGCCAAGGCCTCAAGGATATTATCGGAAACCATGGTTTGCATTATTTGCACGAAATGCAATTAATGCAAACGATTATTTCTGTAATTTAGGCGTGTCAGGCCGTCGCACAAGCCTTGAGCGTGTCGACCAGCGTGGCCTCCGGCACGTCGCCCGTGATCACCGCCTCGCCCAGCTTCTTCAGCAGCACGAAGCGCATCTTGCCGCCCTCGACCTTCTTGTCGTGGCCCATGTACTCCAAATACTTGTCCACGCCGAGGTCGGGCGCGACGTCCGGGAGCCCCGCGGCGCGGATGATCGCGCGGGTGCGCGCGACGTCGGCGTCCGAGAGCCAGCCCAGGCGCTGCGAGGCCTGCGCCGCCATCACCATGCCGGCCGCCACCGCCTCGCCGTGCAGCCAGACGCCGTAGCCCATGCCGGTCTCGATCGCGTGACCGAAGGTGTGGCCCAGATTGAGAATCGCGCGAATGCCGCCCTCGCGCTCGTCCTCGCCCACCACCTGCGCCTTGATTTCGCAGGATCGATGGATCGCGTGCGTGATCGCCGCCTCGTCGAGCGCGCGCAGTTTATCCATGTTCGCTTCCAGCCAGGCGAGGAAACCGGCGTCCCAGATGAGGCCGTACTTGATGACCTCGGCGAGCCCTGCGGAGAGCTCGCGCGCCGGCAGCGTCTTCAGCGTGTCGGTGTCGGCGAGCACGACCTTGGGCTGGTAGAACGCGCCGATCATGTTCTTGCCGAGCGGATGGTTGATACCGGTCTTGCCGCCCACCGACGAATCGACCTGCGACAGCAGCGTGGTGGGAATCTGGATGAAGGGCACGCCGCGCTGGTAGCACGCGGCGGCAAACCCCGTCATGTCGCCGATCACGCCGCCGCCGAGGGCGATGAGCGTCGTCTTGCGCTCGGCGCGCTCGGTCAGCAGCGCGTCGAAAATCAGGTTCAGCGTTTCCCAGTTCTTGTACGCCTCGCCGTCCGGCAGCACCACCTGCGCCACCTTCACCCCCGCGCCTTCGAGCGTCGCCGTCAGTCGCGCCAGATACAGCGGCGCGACCGTGGTGTTGGTCACCACCATCACGCGCTTCTGCGCCAGATGCGGCACCATCAGGCCGGCGTCGTCGAGCAGGCCGGGGCCGATGTGGATGGGGTAGGCGCGGTCGCCGAGGTCGACGGTGAGGGTTTGCATGAGGGAACCGGGCGTTTTCAACATTTGCCCTGATTGTAACCAAACGCCCCTCGCGTCGTTGCTGCGCCCGAGCGCCCGCATGAGGAATACCGATTTCTGATGGCAGACGCGAGAGAGGGTACAAAATAACTACGAAAAAACCGGGTGTCGAACCTGTTGAACCCTCAACACCTGTCGATTCGCCTTATAGAAGCCTGTCGACTCGTCTGCTGAAGGAGTGAAAACCATGGTTCAAACCCTTGCAATCTGGGCATCCCTCGCGATCGCCGTCGCCTTCTTTGCCGCCGTCTATCTGGTTCTGCGCGTCCGCAACGCGCGCATCGAAACCCGGATGAACCAAAGCGAACGCGCCGAGGAAGAAGAGCTCTACCGCCTGGCCAGGGCGCGCCTCATTCATCGGCGCGAGCTCAAGCAGCGCGAGTCCGACCCTCTGAGCGCGATCTTCGGGGTGGATACGCCCACCCACCTGCGCATGCGCTGACCTCGCCGCCGAACCCATCCGGCCGCGCGACGGCGGCCGGGTTGCGTTCGTCATCGCGCAGCCTCCAGCGTATTGTTCCCCGGCAATGCCCAAAGGGCACGGGCCGCGGGGCGACACGGGCCCGCGCGCCGCTTTGCATCGCGGCCGGCTCACCCCATAATCCCCGAATGGACGGCCGACCCGACCCCGAACTGCTGCGCGCGCTCAGGCAGGTTCTATCCGAGCCGGGGGACGTGCGGCTGGCGATCCTGTTCGGTTCGCGAGCCACCGGGCGGGCCACCGCACAAAGCGACCTCGACCTCGCCGTCATGTTGTCCGCGCCGATGGACGCGCCGCAGAAAATCGCGCTGATCGAGCGCGTCGCCGCATCAACCGGGCTGCCGGTTGACCTCATCGACCTCAAGCGCGTGGGTGAACCCCTGCTCGGCCAGATCCTGAAACACGGCGTGCGCCTCATGGGCAGCAACGCCGACTACGCCGCCCTGATGAGCCGCCACGTGTTCGACGCGGCCGACTTTTTGCCCTACCGAAATCGCATTCTGGCCGAACGGAGGCAGGCGTGGATCGGCAAGTAATCGAACAGAAACTCGAATCACTGCGCCGCTGTCTGGCCCGGATCCGGGAGAAGACGCCCCCAACCGCCGGGGCGCTTGCAGACAGCCCCGATGCACAAGACGTGCTCACGCTGAATCTGACCCGTGCAGTGCAGCTCTGCGTGGACATCGGCACACACCTCATCTCGGACAGCGAACAGCCGGCACCGGACACCATGGGGCAAACCTTCGACATGCTCGCCAGCATGTCCATCATCAGCCCCGAACTCGCTTTGCGCATGAAGAAGGCCGTCGGTTTTCGCAACATCGCCATCCACAACTACGAGGCGATCGACTGGCAGATCACTTACCTCATCGCCACGATCCATCTCGATGATTTCTCTGCTTTCGCTGCCGCGATTGTGGCGTTCATGGAGCAACCGCCGGAGTAGCCTGACCCATGGACCACTTCGATCCCGAGCTGATCTCCGTCGTCATGCCCTGCCACAACGCCGCCGCGCACGTGGCCGAGGCGGTGGCGAGCGTGCTGGGGCAGCACTACGCGCCGGTCGAGCTGGTCGTCGTCGACGACGGCTCCACCGACGGCTCGACCGAACTGCTGCAGCGGCTGGCGGCCGCGCATCCGGACCGCCTCACCCTCGTCCACCAGGTGCGTGCCGGGCCCTTCGCCGCGCGCAACGCCGGGCTGGTGCACGCGCACGGCAATTTCGTCGCCTTTCTCGACGCCGACGACCTGTGGCACCCGGACGCGCTTGCCCGCCTGCACCACGCCCTGCAGGCCGCCGGCGCCGACCTCGCCACCTGCAACTGGCAGGATTTCGGCGAAGCCGCCACCGACTCGGACCCCCACAGCCTGCCCGAGCTCGACGCCGCCGGCGCCGCCCGCCATATCCTCGAGCACGGCGCCTGGCCGATCAACGCCGTGCTGGTGCGCCGGCCGCTGGTGGATGAACTGCGCGGCTTCTCCGAGCGTTCCCCCACCGCCATGGACGACGACCTGTGGCTGCGCCTGCTCGCGCGTGAACCCAGGCTCGCGCGCGTCAACGACGTGCTCGCCTACCGCCGCTGCCAACTGCGCAGCCGTCCCGGCGTGCCGCGCTGGCGCCAGGTGTTCGACAGCGTCGCCGTGCGGCGCGATTTCGCCCGCCACCACCCCGAGTTCGTCAGCCGCTACACCCCTGCCCACCTGCACGCGCTCATCCACGACCCCCTGCTGCGCGAGGCCTACCGCTGCCACTGGCGCAACGACACCGAATCCGCGCGGCGACTGTTCCGCCGCGCCTTCCGCAAGGCCAACTGGAAAGCGGGCGACCTCAAGCACCTGATAGCGAGTTTGCTGCCGGCACCGCTGTATCGCAGCCTCGTCGATACGGTAACACGGCGGCGGAGCGTGCGGCTCGACAACTGACGCCCGACAACACCCGCACCGTGCGCCCCGGCTCGCCGCACCGCAGCAGCCCGCCCCATTGGCACACGCCTTGCTGTCACAAGGTGGCCTTACAATAGGCCAGCCGATCGCGGTTTTCCCGGGTCTACGGTCAACATGACGTCGTCACCCGGGGGAGGGGAAACCGCGGTTTGTCATTCAGAGATTAATCAATCCCGCGCCG
Organism: Pseudomonadota bacterium; assembly: GCA_040753235.1. Classification (GTDB taxonomy): domain Bacteria; phylum Pseudomonadota; class Gammaproteobacteria; order Burkholderiales; family Thiobacillaceae; genus Thiobacillus. Next base: position 47,053 of record JBFMET010000002.1, read on the forward strand.
AAGTCGGGATGTCGTCAAAGCCGGCTGCTTTTCAACGGTAGACGCTGGAATGCAGCCAGGGGGAAGGAAACGGGCTTAATCGCCAAGCGACCGACAAGCATGCTCACCATTGCCAAGAACCTCTACGACTACCGCGAGCTGATGGCCACGCTGGCGTGGAAGAACATCGCCATGCGCTACAAGCAGGCCTACCTCGGCATCGCCTGGGCGATCCTCAAGCCGGTCATGCTCATGCTGATCTTCACCCTGGTGAAGAGCTTCGTCGGCATCGACAGCGGCGACATCCCCTATCCCGTGCTGGTGTTCGCCGCGCTCATGCCGTGGACCTTCTTTCAGGAGTCCACCTCCGAAGGCGTCAACAGCGTGGTCGGCAACACCGCGCTGGTGAAGAAGATTTACTTCCCGCGCGAAATCTTCCCCATCACCTCGGTGCTCACCAAACTGGTGGAGCTGGGCATCAGCTTCGTCATCCTCGCCGTGCTCATGGCCTGGTACGGCATGGTGCCCACCGTCTACATCCTGTGGGTGCCGCTCATCATCGCGTATACCATCCTGGCGGCGCTCACCATCGCGTTCATCGGCGCCGCCGTCAATGTCTATTTCCGCGACATCGGCCAGGCCCTCCCGGTGCTGCTCTCGCTGCTGATGTACGCCTCGCCGGTCATCTACCCCCTGCAACTGGTGAAAGACAAGCTGCTCGTGCAGCAGGCCGCCGGCGAATGGTCGAATGCGCTTTACACCCTGTACACCCTCAACCCCCTGGCCGGCATCATCGACGCCTTCCAGAGCGTGGTCCTGCGCGGCGCGCCACCGGATCTCAACGCCATGATCCCGGGCGCGGTGGCGATCGCCATCCTGCTGCCGCTGAGCTACCTCTACTTCAAGCGCGCCGAAAGCTATTTCGCCGACGTCATATGAACCCCCACTCGTGGCCATAATTGAAGTCGACACCTCACCAAGGAATATTGCCCAACATCAAGGAGCCCTGAAAATGAGCCTCACAATTGAACAAATCGCCGAGGAAGCGCTTTCTCTCCCCAGCGAGGCGCAGGCTTTGCTTGCCGATCGCCTTGTAGAAAGCCTCGACCCCCTGGAGGACGGCTATATTCGGCAGCTTTGGATTGCTGAAGCGCGCACTCGCCGTGATGACGTCCGAACTGGCCTGGTCAAAGCAGTTCCGGGTCAGGAAGCGCTGGATCACGTTCGGCAATCGGTCACACGATGAGATTCGAGTTTCACCCGGAGGCGCTCGCCGAATACGAAGATGCCGCCCGTTATTACGCGGGGTGTCAGAAAGGGCTGGAGCTTCGCTTCATTGCTGCAGTTGAACATGTCATCCAGCAGATCATCGAATCGTCCGAGCGTTGGCCCGTGCTGGAAGAGGATATTCGGCGATGCCTTACCCGCGTCTTTCCTTACGCAGTGCTCTACTCGGTTGATTACATACTCATCATCTCGCTGATGCACAGCCACCGCGAGCCCGGGTATTGGCGCAAACGTATCGCAAATCCTGCCAACTGACCGCCCGCTACCCACTGACGACCAACCCCATGCCCGCCATCGAAGTCAGCCATCTCACCAAGGAATACCGCCTCGGCGCCCTGCAGGGCCTGAAGCAGACCCTGCTCAATTCGGGCGCGCGACTCATGGGCAAGCCCGTGGCGGAGCCGCCCCTCTTCAAGGCGCTGGACGATGTCAGCTTTTCCATCGAACAGGGCGAGGTCGTCGGCATCATCGGCCACAACGGCGCCGGCAAGTCCACGCTGCTCAAAATGCTGGCCCGTATCAGCACCCCAACCAACGGCTCCGTCAAGGTCAACGGCCGCATCGCTCCGCTCATCGAAGTCGGCGCGGGCTTCGTGCCAGACTTCACGGGACGCGAGAACGTCTATCTCAACGGCGCCATCCTCGGCATGTCAAAAAAAGAGATCGACAAGAAACTCGACGAGATCGTCGAGTTTGCCGAGATGGCCGAATTCATCGATACGCCGATCAAGCGTTACAGCTCGGGCATGCAGGTGAAGCTGGCATTCGCAGTGGCGACGAGCATCGAGTCTGAAATTCTGATCGTGGATGAAGTCTTGGCAGTCGGCGATCTCGCATTCCAGCGAAAAAGCTTCGGGCGCATGATGGAACTGATCCGAGACAGCAACCGTACTGTGTTGATCGTCAGCCACAACATCCGGCAAATCGAACGGATCTGTACGCGCGCATTCATGCTCGAACACGGCCATTTGGCGGCAGACGGCCCAGTAACCGACGTGTGCGAAAAATTTTTTAGCGGCAGCAACGAAAAGATCGCTGAAGATACGGTGAAGACTACCCGCGCCCGAGTTCGCACCTCGGGTGAGGCGGAGTTCCTGTCGATACAAGTCATTGACAGCAACAACAGACCCGCCGAAGAGATAAATGTCGGCGATTCTTTGAGAGTACGGGTGCGCTTTCGTCTCGATGTGCCATTCGAAAAGCCCGAGCTGATCATCGGTACGCATACAACAGACTTTTTCTATCTGACTGCATCATCAACGGCCGTATTCGATGCTCGCCCCGATTTCGAGGCCGGCGTGCATGAAGTTGAACTCACTTTCCAGCATTACCCACTTGCCGCTGGCACCTACTGCCTGAGGTTCGCGATTTACGACAGGGACAGGCGCGCGATATTCATCGGGGACAACCTGAGTACTTTCAGAGTAATTTCTTCCAGGCACGAAGCGAAAGAGGACAGTCATCGGATGCTCGATATACCGGCAACCTGGAAAATGAAGGAACGTCATTTTCATGCGCACCCCGATTGGGATAAGCAACGCGCCATACAAACCAACTAACAACCCCATTGCCTAAAGGCACTGCCGCCCAAATACCGGTTGGACACGTTGCCGCCAACATCATGCGCATTCTCTACGCCAGCGAACGCCCCCCCTACCCGCTCTTCCTGGGTGGCGCCGCGCGCGCCACCCACACGCTGCTGGGCCAGATGGCGGGATTTCCCAACGCGGAGTGTGCGGCCGTTGGTTCGCAGGACTATGCAGTAAGCGCGTGGCGATATCCGAACGCAGCCGAGTTCGCCGCGCTAGGCGTGCGCGCGGTGGACGAGACACATGCCACGCTCGACTGCGGCTACCCGATCCGTCTCCTGCCGAATTTCTATCGGGCGATCGAGGGGGAAATTGAACGGTTCCAACCGGATCTCGTGTGGTCGCAACTCGAAGGTGCGTTACCCGTGCTGCAAACCGCGCATCGACTAGGCGTCACGGGCCTATGCTATGTGCACGATGCCGAGTTCGACCCGCAGGAGATGCGCGCGATCGCCGCACTTGACTGCCATCTGGTGGCAAGCAGCGGATTTCTGGCCGACAAGGTGCAGCGTGCCACCGGCCGCCGCGCCGAGATAGTCTATCCACCGGCCGAATTGTACTTCGACACAAGCGGCGATCCGCACGGTGTCGTGACGATGATCAATCCTCACCCCGTGAAGGGACTGGATACCTTCCTTGAAATTGCGCGCAGGCTGCCTGGCGTGCGTTTTCTGTTGCAGGAATCGTGGAAGTTGGGTGTTGATGCGCTCTCTGATCTGCAACGGCGCCTCGCCGAATTACCCAACGTGCGCTTCGCGCATCGCGTATCGGATATGCGCAGCGTATATTGTCAAACACGCCTGCTCATCGTTCCCTCACGCTGGGAAGAGGGTTTTGGCATGGTAGTGCTGGAAGCGCAGTCGTGCGGCATCCCGGTCATCGCCAGCCGCCGTGGCGGGCTGCCCGAGGCTGTCGGGGACGGCGGCGTGCTGATCGACGACTTCATGAACGTGGATGCCTGGGTACGCGGGATCGAACATGCGCTGAACGATTCAAAGCGCTACGCCGCCCTGGCAGCACGCGCGCGCAAGCATGCGGCGTCCGATACCTTGGCGCCGGCTGCACTGGCACGAGGCCTTTACGCCATAGCCCAACGCACACCCGTCCGGCCCGGGTGGCTGGCCCAGGTCGCCTTTGCCGCGCAGCAGCATTCGCGCAATTGGCCGTTACTAGGTCGGCTCATCCGGCGTATGGAAGCCTGACGCAACTTCGTCAAACCATTCTGGAAACACCGATGACCAACCCCGTCCGCCTGCTTGTTATCTGCGTCGCCGTGGCACTGGCAGGATGCGGACCAACGGAAAAGGAACTCACGGTGTTCGAGGAGATCACCGTCGAGTCGGGCCTGGCTGCATACGAAGGCATGACCCACGGCGCCGCATGGGGCGACTACGACGGCGACGGCCGCCCCGACCTGTACGTCACCAACCACCTCAAGCCGGCGGCGCTCTTTCGCAACCTGGGCGGCGGTCGCTTTGCCGACGTAACTGCCGACGTGCTGGACCCCCACGACCTCGGTGGCGACAAACATGGGGCGGCCTGGGCCGATTTCAACAATGACGGCCGCCTCGATCTGGCGCAGTTGACCGGCGCGATCCAGGGTATGGGCGTGGAACCAAAGCGCCTGCTCGTCAACGAAGGCGGCAAACTCGTCGAGCGCGCGGCGGCGCTCGGCGTCGACAATCCGCCGGGCCGCACCCGCATGCCGCTTTGGCTGGACATCGACGGCGACGGCAAACTTGACCTGTTCCACGGCGCGGAAGCGCGTTTCGACGACCTCACGCCGCCCTTCCTGTTCGCGCAGCAGGATGGCCGCTTTGCCGACGCCACGAATCTGCTCAAACCCGACTCTCGCTCGGCGCCGTTCTGCGTGATCACCGAACTCACCGGCGATCGCCACCCCGAGGTCGTGTGCCGTCTGATGGGCAAGGGCCGGCCGGTGCAGGTATTCGATACCTCGGCCTCGCCGGCGCGCACACGCGACCTGCTGCCCAATGCCGCGTTTGAGGACGTCGTGGCCGGCGACTTCGACAACGACGGCCGCATCGACCTGTTCCTCGCGCGCAAGAATCCGGGCGGACGCGTGGCACTGGCACGCGGTGGCGACATGAGCCTGACTGCGCAGATCCAGCTCACGCCGCAGAACATCCAGGCACCCACCGCGTTCCGCTTCAGCACGCGCGGCACGCTCCGCATCGCCGTGGCCGGGCAGCACGCGGGGGAACTTGAATCCGCCGACGTCAAACTCGGCCAAACGGGTAGCAGCCCGGGCGAGCTCGCGTTCGAGCTGACCTCGGACGCCGCGCGCGGGTTGCCCCAGCCACCGGGCGGCGCCCGCCCCGCCGTGCTCGTCGGCAGCACCAAACCGGGGCAGTGGCAGATCGAGTTTCACGGCCGGCCAGAAATGTTCGGCGGCAAGACCAAACCGCGCTACGTGAACGTGCGCATTCATTCCACCGAAGCGATCGAGGACGTCGAAGCGCTCGGCGACGGCGCCGTGGATGAAGCCGCACCCCAGCGCCTCTTCATGAACCGCGACGGCAGGCTGGTCGAGGAAGGCGACAAGCGCGGCGTGAACGCCGTGCCGATCGCGGCCGTGAACGCGATCGCCGGCGACTTCGACAACGACATGGACCTGGATATCTTCGTGCTCGGCTCGGGCGACGCCGGCAAGACCGCGAACGTCCTGCTGCTCAACGACGGCAAGGGCAATTTCGAAGTGGTGCGCCATGCCGGCGGCGCGGCAGGCCTGCTGGCGGGCGTGGGCGACTCGGTCACCACCGCCGATGTCGACGGTGACGGATTCCTGGACATCCTGACGGCCAGCGGCGGCAGCATGGGGCGCAGCCTGGGGCTGCCCTCGGACAACGGACGCTACCAGCTCTTCCGCAACGTCGGCAACGGCAACCACTGGCTGATGATCGACCTGGAGGGCACCCGCTCCAACCGCGACGGCATCGGCGCCATCGTGCGGGTGACCGCAGGCGGGGTGACGCAGACCCGGGTGCAGGACGGCGGCGTGCACGAGCGCGGACAAAACCACAGCCGGCTGCACTTCGGCCTGGCGAAGCACGCGCAGGTCGACAGGATCGCCGTGCAGTGGCCGAGCGGAGTGGTACAGGAATTGCACGGGACCAAGGCCAATCAGGTGCTGCGGGTCAGGGAAACGGAGTAAGGCGAACCGCGAAGGCACGAAGAAGATCTCACGCGGGGACTGCAGCTTGCGGACTTTCTTCTTGGCGCCTCTCGCGACCAAAATGCCTCTCTTTGTGCCTTTGTGGTTTAAAAGCTAAAAATCGGAAACAGAACAATGCTCTTTTGGAAGCAGAAAAAGCCCAGCCACGAACGCGCGATGGACTGGTTCAAGGCCAACATGGTGCCCGGCCAGGGCATCATCGTGCACACCAAACAGCCGGTGCCCTACCCAGAGGTCACCGGCTATTTCATCCCCACGCTCTACAACTGGAACGAGCCGGAGCTGGCCCGCACCTGCACCCGCTGGCTGATGTCGATCCAGTTGCCGGACGGCGCCTTCCCCGCCCCCGACGGCGTGCCCTACACCTTCGACACGGCGCAGATCATGCGCGGCCTGTGCGCCGCGATCGACGACGTGGACGGCGCGGCGGATTCGTTGCGCCGCGCGAGCGACTGGATGCTGACGCAGGTGGACCCCAGCGGGCGGCTGCTCACGCCTTCGACCGCGCTGTGGACCGACATCGCCAGCGACCTGATCCACACCTACGCGCTGCCGCCGCTGGCCGAGGCGGGCCGGCTGCTGGGCGTGAAGGAATACGAGGACGCGGCGAAGTTCGTGCTGGAACACTACAAGCAGCGCGACGATCTGGTGCCCTTCAACCGCCTGTCGCATTTCCACGCCTACGCGATGGAAGCCCTGTGCGAAATGGGCGAGCTGGACCTGGCGCGCCAGGGCATGGCCGACGTGGCCAGGGTGCAGCGCTCCGACGGCAGCATTCCCGCCTACCCGGAGGTGGAATGGATCTGCTCGACCGGCATGGCGCAGTACGCGATCGTCTGGTACACGCTCGGCGACCCGGCCCGCGCCAACCGCGCAATCGATTACCTGGAGAAAATCCAGAACAAGTCCGGCGGCTTTTTCGGCAGCTACGGCAAGGGCGCCCAGTACATTTCCGGCGGCGAGATCAGCTGGGGGGTGAAGTACTTCCTCGACGCCTGGCTGCTCAAACTGAAGGCGGAGGGCAAGCATGCTTAAGGTGCTGACCGTCTTCGGCACACGGCCGGAAGCCATCAAGATGGCGCCGCTCATCGCCGAACTGGAGCGTCACCCCGGCGTGATCGACAACCGCAACTGCCTCACCGGGCAGCACAGGGACATGGTCGCGCCGCTGATCGAGCTGTTCGGCATCCGCGCCGATTACGAGCTGAACCTGATGCGCGAGAACCAGACGCTGGAACACATCACCGTCAGCGTGCTGCAGGAAGTCGGAAAGATTTTGCGCGAAGAAAAGTTCGACCTGCTGCTGGTGCAGGGCGACACCACCACCTCGATGGCGGCCGCGCTCGCGGCTTTCTACGCCGGGGTGAAAATCGGCCACGTCGAAGCCGGCCTGCGCACCTTCGACAAGCACCACCCCTACCCCGAGGAGGCCAACCGCAAGATGATCGACGCGGTGGCCGACCTCTTCTTCGCCCACAGCGGCAAGGCCAAACAGCACCTGCTCAACGAGGGCATTGCCGAATCGGCGATCGCGGTCACCGGCAACACCGTCATCGATGCGCTGCTCGACGTGTCCAGGCGCCCCTTCGACATCGCCGGCTCGCCGCTCGAAGGCATTCCCTTCGACAGCAGGCGCATCGTGCTCGTCACCGCGCACCGCCGCGAAAGTTTTGGCGGGCCGTTCGAGTCGATCTGCCAGGGACTGGCCGAGCTTGCCCGCAAGTATGCCGGCGACATCGAGCTGGTCTACCCGGTGCACCGCAACCCCAACGTGCGCGCCGTCGTCGGCAAGCATCTCGCCGGCATCCCCAACGTGCGCCTGCTCGACCCGCTCGACTACCTGCCGCTGGTGCAGCTGATGAAGCGCGCGTACCTGGTGCTGACCGATTCCGGCGGCCTGCAGGAAGAAGCGCCCAGCCTCGGCAAGCCGGTTCTGGTCATGCGCAAGGTCACCGAGCGCCAGGAAGGCGTCGAGGCCGGCACGCTCAAGCTCGTCGGCATGGACGCCGCCGACATCGTGCGCGAAGCGAGCCGCCTGCTCGACGACCCCGCCGCCTACCAGGCGATGGCGACGCGCGCCAACCCTTACGGCGACGGCACGGCGAGCGCGAAGATCGTGCGCAAGATTCTGGCCGACCTGGAGCCGGACGCGTGAGCCCGCCGCGCGTCAGCATCGTTCTGCCCACCTACAAGCGGGCGCATCTGCTCGCGCAGGCGATGCGCAGCGTGCTCGACCAGACGCACGCCAACCTGGAGCTGATCGTCGTCGACGACAACTCGCCCGACGACACCGCGCAGGTGGTGGCGTCCTTCGACGATGCGCGCATCCGCTACGTGAAGAACGACCCCAACCTCAAGCTGCCGCGCGCGCTCAACCGCGGCTTTGCGATGGCGCGCGGCGACTATCTCACCTGGACGTCGGACGACAACCTGCTGGCGCCCACGGCGATCGAACGCATGGTCGACGCGTTGGCCGGCGGCGACTGCGATTTCGTCTACGCCGACTACTGGCTGTTCTCCGAAAAGGATGCCGACGGGCAACCCGTCGACCCGCAGCACGACCGCCTGCCCGATACGCTGCAGCTCGACCAGGGCAACCACATCGGCGCCTGCTTCCTGTACACCCGTGCACTGTACGAGGCGGTCGGCGACTACGACCCCGAGCTGTTTCTGGTCGAGGACTACGACTACTTCCTGCGCGCGGCGCGGCGGTTCCGTTTCTGTCACATCGCCGAGCCGCTGTATTACTTCCGTCGCGACGACGCCACCCTGTACTGCTCGCGCTTTCCCGAGGTGAAGGCGTCCGACGTGCTGGTGCGCTTCAAGAACGGCACAATCGACGCGGGCGACGCGGCAGCGATGCTGACCGGCCTGCTGATGCAGCACCCTGCCAGGCTGACCGATGCCGGCTTGCGACGCGCCCTGGCGATTCGCGAACGTGTGTCCTATCGCATCGGCGCCTGGCTGGTCGAACGCGGCCGCGCCCGTCTCAAGCACCGCATCGCCGCCGAAATCGCTCCCCTGTTCGCGCGCTACCAATCGGGCGAGGCCAGCTTCGGCGACACCCGCGCCGCGCTGCTCAACCGCGTGCGCGCCCACGGCACGCTGGCCTACGTTGCCCCTAGTGTCGTGAATCAGAAATAGGGAAACATAATGAAGCGGATGGATTTTTTCGCAGGGCAAGGCGCGAGGAGGCGACATGGCGGGCTCTATGGCAACGACGAGCAACGCCGCCATGCGGAAAAATACGCCGTTTCATGTTGCGTTATTTCGGAAGCAGACCACTAGTACCTGACCCATGTTGCAAACGATCCAGACCGCACTGAAAGGCCCGGCCCAGGCATGGGCCCAGCACCGCCAGCTGGTGAAGGGCTACACCGGCATCGAGAGCGGACTCCAGGCCTTGCAGGCCGTGTGCCCCGCACCGCAGGACGACCCCGCTTCGCCGATCTTCCTGCTGTCGGCGGGATGGCGTTCGGGCTCGACGCTGATGCAGCGCCTGATCATGTCGGACAAGCAGGTGCTCATCTGGGGCGAACCCTACGACGAATGCGGCCCGATCCAGGCCATGGCGGGCACGCTCAAGGCCTTCCGCCCCGGCTGGCCGCCCGCCGAGTACTACTACGACGGCACGCCGCCCGCGCAGCTCACCGGTAGCTGGGTCGCCAACCTGTTCCCTGCGGCGCAATCGCTGTGGCAGGCGCACCGCAGCTTTCACGACGCGCTGTTCGCCGCCCCTGCCACCGAGGCCGGCGCCGCGCGCTGGGGCCTCAAGGAAGTGCGCCTCGGCATCGAGCACGCGCGCTACCTGAAGTGGCTCTACCCCAACGCGCGCTTCGTGCTGCTGTACCGCAACCCCCTCGAAGCCTACCGCTCGTATTGCCGCTACGGCCGCAGCTGGTACGACATCTTTCCGGGCCAGCCCGTTTTCACGCCCACCGCCTTCGGCACGCACTGGCGCAAGCTCATGGAAGGCTACCTGGCCGGCGCCGAATCGATCGGCGCCCTGCTGGTGCGCTACGAGGACCTGGTCGGCCCCGCCGCGCCGCTTGCCGAACTCGACGCCTACCTCGGCATCCACACCGACCACGGCGTGCTTGCCAAGAAAGTGGGCAGCTCGGAGCGCGGCGGCGAGAGGGTGCAGGTCAACGCGCTGGAGCGCTGGATGCTCAAGCGGGCGGTGGGGCCTGTCGCCGAACAACTCGGATACAAGTGGTAATCGCGATGGACGCCAGCATCGTCGTCTGCACCTACAACCGCGCCGAGTCGCTCAAGGACACGCTCGCGGCGCTGGCGCGGCTGGAAGCGCCGCCGGAGCGGACCTGGGAAGTCGTCGTCGTCGACAACAACTCGCGCGACCACACGAAGCAGGTGGTGGAAGCCGCGCGGCAGCACTGGCCGCGCCTGCGCTACGCGTTCGAACCCGCCCAGGGGCTGTCGCACGCGCGCAATCGCGGCATTGCCGAAGCAGCCGGCGAGGTGATCCTGTTCACCGACGACGACGTGCTGCCGGAGCCGGACTGGCTGGAAACCACGCTGGCGGGGCTGGAAAAATTCGGCGCCGACGCCTGCGGCGGCTACATCGCACCGATCTGGGAAACGCCGCCGCCCGACTGGCTGACCGAGCGGTTCTACGGCTTTCTGGCGGTGCGCACGGATCGTACCGACGATTACATCATGACCGAAAGAGATCAAACACCGTTCGGCGCCAACATCGCGTTCCGGAAAAGCCTGTTCAGCAAGGTCGGTCCGTTCGACACCAGCCGCGGCCGCAAGGGCAAGGTCCTGGCGAGCGGCGAAGACAGCGAAATGTTCGAGCGGATTCTGGCGGCGGGGCTCAAGGTGGCGTTCATCGGTCGCTCGCGCGTGCACCACAAAGTCGAGAGCTTCCGCTTGACCAAACGCTACTTCCGCCGCTGGCGCATGCAGACCAGCCGGAATCTTGCGATCAGCCGGGGCGTCCATGGCGCCCGCCGGCTCTGCAACATTCCCCTTTACCTGTTCCCGCAATTCCTGCGCGCCCTCGCCCGGGCGTTCGCCGGCAAGCTCACCCAGCCGCCTGACGAGGCATTCAACCGGGAGATGGTCGTTTGCCATTTCCTGGGGACGTTTGCCGGGTTGTATGCCATACGAGGGCTGCGCTCATGAACACCCAGCGCGCTGCTTGCCTGGCAGCGTTGACTTCATAGCGCTCTGACGGGAAGTGACGGTGCCAACAAATTAGTATGTATCAGTTCAATTAATAACTTTGACCCGGCTTCTTTATCTCACGGGGTCTGCATGCGGCGGGCAATTTCCCACGCACGCTATTGTTTAGCTATCGCAAGAAAGGAGCAGCCGGCATGTCTCATGCAAGTCAAAGACACTTCGTCAAGATTATTGCCACGCAACTTCCACACTATTTCAGTGGGATGCGTGTTTTGGAAGTCGGGTCGCTCGATATTAATGGGAGCGTTCGAGATTTCTTCAAGGATTGCGAATACACAGGACTAGATGTTGCCCCGGGTCCCAATGTCGACATCGTATGCGAAGGGCAGAAATACGACGCGCCCAGCGATTCTTACGATGTAGTAATTTCCTGTGAAGTGATGGAGCACAATCCATACTGGGCTGAGACATTTCAGAACATGATTCGTCTATGCCGTCCAGGCGGTCTCATCGTCATGACCTGCGCAACAACAGGCCGACGCGAGCACGGCACCACGAGGACCACGCCGAAAGACTCCCCTCTTACTGTCGAGTTAGGGTGGGACTATTACAGAAACCTGACAAAGCGCGATTTCGAAAAGGCTATCGATTTCAATGCCGCCTTTTCAGTTCATCATTTTCAGGCCAATTGGGGTTCTTTCGATCTACTTTTCTACGGCATAAAGAACTCGCCAGAAAGCAAAGAAACTGGCGATCTTGCAGCTCTCCGTCACGCCGTTGATCAATATGCAGAAAGAGAAAACTCTTGTAAAAGGCATCGCTATCGAGCTCTCATGGCAACCATGTTCGGAGACCGATATTTCTATTTCATTCGCCGTTTGATTTGGGGCCTAAATTATCTCCACAACGACTAAACCAGAATCGGCGGCAAAACAAGCACGCTCAACCCAATCTTCATCGAAACATGAACCCTGAAGTCCGATGCAATTCTTGGTGGAGTCTCACGGGCAGCAATGATAAGGGCATAACAAGTGTCGAATAGAGTTTCCGTAATCATGCCCGTGTACGGTGGTGAGAAATACCTCGCCGCCGCGATCGAAAGCGTGCTCAATCAAACGCACAGTGACTTTGAGCTGATCATTGTTAATGACTGCTCGCCAGACGGGTCACAAACCGTAATTGAATCCTACATGGCAGACCAGCGTATTACCTGCCTGCGCAACGAAAGCAATCTTGGGGTGGCTGGCAGCCGTAATCGTGCACTTGCAGTATCCCAAGGTGACTTCATCGCATTCTTGGATCAAGACGATATTTGGTTACCGAAAAAACTAGAAATTCAGCTTGCCGCGCTTCGTGAGAATCCTGACGTTGGCCTGATGCATGCCGGATACGTACGAATTGATCCACAAGGCAATTTGCTCTTCGAGGCGCGCCATCGACCAGCAAGCGATTTCAACAACCCAAAGGCACCAGTTAGAGTGGCCGATGTTTTTGCCGAAATCTTCGTCATGAATGACATTCAACCACTCACTACGATAATTCCTAAGCGGGTGCTCGAAGATGTTGGAAATTTCCTTCCGGATCTGCCTGGTGTTGACGATTACGAGCTCTGGCTTCGAATTGCACTTCGATACCCGGTAGGCCACGTAGATACCATACTTGGCTACTGGCGTGCGCACCCAGAACAACAATCAAATCTTGGTTACAAAATGCTCATGCTTCGCCTAAAGGCGATCGACTCGATTCTAAGTCGCTTCCCAGAAGCCAAGATGCGAGTCGCACGAACGGATTTCCACCGCCGTATGCACAGCATGTGCCGTAGCGCAGCTAACTACACGATGTATTACCTGCATGACTATACAAGCGCGCGAAACCTTTACCTGCGTGCTGTTGGATTCGCGCCATTGGACGTCCCATCATGGGTAAAACTGCTTTACTGCGCGACGCCCACGTTTCTGCGCGACCGCGTCAGGCAAGCAAAAAGCCTCATTTGGCGTACCAGACAGTAATCCGTATAGAGACCTTCCTCTTTATAAAAACTCATGTCCACCGAAACTCCGTACGTCAGCTTTACCGTCAACGTCTGCAACTCCGACGCCCCGTTCCTGGAGGCGACCTTGCGGCACATGATCCCTGCGCTGAATTACCCGTTCAGCGAACGACTGGTGGCGTACGACCCCGGCAGGCAGGAAGGCAAGTACGCCGAGCGGATCCAGGGCGACCGGAACACGCTCGAGGCGATTCTGCAGCGGCTGCTCGACGACAAGGTCATCGACCGGGTGGACACGATTCTCTGGACCGACGACGAGCAGCAACGCATCCTGCGCACTTACTTTGGCAGCGACGAAATCGACCTGAAGGATTTCTCCGGTGCGCCTATCTACCAGTACCTCTACGCGCTGGACCGCTGTCAGGGCGACTATGTTTTCCACGCCGATTCGGACATGCTGTTCCATCGGGCCGGCAATGACTCCTGGATTGCCGAAGGCATTGCGCATATGCAGCAGGCGCCGCGTGTCGTCGTCACCTGCCCCCGCGCCGGCCCGCCGCAGGCGCGCAACTGGCTGGAGAAACTGACGGGCCACTCGTTCGAACCCGCAGCCAGGGAAAAGTGGCGTCACGTCGACTTCACCTCGACGCGCTATTTTCTGATGGACATGGCCAAGTTCCGCTCCTGCCTGCCGCTTGTGCAGGCGAAGCCGGGCGAGCCGCTGGAGAACAGCCTCACGCACACCTTCAAGCTGCGCGGCCTGGAGCACTGGAACCTGACCACGCTCGATCACTGGACGATCCACCCGTGGCGCCACGACGAGAACTATGTGCGCTATCTCGATGATCTGATCTGGGCAGCGGAAAACGGCGTGTACCCTTTCAAACGCACCGGCCACCGGTGGGACATGCGCACCGAAGGCGAGCACATCAACGAATGGCTGGCCGTATTGCGCAAGCACGGGCGCGCATTGAAGTGAAATGAGCGCCATGCCAGCCAGCAACCGACTCGCAGTCGTCATCTGCACCTACAACCGCAGCGCCTCGCTGATCGAGACGCTGACGTCCCTGTACGCGTGCGGATACGCGGGCAAGGAATGCGTGGATATCGTGGTGGTCGCCAACAACTGCAGCGACGATACGCTCGATCGCCTGGCCGATTTTCGCGCCAGCCATCCACGCGACAATCTGCGGCTCACGTGGATCGAGGAGCCGAAGGCCGGCAAGTCCCACGCGCTGAATGCCGCGATCGCACAGACGACGCATGACGTGCTGTGCTTCATCGACGACGACCAGACCGTAGAAGCCGGGTTTATCGGCAACCTGCTCGACGGCATGGATGCCCATCCTGATGAAGCGATCTACTGCGGCCGCATCTGGCCGGCGTGGGACGGGAGCGAGCCTTCCTGGGTCCACGCACAGGGCGATTATGCGATCCCGATTCGCCCCTTCCCGGAATTCGATCTGGGCAGCGAGTCGATCGTGATCGCGCCGCAGGGTCGTTACCCGAGCGGTGGCAACATCGTGGTGCGGCGGCGAGTCTTCGACGCCGCCGGCCTGTTCTCGGTCGACCTCGGTCCGACGGGGCACAATCTTGCCGGAGGGGAGGACCACGATTTCCTCGTGCGAGCGGTGCACAAGGGGTTTGCCATCCGCTATCTGCCCCGCGTCCGGCAACTGCACGCGATCGACGCCGAGCGCATGAGCACGACCTACACGCTGCGCAAGAGTTTTCTGCGCACACGCGCCAACTTTCTGGTGCGTCAGGATGGGGCGCGGCCGCGCCTCTACATGTTCAGAAAGATACTCGAACACCTGGGGAGCGCGGTGTTCACGCTCCAGCCGAATCGCCGTTTCTTCTATCTCGTCCGCTTCGCCGCCAGTCTCGGCGAACTTACCGGGGCTTTCGAGCAGTTGCGAAGCCGCGCACAGTTGCCGCGGCATCCCCTCCCGCCCGACCGGGGCATGGTCGCCGTCAAGCTGCTGGCCCCCCTCACCCTCGCATGCGGCCTGATCGCCTGGTTCGCCGGCGGCGACGCCAAGTGGGCGGGTTTGCTGCCCGCTGCCGGCGTAGCCGCGCTGGGTGCGGTTGCGCTGCTTGCCAAGTCGCTCGCCAATTTCTCGCAGACCGGCCCCCGCATCCGCGAGGAGGTGCTCACCCACTATCGCCGCTACACCCTGTATGCGCTGTCTCGGCTGACCGCCTGGGCCTTCGCCCTGATGCTGTTCACTGGAGGCATCGGGGTGCTGCTCTACTTCATGCTCGCCACGGCACTGCAGGCGCAGTGGTCAGGATGGCTGGCGACGCTCGCCGCCGTGCTCGGCGTCGTCGGCGCCTTCGCGCTGCAGTTCATCGTGAAACTGCGCTTCAACCCGGGCCTGCTGGTGGCGTCGATGCACTATCGCATGAGCCGGCTGTACGGGCTGTGGCAATGGATGACGCCGGCCCGCATCGCCGGCATGCGGGCACTGTGGCTGGGCGCGGCAGCTTTGCTGCTGGCGGCGGCCTCGTGGCAACTGGCCAGGGAAGGACGGGCAGGCGACCTGATCGCACTGTGGGCGGCGGTGCTGTTCGTCGCCGGCACAACGGCCTGGGCGGCCTGGCAGCCCGAAGCGCGCCCGCTCCGCACACCGCCTGCGCGCAAGGAGGGCGCCCCGCCGAACATCCTGATGATCGGCTCGGATACGCTGCGTGCCGACCGCCTGGGTGCGATGGGCTACCGCCGTGCGCTCACGCCGCACATCGACAGGCTGACCGAACAGGGTGCGCTGTTCGCCAACTGCTACGTGCCATGCGCGCGCACCGCCCCCAGCCTGATCTCAATGCTGACCGGCACCTGGCCGCACACCCACGGCATCCGCGACAACTTCGTGCCCGACGACGAAACCCGGCTCAAGGTCGACGCCCTGCCGCAACTCCTGAGGGCGCGCGGCTACCGCACCGCGGCAATCTCGGACTGGTGCGGCGCCGACATGGGCAAGTTCAGCTTCGGCTTCGACCATACCGATCTGCCGGAAGACCAGTGGAACCTGAAGTACCTGCTCCGCCAGGGGCCCAAGGATCTGCGGCTGTATCTCTCGCTGTTCCTGCACAACCGGATGGGCCGCCTGCTGCTGCCCGAGCTGTATTACCTCGGCGGGGTGCCGCTCACCCGGCCGCTCGGCAAGCGCGCACGCCGCCTGGTATCGCGGCTGGCGGCCGGCGAGGCGCCTTTCTTCCTCAACGTGTTCTACTCGACGACCCACCCGCCGTTCGCCTCGGAGTGGCCGTACTACACGCGCTTTGCCGATCCCCATTATCGCGGCGAGTCGAAGTTCGCCATGGCGCGGCTGACCGACCCGTTCGACATCCTGCGCCGCCAGGGGGCGCCCAAGGAAGAGTTCGACCTCGACCAGATCATCGACCTGTACGACGGCTGCGTGGCCGAGTTCGACGACGAGGTCGGCAGGATGCTGTCCCACCTGGCGGCCTGCGGGCTCGCCGGGAACACGATCGTCGTCGTGTATTCCGACCACGGCATGGAATTCTTCGAGCACGACAGCTGGGGCCAGGGCAATTCGGCGGTGGGCGAGGCCAGCCCGCGCATTCCGCTGGCGATCCGCGACCCGCGCAGGCCCGGGCGCGGCAAGGTCGACAGCGTGGTGCGCTCGATCGACCTGGCGCCCACGCTGCTCGAACTGGTGGACGCACCGTCCGACCCCGGCATGG
Source organism: Pseudomonadota bacterium (assembly GCA_040753235.1). GTDB lineage: Bacteria > Pseudomonadota > Gammaproteobacteria > Burkholderiales > Thiobacillaceae > Thiobacillus. The sequence goes on from JBFMET010000002.1 coordinate 63,950, forward strand.
ACGGGGTCTCGCTGGCGGGCTGCCTCAGCAAGGGCGGCGACTGCCCCGAGCACGATGCCTTCAACGAAACCGGCATCTGGATTACCGACATTCCGGGCCTGCCCGTGACCCATCTGCGTTACCCCGACCTGCTGGAGTTGATCGATGTGCCCGACCGCGACCGCGGCACGCTCGGCATCAAACCGGAGTTTTGCGAACGGATCATGGCGGCGAAAGACCGCATGATCCGGCGTGGACGCTGGAAGCTGGTGTATCAACCACTCGAAAACGGAGCACTTTTCAGTCTCTTCGATCTGGACGATGACCCAGAGTGCCGACACGATCTTGCAGCATTGCACCCCGACCTAACTGCCACCCTGCGCCTGACGTTGGTCGACTGGATGGTCGCCGACGCCTCAAAACAGCGCGCCCCCCAGGCGAGCACCTCATGACTCTCCCGCGTGTCAGCGCTGTTGGTTCAACCCACAATCGCCCGCAAATGCCCCGAAGCGCTCGCCAACCTCGCAGAGCAGACTTTCGCGAACGGGGAAGCTAGACCCTCATCCCGAGATCGACATCGTTTATATGGACGTCGCGTGGATCGGCAGCAGCGGTGCCTGGGGGCAAAGCAACCACAATCGGGCCAGGAATATTTCCAGGAGTCTGCCGGCGCCATTTGCCAAGGGGAATTGATCCTTTCCAACACTTCACTCTTGCACGCGTTGAGCAATTCCGTTGCCATGGCCTTCCGCCGCCCCGTCTTTCGTCGCAAAGCGCTCGACCGTATCGGCTAGCGCGAGAACCTTCTCTTGCAGGACTGCGATTGGGCGATTCGCGCTGCGCTCATCCACACCGGCTTTTACAGCCAGCGGCTGATAGCCAAGGATATTCATCCAACCAAACGCTGCGAGCGTGGCGCGGTTCACCCTTGCCTGGCATCACCTTCTTCATGCGCGCCGCAATCGCACCTAGGGGTCTGCTTCCGAAATAAGGTGACAGGATGAAACGGATGGATTTTTTCGCAGGGCAAGGCGCGAGGAGGCGACATAGCGTGCTCTATGGCAACGACGAGCAACGCCGCCATGCGGAAAAATACGCCGTTTCATGTTGCGTTATTTCGGAAGCAGACCACTAGACAGCATCACTGAATAACTTGAGGTCAACCTTAGATGGGGGCAGGCAGAAGATTCAGATGCCCCAACCACGAACTGCAAGAGAGTCTTTTCCAACCTCGATGAATCTATAGTCATTCGCTTCCAACAGGCGTTTGGATGCAAGCCTTATTTTTGGGACCAGGTGGCAGTGTTCGTAATTGATTATTCCTGGGCGGAACCCCGCCTCAATTACGGACTTCACGATCGCATAGTCATACCCTTCCGTATCAACCTGCAGCAGGTCAATTTTTTTGATATTGTGTTTTGACAACAAGGACTGCATCGTCACTGCCTTGACCTCTACCGTTTCGATGTTCAATTCGTTTACGCCTTCCTTTATGAGGTGTCTCTTGTCCAGACTGGCTATCCCATCCCAATGTTTTGGAGTTGACGGGCCCTTCCTCACACGATGAATAGGAACGGTTCCTGGCTTGGTGTCGATCGCGACGTTCTCGAAAATCAAGCCTCGACTTTCAGCATAATTCTCGACCAATCGCTCGAAGAGATCCGGGAGAGGTTCGATTAGCAAGCCATTCAGATGATGCTCAAGCACAAGCTTTCTGAGTGGGTCATCCAAGATGCCGTCATTGGCGCCGACCTGCACAAAGAAGAATGGCTCGTCGATCTTGCGCATGAACTCCCGCACAACCAGCGAGAGGACATCGAAGGGTCGATTGCATTCCGGCACATAGCGCACAACATCAAATCCAACCGTATGCAGCCAGCCCTTTATTCGATTTCTTATCCGCATCTGATCTCCCTCTCCCGGGTTGCTTCTGCTTAAATGCCCACTGTGCCTGAAAGATATGTCAAATTCCTTCGCCCTCCAAGGGAGACCCTGAACAAGTCGTTGCGAGGCGCGCAGCGACGCGGCAATCCAGAATGCGCTTGTCGATCAAGGAACCGGATTGCTTCGCTTTGCTCGCAACGACCCGTTGGGGACTTGTTCAGGGCTTCAAGAAGCAACGCACACAGGCACATTGCAGTAACACTCAGATGAACGATTGAGCAACCTCGTTGACCAGGCGCATGTAGCGCCCACTGCGGAATCGGCAAGTTCCTATGAAATGCACGAATCGCGTGGTGCCGGGCCGTATCCTTTCGCAGTCAGCGAATTCGGGATGAGGCAACACGATGGCATCAGGCTGGTTCGCCACGACAAGGTTGGACATCACTTGCTCACTCCCCCATTCCAGCCAGCGATCGCCAATTAAGCTTTGCATCCGTCCTGACAGCTCGCGCATCAGTTCAAGCTTGCCGGCACCGGGCGAGAAACCGGCAAAACCCGAGCAGCCTCGGACATACCTCAGTGTTGCCGCGTTTTGCAAGCGGGAGAAGTTGGCTTCTGCAAGCACCTGTACGTGCGGGCGATCGCCCGCCAGATGCTTCTTGGCTTCGCTCGCGCGCTCAAGCATGGGTTCGATCTGCTGCTGGTCCCAGGTGCCGATGGTAAAGGCCGCGCCGTTACGCGTGGCTGCCTCGACTTCTGGTATGGGCGCCAACGTTAGCGTGTCGGCGTCAAGCTGGATGACATAGCGCGTCTCGGACAGCCGCGCAATGGCGATCAGCCGCTCCCACGTTCCACCCTGCGGGAGACCCGCCAGCCGGAAGTCCGCTAGCGCATGGAAGCGAAGCTCGGGAATATGGTCGGAAAGCAAAGCCCGGTCTTCATTGGTCAGGCTGCCATCGTCCACGACGTGGACTTCAGCGGGCGGCAAGCGACAAGCGAAGGACTTGACCGCGGCCAGATACATCAATACATCTTTGTGCTGCAGTTGCGACAATACGGCAGGCCCCATCCCGTCCTCGTCAAGACGGAGCGGCGGCAATCCGAGTATGCCGCGAATGCCACGGTCGAACCACCAACGCTGGATCAGGTTTTTCTGTTTGTAGAACATGAAGGGGGCTCGATAGTCTGACTTTCAGTCAGGACAAAACCTGCAATAAGGATTGGTCGGACTGCCGATGGTTGGTTCTATCGGTTGTGCAGGCGGCTTGTCCGCAGACGTCGCCATGGACTCCTGTTTGAGCGGTGCAGCGTCTGGGGCCGGCGAACCCTTCCGTTCAGGCGCAATGGCAGGAACCGCGCTCCCGGTGGGGGGGGCGCCCACCTCAGGCAACGCCTTTGGATCACCGCCGAGTTCAGCATACCGACGTCGCAGGCTTTTGGTATCCGGATTCAACTCGATCGCGCCTTTCAGGATAGTTAGCGCTTCGTTTTTCTTATTGAGCCTTACATACAGATCCGCCAACTCAAGACTAGCCGGCGCCAGACGTGGGTTCAGTTCGCGTGCACGCTGGAAGTCAGTTAAAGCCTTTCCTTCTTCGCGTATGTACTTGTATGCACGGCCCCGATTCAAGTGCGCATCTGCGCGAAGGTAGAAACCCGTTGTCCAGCGGTCCAGGACATATTCGAACTCTTTGACGGCGTTTCCAAGGCTGGCCTTTCGCCTCCCCTTCGTGCCGGCAAAGTATCGGTTCAGTTCGATCAAGCCGCCGCAATAGTGGTGCATATGTATCCAGTTATCATGCCCCATTTGCTGTCGCCACATTTCGTCTGCCGCAGACGCTTTGCGCTCCATTTTTACGACGCAGTACGGGGGCAGCAATGCATAATCCTCAGCAGTTTCGTATTCCGCCGCGTTGGCCGGATTCATTGAAGCCAGGCCAAGGACGGCAACTAGGAGATATCGCATTTTCAGACCCCTCTGGTTTTAGATGCCACCGCATCCCAACTGAACTGTTCGAGCGCGCGCAAGCGTCCAACATCGCCCATATGCCGACCAAGATGTTCGTTTGCCACGATGCCGCGGAGCCCGCTCACTATGGCGCCAAGCGAATCGCCATCGACGCGCAGCCCGGTCTCCTGGTGCAATACTGCCGAGCCTGTGCCGCCCGCTTCACCCGCAAGGCTGGGCTTTCCGCACGCCGCCGCCTCGATGAACACCATCCCGAAGCCCTCGTTGTCGCCGTTGATCTCGCGGTTGGGCATGGCGAACACGTCGCACGCATTCATCCAGCGCGGCAGATCGGCCTCGCTCACCGCGCCTATCCGGTGGACGACAGCCTGCACATTATGTTCCGCGATCAGGCCATCCAGGTAGTCGGCGTCTTCGCCGATGCCGGCGATGACGTAGCGCACAGACAGGCCCTCAGCATGCAATTGCGCCACCGCCCGGATCATCTGGTCGAAGCCCTTGCGGCGCGACAGCCGGCCGACCGAAAAAACGAGCTTTTCATCCGCGCCGATGCCGAGGCTTGCGCGCAGGCCCGTGGTGTCGAGCCCGGGGCGGAACACCGACACGTCGACGCCGGGATAGATAAGGGTGATGCGCCCGGGGTCGATGCCCATGCCGAGCAGGGTATCGCGGGTGTGCTCGCTGTTGGCGATGACGCGGTCGGCGTGGCGCAGGGCGAAGCGCATCGCCTTGTACTTGCCGCCGCGGCCCCAGGTGGTGAGTTCCTCGCCGTGCGCGTAGATGACGACCGGGCGCAAGGTGAGGCGCGCGACCCCCCAGGCGACCAGGCCTTCCGGCAGGGCGCGGAAGGCGTGAATCGCGTCGAAGCGGCGGGTGAGCGCCAGCGTCAGCGACTTGAAGAAAAAACGCGCATACATCGCCAGCGATTCGGGGCGCAGCCAGGGCACGCGCTTGAGATTCAGCCGGTGGATGGTGTTGGGGTGGACGGCGTCGACCTCGGCCGCGCCCGGCACGTCGGCGGTGACGATGTGGATTTCCTTGCCGCCCAGTCGCTTGTAGACCTCGGCCGCCCACACGGCGGTGCCGCCCCTGGTGGGGAGAAAGAGTTCGGTGAGGACGAGGAGGCGGTTCATGGGGTGGAGATTACAAGGGGAAGGGGAAGCTGAAGCAGTCGTCACCCCGGCAAACGCCGGTGTCCAGCTCAATAAAAACGCTGGATTCCGGCTTGCGCCGGAATGACGGCTGGGGAAACAGGATTATCGGCTTACCCATGCGTCAGCCTTTCAGCATCGACAGCGCTTCGCGCAGGCTTTGCCAGCCCGGCGCATCGAACAGGTTGGGCAACACGGCCTGGAACGCGGCCCCGCGCCGGCCTGACTTGCTCAGCGCGCAGCCGAGGTTGTAGCGCGCGCGCTGCATGCGCTCGGCCACGCCCTGCCGCACCGGCGCCGGGAAATTCTGCGCCAGCCGCGCAAGATCGGCGAGCGTGCGCACGTTCTCGCGCTGCGCCGCGACCGGGTCGCGGCGGGTGGCGCTGCCGCCGTGGATGACGTAGACGCCGAGGCTTGCGCACACCACGCCGATGCGGCGGCTCGTCGCCACCAGGCGGGTGAGGAAATGCACGTCCTCGCACACCTTGTAGCCGGTGGGATAGCCGCCCAGCGCGACGAAGCGCGCGCGCGGCACCGACAGGGTGTGGGTGTCGCCGAAATGGTCGGCGACGAAGGCGGCGATTTCGGCGGGCGCGTCCATCACCACGCGCGCGGCGCCGGCAGCTTTCGTCAGCATCATGCGGCCGGATGCGTGCTGCGCCATCGAGGTGCCGAGCAGTTTTCCGGCGTCGTCGCGGTAGGCGTAGTCGCCGGTGAGGCAGTCGAGCGCGGGGTCCTCGGCGATCCATTCCGCGTGAAGCTTGAGGCGGTCGGGCGCGTACCAGTCGTCGGCGTCGAGGAAGGCCAGCCAGTCGCCGGTCGCGGCCGCAGCACCCGCATTGCGTGCGACCGAGACGCCGCTGTTCGGCTGGCGGATGAGGCGCACGCCGTCGAAGCCGGCCGCGACTTCGGCGGTGGCGTCGGTCGAGCCGTCGTCGACGACGAGGATCTCGTGCGCCGGCCAGGTCTGGGCGCGCACCGATTCGATCGCGCGCGCCAGCGTGGCGGCCGAATTGAACGCGGGGATGACGACCGAGAAGCGCGGGTTCATGCGCGGCCTCCCAGCAGCGCGAGCGGCAGCGCCAGGCCGGTGAGGCGGGAGAGGCGCCGGAAGCGCGGAATCGCGTCGAGGCGCGCGCGCCAGGCGACGAGCCGCGGCCACAGCCGGGTTTCGATCCAGGCCGGATCGCGCTGCCGGATCGCGCGCGCGATTTCGCCCGGCGCGGCAAAGCGCAGCGTCGGGCAGGCTTCGAGCGCGGCCGCGAGGCCGGCCTCGAGCGTCGCCAGGCTGGCGTCCGGTTGCTGCAGGAAATTGAAGCGGTGCGTTTCGACGAGGCAGGCGCGGCCCTGACGCGCGCGCTGCACGAGGCCGTCGGCGAGGCGCTGCGGCGCGTGGCCGAGCGCGGGCTCGAAGTAGACGTCGCGCACCAGATAGGTGGCGCCCGCGAGCGAGCGCTCACCCGTGAGCATGGCGGCGTCGACGCAGCCGGGTTGCCCCGATGCATCGCGGCAGGTGGCGCGGTGCCCGGGGGTGACGACGGCTTCGATGCCCAGGCGCGTCCAGGCGGCCTCGACGGCGTCGGTCCACACGAAGGTGGTGGCGACGGCAAGCTGCGGCCGGCTGCCGAAGACACGCTGGTAAACGCTTACCTCGCCTGCCACCGCGTCGAGGATTTCGTCATCGGTCAGGGGCCGCGAAGGCAGCACCGACGCATCGACCCAGCGGCTCTGCAGGGGCGACGGCAACGCCTCGGTGGCGGCCGGTTCGGCGGCAGTGAGCCAGGCGCGCACGGCGGCGTCGGTTTGCGCGGCGGCCAGCAGCGCCGGCGGCCAGTAATGGCACTGCCCGTGCAACTGCGGCACGAATACGCCGGCCGCGATGCCCGCGTCCATGGCGGCGCGCACGGCGTCGAAGCGCGCGTCGGTGAGCGGCAGCGCGTGGTAGTCGGCGCAGTCGGCGGCGGCGATGCGCGGGCCGTCCGGCACTTCGAGGATCACGCCCAGCGTCATCAGGGCGGGGCGGCCGCGGCTGTCGCGCACGCGGGAGAGCATTTCTGCAAGGCGGTTCAGGGCGTCGACCTGCGCCAGCGGCCCCGCGCCCCAGTCGTCGCTCTCGATGGCGAGGAGGGGGTAGCGGAAGACGGGTTCGTGCCAGCGGGCGCGCAGGGGGCGGGCGAAGATCAACAAGATCGCTGCCCACGTCACCCCGATAGCGCCAGTGATGAGGAGAATATTTCCCACCTATCCTGCTCGTCTTGAAGATGACTGAGAATCCCGGAACACCTCGGGATCAAGGCGAGCGTAAAAGGGCAGATCAAAAACCCGAACAACGCTTTCAAGCTGGTCCCGCTCACCACGCGTCACGCCTGTTTCCCATTTGTGGATTTCCTGTCGCGGGTCCCGCCTGCGCCCGTAGCCCGGCCCGACGGTCCTGCGGTTCTCGCCGGTGACAAAACCGGCAATCCGGTCGCTCCAGGCCAAGCCTAACTGCTGGGTCAACGCACGATATTGTTCGACTGGGTCGATACAGAACCGCTCGTGCTCGCGCAGGACCCAGCCTGGCCGATGCTGCCGCAACTGCATGAAGGCAATGGCACCCCAGAAAGCACCCGCCCTCTCCCAGTACGACTCCGCGGAGCGCATGGCGTCAGCATAAGGCGCGAGCGGGCCGGTCATCAGACCAGGCTGGGCCAGCAGCAGGTCAAGGGCATGTCCGGGATCCCATCCTCGCTTGCGCCAACTCAGGGTGAGCGGCACCGGGTGACGGACCGTCTGGACAACGGTCACGTCGGGGAAATGCTGCGCGAGCCAATCCAGACACAAGACCAGCTTGACCCATTTGATCAACACCACGTCCGCACGCCAGGTAGTCAGAATCTCCCGCAATCCCCGTTCAGCGATCACGTACTCGGTATGGATGCGGCCGGCGAACGCAGCGCTGATATGGCGCGCCAGCAACGGGTTGCCGGCATGCGCGTCCGGATAGACATACCAGTGGCGCCGCTCCAAAACCGAGTCGGGCTCGAAGTAATAAGCAACGTTGGGGGAAAGCGACAAGGCCTTGGCGACCCAGGAGGTTCCGCTTCTGGGCAATCCGGATACGACAATGCGCCTTTTCGCCCATCTCGGACCTGGCATCACGGTCTCGGCGGTCTGCCTGAGCGCCGGCCTGAGGTAATTCAAATATTTGTTCGCCATTTGCGCATGATGCAAGCAATTTGAATCAATACCCCATCCGCCCCGCCACCTCGGCCACCTTGGGCAGCACGCGCTCGATCTTCTCGCGGTTGCGGCCGTCCTTCCATTTGTCGAGGCGGATTTCGGAGAAGGCGTTGTAGGGAGTGTCGAGCACGTTGGCGCAATGCTGCTCCAGGTCGCGACCGAACGCCAGGCCGCAGTCTTCGAAGACGCGGCGGAAGGCGGCGACCGGGTCGCGCAGGAAATCCTCGTAGAACACTTCGACCCACTGCCCGGCGGGCACATTCGTCTTCGCATCGAGGATGGCGCGGTTGATCGCCTCGTACTGGAAGGCGGCGACGTCCTCGACCGGTGCGTTCAGATAGTCGCGCCAGCCGTCGGCGAGGAAGAAGCACCACTGGCTGAGCGCGCCGTTTTCCACCGCGACCTTTGCCGGCAGCCTGTCCGACCAGGTGGCGAATTCGTCGGGTTTTCGCCAGCCTTCGATGAGCGAATTGAGATTGTCGCCGGGGCTGCGCTTGACGAACACGAACACGGCGTCGGGAAACAGCGCCTGCAGATAGGGCACGCACAGGCCGTTCTGGTTGTTCTTGTCGACCCAGCGATGGCGGCCGGCCCAGGCGTAGAAATAGCGGCTGACCGTGTCGCGGTCACGCCTGCTCGCGTCCGACGCGCCGAGGGCGTGGGTATCCCAGCCCTTGTCGGCCAGCGGGTGCAGCGCCATCCAGTAGTCGTGGGTTTCGCGCTGCAGGCTGCCGATCTCGCGCGATTCGGACAGCGTCTTGTAGACGAGGGTGGTGCCGGCGCGCGAGCAGCCCACCACGATGATGGGCCGCTCGGCAGGCCGCGGAGCAAGCCCCCACCACGCGCCGCGCAGGCTGCGCGCCACGCGCCGCCCGTGCCAGGCAAGCGTCTTGCTAGCTTTTTCCAGGAATTCGCTCAAGGGCTTCGCTTTCTGAGAGTATGGCGTGGCTCGGGTGGTATAGCCAGGCAGTGCTGAACCATTCCAGCGCGTCATTGCGAGGAGCGCAGCGACGCGGCAATCCGGAAATGGCTTGCCAGACAAAGCGCTGGATTGCTTCGCCTTGCTGCAATGACGGGAAACCGGACATGTTCAGCGTCTCCCTGACAGGTTTCATGTCAACCGAGCGCGCGGCCCGCACGGCCGCGCGTCCTGTTTTCTTGAAATAATAAGCAGCAATTATCACGCATCCCTGACACAAAACAGACCATGGACGGCATATTCGGCTGGCTCGGCGAGCACGGCGCGCATCAGGACCTGATTCAGCACATGGCGAAGGCGGCGCGCCTGTCGCCGGCGAGCGCGCTCGATTCCCAGGCCAGTCCGGCGTTCGGCGTGGCCGGGGCCTCGCGCTTCGGCAAGGCGTCGATCCATGTCGAAAACGGGCTCGCCGTGGCCTGCTTCGGCCGGCCCCGCTTCGACGACGCCGAACTCGCCGCCACGGCGCGCCAGCGCAGCCCCGCTGCCGCGCTGGCGCAGGGCTGGCGCCGTCTCGGCGAGCATCTGCCCCGGCACGTGCAAGGCAATTTCGCCTTCGCCATGCTGGAGCCTTCGACCGGCCAGGCCTTCCTCGCGCTCGACCGCATCGGCGCCGAGCGCCTGTGCTACGCGAAACACGGCGGACAATTCGTGTTCGGCACCAGCGTGCAAGGCGTCGCCGCCCACCCCGCCGTCGGCCGCAGCATCGACCCGCAGGCGATCTACGATTACCTCTACTTCCACGCCATCCCCGCGCCGCGCAGCCTGTACCAGGGCGTGAAGAAGCTGCTGCCCGGCCAGTACGCCCGCCTGAAGAACGGCCAGGTCGAGACCGGTTTCTACTGGCACGCCGACTACGCGCCTGCGCCTCACGACTACGCCGCCCTGCGCGCCGACTTTCGAGCGCGCCTCGATGCGGCGGTGCGCGAGGCCGACGCGCCCGGCACCGCCGCGTTCCTCTCCGGCGGCACCGACAGCTCGACCGTGGTCGGTGCGCTGACCGCTGCCCGGGGTGCGCCGGTCGACACCTTCTCGATCGGCTTCGACGCCGACGGCTTCGACGAAATGGAGTACGCGCGCTGCGCCGCCGAGCGCTTCGGCAGCCGCCCCCACGAGTACTACCTGAAGCCGGCCGACATCGTGACCGCCATTCCGGTGATCGCGCGCGAATACGACGAACCCTTCGGCAACAGCTCGGCGGTGCCCACCTATTTTTGCGCGCGCGCCGCGCAGGAAGCGGGCTTCCGCCATATGCTCGCCGGCGACGGCGGCGACGAGATCTTCGGCGGCAACGCACGCTACGCCAAGCAGAGGCTGTTCGAGCTCTATGGCCGCATGCCGGCGCTGCTGCGGCGCGGCGCGATCGAGCCGCTGGCGCACCTGCCGGGGCTGTCGAACCGCTTCCCGCTCTCCAAGCTGAAAAGCTACGTCGCCCAGGCGAATATCGGCCTGCCGCTGCGGCTGGAAAGCTACAATTTCCTGCACCGCACGCCGCTCGACCGCATCTTCGAAACCGAATTCCTGCATGCCGTCGATCCTTCCGTGACCGACGCCGCGCTGGTCGAGGTCTATGCGCGCACGGCGTCGGACCACTACATCAACCGCATGATGCACGTCGACCTCAAATTCACCCTGGCCGACAACGACCTGCGCAAGGTGGGCAGCATGACCGAAGCGGCCGGCATCGAGGTGCACTATCCTCTATTGAATGACGGACTGGCCGAGTTCGCGCATCATCTGCCGGTGGGCTACAAGGTGCGCGGGCAAAAGCTGCGCTGGTTCTTCAAGCAGGCGCTCACCGACCTGCTGCCGGAAAAGATCATCAACAAATCCAAGCATGGCTTCGGCCTGCCCTTCGGCGTGTGGAGCAACCAGCACGCCCCGCTCGGCGAACTGGTCGGCGACAGCGTGTCGGATTTCAAGCGGCGCGGCTGGATCCAGCCGGCCTATCTCGACCACATGCTGGCGATGCAGCGCGGACCGCACGCCAGCTACTACGGCGTGATGATCTGGGTGACGACGATGCTGGAGCGCTGGCTGGAGGAGAACGGGCACTGAGGGCAGGCGCGACGCGTTGATGCCCTCTGGGTGCGCGCCGCGATTCAACTCGAGAACCGCAGTCGAACCACAAAGACACGAACAACCGCGGGACTCGCCTGGCGGGTGAACGTTCCGGACAGGCTATCGATTGCCCGCCCGGTTTGCGTTCTTTGTACCTCCGTGGCGCGGGATTCGGATTCAAGTCCGCCGCCCCGCCTCCTCCGTTTCAAACCGGCTCGAAGGGTGCGGCAGATCGCGGCGGACTGCCGGTGCCGGACTCGCGGCGACAGGTTTGGTCTTGTCGAGTACACCGGAGAACTTCGCCGCCAGGACCAGGATGATTATCAAGTGATAGGTCAGGTCGAAGTAGGCGAGGCCGAGGAAAGCGCCGCCGGCGCCATAGCCGACCAGACTGACCTGGATCATCGCGGCGAGGTCGGCCGCCCATTTTCGCTCGGGGTCGTTCTTGCACTCCCGGATGACCTGGTTTGCGCGCAACCAAGTGAATACTGCCAACATGATGAACATGGCAAAGCCAATGAAGCCATGCTCTCCGATGATCTCGAAGTAGACGCTGTGCACATCGTGCACCCGGAACGGTTCCGGCGCGTATTGACGGAACGTCGGCGGCCGGAACATCTCGAAACCACCACCGGTAACGCGATCCTTTGCCACGTTGAAAGCGGTGTGCCAGGCATTGATCCGGCCCAGCGCCGAGTCATCCTCCTGATAGGTCTTGATGGTGTACATGCGGTCGTACCACGCCTGCGGCATGATGGCGTGGACGGCACCGACGGCAAGCACGATGTATATGCCGATGGCTACCTTCTGACGGCTCTTCAGCCACAGGAAGACCCCCATCGCGGCCATGGCGAGCAGACCGCCGCGCGACTGGCTGCCGATGGCCGCAATGCCCGACAAGACCATGGCGGACGCGAGCCCCAGCCGTACCCACTTGCGCGGTTCCTGCAGGTGCAGATAGCGGATCAAGGGGATCAGCATCGCCAGGACGAGCGCCATTTCGTTGTTGCCGCCGAAGAAGGTGCCGGCCGGACCCTGCACGCGAAACTGGCCGCCGTGCACGATGGTGAAGATGCCGCCCTTGACGCCGTAATACCCGAGCGAGAGCGCGATGACCCAGATCATCCAGTGCAGGTGCTGGCGTTCCTTGATGACCATGGCCGTGAGGAGGACCATGAGCTGGATCTTCCAGACCTTGTCCCACTGCTCCCAGGCCGGATCGGAATATAAAGCGAAGAAGGTGGTAATCAGCATCCAGCCTACGAAAAACAGCAGGAGAACGGTTTCGCGGGTCCAGACCATCTCCTTCTTTTCCCTGGAAAAGATGAAAGCCGTGATCGTGACGATCGCGGTTATCATGGCAAAAGGCATGTCGTAGGCGAAGCCCCAGGTCTGGCGGTGCGGGTTCATGTAGCTCAGCCAGCACCACAACAGGATGCCGATCCAGGGCCGCTTGAAAATGAACGGCAACACGCCGAACACGATGCCGGTGACGAGCAGGTCTCTCATGCGCCTTGCTCCCCGGCCGTCTCGTCGGAGAACCAGCGCACCCGGCGCGGCAATGCCAGGCCGCTCAGCATGCCGGCAGCCAGTCGCGCGGCCAGTCGGTGTTCATGCCGCAGGCCGCGGTCCCTGACCTGATACAGCCGGCCCTTGCCCGGCTGGGCCGCACCCAGCGCCTCGCCCTTCGCGAGCCGTTCCAGCGCTTCGGCGTAGACCTCGGCGCTATCCTGCACCGCGCGCCAGAACAGCACCAGCTCGGTATCGCCCTCGCGCACTGCCGGGCTGATGTGCGCGATGAGGCGGCCGGTGTCGATGCCGGCGTCGATGTAGTGCAGGGTGCAGCCGACCTTTTCGGGCTCGCCGTTGTAGAGCGCCCAGAAGGTGCAGTCGGCGCCGCGGTATTCGGGCGAGAGGCCGCCGTGCAGGTTGACGATGCCCAGCCGCCCTTCGTTCAGCAACTCGCCGCGGATGAGCGAGGTGCCGAACACGCAGATGAGGTCGGGCTGCAGTTCGCGCGCGAGCCTCACCACGTCCGGGTGGTTGATGTGCGGGACTTCGCGCACGAGTTCGGGGCGGTCGAGCCGCGGTTCACTATTCGGAAAGAAGAACTTCGCCTCCGGATTGCCGGCGTAGCGGCGGCGGTCGCGCAGCCAGCGCCAGCCCTTGCGGAACAGATTGTCCGGGCGCAGTTTCTTCAGCGTCTTCTTCAGGCTCCACTCGCCGCCGGTTTCCTGCACGATGGCGAGCGGCTCGCCTGCGCGGCACAGGGCGTTGGCGACGTGCAGGTGGCGGGCGCTGCGCCCGCACAGGATCATCAGCCGCAACCCGCTCATCGGGACAACCCCCTGGCGCCGGCCGGCACCGGCGGCACGGCGACGTTGGCCATGTCCATCATCAGGGCGTCGGCGAAGAACTTGGCCGCCCAGTTGGGGAATTCGAAGCGCGAGTACGCGCCCCAGATCGGCGCCGAGCCGGGAATGGCGCCGCGCACGACGGCGTCGTCGTCTTCCAGCCGCTGGGTGCGCTTGACGTAGCCGATCGCCTTCCACGCCGCCTCGCGGAAGCCCTTGTCGCCGGTGATCTGCGCGAGACGCAGCCAGCACAGGGCCATCTGCGCGACGCCGGTGACGCAGGCGTAGCCGGCAGTCGGCGCCCAGCCGTCGCCGTAGGTGCCGGCGAGCCAGCCGTCGGCACGCTGCTTCGCCAGCAGGCCGCGCGCGGCCTTGCCGGCCGCATCGAGATAGCGCTCCTCGCCGAGCAGCACGGCCACCTCGATAAAGCCGCGTATGGCATAGGCGATGGTGTGCGTGAACGGGTCGCGCTCAGGCACGAAGGCGTTGGTGGCGAACCAGCCGCTGGCGGTCTGCTGCGTCAGCGCCCAGTCGAGGTTGCGCCGCGCCGCGGCGACGAAATCCGCCTCGTCGGCGACCACGCCCATCGCCGCCAGCGCCCAGATGGCACGGGTGTTGTATACGTGCGGGACACCGTTGTGCTCGAACTTGCGGTAGCAGCCATCGTCGTCCTGCTGCGCGACGAGCCAGCGCCCGGCGCGGATGCCGGCTTCGAGGCAGTCCTGCCGCTTCAGGCTCGCGTAGCCGGCAACCAGGCCGTGCAGGATCTGGCCCTGATTGAAGATCACCGGATGGCTGCCGGCTTCGCCGAAGTGACCCGGGAAGGCGCCGTCTGCGGCCTGCAGCGAAAGCTCCCAGTCGATCATGCGCTGCGCGCGCTGGATCAGCTCCGGACGGCCGAGGTATTCCGCCGCGGCGATGAAGGTCTCGATGATGTAGCCGGTCGTTTCCGGATAGCCGGGCAGCCAGCCGTCCTCGAAGCTCCAGCCCGCGGCGACGCCGCCGGCGTCGGGCTGGTCGTCGCGCACGTCCTGCGCACGGCACAGCCAGTCGATCGCGGCGCGCAGGTGGGTGCGGTGGTCGTGCTCGGACTGGCGCGCGGCACCGGCGAGATCCTGCATCACCAGGCGCAGGTGGCGTTCCTTCCAGGGCTTGTAGCGCAGCGGCAGTTCGATCAGGGACGAGAGTTTCATGTTGCGTTCAGTTCAATCCGTTTCGATTCAGGCGGCGGCCTGTTTGAGGGCATCCGTCAGCGGCACGTGGCTGACGACGTAGCGATGCTTGCCCGAGGCCTCCGGGGGAATGTCTTCCAGCACGTTCAGCTCGACCTGCAGCGCCTCGCCGAGGCGCTCGCGCAGACCGGCCACTACGGCCGCGCGGGCGGCGTCGCCCCAGCCGGCCGCCGGCACGACCTGCACTTCCATGCGGTCGGGCGTGTGCTGGATGCACTTGAAGCGTGCGATGCCCGGCACCGCGCGCAGCACGTAGATGACCGCGAGCGCGTGCATGACGCGGCCGTCGGCGGCGACGACGAAGTCGGTCTGCCTGCCGGTGACTTCGGCGATGACGTGCAGCCCCTGCCCGCCCGACGCCGGCGCGGCAGACAGGCGCAGCACGTCGCCGGTGCGATAGCGGACGAAAGGCTGGGCGAGCGAGGTGAGGCCGGTGATCACGGCTTCGCCCGATTCACCCGGCGCGACCGGCCGGCCCGCCTCGTCGAGCACTTCGACGATGTGGCTTTCGCTCATCAGCAGCATCTGCCCGCCCGGCGCCTCGTGCGCGGTGAAGCCGATGTCGCGGCTGCCGAATTCGTTCGCCACCGGCGCGCCGAACACGCGGCCGATGAGGTCGCGCTGATGCGGGTAAAGCGGTTCGCCGGTGGTGCACACCACGCGCAACGCGGGCAGCCGCAACACACGTGCGCGCGCCTCGGCGTGCGCCGCCAGCAGGGCGATGCTGGACGCGTAGCCGTACAGGCATTTCGGCTGCCAGGCTTCCAGCGCATCGAGATAATCGTCCATGCGCGCGGGCGACATGGCGAAGGCGTTGAGCACCAGCTGGTTGACGAGGCGATCGCGCAGGGTCTTGATGCGGTCGGTCTTGTTGAGCTCGACCGGTGCGCCCCACAGGTAGGCTTCGCGCTCGCCGGGATCCACGCCCCACCAGCGGCGCGCGCGCATGCGCCCGGCGGCGTCGGACGCCTGGCGCGCGCGGCCGAAATAGAAAATCAGCGGCTCGCCGCTGGAGCCGCCGGTGGTGTACTTGAACACGCCGCCAGGCACGCCGCGCCACACCAGGCGTTCGACGTTGTCGCGCGCATCGCGCTTGTTCATGGTCGGCAGGCGCGCCAGGCCGGCGAGCGCGACCTGCCCCGCCTCGACGGCTTCCGCCAGCCCGGCGGCGCGAATGCGTTCGGCGTGCCACGGGCTGTGGGCGAGCGCCGTTTGCAGCAGCGCGTTCAGGCGCCGCGCCTGTAACGCCTCGATGCCGTCGCGCGACAGCCATTGCGTGCGCTCGATCTCGGCCAGCATGGCAAAGGTCGGGCGATGCATCGCCGCTTCCTGGGTGCGGTAGACGCTGCGGGCGAACCAGGCAGGGACGCTCATTTGACCGCGAGCTCCGGGTGACCGGCCGGCGTTGCCATGAGTTCGTCGAATGCGCGCAGCAACTGCGCGACGCGCCTGTCCCACTGGTTTTCCTGCGCGTAGTCGAGGATAGCCTGGCGGTCCCAATTCTGTTTCAAGGCTTCGTCGAGCGCGGCGGTCAGCGCGGTGGCATCGCCGAAGGGCACGATGCGGCCGAGTTCGTCGCGACACACCACTTCGGCGTTGCCGCCGACGTCGGTGGTGACGACCGGCAGGCCGCAGGCCATGGCTTCGAGGAAAACGTTCGCCCAGCCTTCGTTGCGGGTGGAAAGCACGAACACATCCGCGGCAGACAGCGGCCACTTGAGTTCGTCCGGCGGCAACGCGCCGAGGAAACGGACGCGGGCGGCCAGCCCCAGTTGCGCGACCTGGGCGTCGAGTTCGGCACGGTTGTCGCCCTCCGGGCTGGCGCCGCCGACGATGAGGTAGTGCAGGTCGGGATGACTTTCGAGCAGCGCGGGCAGGACGTCGATGACGCGGTGCATGCCCTTGCGCTCGACCAGCGCGCCGACCGAGACAAGAATTTTCGCGTCGGCGGGCAAATCGAATTTCCGGCGGGCCTGGGCGCGGTCGACGGGCCGGAAGCGATCCGTGTCGACGCCATTACCGACGACTTCAGTGCGCTCGTCCGCCACGCCGAGCCGCAGCGCCAGGCGTCGCAGCGAATCCGACACGGAGAAGACGCGGTCGGCCGCCTTCAGCGTGCGCATCAGGCGCTTGCGCAGCGCAGGGTGTTTGCTGTGCGGCACCTCGGTGCCGCGCAGGGTGATGGTCACCGGCAAATCGAGCCAGCGCCCCAGGTGAGCCGCAGCTTCTCCGTCGGGATAGCCGAAGTGGGCGTCGATGAGGCGGGCGCCCTGTGCCTTCAGCCGGCGCAGCAGAAAATAGCAGGCAAGCGCCATCGACCTGCCGTCGAAACGCCGCAGCACGCCGGGCACGGCGAGGTAGCGCGGATGGTAGACGCGGATGCCCTGCTGGATCTCGAGCGCCGGCGCCTGCGGGCGGTAGCCGGGACGCAGCCGGCGAATCAGCGACTGGCCGGGAAACCAGGGCTGCGGCGAGACGACGACGAGCGGGCGATGGCGCGCCACGCGGAACATGCGCTCGCGGATGAAAAGGCCGGCGCCGGGCCGCGCCGCGCTGGGGAACAGCGCGCTGAACACGACGAGGTCGATGCGCGGCCCGGACGACTGCTCAGGCACGCGCGGGCTCCAGGCTATGTTTGACCAGGCCGCCGTACACGCCGCGGTAGCGCGCCACGCTCGCCGCCCAGTTGCGCTCGGTTTCGACGAAGCGGCGACCGGCCTGCTTCATGGCGTCCCAACCCGCTTCGTTCTGCAGCAGCGCCATCACCCTGGCTGCGAGGTCGTCGACGTCCCCCGCGCGGAACAGCACGCCGGTCCTGCCGTCGTCGATCAGCTCCCGGTGGCCGCCGACGTCGGAGGCGACCATGAGGCGCCCCTGCGCCATGGCTTCGAGCGGCTTCAGCGGCGTAACCAGGTCGGTCAGCCGCATGCGGTGGCGCGCGTACACCAGCACGTCGACCAGATCGTAGTAGCGGTTCACCTCGGCGTGCGGCACGCGGCCGGTGAAGATCACGCGGTCCTTGAGGTCGAGCCGCATCACCTGCTGCTTGAGCGCGGCGTCCTGCGGGCCGCCGCCGACCAGCAGCACCTTGACGTCGGGCATCTGCTTCAGGATCGCCGGCAGCGCGGCAATCAGCAGGTCGAGGCCCTCGTAGGCGTAGAACGAGCCGATGAAGCCGAGCACGCGGCTGGTGCCGAGGCCCAGTTTCATCTTGAGCGCGGGGTCGGGGCGGCCGCCCATCTCGAATTTCTCGATATCGACCGCGTTGGGGATGACGGTGATCTTGCCCGGGTCGATGCCGCGCGCGACGAGGTCGCCGCGCAGGCCCTCGCAGATGACGGTGACGGCGTCGGCACGCTTCACCGCCCAGGTTTCCAGCGCGCGGGTGAGTTTGTAACGCAGGCTGTCTTCCCGGGTGCTGCCGTGGTCGACCGCGGCGTCTTCCCAGAAGGCGCGGATTTCATAGACGACGGGGATACCGAGCCGGCGGCCGACGCGGATCGCCGGCACCGCGTCGAGCACGGGCGAATGCGCATGGATGACATCGGGCCGGAGTTCGCGCGCAAGGCCGGCGAGGCGCTTCTCGATCGCGCGCATCACCGCGAAGGGGTCGCCGCCGGGCAGCCTGGCGAGCAGCCCGGCCGGCCTGGGCGTGCGGTAGAAGTGCAGGCCGTCGGCGTCTTCCTCCATGACCGTGCAGTCGATCTGCTTGGGCCCGGACAGGTGGAAGGTCTCCCAGCCGAGTTTCCTTTGATTGCGCAGGATCGCCGCGCTGCGGAAAGTGTAGCCGGAATGCAGCGGCAGGGTGTGGTCGAAGACGTGGAGGATTTTCATGGGGTGTCAGCTTGGCGTTGTGACGTCATTGCAAGCGCAGCGCGGCCATCCAGGATGCATGCCGACCGTGCCGTCTGGATTGCTTCCCGCCGCGCTTCGCTCGCGGTCGCAATGACGGGCATGGGGATGGCGCTCATGCGGCCTCCCGCTCCGATTCATCCATGCCCAGCACCTGGCCGAGGAAGGCGTCGAACATCAGCACCGTCCACAGGATCACCGAGTAGTCGCGGCGGCCGGACTGGTGGGCGTCGACGACTTCGCGCAGGAAGTCCTGGTTGAACATCCCCGTGGAGGCCAGGCGCTCGCCCAGCACGACGCCGCGGATGACGCCGGCGAGCGGGCCGCGGAACCAGGCGGCAAGGGGCACAGCGAAGCCCATTTTCCTGCGGTACAGCACGTCGTTCGGCAGGTAGGGTTCCATCGCCTTCTTCAGCAGGTACTTGCCCTCGGTGCCGCGCAGCTTGAGGTCGACCGGCAGGCCGGAGACCCAGCCCATGAGCTCGTGGTCGAGCAGCGGCTCGCGCACTTCGAGCGCGTGCGCCATGCTGGCGCGGTCGACCTTGGTGAGGATGTCGCCGACGAGGTAGGTCTTCATGTCGAGGTACTGCACCAACGAGAGCGGGTCGTCGGTGGGGGCGACGGCGGCGTGGCGGCGCAGCACCTCGACCGCCTGGTAGCCCTGCAGCTCGCGCCGGAACGACGGCGAGAAGAGCTGTTTTCTTTGCGCGTCGGACAAAAGCGAGACGCCGTGGAAATAGCCTTCGACGGTGTCGCGCGCAAGCGCCTCGAAGGTGGTCTTGGCGCGGAAGACTTTCGGCGCCCAGTCGGCCTTGGGATACAGCTTGCCGAGCGTGCCGAACAGCGGGCGGCGCAGGCCGAGCGGAATGACTGAACGCATGCGCTCTTCGTAGCGGAACCAGCGGTAGCGCCGGTAGCCGGCGAAGTGCTCGTCGCCGCCGTCGCCGGAGAGCGCGACCTTCACATGTTTACGTGCCAGCTCGCACACGCGGTAGGTCGGCAGCGCGGACGAGTCGGCGTAGGGCTCGTCGTAGACCTGGGCGAGCTGGCCGACCAGGCCGAAGTCGTCGGACGCGACGGTCTCGACGTGATGCGCGGTGCGATAGCGGTCGGCGACCTGCTGGGCGAATTCGACTTCGTTGTAGGCGGGGTCGTCGAAACCGATCGAGCAGGTGTTGACCGGGGTTGTCGACTGCGTGGCCATCATCGCGACGACCGCGCTGGAATCGACGCCGCCCGAGAGGAAGGCGCCGAGCGGTACGTCGGCGATCATGCGCAGGCGGATCGATTCCTGCAGGCGATGGACGAGTTCCTCGCAGGCTTCGGCTTCGTCCTTCACCGCGACCGGCGTGAAAGGCATGTCCCAGTATTGTTTGGGCAGCGCGCGCGCTTCGCCGCGCTTCAGGGTCATCATGAAGCCCGGCGGCAGCTTGTACACGCGATTGAAAATGGTGCGCGGCTCGGGCACGTAGCCGTAGGCGAAGTATTCCTCCACCGCCATCGGGTCGATGTCGCGCGGCAGCTGCGGGTGCGCCATCAGCGACTTGAGTTCGGAGCCGAAGATGAATGCGCCGCCGTCGAGGAAGGCGTAGTACAGCGGCTTGACGCCGAAGCGGTCGCGCACGACGAAGAGCGTCTCCGCGTTGCGGTCCCACAGGGCGAAGGCGAACATGCCACGGAAGCGCGCCACGCAGGTTTCACCCCAGGCTTCCCAGGCGTGGACGATGACTTCGGTGTCGGAATGGGTGCGGAAGACGTGGCCCAGCGCTTCGAGTTCGGGCACCAGTTCCTGGAAATTGTAGATCTCGCCGTTGAACACGACGACCACCGAGCCGTCCTCGTTGAACAGCGGCTGCTGGCCGGTGGACAGATCGATGATCGACAGCCGGCGATGACCGAGGCCCACGCCCGGCTCCAGGTGCAGGCCGCCCTCGTCGGGGCCGCGATGGAACTGGGTCTCGTTCATGCGATGCAGCAGCTCGCGCGAGACCTCGCTCGCCTCGCGGGTGTCGAAAATGCCGGTGATGCCGCACATGGTGTTCTGTTCCCTGTCCCTGTCAATTTTTCACGCTGTTCGGCGGCGTTTCGCCGCCGGTGCACAACCGGTCAGTTCGTCATTGCGAGCGCAGCGAAGCAATCCAGAAATGCCTGCCGGATCGATGCGCTGGATTGCTTCGCTTCGCTCGCAACGACGGTCTCTACTTTAACTTTTCGCACGCCCCTGGCGCGCCAGCGTCTCGTCGTACACTGCCGCGTAGGCCTCGGCCATGGCCGGAATGCTGTAGCGCTGCTCTGCCTGCCGCCGTGCGGTGGCGCCGTGCTCGGCGATGCGCGCCGGTGCGTCCAGATAGAAAAGCAAGGCCTGTACCATCGCGCCCAGGTCGCCCGGCGGCACCAGCAGGCCGTTGACGCCGTCCTCGACCAGTTCGACGTTGCCGCCGACCGCGGTGGCGACGACCGGCAGGCCGCTGGCGAAGGCTTCGAGAATGGTATTGGAAACGCCCTCGTTCTTTGAAGGCAGCACGAAAACGTCGATCGCCTGCATGATGTCCGGAATGTCGTCGCGCGCGCCGGGCAGCCAGGCGAGATGCGCGAGCCCCGCGCCCTGCAGCATGTCGAGGCAGACGTCGCGCGCCGGCCCGTCGCCGACGATGACCAGCCGCGCGCGTTCGGCGCGCTCGGGCTGCTGGCGCATGAGCTGGATGAAGGCGCGGGTGAGCGCCGGGTAGTCCTTGACTTCGACCATGCGCCCGACCGAGCCGAACACGATGCTGTCGGGGTGTGCAAAATCGGGGCGCGGGCCGGTGCGCGGACGAAATTTCGCGCTGTCGACGCCGTTGTAGATCTGGTGGATTTTTGATTCGGGCACGCCGATATCGCGGCGCAGCCAGTCCTCGAGGTCGCGGCTCACCGCGATGTAGTTCGACACCAGCGGCCGCGCGGCGCGGCGCAGCAGGTTGTATTTCCAGTTGCGGCCGTGCAGGTCGAAGACGTCGCGGCCGTGTTCGCCGTGCACGGTGGCGCGGATGCCGGCGGCGGCGATGACGAACTGCGCTTCGAGCGCCGCCAGGTTGCGCGTGTGGACGAGGTCGGGCTTCAACTGGCGCAGCAGCTTCCACAGCCTGGCCATCCAGCCGATGCCGTTGCCCGGGGCACGGCCGAGTGCATGGAAGTCGACGCGCTGCGCGGTGATGCGGTGGCGAAAGCCGCTGTAGTCGGTGAGCGCGACGACGGTATGGCGATAGCGCTGCGGCGACAGGGTGTTGAACAGGTTGACCATGCCGTTTTCCATGCCGCCGGTGTCGAAGCGGTGGACGACGTGCACGATGTGCGCCGTCACTGGCCGTCGACTCCGTCGAGCGCCGCCGCAAGGGCGGGCTGCATGTCGGCGGCGAAGCGCGCCAGGGTCGCGGCGGCGGCGTCCTGCTGCGCGTCGTCATAGGGCGCGGCGATGAGCACCGAGAGGCCGTCGTCGCGCCGCATGCGCACGCGGTCGAGCGCGAGCACGAGCTTGGCCTTGTGATCGCTCACCGTGGGCGCGCCGTTGATCAGGTTCCATTGCCAGATCAGCAGGCGCTGGCCGTCGACGCGGCGCAATTTGGCCTGACGCACCGGGCGGCTGACGCCGTCGATCTCGACCGTGACGATGCCCTCGCCGACGTTCGACCAGATCGGGTGCTTCTGCGGAATCATGAAGTTCTGCGAGTTGATGAGTTCGGCGTCCTGGCGCTGGGCAACGTAGTAGTTGAGTTCGAGCATCACGCCATGGCCGGCCTGGGCGTAGGTCTGGCGGAGGGTGCGGTCGGCGCCGATCCAGTGCGGCACCCAGTCGGTGAAGGATTCGGCGGGCTGCCAGCCGGCGGCGGCCTCTACCTGCAGTTCGGGCATGGGCGGCAGCGGGCGCGCGGCGAGCCAGGCCGCGTAGGCCGGCCACATGCCGGCGACGACGAGCGCGGCGACGACGGCCGGCACCAGCGGGCGCGGCATGCGGGCCTCCGCCGGGCGCGCCGCGGGGGGGGCCGCAGGCGGCGCCTCGTCCTCGCGCCAGAAACCGCCGATCCAGAACAGCAGCAGCATGACCAGCCCGAAGAACACCCAGCCGTAAAGGTAGTGGTCGACGCCGAGCGCGAGCTTCATGTCGGACAGGTGCGCGATCATCACGATCATGTAGGCGCGGCCGCTGTTGGCGAAGATGGGCACGACGATCGCCGCCAGCGTGAACAGCAGGCGCCGCTTCCACGAACGATAGGTAAGGTAGGCGTAGAGCACGCCGAGCGTGACCGAGGCGATGAGGTAGCGCAGGCCCGAGCAGCCTTCGACCACCGACCAGTCGCCGCTGGGGATGCTGAAGAAAAGCCCTTCGCGATAGACCGGAATGCCGGTGATCTGAAGCATGGCGACGGTGAAGTCGGCGGTGATTTCCATCAGCGGCTGGATCAGAAACTCGCCGACCGGCACCGCGAGGAAGAGGAACATCAGCGGAAAAAAGGCCGCCCACACGAAGCGCCAGCCGAGCAGGGTCCAGATCGCGGCAATGAGCATGCCGATGAAGCCGTATTGCGCGACGACGTTGACGCTGCCGGCGTCGGCCAGCAGCCAGGCCGCGCCCGACGCGGCGAGCAGCAAGAGACCGCGCAGGTCGGGCGCCGGCTGCACCTGCGCGAGTTCGTCGCGCTGGCGCCAGATCAGCCAGGCACTGATGGGGAAGATGAGGTAGCCGTGGGTGAAGGTTTCCGAACGTTCCCAGATCTCGATCATCGAGTGCAGCGTCGGCCAGAACGCCGCCGCCAGGCCCAGCAGCACGGCGACGGTCAGCAGTCCGGGCTGCAGCCAGCGGCTGCGCACGTCGATCGGAAGCGATTCAGGCAGGGCACTCATGCGGGGCAGGTCTCCAGGGGACGCGCGACTGGAAGCGCATCGAACAAGGGGTCGATCACCGCGACGTTGCGGGACCAGTCGTAGTGGCGCAGCACGCAGTCGCGCGCGGCGGGATTGCTGGCCGGGGTACGCAGCCCCTCGATCACCACCCGGGCGAAATCCGCTTCGTCGCGTACCAGCCGGTAGTCGCGCCCGGCCTCGGCGCGGATGCCCTCGGCGGCCTGCGGCGTGGCCACGACCCGGCGCGCCATCGCCATCGCTTCGAGCACCTTGTTCTGCACGCCGCGCGCGATCCTGAGCGGCGCCACGGCACACGCCGCGTGCGCGATCCAGGGCCGCACGTCGGGCACGCTGCCGGTGACGACGACGCCGGGCTGGCGCGCCAGCGCCGCCACCGCCTCGCCCGGCCGGCTGCCGACGATGGTGAACTGCGCCGCCGGCACCGCGTCGCGCACCGCCGGGAAGATGCGCTCGGCGAACCATGTGACGGCGTCGATATTGGGCCAGTAGTCCATGGCGCCGGTGAAGACGATGCCGTGGACGTCGGCGGCGTAGGGATCGGGGTAATCGCGCGCCGGCGAAAAATAATCGGCGTCGACGCCGTTTTCGAAGGCGCCGATGCGCGCGCTCGCCGCCGGTACGCGCCGGCGCAGCAATGCCGCCTCGTCCTCCGACACCAGCAGGGTGGCGTCGAAATCGCGCACGACGCGCGCCTCCCAGTCGGCCAGCCGGCGGCCTTCGCGCGCGTACACCCACGACAGCGGCCAGCGCCGGGTGGGCGCGTACTGCGCCCACTTGTCGGAATCGACGTCGACCATGTCGAGCACGCGACGATCGAGGTTGCGCGGCATGAACTGCGCCATTGCCGACGAGAAGGCCAGGCCGCGCGCGACCGTGCCGTTCGCCGCGAGCGCGCGCGCCCAGCGCGCGAGTTCGGCGTTGCGGTAGTACGGCAGCGTCAGCGCTTCGCCGGTGGCCAGCCCGACCAGGCTCATGAGTTTGGCGCGGCGCGGGTACAGCGGCACGAGCTTCACCGACGCGCACCAGGGCTTCAGCGCATCCGCGTACTGCCAGTCGTCGGGATCGTCGACGAAGGCGCCGAGATGCACGGCGTAGCGCGAGGCCAGGTGCTTCAACAGGTGGAACGAGCGGATCTTGTCGCCCTTGTTGGGCGGGAAGGGAATGCGGTGGGCGAGGAACAGCAGGCCTTCGTTCATCGGTTTGGGCCTCGCGCAGCGGGACGTTCGCGCCCTCTCCCATTTGGAGAGAGGGCGGAGTGAGGGCCGGCGGCGTCAAAGACTTGAGCCATGCCTTCAGCCCAGGTTCTTCACGATGTGCGGGCCGATGAGGTTGGCGAGCGCACGCGGCATCCGCTTCCACGCCCGGATGAAGAAACGGTATTTCGGGTTGAGCGGATTGATCTCGGGCACCGCGTCGTCGGCCACCAGGAAATACTCGTAGTACAGCGGGGTCGGCTCGAAGCCCCAGTTCTTCTTGAAGTCGAACGAACCGGTGCCGCGCTTGCTGCGGCCGAAGTCGAACACCTTGAGGCCGCGTTCGCAGGCGCGCCGCATCAGGTCCCAGTACATGAAATCGTTGCCGGCCACGGCGCGCGCGGCGTCGGTGCCGCCGCCGTAATAGGGCAGCACCTCGTCGCGGAAGTAGAACGACAGCACGCTGGCAATCAACTGGCCGTCGAGGGTGATGCTGAGCACTTCGCAGTCGTCGCCGAACTCGTCCTTCAAAAGCTGGAAATAGCGGCGCGCGAACACCGGCGTGCCGAGCCGGTGCACGCTGGCCGAGTAGGCGTCGAAGAAGCGCTTCGTGTCGGAATCGATCTCGCCGACGAGGCCGGCCTTGATGCCCTTTCTCACCATGGCGCGCTGCTTGCGCGGGATGGCGTTCAGATTGGCTTCGATCTCGGGCTCGATCGCCTTCCTGAAGGTGACGTAGAGATCCTTGGTCGGCCAGTGCGCGTGCTGCGGCGCCTGGTTGCGGTATTCGAGCGCGCCGACGTTGAGCGTCCGTGCCAGCGCCTGCGCCGCTTCGTCGAGCACCCGGTAGGCCGCGTCGTGGTCGGCGAGGATGCCGCCGTAGGCGCAGAACGGCAGCGAGCCGAGGCCGTGGCCGAACAGGCGGCTCCTGATTTCGGCCAGCGGCAGCACGCCGACGATGTCGCCGCCGCGCTCGGCCAGCAGGAAATGCGTGCGGTGGCCGAACGCCGCCTCGATGACGCGCTGCCAGCCGGCGCGGTGGAAGAAGGTCGCGTCGGGGTGGGCATGGACGTAGGCGTCCCAGCGGTCGCGGTCGCCCGCCTCCAGCCGGCGCACGGCGACGTCGGCCGCGGCGGGTTCGGTCAGGTCGGCGGCTTCGGCATGCATGTTCACTGTTCGGCGAGGTACACGCGGTCGACGCGGTCCCATTCGAAGTCCTTGAGCAATTGCCGCAGTCTGCCCTGCATGCGTTGCAGATTGACGTAATGGCGGAAGCGGGTCTTGGCGGAAATGCCGCGCTGCACCGGCTGTTCGGGATCGACTTCCCACGGGTGGAAATAGAACATGCACGGCGCGCGGTCCTGCGCGTTGACGCGTTCGAGCATCCAGCGCGACACCCGGTAGGGCAGCAGGCGGAACCAGCCGCCGCCGGCTGCCGGCAGGTTGCGGCCGAACAGCGGCACGGTGGTCGGCGGCAGTTCGAGGATGCCGCCGGCACCGTTGGGGCGATGCGGGAAGCGCGGCGCGTCCGGCATGCCGTAGTGGTCGTGCTTCACCGGGTAGATGCTGGAGCTGTACACGTAGCCGGCTTTTTCGAGCGCCTCGACCGCCCACCAGTTGGCGCGGTTGATGGAGAAGCTCGGCGCACGGTAGCCGCGCACGGCCAAGCCGCCGAGGTCTTCGAGGATGGTTTTGGCGCGGGTGATGTCGTCGCGGAACTGCTCCGGGGTGAGATCGCTGGCGCGCTGGTGGCCGTAGCCGTGGCTGGCGAGTTCGTGGCCGTTCTCCACGATGCGACGCACCACCTGCGGGTAACGCTCGGCGATCCAGCCCAGCGTGAAGAAAGTGGCCTTGGCGTCGGTGTCGTCAAGCAGTTGCAGGATGAGGTCGACGTTGCGCTCGACGCGACACGGCAGGGCATCCCAGTCCTCGCGCCGGATGTGGGGGGCGAAGGCGGAAACCTGAAAGTAGTCCTCGACGTCGATCGACATCGCGTTCCGGATCAGGTTGCCGGTCACGCCGCCCGCCTTCCCTTCTGTCCCGGCAACCAGTCCTGCAGCGTGTGCGCGATGCGCATCGCCGCGCGGCCGTCCCAGTATTCGGGAATGCGTCCGGCCTTGCCGCCGCTGGCCATAACGTCCCCGAAGGCGGCGCGGATCGCGTCGGGGTCGGGACCGACCAGGGTGTTGGTGCCTTCGGCGATCGTGATCGGCCGCTCGGTGTTGTCGCGCAGCGTGAGGCACGGCACGCCGAGGGCAGTGGTCTCTTCCTGGATGCCGCCGGAATCGGTGAGCACCAGTTTCGCATCGCGCATGAGGCCGAGCATTTCCAGGTAGCCCACCGGCGGCAGGAGGCGCAGGCCGTCGAGCTTCGCGATGAAGCCGAATTTTTCGATGCTGGCGCGGGTGCGCGGGTGCAGCGGCAGCACCACCGGCAGGCGGCGATTGATTTCGCCGACGACGTCGAGCAGCGGCCCCAGGGTCTCGGCGTAGTCGACATTGGACGGCCGGTGCAGCGTGAGCACGGCGTATTCGGGCAGTTCCGCGCCGAGCGTGCGCGCCGCGGGCACGGCGCGTTCCAGGTGACGATAGAGCGTGTCGATCATCACGTTGCCGACGAACGCGACGCGCGCGGGGTCGATGCCCTCGCGCACAAGGTTGGCGAGCGCGCTTTTCTCGGTGGTGAAGAGCAGGTCGGAAATCTGGTCGGTGAGCACGCGGTTGATTTCTTCCGGCATGCCGCGGTCGTAGCTCCGAAGACCCGCCTCGACGTGGATCACGCGCACGCCGCGCTTGGCGGCGACGAGCGCGCAGGCGATGGTGGAGTTGACGTCGCCGACGACCAGCACGGCCCGCGGCTGCACGGCCTCCAGCACCGGCTCGAAACGCTTCATGACCTCGGCGGTCTGCACCGCGTGGCTGCCGGAACCGACTTCGAGATGGTGATCGGGCTTCGGAATGCCGAGGTCGGCGAAGAAGCTGTCGCTCATCGCCGCATCGTAGTGCTGGCCGGTGTGCAGCAACTGCGCGGCGATGCCGGTCTCGGCGAAGGCCGCCATCACCGGCGCGATTTTCATGAAGTTGGGGCGGGCGCCCGCCACGCACAGCACCTGGGTCATGCTCAGCCCCTTGGCGCGCGGCCGTCGTCGTCGGTTGCGTCGTCGTCCGCCTCCGAGCGGCGCTCGCTCACCGCGTAGAGAATCTTGCGCACGATGGGGAGGATGCGGTTGACCGAGCGTTCGACCTGCTCCAGGCGCTGAACCAGCAAGGCAGCGTCCTCGCCGGCCAGGCCATTGCCATTCGCGGCCGACGCGGCGCCGACGCCGGCAGGCGGGCCTTCGTAGGCCTGGTGCGCGACTTCGCTCCTGAGGTCTGCGATCACCTCGTCGACCTCGGCTTCGCCGAAGTGCGTTTTCTCCTCAAGGAAGCCGAGCAGCAGCAGGCGGTCGCAGGTGGTGTTGAGGCGGCGCGGAATGCCGCCGGTGAAGCGGTGCAGCGCGGCAAAAGCCGCGTCGTCGAAACTCGGACGCCCCTGCCAGCCGACGGTGCGCAGGCGGTGCTCGATGTAGCCGCGCGTCTCGTCGGGATCGAGCGGCCCCAGGTGGTAGGACGCCACCACGCGCTGGCGCAGCTGCTGCATGTCCGGGCTTTGCAGGATGCCGCGGAACTCCGGCTGGCCGAGCAGGAAGGTCTGGATCAGCGAGCGGTCGTCGTTCTGGAAATTGGACAGCATGCGCAGCTCCTCGACCGCGCGCGGGGTGAGGTTCTGCGCCTCGTCGACGACCAGCAGGGTACGCTTGTTCTGGCGCGCGGCGGCGGCGAGGAAATCCTCCAGGTTCTTCAGCAGCGCGGACTTGGAGAGTCCCTCGTGCTCCAGCCCGAACGAGGCGGCGACGCTGCGCAGCGTGTCGTCGGCATCGAGCTGGGTCGAGACCAGTTGGGCGGCGACGAGGCTGTTGGGGTCGAGCTGGCGGAACAGGTTGCGCACCAGCGTGGTCTTGCCGGCGCCGACCTCGCCGGAGATGACGATAAAGCCCTCTCCCAGCGACAGGCCGTAGTCGAGGTAGGCCATCGCGCGGCGATGGCCCTTGGAACCGTAGAAGAAGCGCGGGTCGGGATTGAGCTGGAAGGGCTTGCCGGTGAAGCGGTAATAGTCTTCGTACATGACGATCCGTTATCTGGTGTGGGCGCGGCCGTTGCAGGCGCTCAGTACTTAGCAACGGCCGTGCCATGCAGCAGCCGCTCAGAAGCGCATGTTGACCGTCGCCGTGATGTTGTTTTCGGAGTAATCGGCAGTCGCGACGTTGGAATCCCGTTCGGTGTGGCGGAAAGTCAGCGCGCCATTCAGCTTCTCGGCGAAGGCGTGGCTGAGGCCCAGGGTGAAGGTCATCAGGTCGTCGTCGCGTGAAATCGCCGCGCCGGGATTGTCGACCTGGGTACGCGTCAGCGACAGGCTGCCGGTCGCCGTGGTCTGCGGCGTCATGCGGTAGCTGACCGAACCGGTCACGCTCTGGATGCGGTCTTCGCCCGCGTTGAACAGCTCATACAGTCGACGCGCATCCTGCGCCGAAAAACCAAAACTCAGGCGGCCTGCATCCCAGACCACGCCGGCATTCAAACTCTTGAGCACATAGACGCCGTTGGAGGTCCCGATATTGATCAAGCCGGCGGCAACCAGGTCCGAAACGGGAACGCCCAGCGCCGCCAGCCCGAATGCCGTGACCGGACTGGACAGGCAAATCCCTGCCGGCGGCAGCGGAAAGGCGTCGGTAGAAAAGGCGCGATTTACCCCCCCCACGTTGCACACCCAGAATGTACGACTGCCTTGCTCCAGGAATTGCTGGGTGATGTCGCTGACATCCTCCATGTAGCGCAGCGTCCAGCGTGTCGACCGGGTCCGGTAGCTGCCCGACGCGCTGAAGGTCTTGCCGAAATAGCGCTCGCCGGCCGACATTTCGAGATTGGTGCGGCGGTTGGGTGCCCAGTCGAAGCCGACGCTGTAGAACGAGCCGTCGAACTCGCTGGTGGCGCCGGCGTTGCCTTCGTACTCGTTCCAGTCCTGGCCATAGGTGCCGAACACGCGGAATTTGCGGGTCAGGGCGTAGCCGACGGTCGCGCTCGCGCGTTCGAATGTGCTATCCGAGGCATTGCGGTTGTCCGCCTTGCGGATGGAATAGTTGAGCCCCCAACTGAGATCGGTGAAGCGCGTGCCGCTCGTGAGGCCGGCGGTGAACGAACTCACGTTCGAGTTCGAGGCAACGTCGTTCTCGAAGATTGCGCCGCTCTGGGTGACGCGCGCCTGCGCGTTGGCAAAGGTGCCGAGGCGCTGCTGGATATAGGGGCTGATCGAATAGGTGCCGACGGTGGCGCGGTTGCTGTCGTTGACGTCGGCGCCCGCAGGCGAACCCGTCAGGGAAATCAGTTCCTGCGAAATGTTCGCGCTGCCGTCGATGAAAAGAAAGTCCTCGACCAGCTCCGCCTTGCCGACGGCACCGAGGCGGTGATTGAGATCGGTGCTATCGTCGTGCCCGAAACGCGCCACCCCGGAAAGACCATAATTCAGGCTCGCCTGGACCCGGCGCGAGCCTTTGGAGGCGAGACTCACGCCGGGCGTGACGGAGAGGATCAGGGCATCCTCGGGGTTGGTGGCACTCTGGTTGGCGTTGTCGGTATAGGTGGCCGAGGCGCCGACGCTGGGCTGAATCTGCCAGTCGAGCGCATAAGCCGACGGCGCCAGGGCCAAACCGGCACACGCCGCCAGGAGGTCGGTGCGGGGACGGAACCGCTTATTTGCCGTAGCTGCCATAGTAACCGTAGTAGTAGTCTGCGCCGGGCGTCGGCGTGGTCTTGTTCAGCAGCATGCCGACCACCTCGCACGACTGGATGTGGGAAAGGGCTTCGCGCACTGCTTCCTGCGAGGTTTTCTCGGCCTCGACGACCATCACGATCTGGCCCATGTGGGTGGCGAGCACGCTCGATTCGCTGGTGGCGAGAAGCGGCGGCGAATCGAACAGGATGATGCGGTCCGGGTAGCGGTTGCCGATATCCTCGACCAGGCGGGTCATCGCGGCGCTCGCCAGGAGTTCGGTCGCGCGCTTGTAGGTGCGGCCGGCGGGCAGCACGGTGAGCTTGGCGATGTCGGTCTTGATCAGCACGTCGGAGAGTTTCAGATCCTTGTCCTGCAGCACGTCGAGCAGGCCCTTGTCGGCGTGGATGCCGAGGTATTCC
Organism: Pseudomonadota bacterium; assembly: GCA_040753235.1. Taxonomy (GTDB): domain Bacteria; phylum Pseudomonadota; class Gammaproteobacteria; order Burkholderiales; family Thiobacillaceae; genus Thiobacillus. Next base: position 94,949 of record JBFMET010000002.1, read on the forward strand.
GGCACGCGCGGCTTGGCGACGTCGGCATCGACCAGCAGCACGGTGCGGTCCATTTCCATCGCCATCGAGATGGCGAGGTTGATCGCGCAGAAGCTCTTGCCCTCGCCGGGCAGCGAACTGGTGATCATGATGAGGTTGCCGTTCTTGACGCGCGTCGTGCCCTGGCCGAAGGCGTTGGCGATGAGCGGGCGCTTGATGATGCGGAATTCCTCGGCGATCTGGCTCTTCTCGGCGTCCGGCGCGACTACGCCCATGCGGTGCAGGCGCGTGAGATTGATCGATTGCGTCTGGCTGCCGCCGTCGTCCATCGCCAGCGTCGCGGGGTCCTTGAACACCGGCTCGACGGGGGTCGCGACGAAAGGCTCGGTGCGCGGGCCGCGCTGCTTGTTGACGGCGCCTTCGATCAGGTTCGCGCCGGAGGTCGGGGCATGGCCTCCTCCCGTACCGAGTTTGCCGGCTGCTTTTTCAATCAGGCTCATGGATTCTCTACCCCGCTCGCGACACCACCAGTTGCAGGACCAGCACGCCGCCGTAGGCCGCGATCAGGCTCCCCAGCGCGGCGAGATACGTCACCAGCCCCTTGCGCCGGCGGCGCAGCGTTTCCGGCGTATCGACGCGAGACACCGCGCCCAGCAGGGGCAGCCCGGTCAGTTCGCGCAGCACGCGGCGGTCGGTAACGGTGCGGCGCAGCTGGCTCAGGAGGAAGGCAACCGCAATGCCGGCGACGATGCCGCCCAGTGTCACCAGCGACAGCAACAACGGACGATTCGGGAAGGAAGGCTCGCTGGGCACGAAAGGCGGGTCGATGACGCGGAAATCGACGGTATCAGTCTTGCTCTCGACTTCTCCCGACATGGTGACCGATTCGCGGCGCTTGAGCAGCGCGTCGTAGTTCTGCTTGTAGACGTCGTAGTCGCGCATCAACTGGGTGTATTCCTGTTCGACCTGCGGAATCATGTTGGAGGCATTGCGCAGGTCGTTGTAGCGGCGCTGGTATTCGCCGACGCGCGCGCCCAGCGAGGACACGGTGGCGTCGGCCTCGGCGATGGCGATAGTGAGCTGCTGATAGACCGGGTTCTGGATGCGCGCGCCGGCGGGGTCCGCCTTGCGTTCGGCCAGCTCGGCCTTTTTCTGCGCCTCCAGGCGCTCGATCAGGCGCTTGGTCGACTGGATGTCGGGATGCAGGTCGGTGTACTGCAGCCGCAAGGCATCCATCTGCTTCTGCAACGCCTGGATGCGGGCGTCGAGTTCACTGTTCGTCGGCGCCGCAGCGGCCGCGGCGTTGAGTTCCGGCTCCTCGTCGGCCAACTGGCGCTTGAGCTGGTTGCGGCGGTTGACCGCTTCCTGCTGGTCGAGCTGCGCCTGGCGCAGCTGCGCCGAGGTTTCGGCCAGTTTGGCATAGTAGTCGCCGCCCTGCCCCGGCATCATGCCGATGTATTTGCGCTTGAATTCGGTGAGCGCGTTCTCGGCATCGGTCAGCTTCTGCTGATACTGCTGCAGTTGCTCCTCGATGAAGCGCGCCGAACTGGAAATATCCTGACGCGTCTTGCCGAGGCTGGTTTCAACGAAAATGGTCAACAGCGACTGCACGACCTTCTTGGCGAGATCGCCGTTCGCGTCCTGGTAACTGATGGTGTAGAGGTTCTCGCGGCCGGCGTCGGCAATGGAAATCTTGCTCGCGAGACCGTTCAGCATCGCCTCGGTCTGCTCCGGCGTCTTGGCCTTGACGTCGAGGTCGGTCATGCGCGCAACCTTCTCCAGGGTGGGGCGGCTGACCAGCTGGCGCGTCATCATGGTGATCTGCTGATCGACGTTGGGCGCGACGGCGAGACCCGAGAGCAAGGGCTTGAGCAGGCTCTGGGTATCCACGTAGACGCGGGCCGACGCCTGATAGCGGTCGGGGATCATCATGACCCAGGTCCAGCCGACGATGCACACCAGCCAGGCCACGACCACGCCCCACCAGCGCCGCCGCCAGGCGGCCTTGGCGTATCCCAGGAATTGCTGCAGCACTTGATCCATGCGGACCTTCCGTCAAATAGCGCTGCTTGCGCAGCGCAGACTCATTCAGAACAGGCTTTCGGGCACCACCAGCACGTCGCCCGGACGCATGTCGACGTTGGCCGAGACGTCGCCGCCCTTCAGCAGGTCTTCCAGGCGCACGCCGAGACGCTGCTGCTTGCCGTCGACGGTGCGCAGGATATAAGCCTTGTTGCCGGCGGCGAAGTCGGTCAACCCGCCGACCGCGATCATCAGGTCGATCAGGCTCATTTTCTCGCGGTAATTGAGTGCCTGCGGCTTGGCCGCTTCGCCGACAACACGGATCTGCTGGTCGAAGGGGCCGACGCCGCCGGCGACGATGACGGTGGCAATGGGCTCCTGGATGAATTTGGCGAGGGCCTTCTCGATGTCGCGCGCAAGCTGGGTGGGCGTCTTGCCCGAGGCCTGCAGATCCTCGATGAGGTTCATGGTCATCTTGCCGTCGGGCCGCACCGGGAAACTGCCGGAGACTTCGGGGTTGCGCCACACGAAGACCTGGACCGAATCGCCCGGCCCGATGAGGTAGTTCCAGTCGACCTGCCCGGTGCGCTCGGGAGCGGGCGGATAAGTCGGCGTACCGGAGCAGCCCGCCATGACCACGACAGCGAGTGCCACGCCGGCCAGCGCGATAGACTTCTTGATCGTATACATCTCCACCCTCCCTTGATATCAGTTAATCCGCTGGCATTATGCCAGAGCACAACGGAAAACAGGTGTCATCCCGGAGTCGGCAAGCAAACCCCGGACCAGACTGCCAAGCCACCTGCGACCACGCGATACTAGACTTCGTTCTGGTGGCGGCATGCCGCGCCGCGTCGAGCGGCCGCCGTAGACGTCGGCCGCTCGGCGCCGGCACGGTATCATGGAGCCCATGCATACCGATCCGATCGACAGTCTCGACGCCTTGCGGCAGCGCATCCGCGCCTTTGCCGAGGCGCGCGCCTGGGAACGCTACCACACCCCGAAGAACCTGGTGATGGCGCTCTCGGTCGAGGCGGCCGAATTGCTGGAGCCTTTCCAGTGGCTCACGCCCGAGCAAAGCCAGGCTTTGAGCGCCGAGCAGCACGAAGCGGTGCGGCAGGAAATCGCCGACGTGCTGATCTATCTCACGCGCCTGGCCGACCTGCTCGGCATCGATCTGCTCGACGCCGCCGCCGACAAGCTCGCGATCAACGCCCGCAAGTACCCCATCGACAAGGCGCACGGCAACGCCCTTAAACCTAAAAACCGCAGTTGACCGCTCATCACCCTGAGGAATGCAGCATGGGTATTCATTTTTCTGCCTCCGGCCACACTCACCTACAGGGTGAGCCCGCTACGCACCCGCTGGTCCGCCTGGTCGTGCGCCTGCCTTTGTCGCTCGTCGTTGCAGGCCCCGGCCTGCCGCCTCCTCGCTTCGCGGCAACCACCCGTCCAGACGCACCATCGAGCGCGTCCAACTGCGGTTTCTAGGTTAAATCCACGGAATTTTCGAATGACTGACCCCTACTACAAGCACCACGTGTTCTTCTGCACCAACCAGCGCGACGACGGCGCCAAGTGCTGCGGCGACGCCGGCGGCCAGGCGATGCGCGACTACCTGAAGAAGAAGATCAAGCTCGCCGACCTGAACGGCGAAGGCAGGTGCCGCATCAACAGCGCCGGCTGCCTCGACCGCTGCGACGAGGGTCCGGTGGTGGTCGTCTATCCGGAAGGCGTCTGGTACACCTATGTGGACGAATCCGACATCGACGAGATCTTCGAGCAGCACCTGAAGCACGGAAAAATCGTCGAACGGCTGCGGCTGAAGTGACGCGGCCGAACGGAGCGGCCCGATGAAGCGCTACAAGCTGCGCATTCCTGTGTCTGTCGGCAAGCTGGAAACCGTGATCGACGACCCCGAGACCGACCGCCGCGGCCTGCTGCTGGTCGCGCATCCGCATCCGCTGCACGGCGGCAGCCTCGACAACAAGGTGGTGACGACGCTCGCCAAGGCCGCCAACGAAGCCGGCTGGGTGAGCGTGCGGCCGAATTTCCGCGGCGTCGGCATGAGCGACGGCGCCTTCGACGCCGGCGTCGGCGAGACCGACGACCTGCTGGCGGTCGCGCGCTTCGTCGAGGCGAGCTACCCCGGCCTGCCGTGGGCGCTCGCCGGCTTTTCCTTCGGCGCCTTCGTGCAGCATCGCCTGCGCCAGGAACTGCACGCGAAAAAGCTGGTGCTGGTCGCGCCCGCCGTCACCATGTACGAATTCGACCCGGTACCCGACGACACGGTGGTGATCTACGGCGACGCCGACGAACTCATCCCGCCCGCGGCGATCCGCCTGTGGGCCGAGCAACAGCATCTCGCGGTGAAGGAAATCCCCGAGGCGGGGCACTTCTTCCACGGCAAGCTGAAGGAACTGAAGCAGGCTTTCCTGGAGGCGTGTCCGTGCTGAACGTGCGCGGCCTGACGAAGCGCTACGGCGACACCGAAGTCGTGCGCGGCGTCGACCTGCAGGTGCGCCGCGGCGAGTGCTTCGGCCTGCTCGGCCCCAACGGCGCCGGCAAGACGACGACGCTGCGCCTGCTGCTGGGCCTGATCGAGCCCGACGCCGGCCACATCGACCTGGCCGGCCTGCCGGTGCCGCAGCAGGCGCGCGAAGCGCGCATGAAAATCGGCGTGGTGCCGCAGATGGACAACCTCGACCCCGATTTCACCGTGCAGGAAAACCTCGTCGCCTACGGCCGCTATTTCGGCATGGAGCGCGCAGCGATCATGGCGCGCGTGCCGCAACTGCTGGAATTCGCCGGCCTCGCCCACAAGGCCGACGCGCAGATCGCGCAGCTCTCGGGCGGCATGAAGCGGCGCCTCACGCTGGCGCGCGCGCTGGTGCACGACCCGGACATCCTGTTTCTCGACGAGCCCACCACCGGCCTCGATCCGCAGGCGCGCCACCTCATCTGGCAGGGTCTGCGGCGGCTGATCGCCGCCGGCAAGACCATCGTACTCACCACGCATTTCATGGACGAGGCCGAGCGGCTGGCCGACCGGCTCGCCATCCTCGACCACGGCCGCGTGATCACCGAGGGCGCGCCGCGCGCGCTGATCGAGTCGCACATCGAACCGGCAGTGGTCGAGGTCTATGGCGAAGGGCTCGACGCCTGGACGCGCGACCATGCCGGTGCGGTGTGTACACGATCCGAGACCGTCGGCGAGACGCTGTTCTGCTACACGGAGGATGCGGATCGCGTGATCGGCGCGCTGAAGGAGGCGGCCGGGCTGCGCTACATCCACCGGCCGTCGAATCTGGAGGACGTGTTCCTCAAGCTCACCGGGCGCGATCTGCGGGACTGAAGCCATGCCAGACATGAACGAACGGCTTATTGCACAAGGAGGACACGGAGGACGCAGAGCGGCCTTGCCTGCGATCTCCTCCGCGTCCTCCGTGCCCTCATTGTGGGCAGCTTATATCCGGACTGGGTGCCCATGCTGAGCGCCCTGCGTCTCCCCCGCCTGTCCTGGCGCTTCATCCCGGTGTGGCAGCGCAACTACCTGGTGTGGAAGAAGCTCGCCATCCCGTCCATCCTCGGCAACCTCGCCGACCCCATGCTCTACATGCTCGGCCTGGGCTACGGGCTGGGCAGCCTGATGCCGGACGTCGCCGGCATGCCCTACATCACCTTCCTCGCCGCCGGCACGGTCGCCTACAGCACCATGAACGCGGCGACTTTCGAGGTGCTGTATTCGAGCTTTTCGCGCATGCACGTGCAGCGCACCTGGGACGCCATCCTCAACACGCCGATGACGCTCGACGACGTGATGCTCGGCGAACTGACCTGGGCGGTGGCGAAGAGCCTGCTCTCCGGCGTGGCGATCCTGGCGGTGATCTGGGGCCTGGGCCTGTTCGGCAATTTCTGGATGACGCTGTGGATCATCCCGGTGGTGGCGCTGGTCGGCTTCTGCTTCGGCGGCATGGGCCTGGTGATGAACGCGGTGTCGCCGAGCTACGACTTCTTCCTCTACTACTTCACGCTGGCGATCACGCCCATGGTGCTGCTGTGCGGGGTGTTCTTCCCGGTGTCGCAACTGCCGCCGCTCTTGCAGGACGTCTCCGCCTGGCTGCCGCTCACCCACGCGGTCGATCTCGCGCGACCGCTGGTCGTCGGCACCGTGCCGGAGGACATCCCGCTGCACGTCGCCGCGCTCGTGATCTACGGCAGCCTCGGCTACGTCGTCGCGCTGGCGCTCACGCGCAGGCGGTTGCTGAAGTAGCCAAACGACGCTATTGCAACTCAGGCATCACGCGCTTCATGTATCCATCGAACAGCGGCACGGTGAAGCTGTTGTCGCCGTGCGAGGGGCTGTAGACCATGCCCTTGCCGATCAGGCTGGCCCGGATCGGCGCCACGGTCTGAACATCCCGTTTCAGCAAATGGGCAATGTCACCGGAGCGGTGCGGCCCCTCGCCCAGCTCCGCCATGGCGCGCAAGTATTTTTTCTCCGCGGGTGTAAGCCGATCGAACCGCACGCGGAAGAAACTGGCATCCAGTTCCTGGATGGCGAGTTCGGTCGCTGAAACTGCATCAGCCCGTGTAATGGGCGAAGCGTCCGCGCATTGCCAGCTGTGCTTGCCCCATTCCTGAAGAAAATAGGGATAGGCTTTGGTCTGCGCCAGGATTTCAGCCAGTGCGCCTTCTTCATACTCGACGCCTAGTTCACGGGCAGGGATGACCAGCGCTCTTCGTGCCTCGTCTTCCTTGAGCGGACCGATTTCAGGATATTCGAACAGTCGTTCCGCATAGGATTTGGCGCGCCCCGCCCGGCCGACCAACTGGGGAAGTCCGGCGCCAATCAGGGCGACCGGAAGCTGCAATTGCGCGCATTTGTGCAGCGCCGTGATGAGCGACGCAAACTGGTCTTCCTCGACGTACTGCAACTCATCGATAAAGAAAACGACCGCGGTTTTCTTTTCCTTGGCCGCGCGCCCCAGCTCGACGAAAAGATCGATCAGGTCGTGTTCGAGGTCGCCCGAGTCCGCCACCCCCGGCTCATTGCCCAGATCCACCCCGAATTCGATGTCCTGGTACTTCACCTTCATCGCACCGACGAAGCCCCCCAGCGCCCTGAGTGCTTTCCTGGCCAACTCACCCGTTGCTGCAATGCGGTCGAGCTTGAGCAGCGCCATCCGGATCGAAGGGATCAGCAGTGCCGGCAGGGATCGTTTCTCGGGTGACTCGATCGTCACCACGACAAACCCCCTCGCTTCGGTTTCCTGCGCGATTCGCGTGAGCAGCACGGTCTTGCCCACCCCTCTCAGACCGACCAGAAGCAAACTCCTGGCCGACAGGCCATTGCGGAGCCGGTCGAGGGCAATCGACGCCTTTTCGATCAGTTCGTCCCGGCCCGCCAGTTCGGGCGGCTGCGTCCCGGCACCGGGGGCATAGGGATTGATACGCGGGTCCATCTATAAAACCCTTATCTCAGTTTATTAGAAAATCATAAACCATGATAACAATAATAGAAACCGGCGCGCCAAAGGCTTGCATCACACGCCTGCCGCCTGCTGGTCGGCGTGATAGCTCGACCGCACCATCGGCCCGCAGGCGGCGTGCTTGAAGCCCATGGCGAGCGCTTCCTGCTCGAACCGGGCGAAGCGCTCGGGGGTGACGAAGCGAAGCACCGGCAGGTGGTGCTGCGAAGGCTGCAGGTACTGCCCCAGCGTCAGCATGTCGACGTCGTGCGCGCGCAGGTCGCGCATCACGTCCAGAATTTCCTCGTCGGTCTCGCCCAGGCCCAGCATCAGGCCGGACTTGGTGGGGATGTCGGGGTGGCGCGCCTTGAAATCCTTCAGCAGTTTCAGCGAATGCGCGTAGTCGGCGCCGGGGCGCGCGGCCTTGTAGAGGCGCGGCACGGTTTCGAGATTGTGGTTCATCACGTCGGGGGGCGCCGTATCGAGCTGATCCAGCGCCTTGTCCAGCCGGCCGCGAAAGTCCGGGGTCAGGATTTCGACGCGGGTGGCCGGCGAGGCTTCGCGCACCGCGGCGATGCACTGTGCGAAATGCCCGGCGCCGCCGTCGCGCAAATCGTCGCGGTCGACGCTGGTGATCACCACGTATTTCAGCGCCATCAGCGCGATGGTTTCGGCAAGATGCCGCGGCTCGTCGGCGTCCGGCGGCAGCGGGGTGCCGTGGCCGACGTCGCAGAACGGGCAGCGCCGCGTGCACAGGTCGCCGAGGATCATGAAGGTCGCGGTGCCGTGGCCGAAGCATTCGCCGAGGTTGGGGCACGAGGCTTCCTCGCACACGGTGTGCAGCTTCGCCTCGCGCAGGATGCCCTTCAGGCGCGCGACGTTGGGCACGTTGGGCGACTTGGCGCGGATCCACGACGGCAGGCGCATGCGCGGCTGCGGCACGACCTTGATCGGGATGCGCGCAGTCTTGGCGGCGCCTTTGTGCTGGAGGGGGTCTGCCATAATGATGCCCGGAGGAAACTGAACGAGGATTTTACCCGATGCGACGGACTGCCCTGACCCTGCTGGCAGCGTGGCCGATTGCGGCCTTCGCCACGCAAACCAGCGTCGACCCCGACACCGGACTCGCCACCTGGGAGACCGAGACCCACGGCATCCAGGTGCGGCTCACCCAGATCACCCCGGACCAGATCCGCGGCTTCTACCAGGCGCGCGGCTTCTCGGCCGAGGCGACGGAACGCTTTGCGCGCGAATGCGTCTTCATGACCGTGGTGCGCAACACCGGCGACGTCACCCTGCTGCACCGGCTGGCCAACTGGCGCTACGTGACGGCCAGCCAGCCGCCGCGCGCGCTCCGCGGCAAGCCGGCGTGGGACTACCAGTGGCGCCGCCTGGGCGTGCCCGAATCCGCGCGCATCGCCTTCGAATGGGCGCAGTTGCCGACGGCGCAGACCTACGCGCCGGGCGACTGGAACCAGGGCATGACGAGCTACAGCGTGCCGCGCGGCGGCGCGTTCGACCTGCACTTCGCCTGGCAGGCCGGCGGCCGCACCCATACCGGAAAACTTGAAAACGTGAGATGTGCCGATGAAAATGCGTAATGCCCTGATCGCCGCGGCACTCGCCGCCTGCTGTGCCGCACTGCCGCTGCACGCCGCCGACCTGCCGCCGCTGGCCCACAACCTTTCGATGCAGGCGCCCAAGCCCGCGCCGGCGCTCAAACTCAAGGACATCGAGGGCAAGTCCCACGACCTCGCGACGCACCGCGGCAAGGTCGTGCTGATCAACTTCTGGGCGACCTGGTGCCCGCCGTGCCGCCGCGAAATGCCGTCGATGGAACGCCTCGCGCAGCGCTTCAAGGGCCAGCCCTTCGTCGTGCTCGCGGTCGACGTCGGCGAAGACCCCGACACCATCGAGACCTTCACCAGCCAGCTCGACACCACGCTCACCTTCCCCATCCTGCTCGACACCCGCAGCCACGCCATGCGCGCCTGGAAGGTCGCCGGCCTGCCGACCACCTTCCTCGTCGACAAACAGGGCCGCATCGTCGCCAGCGCCATCGGCGGACGCGAGTTCGATCATCCGGAGATCGTCGCGGCGATTCGCGCGTTGCTGGTGAAGCAGTAGGGACTAGGATTTAGGGGCTAGGGATGAGCGGCTGCGCCGCGCCTCATGAATTCATGGAACGCGGCGCAGCCGCTCAAGGCCCCCTAACCCCTAAATCCTAGCCCCTAGATCCTAAACCAGCACCCACACCTGCCCGCCCTCGACCTTGACAGGATAGGTCCGGATCGGCGCGTCGGCGGGATCGCAGGTGGGCTGGCCGGTGGTGAGGTCGAAGTAGCTGCCGTGCAGCGAGCACTTGATCTTGCCGTCCTTGATGCAGCCGAGGTAGAGCGAGTAGTCCTCGTGACTGCACATTTCGTCGACGACGTAGTGGGTGCCGTTGGCATTGCACAGCAGCAGTTTCCTGCCGCCGACCTCGACGCGCTTCATCTGCGCGGGCTTGAGTTCGTCGGCGGCGGCGATGGCAATGTAGTCGCGCATCACTTCACCCGCGCCACGGCCTTGCCGGAATCGAGCACGGCGCGGATCTGCGCCGCCGCGTCGGCGACGCTCGCGGCGCGGCCGACGTGGTGCAGGATGATCGAGCCGGCGAGCACCAGCGAATCGTAGGTCGGGCCGCGGTCGCCTTTCAGCGCGAGGATGCCGGCCTCGGCCGCGGCATGCGCGGTGGCCTTGATGTCGATCGCGGCGACGATCTCGTCCTCGCCCGCTTCGGTGGCGACGCTGCCGGGCAAGGGTACGGCGCGCAGCGGCTGGTCGATGCCGAGCGCGACGGGGTCGACGGTCGCTTCGATCTCGTCGCCGCGGTCGCGGTAGTGGAAGTACTTGCCGGTCTGGCGCAGGCTCGGGATCACCCCGCCCTCGACGCCGCGCACGATGCAGGCGGTGTCGAAGCCGGCTTCGCGCGCGAGGTCGGCGTACACCGGCGGATAGGGCTTGTGCACGTAGCCGGTGATGAAGTGGGTTTTCTTTTTTCCCTGGATGGGCTTTGACAGCACTTCGACCGTGGTCAGCACCTGGCGCTTGATGATCTGCGCGCGCAGCGGCACGAGGTTGTGCAGGCCGGGGTTGGACTGCGCCTGGTCGACGTAGCTCCAGCCGAGTGCGGGGTCGCTCAAGCGCGCGGCGGCCTGTTCGGGCGTGAGGTTCACCGGCACGCCGGCGGCTTCGAGCACGTGGCGCGCGGTGACGCCGTACTTGGGGCCGACCTTGTCGAGGCCGTGGCTGACGACGTGCACGCCGAGTTCGGCAAGCAGCGGCCCGAGGAAGGGCGCGGCCGGCAGACAGCGGTTGTAGCCGTCGTAGGGATCGCCGATGTCGACGACCTCGTCGACGTCGGCCGTGATCCGCTTCGTCGTTTCGAGCACCGCGTCGAGGACGCCGCGGTTCTCGTCCTGCGTCTCGCGCTTCATGCGCAGGGCGATGAAGTAGATGCCCACCTGCACCGGATCGATCACGTGGTCGATGATCGCCTTGGTGCCGAGATGGGCCTCGGTGCGGCTGATGTCCTTGGACAGGTCGGGGCCGGTGGCGATGCGCTGGATGATCGAGCGCATCAGAAGCTTGGGATCGGACGGCAGGGTGTCGGGGCTCATGCGGGACTCCATTAGAAGTCCTAAGAATACTAATAGTCGACTAAATCAGTCAAGAATAGATCGTGTGCAGCAGGGTGTCGGTGAGCGCCCGCTCCGCCTCGACCATTGTCCACTTCAGGCCCAGGTCGCAGCACCGGGTGACCGCCATGCCGGCGTAGCCGCAGGGGTTGATGGCGGCAAACGGCGTCAGGTCCATGTCGACGTTGAACGCGAGCCCGTGGTAGGTGCAGCCGTGCTTCACGCGCAGGCCGAGCGCGGCGATCTTGGCGCCGGCGACATACACGCCCGGCGCGCCCGCGAGGCGATCAGCCTTCACGCCCTGCGCCGCCAGCAGGTCGATGACCGCCTGCTCCATGCGACTGACCAGCTCGCGGATGCCGTAGCCGCGCCGCCGCAGGTCGACCAGCACGTAGGCGACGACCTGGCCCGGACCGTGATAGGTGATCTGGCCGCCGCGGTCGATCGGCACCACGGGAATGTCGGTCGCGGCGATGAGATGCTCGGGCTTGCCCGCCTGCCCCTGCGTGTACACCGGCGGATGTTCCAGCAGCCAGAGCTCGTCCGCCGTGTCGGCGTCGCGCGCCGCGGTGAAGGCCTGCATCGCCCGCCAGGTCGGCTCGTACTCGACGCGCCCGAGGTGGCGCACGATAGCCTCCGCCCCCTGAATCCCGACCCCAGAATCCTGACCCCTGCCGCTCACAGCGCCATCTTCACCCAGGGGTGCGCGGTGATCTCGCGATACAGCGCATCGAGCTGCGCCTTGGAGGTGGCACGCACCACGCAGGTCAGCGACAGGTAGTTGCCGTTGCGCGAGGCGCGCATCTCGACGGTTTCGGCACGGAAATCCGGCGCGTGACGGCGCACCAGCTCGACCATGGCCTGCGCGAAGTCGTCGCGCCGCTCGCCCATGATCTTGATGGGGAAGTCGACGGGAAACTGCAGCAGGGTGTCTTCGTCGCTCATGCGGGCGCCCTCCGTTCGGTTGCCGGATATACAAGGGCACTTCTACATATTGTCATCGCGAGGAGCGAAGCGACGTGGCGATCCGGAAAGATCGTTGATACGTCAGCGATTCTGGATTGCTTCGCTACGCTCGCAATGACGGAAATCGAATTTAAAGAAGTGCCCACAAACCTATCGCGTCGGGCACGGCGCGCATTCGCGGGCGCTCGCACGTGCCGAGGCTCGCTGCTCATGCGCGCACCCTCAGTTCGGTTGCCGGGCATACCAATCCATCGCGTCGGGCGCGGCGCGCATTCGCGGGCGCCCGCACGTGCCGGGGCTCGCTGCTCATGCGCGCATGACCGTCTGCTTGAACGCCTGGTAGAGCGCGTCCATGCGCTGCGCCAGCGGCCCGGTGACGCCCGCGCCGACGGGCGCGTCGTCGAGTTTCACGATGGGCATGATTTCCTTGGTCGACGAGGTCATCCACAACTCGTCGGCAGCGCGCACCTCGGCTTCTGGAATCGCGCGGACCTCAAGCGGAATGCCATGCGCGGCGGCGAGCTCCAGCACGACGTCGTAGGTGATGCCGGTGAGCATGAGGTGGGACGGCGGCGGCGCCCGCAGCACGCCGTCCTTCACCACGAAAATGTTGCTCGCCGCGCCTTCGGTGAGGAAACCGTCGCGCAGCATGACCGCTTCGGCACAGCCGGCATCGATCGCCTGCTGCCGCAGGAGGATGTTGGCCAGCAGCGAAACCGCCTTGATGTCGCAGCGCAGCCAGCGGTTGTCGGCGACGGTGATCGCGCACACGCCGGCGGCCTTCTGCGCGGGCGTCGCCGGCACCAGCGGCTGCGCGACCATGAACACGGTCGGCGGCGTGTCCCCGGGGAAGGCGTGGTCGCGCAGCGGCTGACCCGCGACCGGCGTACCGCGGGTGACCTGGATGTAGAGCGACTGGTCTGGGAAGTCCTGCAGCGCGATCAGCTTCAGCGCGGCCTCGCGCCATTGCGCGACGCTGTAGGGGTTGGCGAGCCGGATGGCGTCGAGGCTCGCCTGCAGGCGGCGCAGGTGTTCGTCGAGGCGGAAGGGCTTGTGCGAATACACCGGCACGACTTCGTAGACGCCGTCGCCGAAGACGAAGCCGCGGTCGAGCGCCGGGACCTTCGCCTCGGCCAGCGGCAGGAAGGCGCCGTTGAGGAAAGCGCTCATTGCCCGAAGAACAGGCGCAGCGTATCCCAGCCGCGCCCGAACAGGCCGGCCACCGAGACGTCGTGCAGCGCCACCAGCGGATGCTCGCCGAGCGGCTCGCCGTCGAGGGACAGGCGCAGCGTGCCGAGCGCCTGGCCGCGCCGCACCGGCGCAAGAATGGGCTGGCGGGTGACGATCTCGGCCTTGACGCGCGACGCGGCGCCGCGCGGCACCAGCAGGTGGAAGTCCTGCTGGAAGCCCATGCTCACCGACGCGCGCGCGCCGCGATAAAGCGTGGCCACCTTGACCGGCTGCTGCGCACGGAACAGCAGCACGCTGTCGTAGTTCTCGAAGGCGTAGTTGAGCAGGCGCAGCGCGTCCTGGGTGCGCTGCGCGTCGCTGCGCGCGCCCAGCACCACCGCGATGCGGCGCTGGTCGCCGCGCTGGGCGGAGGCCGCCATGCAGTAGCCGGCCTGCGCGGTGCGGCCGACCTTGAGGCCGTTCACCGTGCTGTCGCGCCACAGCAGGCGGTTGCCGTTGTAGTAGGTGATGCCGCGGAACACGAGTTCGCGCTGGGTGAAGAAAGCCTGGCGCTCCGGGAAATCGCGCGCCAGCGCCCGCGACAGCAGCGCGAGATCGCGCGCGCTCGACTCGTGGCCCGGCTCGGTGAGTCCGGTGGCGTTGCGGAAGCGCGTGCGCACGAGCCCGAGCCGCTTCGCCTCGGCGTTCATGCGCGCTACGAACGCCGCCTCGCTGCCGTCGACCCCCGTCGCCAGCGTGAGCGTGGCATCGCCCGCCGAGTGCAGCAGCATCGCCTGCAGCAGGGTGTCGGCGCTGACCTGGTCGCCGGCCTTGAGAAAAACCCGCGCGCCGTCGACCTGGGTCGCCGCTTCGGGCACCGTGAAAAGCTCGCTCAGGCTCAGCTTGTTGCGCTTGACATCGCCCAGCAGCACGTAAGCCGTCATGAGTTGCGTAAGCGACGCCGGCGCCAGCGGCAGGTCCGCCTGATGCGACGCCAGTTCCTTGCCGCTCGCCTGATCGATCACGACCCAGGCCCGCGAGGCCACGCCGCTCGGCGCGGCCCAGACCGACGCCGACAAACACAGCGCCAGCCCCCAAACCATCCACTTCATTGTCTGCCCTTCAAATCATTCGCGTCTCAACAGGACCGCCTCCAGTTCGAGGCGTTCCCGGATGCGCGCACGGTCGGCGTAGGCAGCGTCCTCGCTGGCGTACGGGCCGACCTGCACGCGATGCAGGCTGCCGCTCATCACCACGCGGGTGCGCCCGGCGTCGAATTCGGGCTCGCGCGTCAAGCGCTCGATCAGGCGCTGTGCGTTGTCGGCGCTGGAAAACGCACCTAGCTGCAGATAGAGGCCGTCGTTGCCGACGGCATCGCGCACCGTGGCGGCCGGTGCCGCATCGGTCGCAGCCGGGTCGATCGCCTCGACGCGCACCCGCGTGCTGCCGCGCTGGATGAAGCCGAGCTTGTGCGCCGCGGTGTAGGACAGGTCGATGACGCGCTTGCCGTGGAACGGCCCGCGGTCGTTGATGCGCACCACCACCGCGCGCCCGTTGTCGAGCGCGGTGACCCGCGCGTAGCTCGGGATCGGCAGGGTGGGATGCGCCGCGGTCATCGCGTACATGTCGTAGGGTTCGCCCGAGGCGGTCTTCCTGCCGTGGAAGCGGCGGCCATACCAGGACGCGAGGCCTTCCTCGACATGGGGCCGGCGCTCGGTCTTCGGCGTATAGGTATTGCCCAGCGCGACGTAGGTGCGGTTGGCGAAGCGGTGCAGCGGCTCGGCGCGCGGCACCGCGTCGGGCACCGCATCGAGGTTCGGCGGCGGGTTGGCCGCGGGGCCGTCGTCGAGGTAATAGCCGCCGCCCTGCGGGGCGGTCGAGGCCTGCTTCGCCGGCTGGCTGCCGCAGCCGGCGAGCGAGAAGGCCAGCACGGCCGCGCTCAGGATCAGGAGTGCATACATGGGTACATTCTAGTGGTCTGCTTCCGAAATAACGCAACATGAAACGGCGTATTTTTCCGCATGGCGGCGTTGCTCGTCGTTGCCATAGAGCACGCTATGTCGCCTCCTCGCGCCTTGCCCTGCGAAAAAATCCATCCGTTTCATCCTGTCACCTTATTTCGGAAGCAGACCACTAGCCTGTCAGGTTTTATTGAGCTGGCGATGCGTCGCCACGCTCATCAGGATGCCCACGCCGAGCAGCAGCGTGACCAGCGCGGTGCCGCCGTAGCTCATCAGCGGCAAGGGCACGCCGACCACCGGCAGGATGCCCGACACCATGCCGATATTGACGAAAGCGTAGGTGAACAGGTTCAGGCTCAGCGTGGCTGCCATCAGGCGGCCGAACAGGGTCGCCGCGCGCATGGAAATGACGAAGCCGCGCGCGACGATCGCCAGGTAGAGCGCGATCAGCACGATGGCGCCGGCAAAACCGAATTCCTCGCCGAACACGGCGAAGACGAAGTCGGTAGTGCGTTCCGGGATGAAGTCGAGCTGCGTTTGCGTGCCGTGCATCCAGCCCTTGCCGAACAGGCCGCCGGAACCGATCGCGATGGTCGACTGGATGACGTGGTAGCCGGCGCCCAGCGGATCGGCGGAAGGATCGAGCAGCGTCAGCACGCGGCGCTGCTGGTAGTCGTGCATGAAGTTCCACAGCAGCGGCAGGCTCACGGCGCCCAGCACGCCGCCGCCGGCGATGATCTTCCACGGCAGGCCGGCGAAGAACAGCAGATAGAAACCCGACGCGCCGATCATCAGCGCGGTGCCGAGGTCGGGCTGACGCAGGATCAATGCGAAGGGAATCAGCAGCAGCACCGCGGCGACGGCATAGTGCCGGGCCTGGCGCGCCGCCTCGTGCTGCTGGAAATACCAGGCGAGCATCAGCGGCAGCGCGAGCTTCAGCAGCTCCGACGGCTGGAAGGACATGAAACCGAGATCGAGCCAGCGCCGCGAGCCATTGCGGATCTCGCCGAACAGGGCGACCGCGATGAGCAGCACCACCCCCGCCACGTAGAGCGGCAGGCCGGCGCGGGACAGCAGGTGCGGCGGAATGTTGGCGAACACCACCATCACGCCGAGCGCCAGCCCGATGTTGACCAGGTGACCGCTGATGCGCGCCGGGCTCTGGCCCGAGGCGCTTGCCACCGCGGCGAGACTGATGCCCAGCAGCACCAGCACGAGCAGCAGCAGAATGCCGTCGAGATGGCTCAGACGGCGCACGATCCAGTGGCTAATCCGCGGCATCGCCGGCCTCCAGGTTCGGGGTCTCGGGACGCTTCCCGGTGAGATAGTAGTCGAACACCGCACGCGCGATCGGCGCCGCCGTGCCGCTGCCCGAGCCGCCGTTCTCGACCATCACTGCCACCACGATGGTCGGATTTTCGGCCGGCGCGTAGGCGATGAACAGCGCATGGTCGCGGTGCTGCCGCGCCAGCCGCTTCTCGTCGTAGGTCGCGCCCTGCTTGATGCCGACGACCTGCGCCGTGCCGGTCTTGCCGGCGATGGTGTAGGGCGCGCCGGCTGCCGAGCGTGCGGCGGTGCCGCCGGGGCGCATCACGTCGAGCATGCCTTCGCGCACCACCGCCAGATTCTCCGGCTTGATCGCCACCTGACCGCGCACGACGCCGGGCAGCGGCTGCCATTGTGTCTCCAGGGGTTCGCGCATGGCCTCGACCAGGCGCGGCTCGACCTGTTTGCCGCCGTTGGCGAGCATGGCCGTCATCGCCGCCAGTTGCAGGGGGGTGGTCAGGTGATAGCCCTGGCCGATGCCGGCGATCACCGTCTCGCCCGGATACCAGGGCTTGTTCCAGCGACGCTTCTTCCAGTCGCGCGAGGGCAGCAGGCCGGACGATTCGCCTTCGAGGTCGATGCCGGTCTTTGCGCCCAGACCGAATTTCCCGAGATAGCCGTGCATGCGGTCGATCCCCATGTCGACCGCCAGACGGTAGTAATACGTGTCGCACGACTGCGAAATCGATTTGCGCAGGTCGACGATGCCGTGGCCTTCGCGCTTCCAGTCGCGGAAGCGGTGCGTGCTGTTGGGCAGGCTGAAATAACCCGGGTCGGCGATGCTGTCGGCAGGTTTCCGGATGCCCAGCTCCAGCCCGGCCAGCGCCATCAGCGGCTTGATCGTCGAACCCGGCGGGTAGATGCCGCGCAGCACGCGGTTGACCATCGGCCGCTCGGGCGATTCGTTGAGCGACTTCCAGGTTTCCGGGTCGATGCCGTCGACGAAGAGATTGGGATCGAAGCCGGGCTTCGATACCAGCGCCAGCACGCCGCCGGTGTTCGGATCGAGCGCCACCAGTCCGCCCAGGAAATCGCCGAAGGCCTCTTCGGCGACCGCCTGCAGGTCGAGGTCGAGGTGCAGGCGCAGGTCCTTGCCGGGCAGCGGCGGGATGCGCGACAGCATGCGCACCGCGCGCCCGCTGGCGTCGATCTCCATCTGGTCGAAGCCGGTGCGGCCGTGCAGCAGGGTTTCGTAGCTCTGCTCCAGACCGGTCTTGCCGATGTGCACGCTGCCGCGGTAATTGCGCTCGAGATTGCGTTCGCGCAGACGCTCGAGGTCGCGGTCGTTGATGCGGCCGATGAAGCCGACCACGTGCGCCATGCCGGGCCCGGCCTGGTAGTTGCGGAACAGGCGCGCCTTCACTTCCACGCCCGGCAGCCGGTAGCGCTGCGCCGCGACGATCGCCACTTCCTCGTCGGTCAGGCGGCTCTTCAGCGGCACGGTCTCGAATTCGTGCGATTCCGACAGCAGGCGGCGGAAGCGCCGCAGCTGCCCCGGCGTGATCTCGATCAGCTTGCCGAGTTCGGCCAGCGTGATTTCCAGATCGGGCGCCTTGGACTGCGTGATTTCCAGCGTGTAGGCCGAATAGTTCTCCGCGAGGATGCGGCCCTTGCGGTCGAGGATCAGCCCCCGGTTCGGCGCCACCGGCACCTGCGAGATGCGGTTGCTCTCGGCGCGCTCGCTGTAGTGCGCGTGCTGCATCACCTGCAGCCAGTAGGCGCGCGCCAGCAGCACCGCCGCCAGCACCACGACGAAGGCCGCGCCCACCTTGAGCCGGCGCTGGAAATGCGCCAGTTCGCGCTCCAGATCCTTCAGCGGCGCGACGGGCCTCATGCCTGGTCCTGCAGACCCCTGCCGTGCCAGGCACGCAGGAAACCGGCCACCAGGTACCACAGCAGCGTGGTGCTCAGCACCGGCAGCAGCATGGCCAGCGTGGCAGGCGGGTTGACCGCCAGCCAGCCGATCAGCAACACGCCCAGCTGCACCGCCAGCAGCACCGGGAAGAGCTGTGCCGCCTGGCGCAGGGGGTCGAACTGCAGCAGCCGCAGGCGCAGGAACAGCACCAGCCAGGCGCCGATCGCGTACGCGATCGCGTGCTGCCCGAACACGACGCCGTCCTGGAAATCGGCCACGAGGCCCAGGCAGAATGCCACGCCGATGCCGATCCGTCCGGGCTGATGCAGCACCCAGAACAGCACGCCCATCAGCACGAAGTCGGGCCGCAGCGCCAGCGCCCAGCCGGTCCACGGCCACTGCTCGAGCAGCACGGCCAGCGCCAGGCTGCCGACGATGTGGCGCCAGCTGCCGAAGGGGGTGTCCTGTGCGTTCATGGCCGGAACTCCGGAGATGCAGGCTCAGGCAGGGCCGCCTGTTGCGGCGCGCCCACCAGCACCAGCACGCTGCGCGCACGGTCGAGCCCCGCCAGCGGCAGGCACTCGACCCGCAGGTAGGGGCTCGACTGCGAACGCGAGACGCGGATGACCCGCGCCACCGGGATGCCGGAGGGGTAGACGCCGTCGATGCCGGACGTCAGCAGGCGGTCGCCCACCCGGACGTCGGCATGCGACGGCATGTAGCGCAGTTCCAGCAGGCCCTGGCCGCTGCCGGCCGCCAGGCCGCGCTGGGCCGTACGCTCGATCTGCACCGGCGTGAGGTGCCCCGGACTGCTGACCAGCGCGATCTCGCTCGACCCCGGATAGACGCGCTGGACCTGCCCCATCAGCCCGGCCGCATCGATCACCGGCAGGCCGCGGCGCAGGCCCGCCGCCGCACCGCGATCGATCATGAGGCGCTGGGCAAACCAGTCGTGTCCCTTGTAGAGCAGCGCGGCGCGCACGTGCTGCACGTCATGCCGCGGCGCGAGCGCCAGCAGGCTGCGCAGTTCGCGGTTTTCGCGCGCCAGATCGCGGGCGTCGGCCGTGGCGGCCAGGTGGCTGGCGCGCTCGACGAGCAAGGCGTCGCGCTCTTTCTGCAGCGCGCGATGACGGGTGAAGAAGCCGCCCAGTTCGTCGGCGAGCTCGGTCGGCGCGCGCAGGAATTCGCGCACCGGCTGCAGCATCAGCGACAAGCCGCTGCGCAGGCCTTCGAGCGCGTGATAACGGGAGTCGAAAATCACCAGGCTGACGCCGATCGCGAGCCAGATCGTGAGCCGCGCGGCCGGCCCCAGCCGGCGGACGAACATGAACTGGTCGGGCTTCGCCATCAGCGGCCCCTGTCAGCGAATCGGGGACCCGCCGCGCTCACTCGTTGGTGAATACCGAGGAAAGCATGTGCATTTCCTCGAGCGCACGCCCGGAGCCGCGCACCACGCAGGTGAGCGGATCGTCGGCGACGATCACCGGCAGGCCGGTCTCTTCCATCAGCAGGCGGTCAAGATCGCGCAGCAGCGCGCCGCCGCCGGTCAGCACCATGCCTTTCTCGGCGATGTCGGCGCCGAGCTCGGGCGGCGTCTGCTCGAGCGCCTGCTTGACCGCGCTGACGATGGCATTGAGCGGCTCGGTGAGCGCCTCGAGGATTTCGTTGGACGACACGTTGAAGCTGCGCGGCACGCCTTCGGCGAGGCTGCGGCCCTTGACTTCCATCTCGCGCACTTCGGCGCCGGGGAAGGCCGAGCCCATCTGCTTCTTGATCTGCTCGGCGGTGGCCTCGCCGATCAGCATGCCGTAGTTGCGGCGGATGTAGCTGATGATCGCCTCGTCCATGCGGTCGCCGCCGACGCGCACCGAGTTGGCGTACACCACGCCGCCGAGCGAAATCACGCCCACCTCGGTGGTGCCGCCGCCGATGTCGACCACCATCGAGCCGGTCGCTTCCGCCACCGGCAGGCCGGCACCGATCGCCGCCGCCATCGGCTCCTCGATCAGATACACCTGGCGCGCGCCGGCGCCGATCGCCGATTCGCGGATCGCGCGGCGCTCGACCTGGGTCGAGCCGCAGGGCACGCAGATGATGATGCGCGGGCTCGGACGGAACATGCGGGTGTCGTGCACCTTCTTGATGAAATACTTGAGCATCTGCTCGGTGACGGTGAAGTCGGCGATCACGCCGTCCTTCATCGGCCGGATCGCCTGCAGGTTGCCCGGGGTGCGGCCGAGCATCTGCTTGGCCTCGGCGCCGACCGCCTGCACGGTGCGCTTGCCGCCCGCCGCCGGGTCGGTGCGGATCGACACCACCGACGGTTCGTCGAGCACGATGCCGCGGTCGCGCACGTAGATCAGCGTGTTGGCGGTGCCGAGGTCGATCGCGAGATCGGTGGAAAAGAAGCTGGTCAGGAACTTGAACATGGTGGCGGCCAACCCGCGCCGGGCGGGCGAAAGGGCAGAAAAAACAAGGGGCCTATGATACCCTAAGGCGCTTCGTTCCCGTAAGTATCAGGCGGTTTTCCCATGTCCCTCTCAACGGACGACGTCAAGCGCATCGCTGCTCTTGCGCGCATCGAAATCGACGACGCGCAGGCGCAGGCGACCCAGGCCCAGCTCAACACGATTTTCGACCTCATCGCGACCATGCAGGCGGTCGACACCGCCGGCATCGCGCCGATGGCGCACGCGCAGGAGGTCACCCAGCGCCTGCGCGAGGACGCGGTGACCGAAACCGACCGCCGCGACGCCTTCCAGGCGATCGCCCCGGCGGTCGAGAACGGCCTCTACCTCGTGCCCAAGGTGATCGAATGAACCCGTTCGACGCCTCCGTTTCCGCGCTCGCCGCGCAGCTCGCGGCGAGGCAGGTGTCCAGCCGCGAACTCGCGCAGGCGTATCTGGACCGCATCGCGACGCTCAACCCGACGCTCAACGCCTTCGTCACCGTCGACCCCGAGAAGACGCTGGCGGAAGCCGCCGCCGCAGACGCCCTGATCGCGGCGGGCACGGCCGGCCCGCTCACCGGCGTGCCGATCGCACACAAGGACATCTTCTGCACCGACGGCTGGCTCACCACCTGCGGCTCGAAAATGCTGGCGAACTTCGTCGCGCCCTACGACGCCACGGTGATCGCGCGCTTCAGGGCCGCCGGCCTGCCGAGCCTGGGCAAGACCAACATGGACGAGTTCGCCATGGGTTCGTCGAACGAAACCAGCTTCTTCGGCGCGGTGAAGAACCCCTGGGACCCCTTGCGCGTGCCGGGCGGCTCGTCGGGCGGCGCCGCCGCCTGCGTCGCCGCGCGCATGGCGCCCGCCGCCACCGGCACCGACACCGGCGGCTCGATCCGCCAGCCGGCCGCGTTCACCGGCATCACCGGCCTCAAGCCGACCTACGGCCTGGTGTCGCGCTACGGCATGATCGCCTTCGCCTCCAGCCTCGACCAGGCCGGGCCGATGGCGCCGTCGGCCGAGGACTGCGCGCTGCTTCTGAACGTCATGACCGGCTTCGACCCGAAGGACTCGACCAGCCTCGAGCGCGACAAGGAAGACTACGCGCGCGATCTCGACAAACCGCTCGCCGGCCTGCGCGTCGGCCTGCCACGCGAGTTCTTCGCCGAGGGTTTGAACGGCGAAGTCGCCGCCGCGGTGGAAGCCGCCGTCAATGAACTGAAAAAGCTCGGCGCGACCCCCGTCGAGATTTCACTCGCCAATTCGAAGCTCGCCATCCCCGTCTACTACGTGCTGGCGCCGGCCGAAGCCTCAAGCAACCTGTCGCGCTTCGACGGCGTGCGCTACGGCTACCGCGCACCCGAGTACGCGGATCTGAACGACATGTACGCCAAGACCCGCGCGCAGGGCTTCGGCGCGGAAGTGAAGCGCCGCATCCTGATCGGCGCCTACGTGCTCAGCCACGGCTACTACGACGCCTACTATCTCCAGGCGCAGAAAATCCGCCGCCTGATCGCGGACGACTTCGCCGAGGCGTTCAAATCCTGCGACGTCATTCTCGGCCCCACCGCGCCCGGGACTGCGTTCAGGCTCGGCGAGAAATCCGACGATCCGGTCGAGATGTACCTCAACGACCTCTACACCATCCCGGCCAACCTCGCGGGCCTGCCCGGCATGTCGCTGCCGTGCGGCTTCGACAGCCAGGGCCTGCCGATCGGCCTGCAGCTCGTCGGCAACTATTTCTCCGAGGCGAAGATGCTCAACGTCGCCCATCAGTACCAGCGCGCCACCGACTGGCACGCCCGCCGTCCGGAGGGCCTCGCATGAAGTGGGAGACCGTCATCGGGCTGGAAGTGCACACCCAGCTCGCCACGCAATCGAAGATCTTCTCGGGCAGCAGCACCGCGTTCGGCGCCGCGCCCAACACCCAGGCCTCCGCGGTCGATATCGCGCTGCCCGGCGTGCTGCCGGTCTTGAACCGCGGCGCGGTCGAGTGCGCGATCAAGTTCGGCCTCGCCATCGGCGCGACGCTCAACCGCGTCAACGTGTTCGACCGCAAGAACTACTTCTATCCGGATCTCCCCAAGGGCTACCAGATCAGCCAGCTCGCCAAACCCATCGTCGAGCACGGCGCGCTCACCATCGCGGTGGACGGCGCCGAGAAGACCGTCCGCATCACCCGCGCGCACATGGAAGAGGACGCCGGCAAGTCGCTGCACGAAGACTTCCACGGCATGACCGGGATCGATCTGAACCGCGCCGGCACGCCGTTGCTGGAAATCGTCTCCGAGCCGGACATGCGTTCTTCCGCCGAAGCGGTGGCGTACGCGAAGGCCCTGCACAGCCTGGTGACCTGGATCGGCATCTGCGACGGCAACATGCAGGAAGGCAGCTTCCGCGTCGACGCCAACGTTTCGGTGCGCCCGGTGGGGCAGGCCGAATTCGGCACCCGCCGCGAGATCAAGAACCTCAATTCCTTCCGCTTCCTGCAGCAGGCGATCGACTATGAAGTGCGCTGGCAGATCGAGACGCTGGAAGACGGCGGCCGCATCCAGCAGGCCACGGTGCTGTTCGACCCCGACACCGGCGAGACGCGCATGATGCGCAGCAAGGAAGAGGCGCACGACTATCGCTACTTCCCCGACCCCGACCTGTTGCCGGTGAAGCTGACCGAGGACTGGATCGAGCAGGTGCGCGCGACGCTCCCCGAGCTGCCCGCCGCGATGCAGGCGCGCTTCCAGCAGGATTACGGCGTGTCGGCCTACGACGCGTCGGTGCTGACCGGCTCTCGCGCGCTCGCCGACTACTTCGAGGCCGCGGCGAAGGCCTGCGGGCAGGGCAAGCTCGCCGCCAACTGGGTGATGGGCGAGCTTTCCGCCGCGCTCAACAAGGCCGAGCTCGACATCGCGCAAAGCCCGGTCTCCGCCGCCCAGCTCGGCGCGCTGATCGCCCGCATCCAGGACGGCACGCTCTCGGGCAAGCTCGCCAGGCAGGTGTTCGAGGGCTTGTGGGAAGGCGCCGGCGAAGTCGACGCCATCATCGAGGCGCGCGGACTCAAGCAGATGTCGGATGCCGGCGAACTGGAAAAAATCGTCGACGACGTGCTCGCCGCCAACCCGAAGTCGGTCGAGGAATTCCGTTCCGGCAAGGAGAAGGCCTTCAACGCGCTGGTCGGCCAGGTGATGAAGGCGAGCCGCGGCAAGGCCAACCCGGCGCAGGTCAACGACCTCCTGAAGGCGAAGCTGCAATAAACGACACGGGGCGCCCCTGCTCCTGCCTGCCGCGACGCTACCGGGCCGGACTGGTTTTTCCGGTCAGTTCGCGATAGCGCAGCTTGTCGGCTTCGTATTTCTCGCGCACCTGCTGCATCGCTTCCTCGTTGTTGAGGATGGTGCGCTTGAGGTCGAGGCGCTCGCGCTCCGACTGCGCCAGCGGGTCGGTGAGCCCGGGGCCGGCCTTGCGGCCGCCTTGCTCGACGTTGGCGATGCGCGTGCGCAGGTCGGCAATGGTCTTGTCGACCACCTCGGCGCGAATCTGCGCACCCTTGATCGCCAGCTTGTGGTGTTCCAGCGCGCGGTCGCGCGCGAGATCGATCTCGGCTTCGCTGGTGTAGGTCTGGGTCAGCGCGCGGTCGCGCTGCGCCTGCTTCTGCTGTTCGAGCTGAAGACGCTTCTGTTCTTCGAGCCGCTCGGCCTCGGCGCGACGTTCGGCCTCGGACTGGGTGCGCTTGATCACCAGCCCCTGCTTGTTCAGTTCGGAGCCGCCGCTCTTCTGGTAAGTCGGCGGCGGCGTGTCGGTGTAGTGGACGCGGCCGTTGCCGTCGACCCAGCGGTACATCGCCGCCTGCGCCAGACCGGCCGCCAGCAGCAGGACCAGCAGCGCGCTAGACGCCGTAGCTTTCACGGTAGGCCGCCACGGCCTGCAACTCTGCTTGTCGGTCTGCATCGCGTTCCAGAAACTCCACCAGGTTGTCCAGGGTAACCACCGCCACCACCGGAATGCCAAACTGCTCGCGCACTTCCTGCACCGCGGATTTCTCCCCGGTGCCGCGTTCCATGCGGTCCAGCGCGATCACCACGCCGGCCGGTTCGGCGCCCGAAGCACGGATCAGCTCGACCGACTCGCGCACCGAGGTGCCGGCCGAAATCACGTCGTCGACGATCAGCACCCGGCCTTTCAAGGCCGCGCCGACCACCGTGCCGCCTTCGCCGTGGTCCTTGGCTTCCTTGCGGTTGAACGCAAACGGCACATTGCGGCCCATGCCCGACAGCGCGACGACGATGCTCGCCGCCAGCGGAATGCCCTTGTACGCCGGCCCGAACAGCACGTCGAACACGATCCCCGAGTCGACAATGGCTTTCGCGTAAAATTCGCCCAGCCGCTTGAGCTTGTCGCCGTCGTTGAACAGCCCCGCATTGAAAAAGTAGGGGCTCATGCGCCCCGCCTTGGTCTTGAACTCGCCAAAACACAGTACGTTTGAATCAATGGCGAATTCCACAAACTCGGCTCTGTAATCGGACATTTGCTGACTTTTCTTGAATAAAAACCTGATGCGAATTATATCGGCCAACCTCAACGGCATCCGCTCCGCGGCGACCAAAGGCTTCTTCGACTGGCTGCCCGCGCAACAGGCCGACGTCGTCTGCGTGCAGGAGCTGAAAGCCCAGGCCGCCGACATGAAACCTGAGTTCGTCGCCTGCGACGGCCTCGCCGGCGCCTTCCACTACGCCGAAAAGAAAGGCTACAGCGGCGTCGGCGTCTACACCCGCCAGCCGCCGCAGCAGATCGTCGAGGGCTTCGGCGTGGCCGAATTCGACGCCGAGGGCCGTTATATCGAGGCCGACTACGGGCACCTGGCGGTCATTTCCCTCTACCAACCCTCCGGGTCGAGTTCCGATGAACGCCAGCAGGCCAAGTTCCGCTTCCTGGACCGCTTCCTGCCGCACCTGGAAGCGCTGATGAAGTCCGGCCGCGAAATCGTCATCTGCGGCGACTGGAACATCGCCCACCGCGAAATCGACCTCAAGAACTGGAAATCCAACCATAAAAATTCCGGCTTCCTGCCCGAAGAGCGCGCCTGGATGACCCGGCTCTTCGACGAGCTCGGCTGGGTCGACGTCTACCGCAGCCTGTACCCGCAGCACGAAGGCGAGGCCTACACCTGGTGGAGCAACCGCGGCCAGGCCTGGGCCAAGAACGTCGGCTGGCGCATCGACTACCAGATCGCCACGCCGGGCATCGCGAAAACCGCGCAATCGGCCTTCGTCTACAAGGACCAGCGCTTCTCCGACCATGCGCCGCTGATTGTGGATTACGACTACACTCCGTAGCCATGCCGCTCTCCTGGAACGAGATCAAGTCCCGCGCGCTATCGTTCTCGCGCGAATGGGCCGACGCCGCCAACGAAGACAGCGAGGCCAAGCCATTCTGGATCGCGTTCTTCGAAATCTTCGGCATCACCAACAAGCGCGTCGCCACCTTCGAGCACGCGGTCAAGAAATTCGGCGGCGACCAGGGCTACGTCGACCTGTTCTGGCCCGGCGTGCTGCTGGTCGAACAGAAATCACGCGGCAAGAATCTCGACCGCGCTTTCAATCAGGCGCTCGACTACTTCCCCGGCATCAAGGAACGCGACCTGCCGCGCCACATCGTCGTGTGCGATTTCGCCCGCTTCCGCCTGCACGATCTGGAAACCGGCGATACCCGCGAGTTCGCGCTGAAGGACCTGCACAAGCACATCCGCCACTTCGGCTTCATCGCCGGCTACGAAACACAGGACATCAAGCCACAGAACCCGGTCAACATCCAGGCCGCCGAGCGCATGGGGCGGCTGCATGATGCACTCAAAGCCGCCGGCTACGAAGGCCATGCGCTGGAAGTGCTGCTGGTGCGCCTGCTGTTCTGCCTGTTCGCCGACGACACCGGCATCTTCCAGCCTTCGCAGGCCCTGCGCACCTGGATCGAGGAACGCACCCGCGAGGACGGCTCCGACCTTGGCCCCCTGCTCGCCCAGCTGTTCCAGGTGCTCAACACGCCCGAAAACAAACGCAGCCCGGCGCTCGACGAACAGCTCGCCGCCTTTCCCTACGTCAACGGCCGTTTGTTCGAGGAAGCCATCCCCATCGCCGACTTCAACGCCGCCCTGCGCGAGGCGCTGCTCGACGCCTGCGCGCTCGACTGGGCCGCGATCTCGCCGGCCATCTTCGGCGCGCTGTTCCAGTCGATCATGGACAAGACCGCGCGGCGCAATCTCGGCGCGCACTACACCAGCGAGGAAAACATCCTCAAGCTCATCAAGCCGCTGTTTCTCGACGGCCTGTGGGCAGAGTTCGACAAGGTCAAGCGCAACAGGAACCGCCTGTTCGAGTTTCACCAGAAGCTGCGCAGCCTCACCTTCTTCGACCCCGCCTGCGGCTGCGGCAACTTCCTTGTCATCGCCTACCGCGAGCTGCGTCTGCTGGAACTGGAAGTCCTGCGCGCCTCCAACGAAGGCCCCGGCTCACGCTTCCTCGACATCCACCAGGCCATCCAGCTCGACGTCGACCAGTTTTACGGCATCGAGATCGAGGAATTCCCCGCCCAGATCGCGCAGGTCGCCCTGTGGCTCGTCGACCACCAGATGAATCTCAAGGTCGGCGAGGAATTCGGCATGTACTTCGCCCGCATCCCGCTGAAGACCAGCCCGCATATCGTCCACGGCAACGCGCTGACGCTCGCCTGGAACGACGTGCTGCCGGCGGAGCGCGCGCGCTACGTCATGGGCAATCCACCTTTCATCGGCGCCAAGTTCATGGACGATGCCCAGCGCGCCGACGCGCGCGCCGTGTTCGCGGGCATCGACAATGCCGGGCTGCTCGATTTCGTCGCCGCGTGGTACGTCAAGGCCACGCGCTACCTAAACGCGTCATCGCGAGACCCGCAGGGTCGTGGCGATCCAGCAAAAGGCGACTGGATTGCTTCGGCTGCGCCTCGCAATGACAGCCTCCGCTGCGCCTTCGTCTCCACCAACTCCATCACCCAGGGCGAACAGGTCGGCGTGCTGTGGGGCTGGCTGCTGGCCCAGGGCATCAAGATCCACTTCGCCCACCGCACGTTTTCGTGGAGCAACGAGGCGCGCGGCAAGGCCGCGGTGCACTGCGTCATCGTCGGCTTCGGGCTCGGCGAGGTCGCGGAAAAGACCATTTTCGAATACGCCGACATCAAGGGCGAGCCGCACGCCCTGCCGGCCGCCAACATCAACCCGTATCTGGTCGATGCGCCGGACGTGGTACTGGAGAACCGCCGCACGCCGATCTGTCCGGTGCCGGGAATCGGCATCGGCAACAAGCCCATCGACGGCGGCCACTACCTGTTCACCGACGACGAGAAGGCCGAATTCCTGCGCCACGAGCCGCAGGCCGAGAAATGGTTCCGCCGCTGGCTGGGCGCCGACGAATTCATCAACGGCTATCAGCGCTGGTGTCTGTGGCTCGGCGACTGCCCGCCGAACGAACTGAGGCAGATGCCCGAGGCGATAAAGCGCGTCGAAGCCGTCCGGCAGTTCCGGCTGGCGAGCAAGTCGGCGCCGACGCAGAAGCTCGCCGACACGCCGACGCGCTTCCATGTCGAGAACATGCCGGCGTCGACCTATTTGCTGATCCCCAAAGTCTCCTCAGAGCGCAGGAGCTACATCCCCATCGGATTCATGCACCCCGACGCGCTGTCCAGCGATCTGGTGTTTATTGTCCCCGACGCCACCCTCTACCACTTCGGCGTGCTGACCTCGACGATGCACATGGCCTGGGTGCGCTCAGTGTGCGGCCGCCTGAAGAGCGATTACCGCTACTCAGCCGGCATCGTCTACAACAACTTCCCCTGGCCCGAGGGCTCACCCTCTCCCCAACCCTCCCCCCTCAAGGGGGAGGGGGCCAAGGCTGGGCCCAACCCGATTAATGCCGCTGCCCAGGCCGTGCTCGACGCCCGCGCCCAATTTCCCGGCGCCTCGCTCGCCGACCTCTACGACCCGCTGACCATGCCGCCCGCGCTATTGAAGGCGCACCAGAAGCTCGACGCGGCGGTGGACAAGGCCTACGGCAAATCCGGCTTCAAGTCCGACGCCGAGCGGGTGGCGTTCCTGTTCGCGCGCTACCAGGCGCTGACGTCGCTGCTGCCGGTCGCCGCCACGAAGCGCAGCCGGAAAAAACCGGCCGCTACTTGAACTTGATCGGTTTGCTCACGCCCGACCGGGTCACGCTGTACATGACAGGCGGTTTGGCCTGGGCGGCGAGTCTCTGAATTTTGTCGTAGAGACGGGCCACGAGATCGGCGGTTTCGGCAGCCGAAGCATTGCCGGCGGCGAGCACGAAAACGATGACGTTGTGCTCGCGAAAGGCTTCGAGTTCGGTGGGGCGTCTACGGATGTGCTTGTCGCGGGTCAGCACAACCCAGGCTTCGCTACCCGCAACCGCCAGCCATTCCTCGTCGGGCGCATCAGGTGCAAACCGTTGGTGATGGGCGATGTAATTCGCGCCGATCTTGTCCAGCGCCTCGCCCAGCAGACGGCTCCAGGCGCAGCGATCAACAAACAGGGTGATCGGATCAGGCGGCGCGGCGCTGTTCGAAGCGGAGCGCTTCTTCGATTTCTTTTTCGTCAACGTTGTAGTCGAGCGCCATGTCTTCCAGCGAATCACCAGCCTGGAAGCGGTCGAAAATCACTTCGGTGGGTACGGCGGATTGAGTTAGTACTGGACGTCCGAACGACAGGCGCGGATCGATCACAACGGACTTTGGTTGTTTGGCTGTGTGGTCTGAACTGCGGCTGTAGGGGAACAGTTTGATCGGATTGCCCTGGTTATCGCGTTCAATGCGCGCGAGAGCCAGTTCGAATTCGCCGCGCAGCGCCTCTTGTCCCTGACGCGAAACATTCAGCAGTTTGCTGGCCTGCTCGACAAACAGATCAATGCCGTTGGTTTTGAACTGACGATCGATCAGCGGCCTGTCCGCGCCAAGCTGATTACGCAGGTATTCGACGCTATCACGCACCTTAGGCAGGCTGACTCGATGCACCCGCCGGATCGCCGCCAGAACATGCAATTCGCAAAGATTGGCAAACGAAAGCAATTTATTGCGCTTATCGGCCGCGTGAATAACCGCCTTGAAACGCACGCTGCCATCATCCCGGCGTGTCTGTCCAAAACTCCAGGCTTTCACGGTGGCGGGGGGCAGATTGAGGATGTATGCGGCTTCGCTTGCCGGGTAGGCTGGCTTATCGAAAATGGCGGCCTTTTCTACGTGCTGGATCATGGCGGCATCTTATCCCAACGCTTGCTCTGAACCCACCCCTATAAAGCAGAAGGGCCTCCGGATAGTCCCAGAAGCCCCGCGCCGATCGGGTAGTCCCCATCCGTTTGCCGGGACTATAAATGAGCCGTCACCTTGATTCAATCCGCGAGATGCATTCCCCCACGACCCAAAACGCTGCAACCCTTTGGCGATGCGCGCCCTCGCAGCTGTCCCTTACCCTGATGTGAAAGCCGGCGCACCTCTTGCACAACCACCGTAACTTATTGATTTCACTTAACAACAACTACGTTGTATAGATAAGTCCGCAAAAAAAAGCTTAGTTTGACCGACCCTCTGGCGCCGGCATGCACACACCATGTCGTCACACAGAATGTCCGCATTGCGGAAAATCCGCTATAGTGGGACCTGACCCCAAGGAGTACCGCCATGCGCCAGACCCTGATCGTTTCCAGCCGCGGCCAGATCACACTTCCGGCCGAGGTGCGCAAGCAGTTCGGAATCAAGAGTGGTGAGCCGGTGATTATCGAAGAACGCAATGGCGAGCTGGTGCTGAAGCCAGCCACCGTGCTGGAAGTCGAAATCTACAGCCCGAAGCAGATCGCCGAGTGGGACCGCGATGACCAACTGGACGAGGCCGAACGCAAGCGGATCGTCGCCCGCCTGCCAAAGGTCAAGGCCCGGGTCCAGCGCAACTGATGCGGCTATTCTTCGACGCCAACACGCTCTTCACAGCCGCGCACAATCCCCAGGGCAAGGCATCATTCGTCGTCGAACTCGGTGCCCAGGGCCATGGGGCATTGTGTACAAGCGCCTATGCCATCGAGGAGGCCCGCCGCAATCTGGAAGCGAAGTTTCCCGACGCGCTGCCGGCTTTGGCCGCGCTGCTCATTCATTTCGAGATCGGTGTGGAAAGCCGTGCCCATCCCTGCCCTGAGGTTCTGCCTGCGAAAGACCGTCCGATCTATCTGGCCGCACACGGCTGCCCTGCGACACATCTCCTGACGGGCGACATCCGGGACTTCGGCCCGCTGATGAGCCAGCCGGAGAAAACCGCCGGCCTCGTCATCCAGACCGTCGCGCAATTTCTGGAAAGCCTCTAGTCATGACCGCTCATCCCTGGCTCGCCGCGCTCAAGGTCTACGCCCACCCGCGCGTCGTCGGCATGCTGTTCCTCGGCTTTTCGGCCGGGCTGCCGCTGCTGCTGGTGCTGGGCACGCTGTCGTTCTGGCTGTCGGAGGCCGGCATCGCGCGCGCGACGATCGGGCATCTCTCGTGGGTGGGTCTGGCCTACGGCTTCAAGTTCCTGTGGTCGCCGCTGGTGGATCGGTTGCCGCTGCCGTTCCTGACCCGCACACTGGGCAAGCGGCGGGCGTGGCTGCTGCTCTCCCAGGTCTGCATCGCGCTGGCGCTGCTGGGCATGGCGAACACCGACCCGGTGGCGAACCTCACCCATACCGTGTTTTTCGCGCTGGCGGTGGCGTTCGCGTCGGCGACACAGGACATCGCGCTCGACGCCTACCGCATCGAAGCCGTGGAAACCGAGAAACAGGGCGCGATGGCGGCGACCTACCAGGCCGGCTACCGCATCGCGATGATCACCGCCGGCGCGGGCGCGCTGTGGATCGCCGCGGCGTTCGACCCGTCCGAGGCGACCTACGACTTCCGCCCCTGGCAGGTGGCCTACACGGTGATGGCGGCGCTGATGGCGGTGGGCATCCTCACCACGCTCATCATCCGCGAGCCGGAAAAGAAGATTGCCCTCTCCACCGTCGAGCGCGAGGCACACACGCGCGAACGTTTCGCCGCAGCGGGTCTCACGGGCTGGCTGCTGACTGCCACGGCCTGGTTCCACAGCGCGGTGCTGTCGCCCTTCATCGACTTCATCCAGCGCTACAAATGGCAGGCGGTGCTGATGCTGGCGCTGATCGCGGTCTATCGCATTTCGGACGTGGTGATGGGGGTGATGAGCAACCCCTTCTACCAGGAAATGGGCTTCACCAAGGACGAGGTCGCGACGGTGTCCAAGGTCTACGGCGTGATCATGACCATCCTCGGCGCGGGCCTCGGCGGCCTGCTGGTGCTGCGCATCGGCGTGATGCGCACGCTGTTCCTCGGCGCGGTGCTCTCCGCCGCGACCAACCTGCTCTTCGTCTGGCTCGCCGGACGCGGCCACGACGTCGGCGCGCTGGTATTCACGATTTCTGCCGACAACCTGTCGGCCGGCATCGCATCCTCCGCCTTCGTCGCCTATCTCTCGAGCCTGGTGAACCAGGCCTATTCGGCCACGCAGTACGCGCTGTTCACCTCGGTGATGCTGCTCTTGCCCAAGTTCATCGCGGGTTTTTCAGGCCAGTTCGTCGATGCGTTCGGCTGGGCGACCTTCTTTACCGGCACGGCGGCGATCGGAATTCCGGTGCTGGTGCTTGTGTGGCTGGCGGGGCGTAAGCCGCCGTCCACCTGATGTGCTACGCTTTTGTTATGCCAAATATCGACGCCCTCACCCAACTGCCCCTGGCCGAACGCCTGGCCGCGATGGAGTCATTATGGGATTCGCTATGCCAGGACGACGCAGCCGAATTGAGTCCGCCCTGGCATGCCGCCGTGCTGGAAGCGCGCAGAAGCGAACTCGCCGAGGGCCAGCATCGTGACTGGCAGTCCGCCAAAGATGCACTGCGCAAGCTGACCGAACGCTAAGCCCGCCCATGCATGCAGTGCGGATCGGCGCATCAGCCGAACGGGATTTGCTGGCGGGTTTCGAGTTCTACGAAATCCAGGCCGTGGGGCTCGGCCAGTATTTTCTCGACAGCCTGTTCTCCGACATCGATGCGCTTGCTCTGCATGCAGGCGTTCATCCCAAGCCCCTGTCGAGCCTGCATCGCAGCCTGTCCAAGCGCTTCCCCTTCGCGATTTATTACGATTTCGACGGCGCCACGGCAATCGTTCTCGCCGTGCTCGACTGCCGTCGCAACCCCCGTTCCATACGCGGCACACTCGGCGCGCGCCGCACCCCACTGAAAAAATGATCGAATTCTCCCTGCTCGCCGCGCTGCTTGCCGGTCTGCTCGGCGGCGTGCATTGCGTCGGCATGTGCGGCGGCATCGTCGCCGCCTTCTCCTTCCGCGCCGACGGCAGCGCGCCGCCGTTTCGCCTGCATCTGGCCTACAACCTCGGGCGCATCACCAGCTACGTACTCTTCGGCGCGCTCGCCGGCGCGCTCGGCGCTTCGCTCAAGCTCGCCGGCTTCGTGCCGGTGCAGACGCTGCTCTATGTGCTGGCGCAGGGCGTGATGATCCTGCTCGGCCTGTATCTCGCCGGTTTCAATCAATGGGTGCTGGTATTCGAGCGCGCCGGCGGCGCGCTGTGGCGCCGGGTGAAGCCGCTGTTCCAGAAATTGCTGCCGGTGAAAACCGTGCCGCAAGGCCTGCTCGCGGGCATGGCCTGGGGCTGGCTGCCGTGCGGGCTGGTGTATTCGGTGCTGGTCTCCGCGCTGGCGGCGGGCAGCGCACCCTCGGGGGCGGCGCTGATGCTGGCATTCGGGCTGGGCACCCTGCCGAACCTGCTGGGCATGGGCCTGTTCGCGCGTCAGATCCAGCCCTTCATGCAGCAGGTGTGGGTGCGCCGCGCGGCGGGCCTCACCGTCGCCGGCTTCGGCGTGTGGGGGTTGGCGGCGCTGGCCTGGAAGACCTTCGCCGCCTGAACGCTACTTGAAGAACTTCTGGTTGAACACGATCTCGCGTTTCGGCTCGCCGTCCATTTCCACGGTCGCGGTGAATTTGAGCGTGTCGGGCGGGGCGACGCGGAATTCGCCGAGGTAGTAGATCGCGGTGCCTTCGCGGATTTCGCGCATCGGCACCTGGGCGAGTTGCTGGTTCAGGTTGGTGACGTAGACGGTAAGCCTGGCCGGCAGCGGCGACAGGGCGCCGACGCTGTTCTGCTTCAGCACCGACATGGTGACCAGCCCGCGCGTCTTGCTGCGCTCGATCTTGTAGTTGCGCGCGACCTCGGGCAACAGGCTGTCGGTGGTCAGGGCGTTGTAATGGATTTCGAGCGGGCCGAATTTCTGGGCGATTTCGGCATGCGCCCCCCCGACAACGGAACACAGGCACAGCGCGGCGAGCAGGTGCTTCATGGTTTCTCTCCTCTTGTTGTGGGTACGACGCTTTCCATTGTAGGCACTGGCTTCAGTTTGCGGGCGGCATCGGCGTGGCGGCGATCCAGCCGGTCAGGTCGTCGAGCGCATGCCGCACCGCCT
Organism: Pseudomonadota bacterium; assembly: GCA_040753235.1. Classification (GTDB taxonomy): domain Bacteria; phylum Pseudomonadota; class Gammaproteobacteria; order Burkholderiales; family Thiobacillaceae; genus Thiobacillus. Next base: position 129,365 of record JBFMET010000002.1, read on the forward strand.
GGTTGGCGGCTCGCGCGGCGCCATCGGCGTCGTAGGAGGTGAGGGCCACTTCCTGGGTGAACACGCGGCGCCCCAGCAGGGCGCGCCGCTTGAGGTCGACCAGCTCGGCGCGCAGCACCAGCCGCAAATGCCCGGGCGAGCGGCTGGCGTCGTGGTAGAACTCGACGAGTTCGGTGTCGAGCAGGATGTCGCCGCGCACGTAGCCGCCGGCCGCGCTCACGTTCCACAATCCCTTGCGGTCGAGCCGCGCGCGCATCAGTTCGGCGAAGCGCTTGCCGGGGCGCTCGGTCCAGCGCGCGAACTGGTACTGGCCGCGCGTGCCGGGCTGGCGGCTGAACACGATCTGGTCGGTGTCGTAGAAGCCCCCGGTGGCGGTGTCGAGCACCAGCAGGGCCGGCGCGCCGGCGCGCACCGGCACCATCTCGGTTGCGGGTTCCGCGTCCTTCAGCACGTAGTACACCACGGACGGCATGTCGTTGCGGCTGCCGACATTGACGCAGCCGGTCAGCAGCGCGGCCAGCGCGCACAGCAGGAAAGCGGATTTCATGGCAGTTTCTCTCCGGGGCCCAACTGCTGCGTGCCGGGGCCGAACAGGATGGTGCGCGGCTGGGACAGTTGCTGGCCGGCGGTGGTGAGCGTGTCGGCGCTGGTGCGCACGTCGCGGCTGACGTTGGTGAGTTCCAGCGTGCCGGTTTCGGTGAGCTGCTGGATCTGCGTCGAAATCAGGCTGGCATCGCGCTGGAAAGCCTGCAGCGCGGCTGTCGCCTCCTGCAGCATCACATCGGCATTTCGGCCGACGCCGACGATGCTGCCTTCGGCCCGCACGGCAGCCTGGCTGATGCTGGCGCCGGCAAAGCGGAATTCGTCGGAGGCGTCGCGGATACCCTGCACCGCGGCGTCGAGGCTCTGCTTGTTGGCCACCAGGTGGGCGGACAGTTCGTTGAGGTTGGCGAGCGTCTGGCTGATCGCGCGCTGGTTTTCGTCCGACAGCAGGATGTTCATTTTTTCCAGCACCTGCGCGCCGTTGACCGACAGCCGCGAGAAGGCGGTGGCGACGCGGTCGATGTCCGAGCTGCCCTCGGCGATGACGGGATAGCGTTCGCCCCGGGGCGCCTCGTCGAGCAGCGGGCTGCTGCTGGGGCCGTTGTCGATCTCGATCGAGGCGATGCCGGTGACGAGGTTGCGCTTGATGTAGGCCACCGCGCCCTGGTGCACGGGCACGCCTTCGTCGATGCGCGCGATCACGCTCACCGCCTCGTCGCCGCCCTTGGCGAATCGGTAGCTGTCGACGACGCCGACCTTGATGCCACGCATCTTCACCGGGCTGCCGACCGCCAGGCCGTCGAGCGACTGCTGCTTGAAATACAGCGTATAGGTCTGATACGCAATGTGGTCGGCCGCACCGGCAAGCCAGACGATGGCCATCGCCATGAGCGCGATCACGGCCAGCACCAGGGTGCCGACCAGGGTATAGCGGCCTTCAGCTTCCATGCGCGATTCCCTCCCGCGATGCCCGCGCGGCAAAGTAGTCCCTGAGCCACGGGTCGTCGATGTGTTTCAGTGCCTCGATCGTGCCGCTGCCGAGCACGCGTCCGTTCGACAGCACGATGACGCGATCGATGATCGAGAACAGTGTATCCAGATCGTGGGTAACCAGGAATACGGTGAGGCCAAGGCTGTCGGCGAGCAGACGGATGAGGTGGTCGAAGGTGCGCGCCGAAATCGGATCGAGTCCGGAAGTCGGCTCGTCGAGAAACAGCAGCTCGGGGTCGAGCGCCAGCGCGCGCGCCAGCGCCACGCGCTTGCGCATGCCGCCGGACAGCTCGCTCGGACGTTTCTTCGCGGCATCGTCCGGCAGCCCGACCAGGGCCAGCTTGAGCCGGGCAAGCTGGCGGCACGTCGGGCGCGGCAGCGCGGTGTGCTCGAACAGCGGCGTGGCGACGTTGTCCTCGACCGTGAGCGAGGAAAACAGCGCGCCGTCCTGGAACAGCACGCCGAAGCGCCGGCGCAGCGCATTCATCTGCTCGGGCGTCGCGTCCCACACCGATTGTCCGAACAGTTCGATATGCCCTGCCTGCGGCCGCAGCAGGCCGATGATTTCGCGCAGCAGCACCGACTTGCCGGTGCCGCTGCCGCCGATCAGCGCGATGACCTCGCCGCGCGCGACCGACAGCGACAGATCGCGGTGGATCGCATGGCCGCCGAGGCTGGTGGAGACGCCGCGGACGTCGATCACGGACTCGGCCATGCGCCTAGATCTCCAGCCGCACGAACATCACGGCAAAAATCGCGTTGAGGATGATGATCGCGACCAGGCTCTGCACCACGGTCGAAGTGGTGTGGGCGCCGACGCTGCGCGCGTCGCGGGTGACCGACAGGCCCATGCGGCAGGCGATCAGGGCGATGAAGATGGCGAATACCGGCGCCTTGCCCAGCCCCACCAGCAGCGTCTTCAGCAACAGCACGTCGGCGGTGCGGTCGAGGAACATGTGAAAGGAAATGTCGAGCTGCTCTTTCGCCACCACCATGCCGCCGAAAATGCCGGCGGCATTGCCGATGAACACCAGCAGCGGCATGGCGAGCACCAGCGCGAGCATGCGCGGGACGACCAGCACCGCCAGCGGCGAAAGGCCGAGCGTGCGGATGGCATCGACCTCCTCGGTGACCTTCATGGTGCCGATCTGCGCGGTGATCGCGGCGCCGGTGCGGCCCGCCACCAGCACGGCGACGATGACCGGGGAAATCTCGCGCAGGATCGCCGCCAGCAGGCCGTCGACGACGAAGATGTTGGCGCCGTAGCGCCTGGCCTGATCGCCGAGCAGGTAGGCGAAGACCACGCCGAGCAGAAACAGCATGGCGAAGACGATGGGAATCGCGCCGACGAAGATGTCGCGCACCTGGGCGCCGAATTCGCGCCAGCGCCAGGCGCCGGGGCGCGCCGCCAGGCTGAAGAGTTCGATCGACAGCCGTCCGATGAAATCGAGCAGGCCGGCCAGGTGCCCCCACACGGCGTGCGCGCCCTGTCCGGTCAGCGCGCGCACGCCGAGGCGGGGCGGCGAGGGCAGCGGCGCGGCGGCTGCGCCGTGCTTGTCGACGAGCCGGAGCAGGGACAAGTGATGCGGCTGGAAGCCGCGCAATTCGGGCAGCGGCGCGTCCGGCCGCGGGCGCACCGAGTTGAGCAGCAGCCAGGCGCCGTTGGTGTCGAGACGGGCGACGCCGGCGCCGTCGAGCACGCGCACCGGCTTGCCGGCCAGGTCGGGCAGCACGGACGCGGCGTCGGCGTTCCAGGCACCGCGAACGATCAGCGCCGCTTCACTCTCGTCGAAGTGCGCGTGCGCGTCGGCCATCAGAGGCCCAGCGGATTGCTGGGGTCGACGCCCGGCATGAAGGGCAGGCCGCGCTCGCGATGCGTGACCTGGTAGACGCAGCCGATCCAGTTGCCGACGACTGCCTCGGCGGTGTCGTGCCAGGTGTTGTCGAGCAGCGGCAGGAGGTGCGCCTCGGGGAATGCCAGGCTTTCGCCGCCGCGCAGCCGGCTGCCGTATTCGGCGAGCAGCGCCTGCGCCTGGCGGTTGAAGTAGCGCTGCGGGAACGGCGGCCAGGCCGGCAACTGGCCGGCGGCGGCGAGCAGCAAGTCGCGCTTGTATTCCTTCAGCAGCGACACCGTGTCGTACTCGGGATGGCCCTGGAAGAACACGGTGCGCAGGCCGTCGCCCGACACGGCGAGATGCACGCCCGCCTCGGCGCTCTCGACCAGCACCTTGACGCCGGCCGCCTCGAACTGCGCGCGCGAGACGTCGTTCCAGCGCGAATGCGGCACGTCGAAGCGCGTGTTGACGTCGGCCACCAGCGGATGGCGGCCGTCGGTGACGCGGTGCTCGAACACGCCCCAGATCTTGTGCGGCTGCTTCACCCGCGTCTGGCCGTACTTGAACTGCATCACCGCGTGGGTGGCGAGGCAGGAGCACAGCGTCGAGGTGACGTGCTCGGAAGCCCAGTCGATCACCTCGATCAGGGGCTGCCAGAAGGGCTCATCGGCAAGGTTGGGGTGGCTGACGTTGGCGCCGGTGATGATGAGCGCGTCGAGCCCCGCCGCGCGGATCGCCTCGAAACTCTCATAGAACTGCGCGATGTGCGCCTGCGCCCTGTCGCCGCGCGACAGCGTGGGCAGCGTGAAGGGGTGCATGTAGAACTGCGCGATCGGATTGGATTCGCCGACCAGGCGGTAGAACTGGCGCTCGGTCGCTTCCAGCGCCGCGTCCGGCATCATGTTCAACAGGCCGACGTGCAGTTCGCGGATTTCCTGATGGGCCGCACGCTCGGTCGCCAGCACCGTGACGCCGTCGCGGCGCAGGCGCTCGAAAGTGGGCAGGGCGTTATGCGCGACCAGCGGCATGTGCGGCCTCGGACAGGGGAGTTTGAACAAGGAGGACGCGGAGGGCGGGGAGGAAACCTGCCATGCCCTGCCTCGGCGTCCCCGGCGTCCTCTTTGTGAACATCGCCGAAAACATCGCAGTGGCCTGAACGACGAGGACACGGGAGGCACGGAGGAAACCCTCCTTGTTCTTGCTCCGCGTCCTACGTGTCCTCTTTGTGCACATCTCTTCAGCCTTTTCGCGCAATCGCCGTTTCCAGCAGCGCGAGAAAATCCCGCTCGTCGCGCACCTGCGCGATTTCCTGCGAGGTCACGGTATAGCCGTGCGGCTTCGCGATCGCCTCATAGCGTGGAATGCGCGAGTGGAACAGCCGCGGGAACACCCAGCGCGCGAAGTCGTCGGGTTCGATCTCGGCGACGAACTCGACGCTCATTTCCTTCAGATACACCGGCAGGTGCTCGGCGAGGAAGGCGGGACGGAAGTACAGCGGCTTGGGGTCGGACTGCGCGCGCCTGATCAGCGTGTCCTCCTCTTCGCGCGTGGTGGTCTGGATGTAGAGAATCAGCGTGTGCTCGGCCAGCAGCTCGATCACGCCGGGCGCGTCGAGCTCGCACAGGCTGCCGCCGACGTCGTTGACGAAGTGCGGATAGCCGTAGATTTCCTGGCCCTTGCGGATGAATTCGGGCACGTCCTTCATCGCGGCGATCTCGGCGTCGCGGTAGGCGGCCTGGCGGCGCGTGAATTCGTCGAGCGCAAGCCCGCCCCATGCCGGCCCGCCCAGCTTGCCGACGAAGGTCAGCACCGGCCCGAGGTCGTGGATCTTGATGTTGTTGCGGATCGAGATCCAGTCGTTGCGCAGCAGGTCGCGCAAAAAGGGCACCTGCATTGCCTGCTGCTTGATGAGGTCGAGGATGGGTTCGTCGAGGTAACGCGTGCCGATGCGGTAGTCGCCGGAGTAGTGGAACCAGTCGTGGCCGCGCAGCATGGACGAGATGTGCGTCTTGCCCACGCCCGACATGCCGAGCAGGGTGATGCGCTTGGTCGGCCAGGCGCGGAAGGATTCGGGGCTGAAGTGCATGGCGGGTTTGTCTCGGACTCAGCGCGAAGCCTACCGAAAACCCCGACAATTCACAAAGGGCGGGCCCTTGCGGGAACCTGGCTCGCGGCAGCGCGTCTGCACGATACCCCGGCTTGCTTTCGCACCCCGGCATGCCTTCAATGCATCCATGGCCCATTTCCCGGACATATCGCCCCCCGTCTCATGAGCCTTTTCTCCGCCAAGCCCTCAGACGCCACACCCTCGGCGTTCGCCGGGTTCCGGCAGGTACTCCGCAAGGGCACGCTGATCTTCGCCCTCATCGTCGCCGCCCTGTCGGCGATGATCGGCTATCAACACCAGCGCTCGGCGGCGTCTGTCCGCGCGGTCGATCATACACGGCAGGTCATCGCCTATATCGACGCCTTGCGCAGCTACCTGCTCAATCTCGACAACGCCGCGCGCAAGTACGCCGAAAGCCCGGACCCCGCCCACCTCGACCTCAACCTGATCTGCCACGCAGGGCCCTGCCCCAGTTCCGAACGGCTGCTCGAACTGGTCGGCCCGGACGCCGGCCAGACGGCCCGCCTGGCCCCGCTGCCCGCGCTTGAAGCGGCGCTCGAGACCGGTTTCGCCGCTTTGCACGAACGCGCGACGGATGAAATCGCCGCGACGGCGCCGGAACGCGATCTGGCCGGCTTCGACAAGTCGGCGATGGAGCAGATCCACCGCATCCTGATCGAGGCCGGGCGGGCCGAGCTGGCTCGCCTGGAAGACGGCGAGAAGGCGCGGGTGCGCGATCAGAACCTGATGGCCGCCCTGCTCGGCCTGACCTTATTGTGGACCGGCCTCGCGCTCATCGGCCTGTATCGCGAAACGGTGCGCCTGATCGCCGCGGGCGTCCAGGCCGAACAGACGATCCGCGCGCTCAGCCTGCGCGACCCGCTGACCGGCCTGCCCAACCGCCGCTTCCTGCAGGAAAACGAGAAGCACCTGCTCGCCATCGCACGGCGCGCGAAGAAGCAGACGGCCGTGCTCGTCGTCGACCTCGACGACTTCAAGGCGGTGAACGACCGCCAGGGCCACGCCGCCGGCGACGCCGTGCTGGTCGAATCGGCCCGTCGCATGTCGGCGCTGCTGCGCGAATCCGACGTCGTCGTTCGTCTGGGCGGCGACGAGTTCGTCATCGTGCTGGGCGAGGTCGAACACGCGACCGCGGCGCGCGAAGTCGGCAACCGCGTGGTCGCCAGCCTGTGCCGGCCGGTTACGCTCGCCGACGGCGACAGCGCGCGGATCGGCGCGTCGGTCGGTTTTGCGCTCGGCCGCGACGAAACGCTGGAGGCCATGCTGAAGCGCGCCGACGCGGCGCTGTATGACGCCAAGCGTGCCGGCAAGAACACCTGCCAGGGGCCGGCACCTGCCCAGACGCGCACGGCTTGATGCGCTCAGGACAATCCGGCGTCCTCAGGTCCGCGCGCGCGCGGCGAGCCAGTTCCGCCAGCCGCCGTATGACGTGATGTCCTGTGCGTCCGCGACCCCGAGCCCTTCGCAGATGAATCCGTTCACGACAGTCCCGTTCGCCAGTTCCACCTTGCCGATGCCGAGCGGCGCCGGTATGCCGGCGACGAAAGCGCCGAATTTATCCACGGGCATCTCCCACACCTCGCAGGCGATTGCCGCACCCTCGCCCGCGACTTGAATGAGCCCCGGACGCTTGCCGTCGGGCAGCGCATAGAAACGGTACTTCGGCGCGGTCTGCGTCACGGCGACCAGACGGGTGCCGCGCCCGGTCAACTGGGAATTGAGCGCAAGACCGGAGAGATGCGCGCCGACCACCGCCACCCGCACCTGTCCGCCCGGCAGCACTTCCAGCGATTCGGCCGCCGGCAAGGCGTGCCCGGTCGCGCCCAGCGTGCCGCCTCGCGCCTGCTGCATGCGCGACGCCAAATGCAGCAAGGGCGCGTCCTGATGCGGCGGCGCAATCAGGGTCACGCCGAACGGCAGGCCGTCGGCCTGGAAGCCCGCCGGCACCGCGGTGGCGGCGAGATCGAGCAGGTTCATGAAGTTGGTGTAGTAGCCGAGATTCGCATTCAGGCGGATCGGGTCGGCCTCCATGTCGTCGACGCGGTAGATCGTCCCCGCGGTCGGCGTCAGCATCACGTCGACCGTATCCCACACGGCGTCGCAGACGCGTTTCATCGCGCGCAGCCTGTAGAGATGCGCAAAGGTGTCGGCGGCACTGTAGTCGCGGCCACCGCCGATGATCTCGCGCACCGGCGGGAAGACGGTGTCGGACTGCGCGTCGAAGAAGTCGCGAATGGCGAGATAACGCTCGGCCACCCAGGGGCCGCCGTAGAGCAGGCGGGCGGTGTCGAGAAAGGGCGCGAAATCGATTTCCACCGGCGTGCCGCCCAGCGCCTGCATGCGCTGCACCGCTTCACCGAACAGCTTGCGCGCTTCGGCGTTGCCGAAGAATTCCAGATCCTTCTGCATCGGCACGCCGAAACGAAAAGCCGGCGCGCGGCCGAAGTCGAAACCGTGCGGCGCCAGCGGCCGCGAGTATTCATCCTCGGCGTCGAAGCCGGCGGCGACCGCCAGCACGCGCTCGGCGTCCTCGGCGGTGAGCGCGAAAATCGACACCGCGTCGAGCGAGCGGCACGCGGGCACCACACCGCGGGTGGAGAGCGCGCCGCAGCTCGGCTTGTGACCGACGAGGTTGTTGAAGGCTGCGGGCACGCGGCCGGAGCCGGCGGTGTCGGTGCCGAGCGAAAAGCTCGCGAGTCCCAGCGCCACCGCGACGGCCGAACCGGAACTGGAGCCGCCCGAAATGAAATCGGGGTCGAAGGCGTTGCGGCAGGCGCCGTAGGGCGAACGGGTGCCGTTGAGTCCGGTGGCGAACTGGTCGAGATTGGTTTTCCCCAGCGGGATCGCGCCGGCGTCGATCAGGCGCGCAACGACCGTCGCGTGGCGCGATGGCGTATAGGCGAACTCGGGACAGGCGGCCGTCGTCGGCAGGCCGGCGAGGTCGATGTTGTCCTTGATGGCGAACGGGATGCCGTAGAGCGGCAGGCTGGCGATATCGCGGCCTGCGAGGTTTTTCGCATAGGCGCGCAGGGCGTCGGCGTCGAGTCGGCTGATCCAGATGCGATGCGTGTCTTCGCCAGCCAGTCGGACGAGCAGCGCGTCCACCAGTGCAAGCGGCGTGAGTTCGCCGGACTGGTAGCGTTGGCGCAGGGTGGGAATAGTGAAGTCAGAGGTCATTTCAGTCAAAAATGGGCAGGCGATTGGCAGCCTGACGACTTGGCACGTCGTCAGATTCAAACGAGCACTCTACACAAACTGTACAGGCGCCTCCCAGACTGCCAGTACCACACAGCCTTCCGGGCTGGCGACACTGTGCCGAGTGCCCGGAAAGCTCACCACCAGGGTGCCTGCGCGATAAACCCCGCGCTCATCCTGCTGCGAACCAGCAAGAATCTGGATGTATTCCATGCCCCGGTGCACGTGTTCAGGCACCGTCGCCCCGGGAGCATAGCGCAGCAGGGCCAGTTTGGTATGGCCGTCCGCATCCTGATGAAGCGAACTGAGTTCCACGCCAGGGCCGAGGGGCTTCCAGACGAACTCATCCAACCGTTGCGGAATCGAGGCCAGGTCAGCCAAGACCAGGTTGCAAGCGCTGTCAGCCATAAGCCCCCTGCAATCCTTCGATCACAGATTCGCTCTGAGCAACCCAGCCGACGATACCGCCCTGCGCAGCGATCATGTCCAGCGTGGCCTGTTTGAATTCAGGGAAATAACTCTCGGTCCCGTCTTCAACCAGGAGGCATTCATAGCCACGGTCGTTGGCTTCCCGCATGGTGGTCTGCACGCAGACCTCGGTGGTGACGCCCGTGAGCAGCAGATGGGTCACCCCCAACTGCTGCAGGATTTCCTGCAGCGGCGTGGCGTAGAACGCGCCCTTGCCGGGCTTGGTCAGCTCGATCTCACCGGGCAAGGGTTTGAGCGCGTCGATGATCGCATTGCCTGGCTCGCCGTCCACCAGCAACCGCCCCATCGGGCCGGCGTCCCCGATCTTCATATGGCAATCGCCGCGTGCGCGCTTGGAAAGCGGGCAGTCCGACAGATCTGGACGGTGGGCCTCGCGGGTATGGATCACCGGCAGCCCCAGCCGGCGGGCCGTCGCCAGCAGGCGGGCAATTACCGGCACGCAGGCTTGCAGGCGGCTCACGTCGTTGCCCAGGGCATCGCCGAAGCCGCCCGGCTCGACGAAGTCCCGCTGCATGTCGATGATGACCAGGGCGGGTGGACGCTCGGGGAGCCCATAGGCATAGGGCCGGGCATCAATGTGCATGTGCTTCTTCTCCATGGCCCGCCATGTGGCGGCCGATGACGATAGGGTCGGCTGCATCCGGCGTGGTTTCATACACCAGCCGCCCGCCGGACATGACGAGGATGCGGTCGGCCAATTCCAGAATTTCGTCGAGGTCTTCGCTGACCAGCAACACGGCGGCGCCGGCGTTGCGTGCGGCCATGATGCGGGCGTGGATCTCGGTCACGGCGGTGAAGTCGAGACCGAAGCAGGGGTTGGCCACCACCAGCACGTTGGGCTGTCCCCCCAGTTCGCGGGCGAGGATGGCCCGCTGCACATTGCCGCCCGAGAGATCGCCGATGGGGGCGTGGGGGCCCGGCGTGCGCACCTTGAAATCGGCGATGGCCTGCACGGCCGCCGCAGCCATTTCGCCCCGGCGCAGAAAACCGCGCAGGCTGTAAGGCGCCTGATCGAAACGGCGAAAGGCGAGGTTTTCCGCCACGCTCATGCGCGGCACGCTGGCGTTGCGCAAGGGCTCTTCGGGCAGACAGTGAAAGCGGTGACGCAACAGATCGCGGCGACGCCCGGTATAGGCCTCGTCCATGACCCGGATTTCACCGCTCACCGGCGGGCGCTGTCCGGCCAGGGCCTCCACCAGTTCGCGCTGACCATTGCCGGACACGCCTGCGATGCCGACGATCTCGCCTGCCTTCACGTGCAGCGACACGTCACGCACTGCGGCCATGCCGCTGTCGTCCTCCACGGCAAGGCCGGTGATGCCCAGCTTCACCGGCTGTTCGGCCAGCGCCTCCCGGGCGAGCGCCGTCTGCGAGAATTCGCTGCCCACCATCATTTCCGCCAGCTGTTTCACACCCACCCCGGCCACCTGGGCCGACCCGGCATATTGGCCGCGGCGCAGCACCGTGACATCGTCGGCGTAGGTCATCACTTCGCGAAACTTGTGGGTAATGATCAGCACGCTCAAGGCGGCCTCGCGGGTCATGTCGCGGATGCGTCCCAGCACCTCGTCCGCCTCGTCGGGGGTGAGCACCGAAGTGGGTTCGTCGAGAATCAACACTTTCACATCGAGCAGCAGCTGCTTGACGATCTCCAGTTTCTGCTTTTCGCCTGCGGCCAGATGGTTCACCGAAACATCCAGCGGCAATTGGAAGGGCATCTTCTGCATGCGCTTGTCGATGGTCCGGCGCTCCTGTTTCCAATCGATCACGGCAGGCAGGTGGGGGCGCGCCAGCACCAGGTTCTCGAGCACGGTCATGTTGGGGATCAGGGTGAAGTGCTGGTAAACCATGCCGATGCCCAGGTCGTGGGCATCGCGCGGGCTGGCAATGGTCTGCTGGTGTTCGCCCAGCAGGATCTCGCCCTCGTCGGGCGTGTAGAAACCGACGATGCACTTCACCAGGGTGCTCTTGCCGGCGCCGTTCTCGCCCAGCAGTGCATGGATGCTGCCCTGCCTGAGTTTCAGCGACACGCGATCGAGCGCCTGCAAGTCGCCGAAGCGCTTGCTGACGTTGATGGCTTCGAGCGCCAGCTTGCTCATGGCATGGCCGCCATCAACTGTTCGGAGGTGGCCACGGCGCCAAACACGCCGCCCTGCATTTTCACCATTTTCAAGGCCGCCAGATGGTTGACCTGATCGGTGGCGCCGCAGCAATCCGCCAGCAGCAGGCATTCGAATCCCATGTCGTTGGCGTTGCGCATGGTGGTGTGCACGCACACGTCGGTGGTGATGCCGGTGAGGATCAGGTTGCGGATGCCGGCCTTGTGCAGCAGCAGTTCGAGGTCGGTGGCATAGAAGGAGCCCTTGCCGGGTTTGTCGATGATCGGCTCGCCCGGCAACGGCGAGAGTTCCGGGATGATTTCCCAGCCGGGTTCGCCGCGCACCAGCACCCTGCCGCACGGTCCCGGGTCGCCGATGCCGGCGCCGATGCGCTGGCTGCGCCAGCGCTTGTTGGCGGGCAGGTCGGAGAGGTCGGGGCGATGGCCCTCCCGGGTGTGGATCACCAGCATATTCTGCTGCCGGGCCATGGCGAGGGTGCGGGCAATTGGCTCGATCGGCGCCCGGGTCAGCGACAGGTCATAGCCCATGCGGTCGACGTAACCGCCGTGACCGCAGAAGTCGGTCTGCATGTCGATGATGATCAGCGCCGTGTTGTCCGCCCGCAGGTCGCCGTCATAGGGCCAGGGATAGGGGTCGGCTGCCACGTACACACTCATAAGCATTTCTCCAGTGAATCTTCAGCGGGCCGCCAGCGAACCCGGCATGCCGGAGCGCACCCTGGTCGACGAGGCAGCGATCATCAGCGCCAGAGTCAGCACATAGGGTGCGGCGTTGAACAGGTAATAGCCCCAGGTCACCCCCACCGCCTGCAGCGACGGCCCCAATGCGCCGGCGCCGCCGAACAGCAGGGAGGCATAGAGGCAGCGCACCGGATCCCAGCGCGCAAAGATGACCAGCGCCACCGCCATCAGGCCCTGGCCGCTCGACAGTCCTTCGCTCCAGCCGCCGGGGTAATACAGGGACAGGAAGGCCCCGCCGATGCCGGCCAGAAAACCGCCTGTCATGGTGGCGAGCATGCGCACCCCGTTGACGTTGAGCCCCATGGCGCGCGCAGCGTCGTCGCTCTCGCCGACAGTGCGGACGGCCAGGCCCCAGCGCGTGCTGCGGAAGAACCAGGCCAGGGTTGGCGCCAGGATCACGCCGATGACGAAGAGCACATTGATTTCGAGCGCCGCCCGCAGCGCCGGGTTGTCGCTCCAGCCGCCCAGGGACAAGGCGGGCAGATGCGGTGCACTGGGCTGGATCAGCGGCTTGCCGATAAAGAAGGCGAGGCCGGTGCCGAGAATCATCAGGGCGATGCCGACGGCGATGTCGTTCACGCGCGGCTGCTGACACAGCAGCGCGTGAACGAAACCCAGCACCACGCCGGTGGCGCCGGCGGCCAGCACGCCCAGCCAGGGGGAGCCGCTGATCCAGGCCACGCCGTAGCCGGCCATGGCGCCCATGATCAGGGTGCCTTCGAGGCCGAGGTTGATGCGGCCGCTCTTCTCGGTCAGGCATTCGCCCAAGCTGACGAACAGGAAGGGCGTGCCCACCCGGATGGCGCCGCCGAGGACGGCAATGAGCACCGTCAGCCACTGGCCGCCGTCATCGATCATGCTGCCCTCCCGCGCCGGCTGGCCAGGCGCGCGAACACGGCTTCGCTGGCCAGGATGAGGACGAAAATGATGCCCTGCAGCACCAGACTGGTGGCGTCGGGCAGGTCGTGATCGCGCTGCATCAGCCCGCTGGCGGCGCGGATGCCGCCGAACAGGATGGCCATCGGAATGATGGCGAGCGGATGGTGGCGCGCGGCGAAGGCGATGAGGATGCCTTCGTAGCCATAGCCGGCATTGAGCGACGTGTTGGCGCGGCCGTGCACGGCGGCCACTTCCACCATGCCCGCGAGGCCCGCGGCAGCGCCCCCCATCATGCACACCAGGACGACGGTGCGGCCCACCGGCAGGCCGGAGAGTTTGGCGGCGCGCACGTTGCCGCCCACCATGTCGACCGCGAAGCCGAACGTCGTGCGCTTGTAGAGCACCCAAAAAATCAGGCAGGCGATCAGCCCGTAGCCGAAGCCCCAGTGGATGGACGTGTCCCCCAGCGTGCCCAGCATGTGAGCGTCGCCAATGTGGTGGGTCGAGGGCTTGTTGAGCGTTTCCGGATCGCGCAGGGGCCCGATAACGAGGAAACTCAGGATGGCGATGCCGATATAGTTGAACAACAGCGAACTGATGGTCTCGTTGACGTTGCGGCTATAACGCAGCCAGCCGGCCAGGCCGATGAGGAGGCCGCCGGTCAGCATGGCCGCCATCGCCATGCCGCTCAGCGCCACCCACGGGCCCGTGTCGATCAGCGCCAGCCCGGTCAGCGCAGCGGCCAGACCGCCCAGCACCACGGCCCCTTCGCCGCCGATCACGATCAGCCCCAGGCGTGCCGGCAGCGCGGTGCACAAGGCGGTGAGCATGAGCGGCGCAGCGCTGGTGAGGGTGTTCTGCCAGGAAAACCAGGTGCCGAAGGCGCCGCGATAAATGGACTGATACACCTCCAGCACGTCGGCCCCGGCAAGGCCGACAAATCCCCCGAACAACACCAGCGACAGCGCCAGCGCAGTCAGGGGGATCAGGTAAGGCGCAAACGACAACAACATGACTTAGCCCTTGGTGCTGCCCACGACCCCCTCGACCAGCCAGTCCACGCTTTCCAGCCATATGTCGGTCTGGCCGTATTCCTTGCCCTTGGGGATGACCTCCTTGCCGGTGTTGTCCTTGATGGGGCCCTTGTAGACCACGAAATCGCCCTTCATGAACTGGGCACGCACCTTGTCGGCATGGGCTTTGGCCTTGGCACTGACCACCTTGCCATAAGGCGAACTCTTGACCAGGCCTTCCTTGAACCCACCGCGAATCAGGTTGGGGATCTTGCTGCCTTTGGAGATCATGGTGGCGTAGTCGAGATAGACCTTGCTCCAGTTCCATTCGGCGCCGGTCAGGAATCCCTTGGGCGCCAGCTTGGACTGGTCGGCGTGATAGCCGCAGGAATAGACGCCGCGCTTTTCTGCCGTTTCCACCACCACCTTGGGACTGTCCACGTGGCAGGTCAGCACGTCCACGCCCTGGTCGATCAGGCTGTTGGCGGACTCCGCCTCCTTCACCGGGTTGGACCAGCCGCCAGTGAACACCACCTGCACCGTGATATTGGGATTGACGCTGCGGGCCGCCATGGTGAAGTTGTTGATGTTGCGCAACACCTGGGGAATCGGAATGGCCGCGATGTAGCCGAGCTTGCCGGTCTTGCTCGTGTGCCCAGCGACGATGCCCGACACATACACCGCTTCGTCGATGTAGCCGAAGTAGCTGCCGACGTTCTTGGGGTGCTTGCTGGCGTCGTAAAGGCCGCCGCAATGCAGGAACGTGACTTTGGGATACTTGGGCGCAATCTTCAGGATGTGCGGATCGAAGTAACCGAACGAGGTCGGAAAAATCACCTGGGCGCCATCCAGGTTGATCATGCTTTCCATCGCCTTCTGGACAGCAATGGTCTCAGGCACGTTTTCCTGGTCGACCGCCTTGATCCACGACTGCCTGGCGATGGCCGACTTGCCTTCGAAATGCGCCTGGTTGTAGCCGTAGTCGTCACGCGGGCCGACGTAAATGAATCCCATGGTGACTTTTTTGGTCGCTGCCAATGCGCGTTTGATTCCCAGCCCGCCGATTGCGGCGCCTAGTCCCACGCCGGCCAACCCTTTTAAGACTTGACGGCGCGCGGTATTGAACTTGAAGGTTTTTGAATGGCTCATCGTAGTATTCTCTCGGTAATTGAGTTGAATGTTCGGTGTGGGCGGTCGTCAGAAGTGGTACTCGGCCCGGATCATCGGGGTCTTGGCAAAGGCACCGGATCCTGCGGGTCCCTTGCTGTCGACGCCGAACTTGTTCTTCCAGTACTGGTATTCCAGTCCTACCTTGAAGGTGTTCTTCGGTCCGCCGGTGATCCGCCCCACATCCAGCATCAACTGCATGTCGATATTCGTCTCTGCCTTGGTGCTGTTGCCGAATTCGTCCCTGCCTTTGTCGGCGATGAAGTTGGCGAAGCCCTCGAACGACAGCGGCAGTGAGCCAATAGGGATTCCCCAGGCCAATGTCACCATAGGATGAGTGTCATAGCGGTAGCGGGATATGCAGGTGTTCGTAAAGGTATTGCAGGGTGCGTTGCTTTCCCACAGCGCCAGCAGGCTGACGTTGAGGAAGCCGGGTACGTCCATCATGAAAGTGGGGCCGGCGACCAGCATCTGCTTCTTGGAGTTGTAGCCGGCGTCGTTCTTGTTGTTGTAGTCGAATCCCGCCGTCAGACCGACGTCCTTGACCGGGCCGAACTTGAAGCTCTTGCCGGTGGCCTTGCCGAGTTCCAGCGTATGGCGATAAACGATGTAGACCTCGCGTGCGCCCTCGGTGGATGTGGCACTGGCCGGGTCCTTGCTGTCGGACAGCAGGATGTCGGCATTGAAGAAGTTGGTGCCGTATTTGTAGCCGCTGACATGACCCAAATTGATGATGCTCTTGGTGATGTCGTTGCCCAGGAAGGGTTCGGCGAATTGGGTACCGTAGCGGTAACCGATATACGTGTCGCTCCAGTCCGCGGCCTGACTGGTCGCGCTTGCCGACGCGAGCAAGGACAGCGCGAGGAAACGGGAGGTCGTTCGCCAACGCAGCTGCGCCAGAAACGCCGGGGCAAGTGTTTCTTTGAGTTTCATGGTTTTTCCTTGAGCAAGAGGTGGGTAGTCTCGAATATGCGAAGCGCACATCGATGTATACAATAAAGCACCCATCATGCCAGCTACTTCCCGGCACCGCGTCCGGCTCAAAACATGGACGTTAAACCCTTGTTTTTCAGACAGTTAATTCGGTATAACGGCAGGGGCCCAGGCCCTCAATCCGGGGAGCGGAACCTGAAACGGGCGGACATTCATGGTGCGCATCCGGCCTGCATGCACCTGACTGGTGCGAGGTTTCCCGTCTAACGATCAGTCGCGATTCGCCGGAAAGCTGCGTTTTTTGTGGATCGCCAGTTGCGTCAGGGTGATGGTCTTGACGAACTGTTCGACGTGGGAAATGTGGTCGCGCATCAGCGCCTGCGCCTGGGCAAGGTCTCGACGCAACAGGCATTGGCAGATCCTGAAGTGATCGTCATAGGTCCGATCGATACTCTCCGCATGGGTGAAGCCAAATCGACGCACCAGGCGCAAATGGCGATTCACGTCGGCCAGATAGTTGCGCAGCACCAGGTTCCCGCCCCCCTCGGCCAGGGCGAGATGAAAGGTCTCGTCGCGCGCCTCCATTTCCTCCGGATCATCGCTGCGATCCACCTGCCGCGCGGGATCCCAGGCCGCAGCGAGTTCTCGGAGTGCCGCATCGCTCATGTAGGTGCACGCCAGCTGCAATGAAAGCTGCTCCAGACTCACCCTGACCTGGTAGTACCTGCCCAGATCCTCGATATCCAGGTTGCGGATGAAACACCCCTGCTTGGGCAACACGGTCAGGTAGCCCTCGGCTTCCAGCCGCTGCAACGCACTGCGGATAGGCGTGCGGCTGACGCCGAAGTGCTCGGCCAGCTCGGTCTCGGTCACCCGGCTACCCGGATAAAGCTCGAAATTCAGAATCATTTCGCGCAGGTGGGTGTAGACCTCCTTTGCGCTCAGCTTGGCTTCTGCCACGTGTGCCCCCTGGAATTGCATTCCTATCGCTCAGCCGGCATGGCCAAGCACGGATTCTATGTTAGCCACATTGCGGCCCCTCTTTGTCAGTCGGTGATGATTACCAGCAAATCCTGCCCGGCACTCACCTGCCCGCCCTCGCGGCAGAACACCTTGTGGATGCGGCCGTCACACGGCGCCAGCACGGCGAATTCCATTTTCATCGATTCGACGATGACGAGCGGGTCGCCTTTTTTCACGGCGTCGCCCGCTTCCACTTCGACCTTCCACACGTTACCGGCGACATGGCTGGCCAGAGCGCGGCCGTTCTCGGGCAGATCGAGCTCGCTGTCGGGCGCGGCTTCGGCCACGGTCAGGTCGCTGGCGTAGTCGGCCTGGCCGCTTTCGCGCCAGCGTTCGCGCTCGGCGTCGAACGCCGCCTGCTGCTGCGTCTTGAAGGCGGCGATGGAGGCGCTGTGGTCGGCGAGGAAGCGGTTGTACTCGCGCAGGCTGAACGTGGTTTCCTCCACTTTCAATTGATAGCGCCCAAGCGGGAAATCCTCGCGGATTTTCAGCAGTTCTTCCGCGCTCACCGGGAAGAAGCGCACCTGGTCGAAAAAGCGCAACAGCCACGGCTTGCCGCCGGTGAAATCGGCGGTCTGACGCCAGCGGTTCCACATCTGCAGCGTGCGGCCGACGAACTGGTAGCCGCCGGGGCCTTCCATGCCGTAGACGCACATATAGGCGCCGCCGATGCCGACGGCGTTTTCCGGCGTCCAGGTGCGCGCGGGGTTGTACTTGGTGGTGACGAGGCGATGGCGCGGGTCGACCGGCGTGGCCACCGGCGCGCCGAGGTAGACGTCGCCGAGGCCCATCACCAGATAGCTGGCGTCGAAGACAATCCGCTTCACGTCCTCGATGGATTCGAGGCCGTTGATGCGGCGGATGAACTCGATGTTGGAGGGGCACCAGGGCGCGTCCTTGCGCACCGACTGCATGTATTTCTCGATGGCCAATTGGGTCGCAGCGTCGTCCCACGACAGCGGGAGGTGCACGATGCGGGTCGGCACCTGCATGTCTTCGATCGCGGGCAGCGCCTTTTCCGCGGCGAGCAGCAGGTCCATGAGTTGCGCCAGCGGCAGCACGCGCGAATCGTAGTGCACCTGCAGCGAGCGGATGCCGGGCGTGAGGTCGAGAACGCCGGGCACGGCCTTCGCCTGCAGATGCGTCATCAGCGCATGCACGCGGAAGCGCAGGTTGAGGTCGAGCACCAGCGGGCCGTATTCGATCAGCAGGTATTTGTCGCCGGCGCGGCGATAGACGACTGCGACGGGGTTCTCGGTTTCGGGGGTGCGGTGCAGCACCGGCTCGGCGAGCATGTCTCCCCTCCCCCCTTGAGGGGGAGGGGGAGGGGGAGGGAGAGGAGGAGGAGGGGAGAGGGGAGAAGTGGTGAGGCCACTGGGTATGCCTTCACCCTCTCCCCAACCCTCCCCCCTCAAGGGGGAGGGAGTAAGCGTGGCGATGGCGGTGTCCTGCTCTGCCTCCATGCGCTCCGCAGCAGCCTGGCTCAGGCGCTTGAAGCGGACGGTGTCGCCGGGACGCAGTTGCCCCATCTTCCACAATTCCGCCTGCACGATGGTCGCCGGACAGACGAAGCCGCCAAGACTGGGGCCGTCCGGCCCGAGGATCACCGGCATGTCGCCGGTGAAGTCGACCGCGCCGATGGCGTAGGCGTTGTCGTGGATGTTGGACGGATGGAGCCCCGCCTCGCCGCCGTCCTTGCGCGCCCATTCGGGGCGCGGGCCGATCAGGCGCACCCCGGTGCGGCTGGAGTTGTAATGCACCTCCCAGTCGGTGGAAAAGAACATCTCGATGTCGGCGTCGGTGAAGAAGTCCGGCGCGCCGTGCGGGCCGTAGAGCACGCCGATTTCCCAGGCGTGGGCGTAGGCGGGAACAAGCGACGACTCGGTATCGTCACCCCGGCGTACGCCGGGGTCCAGTTGATTGAGCTGGATACCGGCGTCCGCCGGTATGACGGCAGAGAGGATGTGCAGCACGTCGCCGACCCGCAGCGTGCGCCCGGCGTGGCCACCAAATTGACCAAGCGTGAAGGTGGCCTTGCTGCCGAGATAATCCGGCACGTCGAAGCCGCCGCGCACCGCGAGGTAGCTGCGGCAACCGGTGTCCTGGATCGCGCCGAGCTTGAGGATCGAACCGGCCTTCACCGCATGCGCCGCCCAGTTGGCGAGCGGCTTCCCGTCCAGCTCCGCACCCATGTCGGCGCCGGCGAGCGCAATCACCGCGTCGCAGTTGAAGCGCAGCGTGGGGCCGGCGACGGTGAGTTCCAGCGCGGCCGCACCTTCGGCGTTGCCGGCAAGGCGGTTGGCGAGGCGCAAGGCCAGCGCGTCCATCGGCCCCGACGGCGGCACACCGACGTCCCAGTAGCCGGTGCGGCCCGGCCAGTCCTGGATGCTCGACTGCACGCCGGGCTCGATGACGTCGATCGTCGTGGGGCGGTAGTGGAAGGCATTGAGGTAGCGCGTGGTCTGGCGCCCTTCGCTGAACACCGTGTCGCGCACGACCTGACCGAGATAGCCAAGGTTGGTTTCGATGCCGGCGACGCGGGTATGCGCCAGCGCTTGCTGCATCTTCGCCAGCGCTTCGACGCGATCCCGCCCCTTGACGATGATCTTGGCCACCATGGGATCGTAGAACGGCGGCACTTCACTGCCGCGCTCGACCCAGGTTTCGATGCGCGCATCGGCCGGAAAAACGATTTCGGTCAGCACGCCGGCGGCGGGCTGGAAATCCTTGCCCGGGTCTTCGGCGTAGAGGCGCACCTGCATCGATGCGCCTTTGGGTTCGGCCCTGAAGCCGGACAATTCCAGTTCGCCAGCCGCCCCCTTCACCATCCACTCGACAAGATCGACACCGGTGACTTCCTCGGTGACGCCGTGCTCGACCTGCAATCGCGTGTTCACTTCGAGGAAATAGAATTCGCCGCTTTGCGTGTCGTAAACGAACTCGACCGTGCCGGCGGAGCGGTAGCCGACGGCTTCGCCGAGGCGTACCGCGGTGGCGAGCAGGCTCGAACGTTGTGCGTCGGTGAGACCCGGCGCGGGGGTTTCCTCGATGACCTTCTGGTTGCGCCGCTGAACCGAACAGTCGCGTTCGCCCAGCGCGACCACATGGCCTTTGCCGTCGCCGAAAATCTGCACCTCGATGTGGCGCGCATGCTCGACGTATTTCTCCAGGAAGATGCCGGCTTCCTTGAAGTTGGCGCGGGCGAGACGCTCGACCGACTGGAAGGCTTCGACCAGTTCGTCGGCGCTCCAGATCAGGCGCATGCCGATGCCGCCGCCGCCAGCGGTGCTCTTCAGCATCACCGGGTAGCCGATGCGCGCGGCTTCGGCCTGGGCGTGGCCGGCGTCACTCAAGAGGCCGGAACCGGGCAAGAGCGGCACGCGGTTCTCCTCGGCGAGCGCGCGCGCGGTGTGCTTGAGTCCGAACGCGCGCATCTGGTCCGGACTGGGGCCGATGAAGGCGATGCCGGCGGCGGCGCAGTCCTCGGCGAAGCCGGGATTCTCGGAGAGAAAACCGTAGCCGGGGTGGATGGCCTGGGCGCCGGTGGCTTTCGTCGCGTCCAGAATCTTGTCGGCGCGCAGATAGCTCTGCGCGGCCGGCGCCGGGCCGATCTCGACCGCTTCGTCGGCCAGCCGCACGTGCAGCGAATGACGATCCGCCTCGGAATACACGGCGACCGACTTCACCCCCATCGTGCGCAGGGTGCGGATGATGCGGCAGGCGATGGCGCCGCGGTTGGCGATGAGAACCTTGTCGAACATGCTTACTTTCTGGCGGGCCGTCCCGCTTCATTCAACGCGGCGGGTCGTCCCGCGCGAGTGATCAAGGAATCACTGAATAGTCCGTCATCGCGAGGCTCGCAGAGCCGTGGCGATTCAGAGGTTGCCGACGCCCGGCAGGCACTGGATTGCTTCGCGTTGCTCGCAATGACAGCTCATGATGGATTCAGCACATCCAGAATTTCTATTGTTCCGGTGCGTCCCAGATCAGCACCCGCACCGGCGTCGGGTTGTAGGCGTTGCACGGGTTGTTCAATTGCGGGCAGTTGGAGATGAGACACAGCACGTCCATCTCGGCGCGCATCTCGACGTACTTGCCGGGCGCCGACACGCCGTCGGCGAATTCCAGCCCGCCGGCCGGCGTGACCGGCACGTTCATGAAGAAATTGATGTTGCTGGTGATGTCGCGCTTGGTCAGGCCGCCACCGCTTTTATTAGAGTCATAGTGCGCGAGCGCATGCAGGAAGGTGTCGCGGCATGAGTGCATCGGCCGCTTGTTCAGGGCATAGCGCACGGTGTTGCTCTCGCACGAGCAGGCGCCGCCGACCGTGTCGTGGCGGCCGCAGGTATCGGCGGTGATCGTCAGCATCGCCCGGCCCTCGGTCGACATCAGCTGCGTGCCGGCAGTGAGGTAGAGCGCGCCCTGCGCGCGCACGGTGTCGGCGGCGCTGTAGCGCTCCTCGGGATCGCGCGCGTTGAAGAACAGGGTGTCGACCGCCTGGTTGCCTTCGAGGTCGAGGATGCGGAAGACCTGGCCCTTTTTGATTTCGTGCAGCCAGGGATCGCCGGCCTTGACGACGGCGTCGACCACGGCGTTTTTCGGATCGAAGGGGCTTTCGACGAGGTTGAATGTGCTCATGATTTCACCTCAACGGAACAGGATTTCGGTTTGATAGAAGCCGCGCTGGTTTTCCGCGCAGTGGTTGCGGCAGACGTCGTCCGCGCCCGGTGCACCCGCTTTCCAAGCGGTCAGCATGACGTCGCCCGGCGCGTAGTCGGGGCGCGGGTCGAGCGGGTGCGGCGCGGCGGACAGCACGACCAGCACGTTCATCTCGAAGCGAATATCGACGGTGGCGCCGGGACGCGAGTTCGTTTCGTCGAACTGCAGCCGGCCGGCGTCGTCGGCGACCGCCTTGCTGAAGAAGTTGACGTTCGGCACCACGTCGCGCTTGCCCAGGCCCCACTTGCCGAGTTCGATGAGGAGACCGTCGCGGCCGTTGCGGTGCATGGCGTTGCGGTGGGTCTGGTAGCTGGCTTCGCCGTACTTCGCCTTGACGATCTCGGCGTTGCTGGTGCCGCACAGGGTGTCGTGCCAGCCGCAGGTGTCACGAATCACCGAGCACAGCACGTGGCCCATGTCGGAGTAGAGCGCATGGCCCGTCGTCAGGTGCGCGGTGTGCTGCGCCTTCAGCGTGTCGGGCATGTTGTAGCGCTCGAGCTTTTCCTCGGCGTTGTAGAACAGCGCCGACACGTTGGCGCGGCCGGAAAGATCGGTGAGCCGCAGTGCGTTGCCGCGCCGCAGGACGCCCGACCAGTGGCAGCCGCCGGGGAGCAGTTCTTCCCAGAGGAACAGGTCGGGCGGCAGGGGATTCAGGGTTTGTGCCATGGGATATTCACTCGGTGTGCGGACCGCCGGCTCATGCGGCGGTCGTGAGATTCAACTGGTCCAGCATGTCCTGGTCGGTTTTCATGCCGGAGGTCTCGCGGATGCGGGCCAGGATGTCCTTTTTCAGGCGCAGGAATTCCGGGGTGTGCTTCATGTCCTGCTCGCGCTCGGCCGGCAGCGGCACCTGATAAATGGTGTCGATGCGGCCGGGGCGCGGCGCCATCAACACCACGCGATCGGCGAGATAGATCGCCTCCTCGACGTCGTGGGTGACGAAGGCGAGCGTGGGTTTTTCCAGCCGGTGCACGTGCAGGATGAGGTCGTGCATGACTTCGCGCGTCTGCGCGTCGAGCGCGCCGAAGGGTTCGTCCATCAGCAGGATCTCCGGCCGGCCCATCAGCGCGCGGGCGATGGCGACGCGCTGCTGCATGCCGCCGGAGAGCTGGTTGGGCCAGGCCTCGGCGGCAGGCGTCAGCCCCATCAGCGCGAGCAGCGCGTCGGCGCGGCCGGAGGCGGCCTCGACGTCGGCCTCGGTGATGTTCTCGCGGCCATGCCGCAGGCGACGGCTGAACTTGATGTTCTCCATCACCGTGAGCCACGGGTAGAGGCTGTAGTGCTGGAACACCATGGCACGGTCGGCGCCGGGGCCCGCGATCGGCTGGTCGTCGACCAGCACCTCGCCCGCGGTGTGGTATTCGAGTCCGCCGATAATGCGGAGCAGCGTCGACTTGCCGCAGCCGGAGGCGCCGACGAAGGTGACGAACTCGTTGTCGGCGATGTCGAGGCTGACGTCTTTCAGCGCCTCGACCTGGTGACGGCCTTCGCCGAACACCTTGCCGACCTGCCGGATGGAAATTTTCGGCGTGCTCATGATTTGAGATGGAGCCAGGGGAAGGCCTTGCGGTGCGCAAGGCGGAACAGCTGATCCATGACCAGGCCGATCAGCCCGATCAGGATGATGCCGACGAAGATCTTGTCGGTCTGTAAAAATCTCTGAGCCTTGAGGATGGAATAGCCGAGGCCGGAATTGGCGGCGACCAGCTCGGCCACCACCAGATAGGTCCAGGCCCAGCCCATGGTGACGCGCAGGGTGTCGAGCAGCGCCGGCTTGGCGGCCTGGAAGATCACCAGCTTGATGGTCTCGCCTTTGCGCGCGCCCAGGGTCTGCGCCGCCTCGATCTGCGCCAGCGGCACGCGGCGCACGTCCTCGGCCATCATCAGCACCATCTGGAAGAAGGTGCCGATGAAGATGATGGCGATCTTGGACGACTCCTCGATCCCCACCCACAGCATCACCAGCGGGATGAAGGCCACTGCCGGCATGTAGCGGATGAAGTCGGTGAGCGGCTCCAGCACGGCCTGCACCGGGCGGAAGGTGCCGATCATCAGCGCAATCGGCAGCGCCAGCGTGGCCGAGATGAGGAAACCGACGGTGACGCGATAGATGCTGATGCCCATGTCGGCCATCAGCTCGTCTTCCGCGTACCACTTGATCAGGCGGTTGAAGACGTCGACCGGGCCGGGCAGGAACACCTTGTCCACCGCCGCCCCGCTCGACACGACCCACCACAGGCCCAGCGGCACCAGCAGGCCCAGCGCGGCGAACAGCCAGGTCTGGTTCCTGGACAGCGGCCCGCGGATCGCCCACATGCCGGGTCGGCGAGACCTGTGCATGGCGCGGCGCGTCCGCGTGCCGGGGCTGGAGGGCATCGTCATGGCTCCCTGATGCTTACTTGACGCCCGCCACTTCCTTCACCAGCGAGGCGTCGAGGCCCTTGGCGAAGTCGACCTTGCCTTCCATCAGCTTGTTGTCGAGCAGGAACTTGGAAATGGTCGGCGCCGCGCCCAGCAGCGAAGTCGGATCGGTCGCCGGGCCGAAGGCCTGCAGGTTGGCCTTCTGGTCGAAGAACTTGGTGCCCGGCAGAAAGACCTTGTAGTCCTTGGCGTCCATGCCGACGACCTTGGACATGATCTTCGCCGCTTCATCCGGGTTGCTGCGCAGGAAGGCTTCGACGTCGTACCAGGCCTTGATCATGCCGACGAAGTCCTTGCGCTTGGCCTTGAGCGATTTCTCCTGCACCACCAGCAGGTCGGGGACGAGACCGGGCAGATCCCTGGAGGTGAAGAGCGGCGTGCCCTTGCCGCTGGTCTGGATGGTGTTGATCCACGGGTTCCACACCACCGCGGCGTCGACGCGGCCGGCCATAAAGGCGGCGGCGGCGTCGCCGGCGGTGAGGTTCACCACGTTCACGTCCTTCAGCGTCATGCCGTTCTTGGCGAGCGCCATGGTGAGGATGAAGTGCGACACGCTGAATTCTTCCAGCGCGATCTTCTTGCCCTTGAGATCCTTGAACGACTTGATCTTGGGGCCGACCATCAGCGCATCGTTGCCGGCCGAGTTGTCGTTGACGAGGATCGTCTTCAGCGCGATGCCCTTGGCGAGCGGCGCCATGGTGTCGCTCCAGGTCTGCGAGTTGGCGTCGAGCTGGCCGGCTGACAGCGCGCTGATCGAGTCGGTGTAGTTGGCGAACCAGACCAGCTTGACGTCGGCACCGTGCTTCTTGAAGAAGCCCTTCTGCTCGGCGACGTACCAGGCCACCCAGCCCGGCCAGTCGGACACGCCGATCTTGACTTCGGCCTGCGCCGTCAGGGGTTGGACCAGCAGGGCAAAACCGAAGCTGGCGACGAGGGTACGGGTAAGGCGCGCAATGTTCATGGAGGGCTCCTGGTTGACGAAAGAGATGCAAGCCGGGAAAGCGTCGCGCGTTCGCGCTCTCCCGGGCTTTTATCCCTCCGTGGAGCCCCGCCTTCGGCGGTGCCGGCAGCTCTCGGACCAGTCGTTCCTTGCGGAACCGGAACCCTAGCTGCGCATTCGCGGTGATGCAGGCGCCACGCGCCGCCTTCCCGTTGCCTTCACAGAAGCAACGCGTGTGCCAAGGGGGATGCATTTATCCAAGCAACTGTATGCAAAGACAATTTCATGCGGCGCCCGATGGATCGAAGGCATCGCCCGCCGTGGCGCGAACTGCCTTGGTGCGGCCGTGAGCGTCCATGCACCAAAGTGGTTCCATGCATGCCGATCACACGCCGCGTAGCGTGCACAAAAAAATGGGGCGCTCTGCAGAGCGCCCCGGATCCAAGGAGTTGGGATGGCTTACGCGTTATAGGCGCGCTCGCCGTGGCTCGCGGTATCCAGACCTTCGCGTTCCTGCTCCTCGCTGACGCGCAGACCCATGGTCATGTCGATCAGCTTGAAGGCGACGAAGCTCACGATGCCTGACCACAGGATGGTGATCAGCACGCCCTTGGTCTGGATGAAGACCTGGCCGGCCATCGCGTAGTCGTCGACGCCGACGCCGCCCAGCGCCGGCGACACGAAGATGCCGGTGCCGATGGCGCCGATGATGCCGCCGATGCCGTGGATGCCGAACACGTCGAGCGAGTCGTCGTAGCCCAGCATCTTCTTCAGGCCGGTGACGCCCCACAGGCAGACCACGCCGGCGACGGCGCCGAGGACGATGCCGCCCATGGTGCCGACCAGGCCGGCCGCGGGGGTGATCGCCACCAGACCCGCGACCACGCCGGAAGCCAGACCCAGCATCGAGGGCTTGCCGCGCAGCATCCACTCGGCGAACATCCAGGACAGGCCCGCCGCGGCGGTCGCGAGGATGGTGTTGATGAAGGCCAGCGCAGCGCCGCCGGTCGCTTCCAGGTTGGAGCCGGCGTTGAAGCCGAACCAGCCCACCCACAGCAGCGAGGCGCCGATCATCGTCATCGGCAGGCTGTGCGGCGGCATCGCGTCGCGGCCGTAGCCGATGCGCTTGCCCAGCACGATGGCGCCGACCAGCGCCGCGATACCGGCGTTGATGTGCACCACGGTGCCGCCCGCGAAGTCGAGGTCACCCGCTTCGAACAGGTAGCCGCCGGTGGCCCACACCATGTGCGCGATCGGCAGGTAGGAGAAGGTGAACCACAGCGCGCCGAACACCAGCAGGGCGGAGAACTTCACCCGCTCGGCCAGGCCGCCGACGATCAGCGCCACGGTGATGGCGGCAAAGGTCAGCTGGAAGGCAACGAACACCAGCTCCGGAATCACCACGCCGTCGGAGAAGGTCGCCGCCGTGCTGTCAGCCGTGATGCCGGCCAGGAACATCTTCGAGAGATCGCCGATCATCCAGTTCATGCTGCCGCCATCGCCGAAGGCCAGCGAGTAGCCGTACACCGCCCACAGGATGGAGATCAGGCAGAAGATCGCCATCACCTGGGTCAGCACCGACAGCATGTTCTTGGCGCGCACCAGGCCGCCGTAGAACAGCGCCACGCCCGGGATGATCATCAGGATGACCAGCAGGGTGGAGACCAGCATCCAGGCCGTGTCGCCCTTGTCCGGCACCGGTGCCGCTTCTTCAGCGGGCGCGGTTTCGGCCGGGGCCTCGGCGGGCGCAACTTCGGCCACGGCCTCGGTCACCGCTTCCACCACGGGCTCGACGACTTCCTGCGCCAGCCCCATGCCCGGCACGAGCAGGAAGGCCAGCAGGCCCAACGAAGCAAATAGCTTTTTCATGTTCATGCTCCTTACAGGGCGTCGGGGCCGGATTCGCCCGTGCGGATGCGCACGACCTGCTCCAGGCTGGTGACGAATATCTTGCCGTCGCCGATCTTGCCGGTGTTGGCC
The DNA here is from genome assembly GCA_040753235.1 of Pseudomonadota bacterium. Taxonomy (GTDB): domain Bacteria; phylum Pseudomonadota; class Gammaproteobacteria; order Burkholderiales; family Thiobacillaceae; genus Thiobacillus. Next base: position 156,480 of record JBFMET010000002.1, read on the forward strand.
GCCTTCTCGATCGCCTCGATCACGCGCTCCAGCAGCTCGGCCTTGATGGCCACTTCGATCTTCACTTTGGGCAGGAAGTCGACCACGTATTCCGCGCCGCGATACAGCTCGGTATGGCCCTTCTGGCGCCCAAATCCCTTCACTTCCGTGACCGTCAGGCCGGTGACGCCGATGGCCGACAAGGCCTCGCGCACTTCATCCAGCTTGAACGGCTTGATGATTGCCGTTACGAATTTCATGATCTCTCCCGTTAGGACAAGGGGGTGGGAGCGGCGCAGGCGCCGCTCCGCATTTCATTTGCTCAGAAAGACTTGCTGATCCAGAAGGTGGTCGTGTCCTTGCCAAGGAACTCGTTGTTGATATCGGTCCAGTTGGCCGAGTTGGCGTCGGTATCGCTGTAGGCCACACCCACGGTCACGCCGTCGAACAGCTTCCCGGCCTTGCCCATGTCGAAAGCCGCGCTGATCTTCCAGTCGTCGTAATCCTGGGCTGCGTTGTTCTCGAAACTGAAGGTGCCCCAGCTCGCGCCCAGGGTCAGGCCCGTCTCGCCCACCGGCACGCTGGCCGAAATGGCCAGATAATCGGAACCATCTGCATTGGCGAAACCGAACACTTCGTCGCTCACGTAGTAGGAATACTTGACAGTGAACCATTTCCAACCCAACGCAGCATAGATCTCACTTGTGTCAGCCTTAACTGCCGTTGCAGTTGTAATGGTGCTGTATCGTTCCCCTGGATACATGTACTGGATCGCGCCCACGTCGAAGGTCAGGCCGGTCTTCCCGATGTCGCCGCGGAAACCACCGTATACGTCAATCTCCATACTGCCCGATCCATACCGCTGGAAGTCCTCGATCCAGCCGACGTTGGAGGCCCAGGTACCCAGATAGAAGCCACTGGCGTGTGAGTAATCCAGGCCACCTTGAATGGCAGGATCGCCGCCAGTCTGGGAAATGCCGCGGAAAACATAGTTGCTATACAGGCCGACGTTGGCGCTCAGACTGTGCGGGCTTTCCGCAGCGATCGCCGCGGCGGGCACGCCCACCAGACCAGTCAGTACCAAAGCATGTACGAGTTTTTTCATGAAAGTCTCCATATCAGAAGAGGGCGCGCAAAATTGCACTCCTGACCCAGCATGAGCCGTGCCAGAACAATTAACCATTAAAAACAATAACTTGTCTATTGTCCTCCGCCAGACCCAGCATAGACTGCACCTTCCTGGTGCGCCATGAAAACGCAATGCACCCGATTTGTGCCGTGTGCCGCAGCGTGGTGCCGCTTACCCCCTTCGCGCCGCGCGCGCTAAACTGCCTGCTGACTGGAGGCCGTCATGAGCACGAATCCGAAATTCCCCAATCCCGCATTCATCAACGATCTGGCCGGCAAGCTCGGCGAGATCCTCAAGCAGTCGCCGGCGAAGGACATCGAGCAGAACCTCAAGGCCGGCGTGACGGCGATGCTCGGCAAGCTCGACCTGGTCACGCGCGAGGAATTCGACGTGCAGAGCGAAGTGCTGGCGCGCACGCGCGAGAAGCTGGCGCAACTGGAAGCACGTCTGGCCGAACTGGAAAAGCAGCAGCGCGAACCGGCCGAATAGCAACGTGGCCGTCGCCGTCGTCAGAAGCCGGGCGTTGAACGGCATGAGCGCGCCCGAGGTGGTGGTCGAGGCGCATCTGGCCAACGGGCTGCCGGCGTTCACGCTGGTCGGTCTGCCCGAAACCGAAGTCAAGGAAGCACGCGACCGCGTGCGCGCGGCGATCCAGAACGCGCGCTTCGAATTCCCCGCGCGCCGCATCACCGTCAATCTCGCCCCGGCCGACCTGCCCAAGGAATCCGGCCGCTTCGACCTGCCGATCGCGCTCGCGATCCTGGCCGCATCGGGGCAGATTCCCGCGGATAAATTCAAGCACGCCGAATTCGCCGGCGAACTCGCGCTGACCGGTGCGCTGCGTCCGGTGCGCGGCGCGCTGGCGATGGCGCTGGCGACGCGAAGCGCCGGCCGCACCCTGGTGCTGCCGGCCGCGTCGGCAAACGAAGCCGCGCTCGCCAGCGGCGTCGACACCTTCGGTGCGGCCAGCCTGCTTGAGGTGTGCGCCTGGCTCGCCGGACAAGGCGCACTCGAAGCCCCCGCGCCCGACTCGACTGAAGCCGCCCCGGACTATCCCGACTTCGCCGACGTCAAAGGCCAGATCGCCGCCAAGCGCGCGCTCGAAGTCGCCGCCGCGGGAGGGCATTCCGTCCTGATGGCCGGCCCGCCCGGCACCGGCAAGTCCATGCTCGCCGCGCGCTTCCCCGGCATCCTGCCGGCGATGAACGAAACCGAGGCGCTCGAAGCCGCCGCGGTCGCCTCGCTCAACGGAGGCTTCCGGACCGAGCATTGGGGTCGCCGGCCCTTCCGCGCGCCGCACCACACGGCATCGGCCGTGGCCCTGGTCGGCGGCGGCAACAACCCGCGTCCGGGCGAGATCTCGCTCGCGCATCACGGCGTGCTCTTCCTCGACGAACGCCGCGTTTAGTCTTTGGACCTTGAATTGTCATGGATATTTTGTACTTTAATATCATTGACATAAGTCAACCCAAAGAGGCATTTGGCGTATGCCAATTTTTAGCACTACACAGTGTTTCACCGGCTATCCGCTCCAGGCGGTTAGGCCAGCGCTTGCAGCGGCCCTAGCGGACGCCATTACCAACCGGTTGTTTAACGGGATAGTGCTTCGCTTGGAGTGCTACCTACAAGTTACGCAGCAGACTCTGGATTTGGACGAGACGTCCAGCGATCTAGGTCTAAACAAACTCTCAGGGTTCATCGCGGCACTTTTTTCCAACAGGTTCCACGAGCGGCGCCGACCATGGCACTTGGCTTATCTTTTCAGGAAAGGTCTATACACAGCGGGTGCGAGTCATACGCCGCTGCTCGAGTTTCCAACCACGGGAAATATTGACTCGTGGGCAACCGACTTCGTTGCCAAAGTAAGAGAATTTGATAACGCTGATTTAGATGCCGAGCGAAGCGCGTTTTGGCAAGGCTGGGTAGTCAAAAACGCCGATGGGAAACAACATCATCTCACGCTCTGGCCAATTCATCTTCGCTACGGTGCGGAATTCACAGAAGAATTGTATCAGGCCGCCCGACTGAGCATTCTTGGGCGGCGAGACACCAGGGTTCCAATACTCAACCAGTTTGCGAGATACCTCGCTGCTTACCCCTACGCGATTAATTTTCAGAATCCGAAAGAACTCGGCCGCCTATTAACGGCATTCTTTGAAGATTATTTTCGTACAGCGCACGCTCAGGGAGTCGGCCTTCTAACGGCATGTCACCGATGGCAGGCCTTTTGCATCCTCCTAGAGCAACATTTGCTTGATCAAATCTGGGCGAACCCGCTCCCTGCCTTGCCTCGTCCGCAGACCAAGAAGGTTCGCGGGGCCAACACTAACTTACGCAAAACCGCTACAGGGCACGAGGTTAAGCAAGCCTTAGTGACAGCAGTACCGCTACATGTTACAGACGCAGAGGCAAAAGAACTGCTATTTCGCGATATCCGCCGTGACGTTGATCTCCTAATGTGCTGGGCACGGGCCGAGATAGTCGGGGCTAGGGAACGACTTAAGCGACGCAAAAATATCGCCCCCAACGGAATAGTGAGCACTGCTGGAGTAGCTAGCCAAACCACCGGGTTGAGATATCGCCTCAGCCGCGACAACCCCGATCATCTGACTCACGCAGCCGCGACCTTCGAAGCACGTGGTTTTACCCACCTGCGAGACGGCAGGCCTGTCCATTTAATCTATCCGTCGCCAAGCAACCAAACGGCATGGGAATTGGGCATACCCACGCATACATTACTGCTAGCACACAGCACGATCCTTGTTGCTACGCACCCGATCATCACGACGTCGTTCCTTGAGAATCTCAACCTTTTTGACAAGAATGGCCAACAAACCGGGTTCGTGAAAACCGATGCTGGCTGGTATCTCATAGGCAACAAGCCTAGGAAAGGAGTAAGCAAAGCTGAGCAGCGCGTGCTACTTAATGCAGAAACCATGCGGGTCGTTCGCGATCTGATCGACTTAACTCAGCCTATTCGCGAATATCTTCGTGGACAAGGCGACGACTTGTGGCGACGTCTTTTCCTGGCAACCTCCAGCCTGGGTGTTATGCCCACGCTTTGGCGCCCCACCCAAGAAGCGCACAGGGAAGTCGGCTGGTTGGCCGAGCGCTTCCATGCAACAGTGAACATCAACGCTATCGAGGCCGAGGATTTGGCACGCCGATTCTCACTGAAACGCTTGCGCTCCTCGGCAGGAGTATTGGTCTATCTTGAAACAGGCAGCGTAGAACAGATGGCAAAGGCGCTAGGACATGAGCAATGGAATCCCTCGCTGCTGGACCGTTACCTACCGCAACCAATTCAGGAGTTCTTCGTTGAGCGCTGGATTCGACTCTTTCAGGCCGGAATAATTTGTGAGGCGCTGAAAAATTCCCCATACCTGTTGGACGCCTCCAGCTTTCAAAGCATGGTTGAACTCGATGCTTTTCTCGAACATCACGCGCTCAAGCGCATCCCCGCACATCTCGAAGACCCAGACGCCCCAAACCACGCAATCCCCCACCTCACGCAGTTGGTATTTGGCATAGAGGTGGGCATTCTGACACTGCTGGTGAGTCTCCAGAATGCTGTCGCCACGGCCACGGGGGAACCCTGTGGGCGCGCGGTCATGTGGGCACGCGTTGCAGAACGCCTTGTACCGCATCTGGAGGCACAGACTGAGCAACCGGAATTCCACGCTATCGTGGCTGAGGCTAAGCGCCACGCCGATGCGGGTAAGGTAGAGGCACTTATATATGGCTAATGCGGCCAGCGATACCGCAGCGGCTATGGACGCAGAACTAACCGCGTTCCTCGCACCGTTTCTCCGCACCGAAGGACCGCGCTATCGCAGCGCGGACTGGCTGCTGAGTGACTTCGACGACTCTGTCTGGAATTTGAAATGCGATACCGAGTTCCGGATTGACTGGCGCGTGGAGATTAATGATACCGGGTTGTTGACCTCCCCACGCCATGCTCTGCTGTGGGAAGTGTTGCGCTCATGGATGATCGTACAAACCCACGTCGACCTCACAGGTGGAAAACAATACGCGCCGGAATCGCAGAAAGGTCGGCTCCTGAGGGTCATCCACTGTATTGATTACATGCTTATCAACGCCCTGGCTCTGGGTCTTGGAAAACATGGCCTAGGTGCCCTTACGGGCAACGACCTATACGCGATGGTCGCAGCCATTGCCAGCAGCCGATCAATTTCCGATACCATTTACCAATGGCCAGAGCGGCTAACTGCATTCCTAAGGACCCAGATCGCGGGCCTCAGCGCCGAGGCTATCGAATCAGCATTGCAGGATGAACCTAGACTGAATCAGAGCATCCCGGACGATGACAATAGGCTCACGGGGCTGTCTCCAGAGGAAGTCGTGAAAGCCCGCGCGTGGCTGTGGTTGCGAGGCGGCTACAGTGGAAGCGGCGACGAATTTTTATTCTCCCCGAAGACCCGCTTGCTCGCAGAAAGTATCTACCAGAGCACGCTGTGGGGCAAAAAGACCGTAATGCCCTTGCCAACTGAGCTATGCATCTCTGAAGGCCACCGGTTCGCAAGGGAGTACCGGCGTGCAAGGGTTACAAGCGATCGAGATGAGCGGTTATCGACAAAATCTTTGAATCGTTATGTCGTAGCCATCACCTCGCTGGGTCTGCTCAACGCCGAGGGCCTGCCCGCGCCTGCTCTACAGCATAATGACATCAAGGCGTTGACCACCAGCTTCGACCTCAAATCCGAAGGACGTTTTCGTACTCTTCCACATGAGGTCGTATTCGTCGCTCTGCGTCGGGCCATTGAGTTCAGTCTGGCACATGGTGACGCTTTGATTGACAGCTATCTCTCACTCGTGAGGTCAGCGCTGGCACGCAATCAGACCGTCATGATCTTCGCCTGGAGCAACGATATCCGTCCTTTGCTCACAGATGATGCTCGTGCGTTAGGCGTGGAGCGCTGGTCCATCGAGGCACCCAATACTGGAACACAAGGCGGCAACAAGTCTCTCGACAAGCCAGCCTATTTCGCTGCTCTCCGGGCGAATGAGGGACTCTACGAGTGCCTACGCGTTCTCTTTGGAGCGATCCAGATAACGGTTGGGACGCTTATGGCCCGGCGTCAGGGGGAACTGGAAGATTTAGTTGCCGGACACTGCCTTGATAGAAGCCGCACACGATTGGTCTTTGCCAACCGGAAGTCAGGGCTCATGGGGATGCGCCAACTCGAGGCCCGGCCAATACCCCCAGTCGCCGTACGTCTTATTGACATGCTGCATCACCTGCAAGCATCCTTGATTGACATGGGCGTGCTCGCATCGACAACCGAGCTTTTTGCCTATCCTGCTCGGCTCGGGGATATCCGGCTCGTTTCCATTAGTCCTAGCAATTACAACCATTCCCTAGACTGGTTCTGCGATTGGGCGGAAATGCCACTCGACCGCAAGGGTAGGCGCTACTACATCCGTCAGCACCAGCTTCGTCGATTCTTCGCGATGCTTTTTTTCTGGGGTGGTGGATTTGGAGGAATGGATACCCTTCGGTGGTTCATGGGCCACACCGATGCGCAACACCTCTGGCACTACATAACGGAATTTACACCTGGCGCGACGCTTCGATCGGTTGCGGCGCAGTGGGCGGCTTATGGTGTCAAGCACGCTACCAAGGAGGCTGAGCTTCTGGGGGCAGAGTTGACCGAGCACTTTGGCATCAACGATTTCTCCGTATTGGAGGAGGAAGCGCTGCAGTTCTATTTAGAAGACCTAATAGAAGAGGGCCGGCTGACCATTGAGCCGCAATTCCTCGATTCCGGAAGGGAGTACCGCATCGCGGTGATCTTACGGTCCAAAGGGGAGGCCGGATGACCAAGGCTGATGAACGGAAGGCGCTTCGACAGCAGGCTGACTTCAACAGCGTCAAGGCACTTGCAGAGCTGCTGAGGCGCGTCGCGACAGACCCAGCTACCTATGATAAGGACGATGCCTTGAAGACCGCCCTTCGCACGCAAGGGGCATTGGCGAGGCATGTAATTCCAGAACTGAAGATTCATGGCATGTCGCTCAACCACCAGAAGACTGTTGCCGATTTAGTGTTGGGAAATTATGGTTTGCTCGATGCGCTGCGCAAAGCGGCAGCTGATGCGCTAACCACCAAAGCACTTCGTGTCGCCCGTGGAAATAAAAACAGCAAGAGCGGACTACTAGCTAGTGTGCGTGAATTGGAGGATGAACGCACCCAGCTGCTGGAAGATCTCTACCTGTTGCAGCGTGCATACGACCTGCGCTGTTTGCAGGCCCGAACTTACGCGAAAGCCGCGGATGCGGCCACCCAAGCCCGCTGCGCAAAGGAGCAAAAAGAGCTTGATGTGTCGTTCTCGCTGCGCAAGAAGTTCCTCGACGTTGGCAAGGTGTCCAGCTTGGAAGAGGCCAAGAATCGTGTCCGAAAAACCACGTAAGCGGCAGCTCTATACATTGAGCGAACAGTGTTTCGCTGCACCAAGTTTTGTGGATCACGCAGGACGGCTGCACAGCCGCCCAGCGAGCGATCTGCCGTTGATGATCTGGCCAGATGGCAGTTGGTGTTCTCCAGCCAACACATTCATGCGTGAACTATTCGAGAAGGGCCTTTCTCGGCGCAACAGGGGGGGGTCGCTGGCCGTGGCGGCAGCCAATCTCACGCATCTACTCCGATATTGTTGGGGACGTCGGACTGACCCACGCGATCTTACTGACAACCAGTTCCGCGAGTTCATCAGCCGTCTCATCGAGGAACCTCGCTCCAAACAACCCGATCAAAAAACACGCGACGCCAATAGCGTGATCACTATCGGCCGAACTTGCATGCAATTCCTCGACAGTGTTGGTCGCCATATGGGCGACAACACGTTGATAGGCCCCGATGGCCGAATTCGCGCCCAAGTGAAGCAGCACCAGGTCAAGATTGCCGGCCGGGGACCGGGACACTCGACCAAGACCATCCACTATTGGGATCACCCGGCACTCCCCAAACCTAACACCAAGCGCAAGAGGCCTCCGATCCCCACCGCGGCGATCGAGGACATGCGAAAAGCCGTGGCAGCAATTTCCACGACAAGCCACCTGCGAATGCGCCGGCATACGACCCTCAAGCTGCTAGAGATCACCGGCGCCCGACGCGGTGAGATAGCGGGGATCACTGTTGAATCGGTTCAGAACGCGAGTCGAATGGAAATACCGATGCTGCTGGTGCCGACACTCAAGAAGCGCGGTGGCCAAGCGATGTACCGCTATCTCCCCATATCGCGTGCCGACATTGCATTTATTCTGCAATATGCGGAAATTCATCGGCGTCCGATCATCCGACGCAAGTTGAAAGGCAAATCCGATCACGGAATCTTGCTAGTAAATGGCGTCACAGGTGGGCCGCTCCAACCAAACTCGATCACACAGGAGATTCGACAACTCGCCCAGGCTGCCAAAATCAAGGGAAAGGCATGCCCCCACATGTTTCGCCACCGCTTCCTTACAAAGCTTTTCGTTGCCCTGATCGAACAACACAATATCGAAAACACCGATCAGTTTAGGCGACTCCTGATCGACGGAGAAGAATTGAAACAAAAGGTGGCCGAATGGTCCGGCCATTCAAGTCTCGAATCCCTAGATCATTACATCGACCTCGCTTTTGATGAGGTAGGAAATTACAAAAGGGTCTACCACCTGGTTAGCACCGGTCTGGCGATAGATTCATTTATCGGGACAATACAAGCAGAGATGGATGCACTGGAAAATGGAGAATCACCATTTCTCATCGGCCAACGCCTCATTCAGCAGATGAAAACGCTAAAGCTTGACCTAGAAAACTCCAAGACTGAATGATTTAGAGCCTCGACATAACCGTGATGGGGGCGGCGATGCCAAATGGCATACCGAGAAGGCAAGCCGGTTGACCAAATTGAGGAATGATTTTTTGAGGTGCTATCGCCTTTCCTGAAACGCATCATAGACGAGATCCAGCGGCATCGCCGCCATTGCCTTCTTCACGTGTCCATTAGGGGTTCTTGACCAGACCGAGCAGTGATTGGCTGTGGGGCCGCTTCTCGGCCAATCCGGCCGGTGGCGCTCTGAGCAAATCAGGTCTGCTATGTGCGGTAGACCGGCCGTTGACCAGAAATCCAGCTGTATGGCTGCTTACGAAAACGCCGAACTCACCCTTTCGACCCGAAGCGGCTGATCATGGCGTGCTCATCGACCGTCCGTTGATGTAATAAAACCGGCCATCTGACAATCCGCGCCACTTAACTCCACTTCTGGCGACTGCTAAGAATGGGGGATTACCGCTTGACCTACGGCTTCTGGAAGAACCACATCGCCCCATGGGACCCCAGAAGTGCGTTCAGGCTGCCTTAAGTTTTGAAGTTCAGAGTACATGGACAGTCAGCGTTGACTGGGATCGATCGAAAGGAAGAATCCTGAAGCCAAGCATTATCGCCGTGGTGCTGAGCGTCGCAGCAACCATGATGAGCATGTCTTCGCATGCGGACGATCCTAGCGAGAAGGAAGTGGACAGTCGTCGGATCGACTCAGGCCTGCAAGCCGTCTCGAATGATCAACCATCGGGCAGCCGGGCTATGGCTGGCGCTACTTTGTCGATGTGGCAAAGTCAGAGCAGTCGCGATCAGCCCTAGTGGAGACTATCTCTACAGTCACTGGAAAGCCTCCACCCTAGTGTTCAAGGCAACCGGCGCCGACGAGCCCTTCCATCGAGAGGACGTGCTCCGGCAATCCGGGGCACGCCTCTCATGTCAAAAGTTGACCGCTTGGGGAGGTAGGGCGGACCTTCTTAATGGTTACCGGTCCTGGCCTATTGTGTGAGTTCGACGTGGTTCGACGTGGTGCCTGTAAGCTGACAGAAGCGTTAACGTAGTGAAAAGGAGGTTTCCATGAAACACCGTCTCCGCAAATCGTTTGTCATGCATTCCTCCCTGCGCCGTGGCTTGCTGGCCCTGTCACTGGGCCTGATCGTCCTGCCCGCAGTGGCCGATGACGATTGCGATGCGCCGGTAGAGCGCTGGCAGTCACGCGAGGCCGTGCGGCAGATGGCAGCCCGACAGGGCTGGCAGATCCAGCGGCTGAAAATCGACGACGGCTGCTACGAAATTCGCGGCACAGACTCACAGGGCCGCATCTTCAAGGCCAAAATCGATCCGGAAACCCTGAAGGTATTGAAGATGAAGCAAGGGGACCGCCAGCGTTCCCGAGAGCGCGACCGTGAGCGCGCCGCGTCGCAACCAGACGGCGCCGCCGCACCATCGTCCCCATTCACCCCTGGCACCGCACCGCGCAGCCAGATCGATTAATCCCCCACTGGAGTATCACCATGTCCAAACTACTTTTGACCACTGTGGCCGCCGCCTGCGCGCTGGCCATTCCCGCCCTGGCGCACAGCCGCCAGCTCACGCTGACCGCCCAACTCAAGAACTACGGCGGCGACGGTGCCTACCTGGCCGCATACCTGACCAACGCCAAAGGAGCCTATGTGCGCACGCTGTGGGTGGCTGGCGGCAAGGCCAAGTACTACAAGCACCTGTCCGACTGGAACCGCCTCTCAAGCGGTGACACCAAACGCCTCGCCGGCGTGACCGGCGCCAGCGTGGGTGCGGGGCGCACGCTCAAGGTCACGGCCGACCTGGCCGCTGCGCTGATTGACGCGGGCTACGAAATTCGCATTGACGCTGCGGCGGAAGACATGCGCGACAGCCCGTCGGAAGTGCGCGTCCCGCTGTCCACCGGAAACGCCGGCAAGCCGCAGGCCGGCAAGCAGTACATCCAGTCGCTGACCTTCCAACTGCAGTAAAGGACGCGCACATGGGATGGAAGGCAATCCACCGCTGGCTGGGCCTGACGATTGGTGCGCTGGCCGTGGTACTGGGAATTACCGGCGCCATCTTGGCGTTCGATCCGGTGCAGCAGGCGTGGCAGGCACCCGCCGCGCCGGACGACCTGTCGGTGGCCACGCTGGTGGAGCGCGTGACACGCACCGTCCCGGGTGCTGAGGAAATCCGCCACCTGCCCTCGGGCGCCATCGTGGTGTTCGGCTTTGTCGGCGACCAGGCGCAGGCGCACTACGTGGACCCGGCCGATGGTCGCGTGCTGGGCGCTTGGCAGCCTTCGGCGCTGCCGCGCTGGGTGAAGAACCTGCACCGCTCGCTGCTCCTGGGCGACGCCGGGCGTTGGGGTGCGGCGGGCATTGCGCTGGCCATAGGGGTGTTGTGCGTCTCGGCCCTCGTACTGCTGCTGCGCCGCATGGGCGGCTGGCGGCGGCTGGCGGCAAGGGTGCGTGGCTCGCTGGCGCAGCGCATCCACGTGGTCACGGGCCGGGTGGTGCTGGTGGTGCTGTGCCTGACGTCGCTCACGGCGCTGACCATGAGCGCCTCGACCCTGGGACTGGTGGCGCTGGACGCCGGGACCGAGCCCGACGTGGTCTCCGTGGCCAGCGGCCAGACGGCGCTGCCCGTGGGGCAGCTTTCCATGCTGCAAAACCTCTCCGTGCAGGACTTGCGCAAGCTGAATTTCCCCGACGCTGCCGATCCTGAAGATACCTGGAAGGTGGCCACCAGTCAGGGCGAAGGCTGGATCGACCGCTACTCAGGGAAAAAACTGGCCTGGCAGGACGTCACCCTGGCGCAGCGCATCTACGACTGGGCTCTGGTGCTGCACACGGGTGAAGGGGCTTGGCCCTGGGCCGTGGTGCTCGCGCTCGTGGGTGCCAGCGTGCTGTTGTTCTGGCTGTCGGGCGTCTTCATCTGGTGGCAGGCACGCCGCCAGGCGCCGCACATCACGGGCAACAACCCGCTGGCACAGGCCGACGTGCTCATCTTCGTTGCCAGCGAAGGTGGCAGCACATGGGGCTTTGCCCAAGCGTTGCACGATGCGCTGGGCCACAACGGTCACCGCGTGTACACCGGAGCGCTGGAGCTTTTCCAGACCACGGCCGCCACGCGGCAGGTATTTGTGCTCGCCGCAACCTATGGCGAGGGCCAGGCCCCGGCCCACGCCCGCCACGCCCTGGAGCGCATCGCAAAGCTCAGCACCAACACCAACGCCGTGCCGGTGACGGTGTTGGGCTTTGGCGACCGACAGTTCCCGGCGTTCTGCGCCTTTGCCGAGGCGCTGGAGAAAACCCTGCGTGCACTGGGCTGGCCCGCGCTTCTGCCGCTGGAATGCATCCACCAGCAATCGAGCCAGCAGTTCGCTCGCTGGGGCCAGGCCTTGGCGCAGGCGCTCGGCGAACCCCTGGTGCTGGAGCATGTGCCGCGCATGCCGCCCACCACTACGCTGACGCTCGTGACGCGCCAGGACTACCCGGGGCTCGTCGACCAGCCCACGGCGATCCTGCGCTTTGCGTGGCCCGCGCAGAGCGGTGGGGCGCCCCTGCACGGGCACGGTCTGGCGCACTTTGCAGCAGGCGACCTCGTGGGCATCGTGCCGCCGGGCTCGGCCGTGCCCCGCTACTACTCGCTGGCGTCGGGCTGGGAGGACGGGTTTCTGGAAATCTGCGTGCGCCAGATGCCAGGCGGCCTGTGCTCTACGCACCTGCTGGGCCTGCAGCCGGGCGACCACATCGCCGCGTTCATCCGATCCAACCCCGGCTTTGCGCTGCCGCGCACGCGACGGCCCGTGCTGCTGATCGGGGCGGGCACGGGAGTGGCGCCCTTGGCAGGCTTCATCCGCCGCAACGACCGGCACACCCCTATGCACCTGTACTTTGGTGGGCGCAACCCTGAGCGGGATTTTTACTTCGGCCCCGAGATCCAGCACTGGCTCGGCGAAGGACGCCTGGCCAGTATGCAGACGGTGTTCTCGCGCATACCGGAGGGTGGTGGTTATGTGCAGGACGCCCTGCGCCGCGACGCCGAGCGCCTGCGCGACTTGGTGGCCCAAGGCGCCATCGTGCGTGTCTGCGGCAGCCGCGCCATGGCGCACGACGTGGCCGAGACATTGGACGCCGTGCTGGCGCCGCTGCAGTTGAGCATATCGCAGCTCAAAGCGAAGGAACGCTATGCTGAAGACGTCTTCTGAACCTGCCGTGCTCTGCAAACGGACCACCCTGCACGGCCCGACCATGGGCACGCGCTGGTCCGCCAGTGTGGACGTCGACGCCAGCCTGGACTTGGCGGCCCTGCGCCGGGACCTCGCCGCTGCGGTGCAGCAAGTGGACGAGCAGATGTCTCCCTGGAAGCCTGATAGCGACCTCATGCGCCTGAACCGCGCGCCCGTGGATGCCTGGGTCGAACTGCCCGCCGAAATGCTGGAGGTACTGGACTGCGCGCTCGATATTCACCGCCTCAGTGCCGGCGCGTTTGATCCGGGCGTCGGCGCGCTGGTCGATGCCTGGGGCTTTGGCGCGGTGCGCGATGCGCCCGACGCTGGGGCGATCCGCACTGCACGCCAACTCGCGCCGCGCCCTACGCACGAGTGCCTGGAGCTCGACCGCCCCGCAGGCCGCGCCCACAAGCGCGCCCCCTTGCAGCTCGACCTGTGCGGCATTGCCAAGGGCTACGCGGTAGACCGCATGGCCGCCGTGCTGCAGCAGCACGGGGTGCAGCATGCGCTGGTGGCGCTTGATGGTGAGCTGCGCGCAGTGGGCAGCCAGGCCAGCGGTGCGCCCTGGGCCGTGGCGCTGGAGGAGCCCGAGGTTGGGCGTCGCGCGGTGCACGGAGTCATCGAACTGCAGGATCTGGCCGTGGCCACATCAGGCGACTACCGGCGCTATCTACAGGTGGGTGATGCGCGCCTCGCACACACCATGGACGCGCGCCGCGCTGCGCCCGTGAACAATGCCGTCGCATCGGTCACCGTGCTGGCGCGCACCTGCATGCACGCGGACGCCTGGGCCACCGCACTGCTGGTGGCCGGCCCTGGAGAAGGCTTGGGCCTGGCACAGCGCATGGGGCTGGAAGCACTTTTTCTGCTGCGCCGTCCCGAAGGGTTGGTGGAAATGGGGCTGGGGCGGTTCGGCGCCTCCACCGTGCCGGGAGGCATGGGGGGCGTCGCTGAATAAGTACCCTCGAAACACCAACGCCAAAGCATGACAGCGCGATTTAGGGCAATGCTGAACCGCCGCCGGGCCTCGTGGAGGCTCGCCCGTCAGTATTCCTCGCCTCGGGCCAAGGCGGGCTCCGTGGCAAAGCCCTGGCCCTGAATGCCCGCCTTGTGGTGGCATCCCTCGACACATTTCCTGGCTGCTTCGGGTCGGGTTCTAACGTCTGAACCGGGTAAAGTGGTCGTTCAGGAACGAGGGGCACGTCAACGGCCGGTCTTGCGAGTACAGCGGATGTAGTAGGTCAAGAGGCCGGTGGCGCCCTTGGCCGAGCAGCGGCGATTCTCCGCTGCCGCTTTGATCGGCCGTTCCTGGCCGACTGCACGCATACGGCATCATGCCAGAAAGCGGCCGCACGCCCCCTTCAAGGGGCGTAGCGCGCGGCCGACTCACTCACCACTAAATTTCGGTCTGCTCCGAGATCTCCAGTGCGTCATCCACCTCGATCCCTAGGTATCGAACAGTGCTCTCCAACTTGCTATGGCCAAGCAGGAGTTGGACGGCCCTTAGGTTCTTGGTTCGCTTGTAGATCAGCGTCGCCTTGGTCCGTCGCATGGTGTGCGTTCCATAGACCGTCGAATCGAGTCCGATGGCGGCAACCCATTGATGCACGATCCTGGCGTATTGGCGGGTAGATACATGAGGGGATTGCGTCAGGCGGCTGGGGAACAAATAGTGCTCCGGCCTCAAATTAGCCTTCTCAACCCATGCCGAGACGGCTGCCCTGGTCGGCTCGGTCAGTTCGAACTGCACCGGGCGTTGGGTTTTTCGCTGCACCACCATCGCACGGGGCAGTACCTGGTTGCCGTGTGTCACGTCCCGTACATGCGGGTTCACCAGATCGCAGCCACGCAGCTTGCTGTCGATTGCCAGGTTGAACATGGCCAAGTCGCGAAGCTGGTGTTAGTTTTGAAGGTGGATTCGGATGGCCCAGATGTCCTTGGGCTTGAGTGGTGGCTTTTGGCCGACCACCTTGCCTTTGTTCCAGGGTTCCCATGTTTGATTGGTTTCCATGTCAGACTCCTTCGTGGTTGATGGGAGTCTGATTGTGTTACTGAGTCGCGGATGGCGGCTTTCTGGCAAGATGCTGTACGCGTGCAACCGGCCAGGAGTGGTCTGTCGTCGGCGTCTGCTTTCGGGTGGAGCTTTAAACCTAGGGCAGCATCAAGGCCCCAGTCGTGCGTGACTTTCGGGAGTAACTGCGCCCCCCAGACGAACCGCAATATGGGCTGTGAGGGATGAGTGCATGGCTATATCATCGGCATAGCCATAACGACGACGGTACTGCTCCGAACATGCCACAACTGCTTCAGCAGAGTCCTTGAACCCCTTCAGCAATTCACAAAGTTGGATCTCCCTATGAATTCTGATGGCATCGACACAAGCGCACTACTCACCATGCTGGGCTTGATTGCTGCGGTGTGGGCGGTCGTGCCAAGCACTGCCAGGCTTAGCTTTCGGTTGAGCCTGAACTGGTTCGACTGGCTGGTCATCTGGGCCGCGTTGCTCATCATCCATGGGCTTTTCTTCGAGCCCGTACTCACCACACTTGGGTTCCCTACCTTTGGTCCCTGGTTGTGGGGCTTCGACAAGAGCGCCACCCAGTACCTGCTGTTCTTGCTACTCGCTGCATTCGTCTACTGGCGGTCGCGCAGGACTAGACTGACGCGCTGGAACCTCGGGCTCTTCGATGATCTGACCACGTCGCTCTTACACGCCGGGAAACTCGAGGAACTCGCCGACTTGCTTCAACATCATCTCGAATCGGCTCTGGACCTGGCGGCGTCCAAGAGCGTGCGCAGCCGCTTGGCCAACGTAATCCGCCCACCGCGCCCCGGATTCCAAGTCATATTTAAAGATGATGGGTCAATCACGTTGGGAGCAGACGCACCGACGAGCCGGTTATTCCGCGGATGGTTCAGCTTCCGTGAATGGCTTGCCGACTTGGTCGGCCCTTCCCAGCGGGTACAGCGCCGCGCAGCCATTGGCGTGAAGCGGCTGCTGTCATCCCGTCGCCTGACCGGCTACCTCGCTACTGCTCACCCCTACCTGTGCATGGAGGTCATGGAGCGCGCAACGAGCTTTGAGGAACGATTCCAGGACGAGTTCTTCGACGCACTGTTGGCTAATGAGGCCAGCATCCTCTACAGCGAACTCAAGAACAACGACAACTTCGGCAAGGATGGACACCGTCTAGCTCTACCTGATGAGAACCGCCTCTTGCGGTTCTATTGTGTTGATGTTGAGGTGGCCGCCCGTCTCGGCGTTTACCGGTCTGTTGGCGAGGCCGTACTCGCGCGGATTGATGCGGATGAAGCTCTCGAGAAGAAGCTCAATGGGCGGCTACTGACCTTCCAAGATGTTGGGAAACACCACGACCCGGTATATGCCGGCATCGGGTTCTTCAGGATCATGGTGCTGGAGGGGCTGCATCAACGTGTCGCCGACCACTTGTGGCTCCACTACATGCCTCATTTCGCCAGAAGACTAGTCGACCGTGCTCGCGAGGTTCGGCCGGAAGATGAAAACCATGAGTTCCCAACGCCGCTGGCGTACCTGCTGTACGAAGTCGTCGACGCTACTGCTGTGTGGGTGAGGGATGCCGAGGTTCTGACGAAGCCTAGTGACGTGCTGCTTCCCGATCAGCTTGAAGGCAATCATGTATACATTTCCTTCCAAGCCGCAGAAGCCATCGGCCGTGTAATTCAGCCTATCCTGATGTCGCCGCGCGTGCCTCGCAGACTTAAGCAGGAGTTGCTCGGTGTGGCGCTCACCACTCTGCGAGACCTGGAGCAGCGTGCGCACCTAGCGCCGTTGGCCAGTGTAATGCGGACGCACCTTATCGAACCCTACGGTTTTAGGGAGCAGATCAACTATCTGAATATCCTGAAGCAGTGCTTCGATGAACAGGACCATGTGCTTCGGGCTTGCCTGCGGTGCTTTAGTGAGGAGCTCGACGCTGCTCGGGGAGGTGCGCTCTAAGAACTACGTTGTGTTCAGAATGTGGGCAAAATCGACGCATTCCCTACGACTGCTTTGCGGCCCTAGATCCGGGGCTCAGAATGTCGCAAATGGGTCGGGAGTGCGCATTCGCCACAGTTGAAAGCGGCCACTCAGCGGCATTTCTAGCCAATGGCCGGTATGCGGCGCATAGCTGACTTTGGTGGCGCAGTACGCCAACGGCGGCTCAGGCCGATAAAGTGCCGGCCACCGATGCCAGCATGTGCACTGGAATACCCCAGAAGAAGCGCGCTATCCGCTTATTTCGCTTTTGATGCCGCCTGCTCCAGTAGCTCGCGCACGTACTTCACCGGAATGGCGTAGCTGATGCCGCTCGGCGTGGTCAGCGCGGCTTCCTTCGCGCCTTTCACGTAGACCGAGTTGACCACGCCGAGCACTTCGCCGGTGTCGGGGTGCCACACCGGGCTGCCGCTGTTGCCGGGGTAGGCGATGGCGTCGAGCCCGAAGACTTCGAAGGCGTCCTGTGCCTGCCTGAGCGTGCGCGCCGTCAGCTGGGCCGCGCTCGGCACGGGGGTGAAGATGGGGATGATCGAGGCGAGTCCGGCGCGGTGGGTGGAGGGGTTGAGGCCCAGCACCGAGCCGATCGGGTAGCCGGTGAAATACAGTTGCCAGCCTTCGCGCACCCGGCTGGAGTCGCCCAGCCTGAGCGCCGGCAGGGGCTCGCCGGCGAGCTTCAGCAGCGCGAGGTCGCGCGTCGAGTCGGTGGCGACGAGCGTGGCCTGGCGCACCGCCATCTGGCGGTCGCGGCCGATGAAGACGGCGTGGGTTTCCTTTTTCTCGGTGTCGAGCGGCTTGGCGAAGATGTGGGCGCACGACACGACCCAGGTGCCGTCGAGCACGGCGAAACCGGTGCCCTGCAGCTGGGCGCGCGGGCTGGCGGTGGGGTTGTAGACGCCGACGCCGACCACGCCGGGGCGGATCGCCTGCAGGGTGTCGGCGACGTCGGCCTGCGCCGGCAGGGCGAACGCCAGCAGCGCGGCGGCCCCCAGGCGCCGGGCATGGGGTTTGCTGGCCCATGACCGGGCGCGCCGCAGGGCCTGGCCGGGCAAGGCCACGCAAATTCGATACAATCCGGGCGGCAGCAAAGACTTTCTATTCATAGGGGAATCCAAGCATGAGCGTTGTTGCGGTAGTCGGACTGGGCTACGTGGGCCTGCCGCTGGCGGTGGAATTCGGCAAGAAGATGACCACCATCGGCTATGACCTCTCGGTTGAAAAGATCGACCACTACCGTCGATTCTGCGACCCCACCGGCGAAGTGTCGACGGCCGACCTCAAGGCGGCCACCCAGCTGACCGTGACCACCGACCCATCCGAGCTGGCGAAAGCCGACTTCATCATCATCGCCGTGCCGACCCCGGTCGACGAGGCGCACATCCCGGATTTCTCGCCGCTGGTCGGTTCCTCGACGACGGTCGGCAAGCACATGAAGCGCGGTGCCATCGTCGTTTACGAATCCACAGTCTACCCCGGCGCCACCGAGGAAGTGTGCATTCCTATCCTGGAGAAGCACTCCGGCATGAAATGGCTGCAGGACTTCCACGTCGGCTACTCGCCCGAACGCGTGAATCCGGGCGACAAGGAACGGACCATCACGAAAATCACCAAGGTCGTGTCCGGCGACGACGCCGCGACGCTCGACCAGGTCGCCGCGCTGTACGGCAGCGTCATCACCGCCGGCGTGCACCGCGCGAGCAGCATCAAGGTCGCCGAGGCCGCCAAGGTCATCGAGAACACCCAGCGCGACCTCAACATCGCGCTGATGAACGAGCTGTCGCTGATCTTCCACCGCATCGGCATCGACACGCTGGAGGTGCTGAAGGCCGCGGGCACCAAGTGGAACTTCCTGCCTTTCCGTCCTGGCCTCGTCGGCGGCCACTGCATCGGCGTCGACCCCTACTACCTCACCC
The DNA here is from genome assembly GCA_040753235.1 of Pseudomonadota bacterium. Lineage (GTDB taxonomy): Bacteria > Pseudomonadota > Gammaproteobacteria > Burkholderiales > Thiobacillaceae > Thiobacillus. The sequence continues at coordinate 175,573 of JBFMET010000002.1, forward strand.
ACAAGGCGGGCATGCTCGGCTACCACCCGCAGGTCATCCTCGCCGGCCGCCGCATCAACGACGGCATGGGCGCCTACGTCGCGCAGGAAACGGTGAAGAACATGATCGCCAACGGCGTGCAGGTGAAGGGCGCCAAGGTCAACGTGCTCGGCCTCACCTTCAAGGAAAACTGCCCCGACCTGCGCAACTCCAAGGTCGTCGACGTCATCCGCGAACTGCAGAGCTTCGGCTGCGACGTCCACGTGCACGACCCGCTCGGCGAGCCGCGCGAGGCCGAACACGAGTACGGCATCGCGCTGACGAAGTGGGAAGACCTGCCGCAATGCGACGCGATGGTCGCCGCGGTCTCTCACACGGCTTACATGGAAAAGCCCTTTGCCGAGCTGACCGCGAAACTGAAAAAGGGCGGCGCCTTCACCGACGTCAAGTCGGCCTACGATCCGGAGGCGGTGAAAGCCGCCGGCTTCACGCTCTGGAGGCTGTGATGCCCGGCTTCGACGCGCTGAAAACCGAGCTTCAGGCCGCGCCGAAAACCTGGCTCGTTACCGGTGCCGCCGGCTTTATCGGCAGCAACCTGGTCGAGGCGCTGCTCATGCTCGACCAGAACGTGGTCGGCCTCGACAACTTCGCCACCGGGCGCGAGAAGAACCTCGCGCAGGTGCAGCAGAGCGTGGGGCCGCAGCGCTGGGAGAACTTCAGCTTCAAGCGCGGCGACATCCGCGACCTCATCACCTGCCACGCCGTGTGCAAGGACGTCGACTACGTGCTGCACCAGGCCGCGCTCGGCTCGGTGCCGCGCTCGCTGGAAGATCCGATCTCGACCCACGCCGCCAACAACACCGGTTTTCTCAACATGCTGGTCGCGGCGCGCGACGCGAAGGTGAAGCGCTTCGTCTACGCGGCGTCCAGCTCCACCTACGGCGACCATCCCGGCCTGCCCAAGGTCGAGGACGTGATCGGCAAGCCGCTGTCGCCCTACGCCGTGACCAAGCTGGTGAACGAGCTGTATGCCGACGTGTTCGGCCGCTGCTACGGCATGCAGTCGATCGGCCTCCGGTACTTCAACATTTTCGGCCGCCGCCAGGATCCGAACGGTGCCTACGCCGCGGTGGTGCCGAAGTGGGTCGCGAGCATGATTCACAACGAGCCCGTGTACATCAACGGCGACGGCGAGACCAGCCGCGACTTCTGCTACATCGACAACGTCATCCAGGCCAACCTGCTCGCCGCGACCACCGACAACCCGGACGCGATCAACCAGGTCTACAACGTCGCCGTCGGCGACCGCACCAGCCTCAACCAGCTCTTCGAGGCGATCCGTTCGCTGCTGGCGCCGAGGTTCCCCCATCTCGCCGGTTTCAAGCCGGTCTACCGCGACTTCCGTCCCGGCGACGTGCGCCATTCGCTCGCCGACATTTCCAAGGCCCGCACGCGGCTGGGCTACGAGCCGACCCATCGCATCGGCGAAGGCCTGGCCGAGGCGATGGACTGGTATGTGCAGGATTTGGGATAGGGCTGAAAGCTGCTGTACGTAGCTGAACAAACTGGCGCAGGGGGATGCGCGACAAGTCAGGGCAGTGAAGGGCATGAGCATTTCGGCAATTGGCCTGCATTTTGGGCGGGCGTGTCCGTGACTTGTCGTGCGTCTCATGGGCCGAGTGCCGGGCGCCCGGCCTCAGTTCCAGTCCGACATTCCAACCTTCGTTGCCAAGGTAGGCCGCAATGGGCGTGTAGCCGCCGATGCCTTGATAGGTGCGTCCGACCTCTTCCTTGCTTCGTGCCGCTGTTGTCCATCACGAAGGTGTCGATGTCCGCGCAGACAAGGCCTTTGTGCGCCGTGATGGGCGCTTCAGTCCGCTCCAGCAGGCGCAGGCTCAGTTCGTCGGTCAGCTCGCGGATGGCTTCCGCCTTGGCGTTCAGCCGCTGACGCATCCATTGAACCGGTTTACCATCCAGTTCGAGGACAGAATGCCTCAGCATTAAACGTCTCCCCGTTTACACAAAATTCGGGACACCCTCCGGCTTTCACGCTAAGCGGACACATAGCCCACCTCAAGAAATACAACCCCAATCATCCTATTCCATGTGGGTCGATGGACGACTGACTGCGGATGCCGTCGCGGGATCGTGCATGCCTTTTTGATCACGCTTCCCTGTCATGCTGAACCCATGCGTGAGTGGAAAGAAAGTAACCATCAATCACTTGACTAATATCAAAATACAAACCACTTTCATTGTGTCTGGTTAAGGGAAACGTCTGCAACCATCTGTTTTATAAACATAAAAGAATCAAGCCCATCTGGCACGCTTCTTGATAATAGGTGATGGGTTTCCCCTCCTGATTCGTATTGAATCAGGAACGCGGATGCCACCAACACTAAATCAAGAGGAGACGGGTCAATGGTGGAAACTTTCTACGAGGTCATGCGATGCAAAGGCATTTCGCGCCGCAGCTTTCTGAAGTACTGCTCGCTCACCGCCACCTCGCTGGGGCTGGCCCCGTCGTTCGTGCCGCAGATCGCCCACGCCATGGAGAGCAAGCCGCGTACCCCGGTGCTCTGGCTGCACGGCCTGGAATGTACCTGCTGCACCGAGAGCTTCATCCGCAGCGCGCACCCGCTGGCCAAGGACGTGGTGCTCTCCATGATCTCGCTCGACTACGACGACACGCTGATGGCCGCTGCCGGCCACCAGGCCGAGGCGATCCTCGAAGAGATCATGACCAAGTACAAGGGCCAGTACATCCTGGCCGTGGAGGGCAACCCGCCGCTCAATGAAGACGGCATGTTCTGCATTCAGTCGGGCAAGCCTTTCGTGGAAAAGCTCAAGCATGTGGCCAAGGACGCCAAGGCCATCATCGCCTGGGGTTCGTGCGCGTCGTGGGGCTGCGTGCAGGCCGCCAAGCCCAATCCCACGCAGGCCACGCCGATCCACAAGGTCATCACCGACAAGCCCATCATCAAGGTGCCGGGCTGCCCGCCCATTCCCGAGGTGATGACCGGCGTGATCACCTACATGCTCACCTTCGACCGCGTGCCCGAGCTCGACCGCCAGGGCCGTCCGAAGATGTTCTACAGCCAGCGCATCCACGACAAGTGCTACCGCCGCCCGCACTTCGACGCCGGCCAGTTCGTCGAAGCCTGGGACGACGAGTCCGCGCGCAAGGGCTACTGCCTCTACAAGGTCGGCTGCAAGGGTCCGACCACCTACAACGCCTGCTCGACCGTGCAGTGGAACGAGGGCACGAGCTTCCCGATCAAGGCTGGCCACGGCTGCATCGGCTGCTCCGAAGACGGCTTCTGGGACAAGGGTTCGTTCTACGACCGCCTGACCGACATCCACGCCTTCGGCATCGAGGCCAACGCCGACCAGATCGGTGGCACCGCCGCCGGCGTGGTGGGCGCGGCCGTGTCGGCGCACGCCGCCATCTCGGTGGCCAAGCGTGCCCGCGACAACGCCCGCAAGCCCGACGCTTCCACACCCGCCAACCACTGACACGACCGAGGAACAAGAACATGGGCGCTTACGAAACTCAAGGCTTCCGCATGGACAACACCGGCCGGCGCATCGTCGTCGATCCGGTGACCCGCATCGAGGGCCACATGCGCTGCGAAGTCAACCTCGACAGCAACAACGTGATCCGCAACGCCGTCTCCACCGGTACCATGTGGCGTGGCCTGGAAGTGATCCTCAAGGGCCGCGACCCGCGCGACGCCTGGGCCTTCGTCGAGCGCATCTGCGGCGTGTGCACCGGCTGCCACGCCCTGGCCTCAGTGCGCGCGGTGGAGGATGCGCTGGGCATCCGCATCCCGCTCAACGCCCACCTGATCCGCGAGATGATGGCCAAGACCCTGCAGGTGCACGACCACGCGGTGCACTTCTACCACCTGCATGCGCTGGACTGGGTGGACGTGGTCTCCTGCCTGAAGGCAGACCCTAAGAAGACCAGCGAGTTGCAGCAGATGGTCTCGCCCTCGCACCCCATGTCCTCGCCGGGCTACTTCCGCGACATCCAGAACCGGCTGAAGAAGTTCATCGAGAGCGGCCAGCTCGGCCCCTTCGCCAACGGCTACTGGGGTTCCAAGGCCTACGTGCTGCCGCCCGAGGCCAACCTGATGGCCGTGACCCACTACCTGGAGGCGCTGGACCTGCAGAAGGAATGGGTCAAGGTGCACACCATCTTCGGCGGCAAGAACCCGCACCCCAACTACCTGGTGGGCGGCGTGCCTTGCGCCATCAACATCGATGGCGACGGCGCCGCCGGCGCTCCGATCAACATGGAACGCCTGAACTTCGTCGAGGCCCGCATCAAGGAGATGATCGAGTTCAACAACAACGTCTACATCCCGGACGTGTTGGCCATCGGCACCATCTACAAGAACGCCGGCTGGCTCTACGGCGGTGGACTGGCCGCCACCAACGTGGCCGACTACGGCACCTACGAGAAGGTGCCCTACGACCACAGCACCCACCAGCTGCCCGGCGGCGTGATCCTGGACGGCAACTGGGACAAGATCCACGCCATCGACCCGCGCGACCCCGAGCAGGTGCAGGAATTCGTCGCCCACAGCTGGTACAAGTACGGCGACGAGACCAAGGGCCTGCACCCCTGGGACGGCGTCACCGAAGCCAACTACAAACCTGAAGGCCCCAACTTCAAGGGCACGCGCACCAAGATCGAAAACCTCGACGAAAGCGCCAAGTACTCGTGGATCAAGAGCCCGCGCTGGCGCGGTCACGCAGTCGAAGTGGGCCCGCTGTCGCGCTACATCCTGGGCTACGCCCACGCGATGCAGGGCAACAAGCACTGCCAGCGCGTCAAGCAGCAGGTCGACGCATCGGCCGTGGCCATCAACAAGGCCATCCCGAAAGCGCTGGGCCTGCCGGAAACCAATTTTTCGCTCAAGCAATTGTTGCCCACCACCATCGGCCGTACCTTGGCGCGCGCACTGGAAAGCCAGTACGCCGCCGAGATGATGATGGACGACTTCAAGCAACTGGTCGGCAACATCAAGGCCGGCGACACCAGCACCGCCAACATCGACAAGTGGGACCCGGCCACCTGGCCCAAGGAAGCCAAGGGCGTGGGCACGGTCGCCGCACCGCGCGGCATGCTGGGCCACTGGATCAAGATCAAGGACGGCAAGATCGAAAACTACCAGTGCGTGGTGCCCACCACCTGGAACGGTTCGCCGCGCGACACCAAGGGCCAGATCGGCGCCTTCGAGGCCTCGCTCATGAACACGCCCATGGTCAACCCTGAGCAACCGCTGGAAATTCTGCGTACCCTGCACAGCTTCGACCCGTGTCTCGCCTGCTCCACCCACGTGATGAGCGAGGACGGCCAGGAGATGGCCCGCGTCACCGTGCGCTGAAGGCGTACCCACACAACGAACAAGGAGAAACACATGCAAGCACAACATATCCGTCGCCTGGCCGCTGCCGCGCTGATGGCCGGCCTGGCTGGCGCGGCACAGGCGCACACCGGCCATGGGACCTACAGCCTGATGGAGGGGGTGGTGCATCCGTTCGGGCTCGACCATCTGCTGGCCATGGTGGCCGTTGGGGTCTGGTCGGTTTCGGCGTTGCCGGCGCACAAGGCCTGGCAAGGTCCGGCGACCTTCCTGGTGGCGCTGATCGTCAGTGCGGTGCTGGGTGCGATGGGCATGACCATGCCCTATCTGGATCAGGCCGTGGCCCTGTCGGTGGTGCTGTTCGGCGCAATGCTGGTGCTGGCCCGCCGTCCGATGCCGATGGGCTTGGGCCTGGTGGCCGCAGCCGCTTCGCTGCACGGCTTGGCCCATGGCGCTGAGACGCCGGTCACCGGCTTCGCGGGTTACGCCGCAGGTTTCCTGCTGACCACCGCCGCGCTGCACATCGGCGGCATGATCGCAGGCCTGGGCATCCGCCGCTGGCTCGCAGAACGCAGTGGATGGGCGCTCGGTGGTCTGGGCGCTGGCCTGGGTGCCACCGGTCTGGTTCTGTTTGGCCAGCTGGCGGCCTGAGAGCTCCCCCGATCAACGGCAACCGCTTGCAGGAGTTCCCATGTCAACCACGTCCCCTGAACAGCTGATCGACGCCACCGGCATCGACGAACGCGCCGTCTCGCACGGTCAGAATAGCAAATCGGTTTATGTGTACGAGGCACCGGTGCGCCTATGGCACTGGATCAACGCGGCGGCCATCACCGTGCTGAGTCTCACCGGCTACTTCATCGGCAAGCCTCTTCCGACCATGCCGGGTGAAGCCAGCGCGAACTATCTGATGGGCTACATCCGCTTCGCACACTTCACGGCGGGCTATGTGCTGGCCGTGGGCCTGCTGGGGCGCGTGTACTGGGCCTTTGTGGGCAACCACCATGCGCGCGAGCTGTTCTGGGTGCCCGTGTTCCAGAAGGCCTACTGGGCCGAACTGTTCGGCATGCTCAAGTGGTACGCCTTCATCTCGGCGCAGCCGCCGGGACGCTACGTGGGGCACAACCCGCTGGCCCGGCTGGCCATGTTCAGTGGCTTCCTCCTGATCACGCTGTTCATGATCGTCACCGGCTTCGCGCTGTACGGCGAGGGCGCGCAGATGGGCTCGTGGCAGGAGCAGCTGTTCGGCTGGGTGATCCCGCTGTTCGGCCAGAGCCAGGACGTGCACACCTGGCACCGCCTGGGCATGTGGGCGATGATCATGTTCGTTACCTTCCACGTGTATGCCGCGATCCGCGAGGACATCATGGGCCGTCAGAGCATCGTGAGCACGATGATCTCCGGCTACCGGACCTTCAAGGACTGACCCGCTACGGTCGCTCCTTGCGAAAAACCATGTCCGGCCTCCGCCGCGCTCGCCTTCAAGCCGCCGCATCGGCCATCCCGCCGATGGGCGTGCCGCTGCGCCTACCCACGCACCCGGGGCGCCTGCTGGCGCGCACCTGCCTGGCGCCGCTCTCGCTCAACCAGAGCGAGGCGGCGCGGCTGCTGGGCATGTCGCGCCGCCGCCTGCACGAGCTGGTGCATGGCCAGCGCGCGATGTCGCCCGACACCGCCATCCGCTGCGCTCGCCTGTTCCGCATCGACGCCGGTTTCTGGCTCGCGCAGCAGGCCGCGTGGGACAGCTTCCACACGTGGAAGCGCCTGTGCGCCGTGGCGCGCACGGCCTCGCTCCACCCCTGATTTTTTTGACAGGTCGCATACCCATGAGCCGCACCTCGCCTGAAACCGCCTGTCACCCCGGTGGTGACACCTCGTCTTCTCCTTCCATTTGTGTGCTCGGCATCGGCAACCTGCTGTGGGCCGACGAAGGCTTCGGCGTGCGCTGTGTCGAGGCGCTGCAGCAGCGCTACGAGTTCGCGCCGCATGTGTCGCTGGTGGACGGCGGCACGCAGGGCCTGTACCTGATCCAGCACGTGCAGTCGGCCGATCACCTGCTGATCTTCGACGCTATCGACTACGGCCTGGCGCCCGGCACCCTCAAGCTGGTGCGTGACGACGATGTGCCGCGCTTCATGGGCGCGAAGAAGATGAGCCTGCACCAGACCGGTTTCCAGGAAGTGTTGTCGCTGGCCCAGCTCACCGGCAAGTACCCCGCGCAGGTGCTGCTGATCGGCTGCCAGCCGCAGGAGCTGGAGGACTACGGCGGCAGCCTGCGCCCGGTGGTCAAGGCCGCGATGGACGAGGCGCTGGCGCTCGGCGTGGCGGAGATCGCGCGCTGGGGCGGCCAGCCGGTGCCACGCCGCCAGCCGCTGCAGGGGCGCGATACCGTCACCATGGACGAGCTGGCGCTGGCGGCCTACGAAACGCTGCGCCCCGGGCCTGAGGTGGCCTGCCGCGAAGGCGATGAGCGCTTCTTTCCGGCGGAACGCTGACATGTGCATCGGCATTCCCATGCAGGTCAGCGCAGTCGAGCCCGGCCACGCCGTGTGCGAGGGCCGCGGCGAGCGCCGCCGCGTCAACACCGCGCTGGTCGGCACCGTCGAGGCGGGCGACTTGCTGCTTGTGTTCCTGGGCGACGCGCGCGAGCGCATCGACGCCGGGCGTGCCGCCGAAGTCAATGCCGCGCTCGACCTCGTGCTCGGCGCCCTGCAGGGAGAGGGCGCCGACGCCGATGCCGGCTTCGAACTGCCCTCGCGCATGAGCGTGCAACAACTCCGGCAATTCGCCACCGGAAGCTGAAACCCCGTTTTTTTAGGAGACTCCATGACCACCGACACCCTCACCCGGCCGCTGGCCGTCACCCCGCCCAGCAGCGACCCGGCGCCTCCACTGGTGATGCGCCTGGCGCGCGACTTCGGCGCTGACTGGGTCGACGAGACCAGCGTGGCCGAATGGGCCGCCGGCGCGGGCGACCGCGTGGTGCTGCTCGCCGGCGACGCGGTGCGGTTTCCCGAGGGCCAGGACGTGGCCGCCGTGCTGCCCGAGCTCATGAAGGTGTTCCCCGGCCGCTTCGCGGTGGCTGTGGTGCCGCGCGAGCACGAGGATGCGGTGGCGCGCCGCTACGGCTCGCAGCGCTGGCCCTCGCTGCTGTTCTTCCGCGACGGCCAGTACGTGACCGCCATCGCCGGCATGCAGGACTGGGACGTCTACCTCCAGGGTGTGGATGCCGCGCTGCGCATGCCGCCGTCGCGCCCGCCCACCATCGGCATTCCGGTCGTCAGCGTCAGCAAGCCCGCCGACAGCGACGGCGGTTGCCACTGAAGCCCCATCACCCAAGGACACCCCATGAAAGAATTTCCGATCCCGCTCGTGGCCCTGGGCCCTGGCACGCACACCGAAGACGAATCGCTCGACTACCTGTCCCTGCCCAAGGACATGGACACCTACCGCCCGCCGGTGCTGCCCGAGCCAGAGGAACTGGTCGGCCTGGATCAGGCGCGCCAGGCGCTGCAGCAGGTGCTGACACTGCTGGAGCGTGGCGGTGAAGGCGGTGCGCCAGGCTTGGTGAGGTTGGGTGTGCTCGCGCCGCGCGACTTCCGCATCATCAACCAGGTGCTGGGAGAGGGCGAGGCCAGCGCGATCGTGCAATTGGGCGCGGGCAACCTCGAGGTGCGCGTGCAGGAAGCGGTGTTCGCCGGCGTCTGGCGTCTCATGACCTGGCGTCACGAGGACGGCCGCGACAGCGTGCTGGTGGACGACGCGATCGAGGTCGGCCCGGTGCCGTCGCTGTTCGCCGCCACCGCCGCCGAGGACGTGTGGAAGGAGCACCCGGTGTGGCAGGGCCCGTTGCCGCCCAATGTGCAGAACGCGCCCCTGCTGGTGGAAGAGATCCGCGACCAGGCCGCCCGCTGGCGGCCGGGGCAGGTCTCGCACGTGGTCAACCTCACGCTGCTGCCGGTCACGCCGGAGGACATCGGATTCCTCGACCACCAGCTCGGCACCGGGCGCGTGCTCATGCTTTCGCGCGGGTATGGCAACTGCCGCATCTCCAACACCCGCTTGCCGAACTGCTGGCGCGTGGTGTACTACAACTCCATGGACAAGGTCATCCTTAACACCGTCGAGGTCGTGGACATGCCCGAAGTGGCCATGGCCGCGCCCGAAGACCTGCGCGATTCGCACGAACGCCTGCGCGAGGTGGTGGCCTGGCTGGAAGGTGCGTGATCGTGGACCATTTCGAAGGCTTCGAAGGCTCCTACCTCGGCAACCGCGAGGTGCTCAAACCCAGTTCGCGCCTGGAGTGCAAGATCTGCTGGTGGATCTACGATCCGGCGCAGGGCGATCCGCAATGGCAAATCCCGCCTGGCACGCCCTTCGCCGAGCTGCCACCGCACTGGCGCTGCCCCAATTGCGACTGCGAGCCCGACCAGTTCCTGCTGTTGCCCGACACCGAAGGCGCATGAATCCAGCCACCCCCCTCGCCCCGACGCCTGCGCTCCTGGCGCAGCGCGTGGACGCGCTCGTGCGCTGCTACCGCCGGGTGCAGACCGAGCGCATGCAGGGCATCCCGCTGCTCAATGCCGCGCTGCAGGTCGAGGCGGTGGGTTTCGAGTGGAGTTCTTCCGCCGAGGATGCTGCCGCCGTCACGCCCCCGGTGATTGAAGGTGTGCTGATCACCCCCTGGTTCATGAGCCTGGTGCGCTTGCCGGCGGCGGTCGAGTCTGCCGCCGACCGTGTGTCGCGCAGTTTCGTGCGTGACTTCGGCAGCGAGTGCTTCGACTTTATTGGCGCGCACGATGCCGAGCTCGGCTACCATGAGTCCTGTGCGCTGTTCTCGCCGATGGATGGCTTTTCCAGTCAGGCCATGGCGCGCGAGACGGCACGCGAGGCCTTGGCTCTGGCCCGCACACCCGCACCGCGCACCGTGCCCATGCCGGCGCGCCGCGCCTTTTTGTTCGGTCGCGGATCGTCCGGCGGTGCAGGTACGGCATGAACACCCTCTCGGCACTGGCCGGTGCAATCCGGCTCGCCCCCGGAGCGCCTATTCCGACCGCTCTGCAAAGCTCGCGTCCGGACTGGTCCGACCGGTTGGGGCGGGGTCAGGCAACGCAAGCCCTGCCCACGCTGGTGTCGAGCCTGTTCAGCCTATGCGGCCAGGCGCATCGATGGTGCAGCCAGCTGGCTCTCCATGCGGCCGATCCCCGCCTGTTTCCCGACCTGCGGGAACTGCCTGCGGTGCTGCAGCGAGAGACGGCCCTGGAGCACGTACGCCGCTTCGGCCTCGATTGGCCGCGCCAGCTCGCGCAGCCCGACGACGCGCTGACCGCACGGGTGCTGGATGCACTGCGCCGCTGCCCCCTGATGCAGCCGACCGCTGCCCCGGCGGCGCTGTGGCCCGCGATGCGCGACTGGCTCAGCGCGGAGTGCCTGCAGCAGGAACCCGCCGAGTGGCTCGATGACTGGCGAGCAGCTGGCACCGACGGCCTGCAGCGCTGGAGCCTGCGCAGCAGCGGCTGGCTGGCCGCGCTGCTCCGGTGCGCGCGCGAAGCCGATGTGCCGCTGCCGCTGCTGGCCGTTAATGCACTGCGCCCGCAAGCCGAGGAACACAGCCTGAGGGCAGTCGGTGCGGCGCTGGCGACAAAACCAGGTTTCGCCATCCGGCCGCAATGGAACGGCCAATGTGCCCACACAGGTACTTGGTCCCGTCTGCATGACGATGTGTCTCCCCCGCCTGCCACTGCCTGGGGCTTGCTGGGGAGTCGCATCGCCGAACTGGTGCGTCTGTGCCTGCCTGACGAGCCGCGCTCGTCAGGCCAGCACTGGCTGGCGTGGGGGGCCATCGCGACCGGGCACGGAAAAGGTCTGGCCTGGGTCGAGATGGCCCGCGGCCTGCTGATTCACCAGGTCGAACTGGACAGTCATGGCCTGGTGGCCGCTTGCCGCGTGATCGCGCCCACCGAGTGGAATTTCCATCCCGAGGGCCTCGCCGCGCAGGCGGTGTCGGCGATCACGGGCAGCCCCGAGCAGATGGACCGGTCGGTTCGACTCGTCATGGCGGCGCTGGATCCCTGCGTGCCTTTTTCGATCGAGCCGACCGAATCTTCGCAGGAGATGCAGCATGCATGAGGCGAGCCTGGCCGGCGGCGTGCTGCAAGTGGTGGAAGACACAGCACGGCGCGAGGGCTTCTCGCGCCTGCTGGAACTGCGGCTGGAGGCCGGGGCGCTGGCAGGCGTGGATGTACGCGCCCTGCGTTTTGCGCTGGAATGCCTGGCGCCAGGTACCTTGCTCGAAGGTGCCCGTATCGAGATCGACGAGCCGACGGGGCTGGCTTGGTGTCTGGCTTGCAGCCAAACCGTGACGGTCAGACAGCGCGGCGACGCCTGCCCGGCCTGCGGCAGCTACCAGCTGCAAGTCACGGGCGGCATGGAGTTGCGCGTGCTCGACATGCGCGTGAGCGATGATTGAAACCATTTTGGGCTCGCAACGCCTGAAACAGAAACAGGAGACAGACCATGTGTGTTGTTTGCGGATGCAGTGAACACGTCACACCCCATCAGGAGCATGCGCATGCCCATGCTCCCGAGGCGGACCCCGTGGCGAAGAACCCCATCAACGGCGACCTGCACTTCGGTGCCGGCGCTGCACGCGTGTCGGTGCCAGGCATGAGCCAGGCGCGCGCCATCAAAATCGAAACAGACATCCTGGGCGCCAACAACCGTGTGGCCCAGCAGAACCGCGCGCACTTCGAGGCGCACGGCGTGACTGCGCTCAATCTGGTGTCCAGCCCAGGCTCGGGCAAGACCACGCTGCTGTGCGCCACCATCGAGGCGCTCAAGGCCCGCGCGCCCGACCTGCACGTGGCCGTCATCGAGGGCGACCAGCAGACCAGCTTCGACGCCGACCGCATCCGTGCCACCGGCGCACCCGCCGTCCAGGTCAACACCGGAAAAGGCTGCCACCTCGATGCGCCCATGGTGGCCGAGGCCTTCGCGCAGCTGCACAGCCACCACGATCACCCCCATGATCATGGGGGTGATCACCATCACCACGACCATCATCACGGCAGCGATAGCCTGCTGTTCATCGAAAATGTGGGCAACCTCGTCTGCCCCGCTGTGTGGGACCTGGGCGAAGCGGCGAAGGTGGCCATTCTGTCGGTCACCGAAGGCGAGGACAAGCCGCTCAAGTACCCCGACATGTTCGCAGCCGCACAGCTGATGATCCTGAACAAGATCGACCTGCTGCCGCATGTGCGCTTTGACGTGGCGCGCTGCATCGCGCTGGCTCGCCAGGTGAACCCCAACATCGAGATTCTGCAGTTGTCGGCCACCACGGGCGAGGGCATGGAGGCCTGGCTGGCCTGGCTGCTGGCCGGTCCCGGTGCGGCCCGGGCGGCACGGTCACAGAACGTCGATGTGTTGAAGCGGCGCATCGCCGAACTGGAAGCGCAGCTGGCAGCGCGTGGTTGATTGCCCATGAACGGTTCAGCCCCTGCCTTGAGCGTGAGCGCCGCCGACCGTTTGCAGCGCCGCCTGCACGTCACTGGCGTTGTCCAGGGCGTCGGCTTTCGGCCTTATGTCTGGCATTTGGCGCGGGCATTGAATCTCGCTGGCTGGGTGCGCAACGATGCCTCTGGCGTCGAGATTCTGCTGGAAGGCGCGACAGACGGGATCGAGGCCTTTACGCAGCGCCTGCCCACCGGAATTCCACCTCTGGCCCGGCTGCGCGACCTTCGCTGGACTGATGCGCTGGCCAGCGGCGAGTTATCCGACTTCAGCATCCGCGCGAGCGGGGCCGGCCAGGCCGCCACCCTGATCGGCCCTGATGCCGCCGTCTGCCCGGACTGCCTGGCGGAGTTGTTCGATCATGCCAGCCGGCGCTGGCGCCATGCCTTCATCAATTGCACCCACTGCGGCCCGCGCTATACCCTGACCCGCGGCCTGCCCTACGACCGCGCCCAGACCAGCATGGCGGCGTTTCCACTGTGTGCGGATTGTGCGCGGGAATATCGCGATCCAGCTGACCGGCGTTTTCATGCCGAGCCGATAGCGTGCCCCGCGTGCGGGCCGAAACTGAACCTCGTCTACCCCGATGGCAAGCAGGTCGCCTGTGCCGATCCCGTCGCCGACACGCTCCGCCGCCTGCGCGCCGGCCATATCGTCGCCATCAAGGGTGTGGGTGGTTTCCACCTGGCCTGCGATGCGCATCACCCCGAAGCGGTGCGGCGACTGCGCGAACGCAAGCAGCGCGAGGAGAAGCCCTTTGCCGTCATGGCCGCCAACCTGGCATCGCTCGGCGACTGGGTCGAATGGGGTGAAGGGGAGACCGACCTGCTGCAATCGCCGCAACGCCCCATCTGCCTGTTGCGCAAGCGGCCCGGCACCGACACCGTCTTCCCCGACATTGCGCCGGGAATTGCCTGGCTCGGCGTGATGCTGCCCTACACCCCGGTGCACTGGCTGCTGTTTCATGAAGCGGCTTGCCGGCCTGCCGGCACGGCATGGATGGCGCAGCCCCAGGACCTGGTGCTGGTCATGACCAGCGCCAACCCCAACGGCGAACCGCTGGCGATCGACAACGACGAGGCGGTGGCACGCCTCGCAGGCATCGCCGATGCCCTGCTGCTGCATGACCGAGACATCGTGGTGCGCTGCGACGATTCCGTCGTGCGACAGGTCGGCGATCCGGCCCAACCGTCCATCCAGTTCATCCGTCGCGCGCGTGGCTTTACCCCGCGCGCCATCCGCCTGCCGCATTCCGGGCCGTCGGTGCTGGCCCTGGGGGGCTTTCTCAAGAACACGATCTGCGTCACCCGCGGCGACGAGGCCTTCGTCTCGCAGCACATCGGCGGTCTCGACAACCCGGCCGCGTGCGCCATGTTGACCGAGGTGACGCAGCATCTGCTCGACATCCTGCAGGTCACGCCAGAAGCCGTGGCACATGACCTGCACCCGGATTTCTTCAGCTCCGGCCATGCCATGGCGCTGGCCGCGCAATGGGGCGTGCCGGCCGTCGCGGTGCAGCACCATCACGCCCACCTTGCCGCGGTAGCGGCAGAACACGGAGTCAGCGGCCCGATTCTCGGCCTCGCGCTGGACGGGGTAGGCCTGGGCAGCGACGGCACCGCCTGGGGCGGCGAGCTGTTGCATGTGGACGGCGATCAGTTCAGCCGCCTGGGCCATCTCGCGCCTCTGCCCATGGCCGGTGGCGACAAGGCGGCGAAAGAACCCTGGCGCATGGCGGCGGCGGTGTTGCATCGGCTCGGGCGGAGCGATGAGATCGCACGGCGTTTTCCCGCGCAGCCGGCGGCGCAGCAATTGAATCAACTGCTGCAACGCGGACTTAACTGTCCGTCCAGCAGCAGCCTGGGGCGCTGGTTCGATGCGGCCGCAGGCCTGCTTGGGGTGCGTGAAGTCATGGCCTACGAGGGACAGGCGGCCATGCTGCTGGAAGGCCTGGCCGAGCAGGCCGGCGCCGTCGCTGCGCTGGAGGATGGCTATGTCCTGCATGACGACGGCCGTCTCGACCTCTTGCCCCTGCTCGCGCGACTGGCGGACGAAGCCGACCCGATCCGCGGTGCCGGCCTGTTCCATGCCACCCTGGTCCGGGCCTTGGCCGACTGGACCGAACGGGCCGCCCGCCAGCAGGATGTGCATACCGTGGCCCTGGGGGGCGGTTGCCTATTGAACGCCATCCTGAGCCGAGGCCTGCGCCAGCGGCTGAGCGCGCACGGTCTCACCGTACTGGAAGCCAGTCAGGTTCCGCCGAACGACGGCGGCTTGTCTCTGGGCCAGGTTTGGGTTGCAATGCAACATATTCAACGAAAAGGATCGTAATCATGTGTCTGGCCATCCCCGCCCGCGTGGTGGACATCGCCGCCGACGATCAAGCCATCGTCGACCTGGGCGGCGTGCGCAAGGATATTTCGCTTGCCCTGGTGGAGGACGTGCAGGTAGGGGACTACGTCATTGTCCACGTCGGCTACGCCTTGACCCGCCTCGATCCGGAAGAGGCGGAGAAAACGCTGGCGCTGATGGCGGAAGCCGGTCTCACCGAACCGGTGGCGGCATCATGAAATATGTGGACGAATTCCGTGACGGCGAGGTCGCCCAGGGGCTGGCTCGCGCCATCGCCGCCGAGGTCAGGCCCGACCGCCGCTACAACTTCATGGAGTTCTGCGGCGGCCATACCCACGCCATCTCCCGTTACGGTGTGCCGGACCTGCTGCCGCCCAACGTGCGCATGATCCACGGCCCCGGCTGCCCGGTGTGCGTGCTGCCGATCGGCCGCATCGATCTGGCCATCAAGCTGGCCCTGGAGAACGGCGCCATCCTCTGCACCTATGCCGACACCGTGCGCATCCCCGCCTCCGGCAGCCTGTCCCTGATGAAGGCCAAGGCCCGGGGGGGCGACATCCGCATGGTCTACGCGGTGACCGATGCCCTGAAAATCGCCCGCGACAATCCGGGCAAGGACGTGGTGTTCTTCGCCATCGGCTTCGAGACCACCACGCCGCCCACCGCGGTGGCGATCAAGCAGGCGGATGCCGAACAGCTGAAGAACTTCAGCGTGCTGTGCTGCCATGTGCTCACCCCCTCGGCCATCATGAATATCCTGGAGTCGCCCGAAGTGCGCGAACTGGGCACCGTGCCGCTGGATGGGTTCATCGGCCCGGCCCACGTCTCCACGGTGATCGGCAGCCGGCCCTACGAATTCTTCGCCGAGGAGTATCGCAAGCCCGTGGTCATCGCAGGCTTCGAGCCGCTCGACGTGATGCAGGCCATCCGCATGCTGGTGCGTCAGGTCAACGAGGGCCGGGCGATGGTGGAGAACGAGTTCACCCGGGCGGTCACGCCGGAAGGCAATGCCAAGGCACAGAACCTGGTATCCGAAGTGTTCGAGCTGCGCCGCAGTTTCGAATGGCGCGGCCTCGGCAAGGTGCCGTATTCCGCGCTGAAAATCCGCGAAGGCTACGCCGAATACGACGCCGAGCGCCGCTTCAGTCTGGAATACCGGCCGGTGCCCGACAACAAGGCCTGCGAGTGCGGGGCGATTCTCCGCGGCGTGAAGAAACCCACAGACTGCAAGATCTTCGGCACGGTCTGCACCCCGGAGAATCCGATGGGGTCGTGCATGGTGTCGTCGGAAGGCGCCTGCGCGGCGCATTACACCTACGGCCGCTACAAGGACGTGGAGGCCACGCCGACATGAGCGGCCAGGTGAAAAAGGGCTACGCCCGCCCGCTGGACATCAAGCACGGTCGCGTCGACATGAGCCACGGCGGCGGCGGCCGGGCCATGGTGCAACTCATCAGCGACCTGTTTGCCAGACATCTCGCCAACGAATATCTGGCGCAGGGCAACGACGGTACCTGCCTGCCCCAGGGTGCGGGTCGCCTGGTGGTGTCCACCGACAGCCATGTGGTTTCACCCTTGTTCTTCCCGGGCGGTGATATCGGGGGTCTCTCGGTGCACGGCACGGTCAACGACGTGGCGGTGATGGGGGCCACACCGCTTTACCTCACCGCCGGCTTCATTCTGGAGGAAGGTTTTCCCCTGGCCGATCTTGCCCGCATCGTCGAATCCATGGCCCAGGCGGCCAGGGACGCCGGCGTCAAGCTGGTGGCCGGCGACACCAAGGTGGTGGAACAGGGCAAGGGCGACGGCGTGTTCATCACCACCACCGGGGTCGGTTTCCTGCCCGATGGCATTCATCTCTCCGGCGATCTGGCGCAGCCCGGCGATGTCCTGCTGGTGTCCGGCAGCGTGGGCGACCACGGCATGGCCATCATGAGCAAACGCGAAAACCTGTCCTTCGATGCGCCCATCCTGTCCGACAGCGCTGCTCTCAATGGCCTGACCGCCGCCATGCTGGCCAGCGGCGCCGCGATCCGGGTGATGCGAGACCCCACCCGCGGCGGGCTGGCGGCCACCCTCAACGAGATCGCCCACCAGTCCGGGGTCGGCATCCATCTGGAAGAAGCCGCCATTCCGGTGAAGCCGGAAGTGGATGCCGCCTGCGAACTGCTGGGGCTGGATCCCCTCAACATCGCCAACGAAGGCAAGCTCATCGCCATCTGCGCGGCAGAGGATGCGGAGACCCTCCTCGCCGCCATGCGCGCGCATCCGCAGGGCCAGCAGGCCGCGCTTATCGGCAAGGTGGTGAACGACCCCAATGGCTTCGTGCAGATGAAGACACGGTTCGGCGGACGGCGCATGGTGGACTGGCTCTCGGGCGAGCAGCTGCCGCGTATATGCTGATAACCCCGGCATGATCCATGCGCATCCTCCTGCTTACCCACGCCTTCAACAGTCTCACCCAGCGACTCCATATGGAGCTCAGCGCATCGGGCCATGAGGTTTCTGTGGAATTCGACATCAGCGACGCCGTCACCGTGGAGGCGGTCGCGCTGTTCCGGCCCCAACTGATCCTGGCACCTTTTCTCAAGCGGGCGATTCCCGAATCCATCTGGCGCACGCAGGTGTGTCTCATCCTGCATCCCGGCATCGTCGGCGACCGCGGGCCCTCGGCCTTGGACTGGGCGATCCTCAACGGTGAAACGGAATGGGGGGTGACCCTGCTCCAGGCCGAGGCGGAGATGGATGCCGGGCCGATCTGGGCGACGCAAACCTTTCCCATGCGCGTGGCCAGAAAGTCCAGCCTGTACCGCAACGAAGTCACCGAGGCGGCGGTGCAGGTGGTGCGGAGTGCCCTCGAACGTTGGCCGGACTACCTGGCAGGCCGTTGGCGGCCGCAGCCCTTGAAGCCTCATGATCCTGCCGTGCGAGGTCGGCTGCGCCCCGCGATGACCCAGCGCGACCGCGCCATCGACTGGGCGAAGGACGACACCGCCACGGTGCTGGCCAAGCTCAACAGCGCCGACGGGGTGCCCGGCGTGCTCGACGAATTGTTCGGCCAGCCCTGTTATCTGTACGACGCCCACGCCGTGCCCGGTTCGGCGCCGCCCGGAGTGCAGCTGGGCCGCTCCGGCGATGGCGTTGTGCGGGCCTGTCGCGACGGCGCGGTGAAGATCGGCCACGTGCGCCGCAAGGAGGACGCGCCGACCATCAAGCTGCCGGTGGCGCTCGCCTTCCCCGAGATCGCTCTACTGCCGGAATGGCCCGGCGGCGCCGACGAGATTCGCTACGAGGAAGTCGAGGGCGTGGGCTATCTGCATTTCGACTTCTACAATGGGGCCATGGGTAGCGAAGCCTGCCAGCGGCTGCTGGCTGCGTACAGCGCCGCCACCCAGCGCCCAACCCGTGTGATCGTGCTGCTGGGCGGGGCGGATTTCTTCAGCAACGGCCTGGACCTCAACCGCATCGAGGCGGCGGCTAGCCCGCCGGACGAATCCTGGCGCAACATCACCGCCATGGACGATCTATGCCGGGCCATCATCGAAACGCCGAGCCAGCTCACCGTCAGCGCCCTGCGTGGCAACGCGGGAGCGGGCGGCGCCTTCCTGGCGCTGGCGGCCGATTTTGTCTGGGTGCGGCAAGGCGTGATCCTCAACCCGCATTACAAGAACATGGGCAACCTGTACGGTTCGGAATTCTGGACCTACCTGCTGCCGCGCCGGGTGGGGGAAGAACAGGCGCGCCGCATCATGCAGCACCGCCTGCCGCTGGGCGGAATGGCGGCGGCGGCGATGGGCTTTGTGGATGACTGCATCGATGCCAGTCCGGCCGATTTCGAAGCAGACATTCGCCTGCGTGCCGGCCGCCTGGCCACCGCCGCGGATTATGCCGGGCAGCTTGCGGCCAAGCGCCGGCGGCGTGCGGAAGACGAGGCAGCGAAGCCCCTGGCAACTTACCAGGCCGAGGAACTGGACCACATGAAGCGCAACTTCTACGGCTTCGACCCGAGTTACCACGTGGCACGCCACCATTTCGTGGACAAGACCCCCCATTCCTGGACGCCCCGGCATCTGGCCCGGCACCGCGAACTGGGCTGGGTGGTGCCGGCGGAGGAAACGGCATGACCCCCTTGCCCACCGTCCTGGTCGTCGATGACGAGGTGCGCTCGCAGGAGTCCTTGCGCCGCACCCTGGAAGAAGACTTCCAGGTGTTCACCGCATCGAGCGCGGCCGAGGCTCGGACCATCATGGAGCGGGAAGTCATCCAGGTCGTGCTCACCGACCAGCGCATGCCGGATGTGAGCGGCGTGGCCTTCCTCAAGGAAGTGCGGCGCGACTGGCCGGATGCGGTGCGCATCATCATCTCGGGTTACACCGACAGCGAGGACATCATTGCCGGCATCAACGAGGCCAGCATCTACCAGTACCTGTTGAAGCCCTGGCACCCCGAACAGCTGCTGCTGACCCTGAAACGCGCCGCCGAGCTGTATCGCCTGCAGCGGGAAAACTGCCGGCTGGCGGTGGAACTGCGCGCCGCCGAACCCTTGCTGCGGGGGCGGGTCGAGACCAGCCGGCAGCGCGTGAAGGCGGCCTTCGCCTTGAGCAATATCGTCCGTGCAGCGGACAGCCCGATGAACGCCGTGTGCGAACAGGTGCAGCGGGCCGCCCGCTACGACGTCTCCGTCCTGTTGCAGGGCGAGTCCGGAACCGGCAAGGAACTGCTGGCGCGCGCGATCCATTACGCCAGCGCCCGCTCCGACAAGGCCTTCGTGGTGGAGAACTGCGGCGCCCTGCCGGACACCCTGCTGGAGTCGGAACTGTTCGGCCACAAGCGCGGCGCCTTCACCGGCGCCTATGAGGAACGCATCGGCCTGTTCCAGCAGGCCGATGGCGGCAGCCTGTTCCTGGACGAGATCGGCGAAACCTCGCCCGCTTTCCAGGTGAAGCTGCTGCGGGTGTTGCAGGAAGGCGAATTCCGCCCGCTCGGCAGCAGCCGTTCGCTGACAGTGGACGTGCGGGTCATTGCCGCCACCAACCGCGACCTCGAAGCCGAGGTGAAGGCAGGCCGTTTCCGCGGCGACCTCTACTATCGGCTGGCCACGGTACCGTTGCGGGTGCCGGCCCTGCGCGAGCGGCCCATGGACATCTCCCTGCTGGCCGCGAGCATCCTGGAGCGGGCCAGTGCCGGTCTGGGCCGGCCGGTGAAGGGCTTCGCCCCGGGCGTGCTGGAGCACATGGCCGCTTACGCCTGGCCGGGCAACGTGCGCGAGCTCATGAACGAGATCCAGCGCATGCTGGTATTGTCCGACGGCCCGACCCTGGGCGTGGAACTGCTTGCTCCCGCGATACGCCAAGCCGGTCCGGCAGGGAGGGCGGATGCAAACACCGGCCTGCGCGGCCAGGTCGATGCCCTGGAAATCAAGCTGCTGCAGGAAACCCTGGCCCGTCATCGGGGCAACGTCTCCAAGGCGGCGCAGGAACTGGGCTTGTCCCGCCTGGGTTTGCGCAGCAAGATGCAGCGACTGGGCGTGGAACGGCCAGCGCGTCAAGACAAGGTGGAGGAACATGACTAAACCCCTGAATCTGCTTTGGCTCCAGTCCGGCGGCTGCGGCGGCTGCACCTTGTCCCTGCTCAACGCCGAGCAGCCGCAATTGTTCGCCCTGCTGGAAGAGTCCGGCATTCGCCTCCTGTGGCACCCCAGCCTGAGCCAGGAAAGCGGCAGCGAGGCCCTGGATATCCTTAAAGCCTGCGCCGAGGGCCGGGAACAGCTGGACATGCTGTGCGTGGAAGGTTCCGTGATGACCGGCCCCCACGGCAGCGGACGGTTTCACCTGCTGTCCGGGACGGGCCGGCCCATGATGTCCTGGGTGGCGGATCTGGCCGCCCGCGCGCAGCATGTCCTGGCGGTGGGGACCTGTGCTGCCTTCGGCGGCATCACCACTGCCGGCGGCAACCCGGGCGGGGCAGTCGGGCTGCAATACGACGGCGACCACCCGGGCGGTTTCTTGGGGACGGACTTCCGCTCCGGCTCCGGGCTGCCCGTGATCAACGTGGCGGGCTGTCCCACCCATCCGGGCTGGGTGCTGGATACCCTGATGGCGCTGGCTCTGTCACGTCTCGGCCTCGCCGATCTGGATCCGCTCAACCGGCCCCGGTTCTATGCCGATCATCTCGTGCACCACGGCTGTCCGCGCAACGAGTACTACGAGTTCAAAGCCAGCGCCGAGAAGACCTCCGACCAGGGCTGTCTGATGGAGAACCTGGGCTGCAAGGGCACCCAGGCTCACGCCGACTGCAACACCCGCCTGTGGAACGGCAGCGGCTCCTGCCTGCGCGGGGGCTATGCCTGCGTGAGTTGCACCGAACCCCATTTCGAGGAACCTGGCCATCCCTTCGCCGAAACGCCCAAGGTCGCCGGCATCCCCATCGGCTTGCCCTCGGACATGCCCAAGGCATGGTTTGTTGCCCTCGCCGCGCTGTCAAAGTCCGCCACGCCAAAACGGGTGCGGGAGAATGCGGTGGCGGACCACATGGTGGTGACGCCGATGATCAAAAAGACGAGATTGAAGTGAAAGGGCGAAGAATGGCGTTTGAATTGCCTGGCTGTAGTTGGCTTTCCTCTTGTCTTGGTTGGAAGTGCAAGCCATGAGCACCCGCATCCTCGGCCCCTTCAACCGCGTCGAAGGCGACCTCGAGGTCAGCCTCGAGATTGCCGAAGGACGGGTGGCCGCCGCCTACGTCAACTCACCCTTGTACCGCGGCTTCGAGCAAATGCTGCAGGGCAAGGATCCGATGGATGCGCTGGTGATCGTGCCGCGCATTTGCGGCATCTGTTCCGTCTCCCAGAGCGCCGCCGCGGCCAAGGCCCTGCGCGGCCTCATGGGTTTGACACCGCCGGAGAACGGCCTGCTGGCCGAACATCTGGTGACGGCCTGCGAAAACCTGGCGGACCACCTGACCCACTTCTACCTGTTCTTCATGCCCGATTTCGCCCGCCCCGCCTACCGGGACAAAACCTGGTTCCCCCGGCTGGCGGCCCGCTTCAAGGCGGTGGAAGGCAGCGCGGCGGCCGACGTGCTGCCGGCGCGCTCAGCCTTCATGCACCTGATGGGGCTCATGGCCGGCAAGTGGCCGCACACCCTGAGCCTGCAACCCGGCGGCAGCGCCCGGCCGCTGGAACAGGCGGAGGTGTTGCGCCTGATTGCCCTGCTGCGTTCTTTCCGTCGTTTTCTCGAACGCCATACGTTCGGCGATGCCCTGGAGACCGTCGCCGAACTGGATAGCCTGGCGGCCCTGCACCGGTGGCGCGCGGGGCGCAGCGGCGATTTGGCCCTGTTCCTGGAGGCGGCCTTCGATTTGGGGCTGGAGCGTGTGGGCAAGGGCACCGACCGCTTTCTGAGTTACGGCGCTTACGAACACTTTCCAGCCGGGATCTGGGATGCCGGCTCGGCCCCTTTCGATCCCGCCGCCATCCTGGAAGACCTCAGCTCCGCCTGGATGGCCGGCGAAACCCTGGCGCCGGCCCAAGGGTTGACCGAACCCCTGTTGGACAAGCCGGGCGCCTATTCCTGGTGCAAGGCCCCGCGTTACAACGGCCAGGTGATGGAAACCGGCGCCCTCGCCCGCCAGATGGTGGCCGGCCATCCGCTGGTGCGGGAACTGGTGGCCGCGTGCGGCGGCAGCGTACTGGCCCGGGTTTTGGCGCGCCTGCTGGAACTGGCTCTGGTGGTGCCGCAGATGGAAGCGTGGGCCCGGCAACTGGTGCCCGGCCAGGCTTGGTGCGATCACGGCAAGCTGCCGGAGGAAGGCTACGCCATGGGGCTGGTGGAGGCGGCCCGCGGTGCCCTCGGGCACTGGGTCAGCGTGCGGCATGGCCGCATCCAGAATTACCAGATCATTGCCCCCACCACCTGGAACTTCTCGCCGCGCGATGCGGCGGGCGTGCCCGGTGCCCTGGAGCAGGCCCTGGCCGGCATGGCCGTGGATCCGGATGACCCCATGCCGGTGGCGGTGCAACATGTGGTGCGCTCGTTCGACCCTTGCATGGTATGCACGGTGCATTGAAATGGGGGGTGGAATGCGTAATGGCGAAAACAAAGCAGCAAGGCCGGGGGTATCCACCGTCTCCCGCTCCGCGTCTCCCATTCCCCACATCGAGGGCCACGATGCGCTGGGCGAGGAAGCCTGGATCGAGGTCATCCGGAAGATGGACGAGGTCTACAACGACCTGATCCGGTACGAAGTGGAACTGGAGGAAAAGAACACCGCCCTCGATGAATCCCAGCAGTTCGTTTTCTCGGTGCTGGCCTCCATGTCCGACATCCTGGTGGTATGCGACCGCAGCGGACGCATCGAAGTGGTGAATCAAGCCCTGGTGGCGTTTTCCGGAAAGCCCGAGCAGGCGCTCATCGGCACCCCCCTGTTCGACCTGTTCGCCGATGCCGATGCCCGCGACAATGCCGAGCGCATGTTCGCCAACCACGGCATGAGAGGCCTGGCCGATTGCGAGCTACCCCTGCGCGGTGCCGACGGTGCCGCCGTGCCGGTATCCCTCAATTGCACGCCCCGATACAACCATCAGGGCACCCAGGTGGGCATGGTCATCACCGGCCGCCCGGTGGGCGAGCTGCGCCGCGCCTACCAGGCTCTGCGCGAAGCCCATGAAAACCTTAAACGCACCCAGCAGCAGCTGCTGCACTCGGAGAAAATGGCCTCATTGGGCCGGCTGGTGGCGGGGGTCGCGCACGAACTCAACAACCCCATCAGTTTTGTGCTGGGCAATACCCACGCGCTGCAACGCTATGCCCAGCGCCTGGAAGCCTACCTGGCGGCGATCCACGCCGGCAAGCCCGCCGCCGAACTGGCGGAACTGCGCCGGAAACTGCGCATCGACCACTTGCTAAAAGACTTGTCGCCCCTGATCGAAGGCACGGTGGAAGGGGCCGAGCGTACCCACGACATCGTCGACAGCCTGAAACGCTTCTCGGCAGTGGACCGCAACGAGGACCGCCCCTTCAACCTGGGCCAGGTCATCGAACAAGCCGTGCACTGGGTCACCAAGGCGGCAGCCGACAAGTTCAAGGTGGACATCACGCTACCCGAAGGCATCACCGTGACAGGCTCACCCGGACAGATGCAGCAGGTCATGATGAACCTGGTGCAGAACGCCTGCGACGCCACCGCCGAAGAAGCCCAGCCCCGCCTGGAGATCACCGCCCGGCGAGTCCATTACGCCGAGGGCGACCGGGTGGAAGTCAAATTTCGGGACAACGGTCCGGGCATCCCGCCGGAAAATATGCCCCATCTGTTTGAACCCTTCTTCACCACCAAGCCGGTGGGCAAGGGCACCGGCCTTGGCCTCGCCATCACCTATGGCATCGTCGAGCGGCATGGCGGCAGTTTGACCGCAGCGAACGATCCCCGCGGCGGGGCGGTATTCACCTTGAAGTTTCCGCTGACCAATCAAGCGCAGCAATAAGCTGGATTCCGGGCTGGGGAAATGCGAGGAAAGGTCAAGCCTGGTCCGAGTTGGATTCATTTGTAGAAGTTCAGATTAGGCCTGACAGCATGAAACCTCTGCTTAACTCCGCGAGGCTGACGCGACGCGGTTTTCCGACATGAAACTCATGCCGCAAAACAATGCGGATGAGCCGTCGCGGGGTTACGCAGAGGTTTCCCTTTTTCAAGCGGCGCGGGGCTGGCTGAATCAAATCGCTCAAGCCGAGGTGCGTATTTCGCCCCAACGTGACCGGTGATTTCGCCAAAGCGTGACCGACGTTTCACGGAAGCGTGACCGCGATTTCGCGGTTATCGTGACCGATGGCCGGTGTGTTGCATGGATAGTTGAAGGTAGCTTCGCCGCTTTTTTGAAAGCGAGCGAGCATGCCCCAGGACAGACTATCCATGCGCAAGATACGAGACGTACTCCGATACCGCCAGAACACCGACCTGAGCCTTGAAGCCATCGCGCGGGCGCTCAACATCTCCAAAGGCGTCGTCGCCAAGTACCTGAAGCTGGCGGCGGACGCCGGATTGGGCTGGCCACTGCCTGCCGACCTGGACGATGGCGCGCTGGAACGGCGGCTCTACAGCCAACCATCCGCCCGGGCATCGGCCTTCACCGAACCTGACTACGCGCTGGTGCATCAAGAACTCAAGCGCAAGGGGGTGACGCTCACCCTGCTCTGGGAAGAGTATCGGGCATCCGTGGGCGCTGCCGCCTTCCAATACACCGCGTTCTGCACACGCTACAAAGCCTGGGCGGGGAAGCTCAAGCGCTCCATGCGCCAGACCCACCGCGCCGGCGAGAAACTGTTCGCCGACTACGCCGGCCCAACAATGCCGATCATTGACGCCGATACCGGCGAGATCCGGCCGGCCAGCATCTTTGTTGCCGTGCTCGGTGCGTCGAGCTACACCTTCGCCTGTGCCACGGCGGGACAGACACAAGCGGATTGGCTGACCGGGATCGGTCGCGCACTGGCGTTCATTGGCGGCGTGCCCGAACTCATCGTCCCGGACAATCCCCGCGCACTGGTCACCGTGGCCAACCGCTACGAACCGGAACTCAACCGTGCCACCACCGAGTTCGCCCACCATTTCGGCACCGTGATCCTACCGGCCCGCCCCAGAAAGCCACAGGACAAGGCCAAGGTCGAAGTCGGCGTGCAGGTCGTCGAACGCTGGATCATGGCCCGATTGCGCCACCGGCAGTTCTTCTCGGTGACCGAACTGGATGCCGCCGTCGCCGAACTCCTGCCGGCTTTGAACAACCGTCCGTTCAAGAAACTCCCCGGCTGTCGGCGCGAGGCCTTCGAGAAACTCGATGCGCCGTACCTGCGGGCACTGCCCGCCACGCGCTTCGTGCTCGCTGAGTGGAAACACGCCGGCGTCAATATCGACTACCACGTCGAGTACGACGGGCACTATTACAGTGTGCCGCATGCGCTGGTGCGCCAGAAAGTCGAACTGCGCATCACTCGCAGCACCATCGAAGTGCTGGCCAAGGGCCGCCGGGTGGCGATTCATCCGCGCAATCCCCGCAAAGGCGGCTACTCCACCATCGCCGACCACATGCCGGCGGCGCATCGGGCGCACGCCGACTGGTCCCCCGGTCGGCTGATGAACTGGGCCGCCTCGGTAGGCCCCGCCACCGGCGAACTGGTCAAACGATTGCTGATGGAGAAGCAGCATCCCGAGCAAGGTTACCGCTCCTGTCTGGGTTTGATGCGACTGGCCAGGAATGTCGGGCGAGAGCGCATGGAGGCGGCTTGCACCCGCGCGCTGGCCATCGGCGCGCATCGCTATCGATCCGTGGCCTCGATTCTGGAGAAGGGCCTGGATCGCCAACCCGTTACCGGCCCGGCGCAAGCCGAGCTTCCCTTGCCGGACCACGCCAATGTGCGCGGTCCGGAGTATTACCACTGACCGAAGGAGAGATGATGTTGATGGAACAGACGTTGCAAACCCTGCAGGCACTGCGCTTGCCCGGCATGGCCATGGCCTTTGCCGAGCAGCAGACCAGTGCGGTGGCGATGAGCCTGTCGTTTGATGAGCGCTTCGCCATGCTGGTGGATCGGGAGCACACCTGGCGGGAGAATCGCCGCGTCAGCCGATTGCTGCGCGAGGCCAGGCTCAAGTCCAGTCAGGCGTGCCTGGAGGATGTGCGCTATGGTGGCGGGCGCAAACTGGACAAGGCCTTGATGGCCCAGTTGGGCAGTTGCCAGTGGATTCGTGCGCACCAGAATCTGATCCTGACGGGGGCGACGGGTTGCGGCAAGACTTGGCTCGCCTGCGCGTTGGGGAATGCGGCCTGCCGGCAGGGGCTGTCGGTGGTTTATGTGCGCACGCCCCGGCTCTTCGAGGAGCTGCGTATCGCGCATGGCGATGGCAGCTTCGGCAAGCGCCTGTCGAGTTTGGCGAAGACCGATCTGCTGATTCTCGATGACTGGGGGTTGGCGCCGCTGAATCAGGCGGAACGCAATGATTTGCTGGAGGTGCTCGATGACCGCGTCGGTACGCGCTCGACGGTGATTACCAGCCAACTGCCGGTGGAGCACTGGCATGCGTATCTGAACGATCCGACGCTGGCCGATGCGATTCTGGACCGGGTGTTGCACTCGGCCCACAAGCTGGCGCTGGCCGGCGAGTCGTTGCGCAAGCTGGAGAAGGACAAACCATGACCGCCTGCGCTTCGAACGCGGGTTACCCACCGCGCCGCCGGCCTCCTGTACTTGGCGACTTCCGGCCGGCGGCGCCGTGGATAACCCTGCCGAATCACGGATTTCACGCCAGCGTGACCGCCGTTTCACGGCGAGCGTGACCGATTGAGGTAACATTTACACAAATCCATGCAGCATCCCACCACCGGTCACGATGACGCGAAATCAGCGGTCACGTTCCGCGAAATGCGCACTATCGCCGCACCGTCACCGTGGAGTGGCAGAAGCAGGACCGCTACGGCCGTCTGGTGGGCAAGATCATGGTGGACGGTCAGGATGCCAACCTCGCCCAGGTGGCGAACGGGATGGCGTGGCACTACAAGGAATACCAGAATGAACAGACCCTCGACGACCGCCTGCGCTATGCACAAGCGGAACTGGATGCCCGCACTGCCAGGCGTGGCCTCTGGGCCGAGTCTGAGCCCTTGGCACCCTGGACCTGGCGCAAGATGAAGCGCGAAGCCCGCGCAGGGCAGCCGTAATGTGCGGACGCTACGTGCTCAAGCAGACACCCGCCAAGCTGAAAGAGCACTTCAGTCTGGATGAGGTCGCGGACTTCGGCCCCCACTACAACATCCCGCCGGGCACCGACATCCCGGTGATTCGGCAGTCTCCGGACGGCAAGCGGGTCCTTCATCTGCTGCGCTGGGGGCTGGTGCCGCACTGGGCCAAGGATCCGGCGATAGGCAACAAGCTCAACAACGCGCGTGGTGAGACCGTTGCCGAGAAGCCCTCATTCCGCGATGCCTTCCGGCGCCGACGCTGCATCATTCCCGCAGATGGTTTCTATGAATGGAAAACCGAAGGCAAGATCAAACAGCCTTACTACATCAGCTTGAAGTCGAGCGAGCCCATGGCCATGGGTGGGCTGTGGGAGAGCTGGCGTGGGCCGGATGGAGAGATCCTACGCACAGCCTGCATCATCACCACCGGACCGAACGAAGTGATGACGCCGATTCATGACCGGATGCCGGTAATCCTCAAGCCTGATGACTGGCAGTCCTGGTTGAATGCGCCGGCGGATGAAGTGCAAGGCATGGTCGGACCGTATGACGCCGAGCCTATGCAGGCTTGGCCAGTCAGCAGACGGGTAAGCAAGACGGTTGATGATGATGCAGGACTGATCGATCCAGTCACTTCACCCGCCGAAAGCTAGCGACGGGAGGCGCGTTACATCGGATGGCACAGCTGATAACGATCCCCATGACGTTGGCTCAAGCTGGCGATGAGAATCTTGTATCCAGAGCACAAGCCAAATTGATCGTTCGCGAAATAGAGAAACACGGCGAAGTGCATACGGTGCGTCTAGACTTTGCCCACATCCAGGAAATTGGCCAAGGATTTGCCGATGAGCTCTTCCGGGTATTTGCGGCGAGCCATTCCGGCATCACCCTTCAACCTGTCAATTGCAATCCGGCGGTTCTGGCAATGATTGCGCGTGCCAAGGGAACAGTAAGGTGAACTTGAATAGAGTGCTGCGGTAACGGAACCGCCGGTTAACAAGCTGTACCCAGGAACGGTCGTCTCACACAGTGTAAGGCGGCTTGTCGGCCTTTGCCGACCTTGGTGGACGTACTCAGAATCTTCTCCAACGTCGGCTTTACGGATGCCCATCCCAAGAGCCGCTGCCGGCCAGGAGCGGACGACCTTCAGCGCTATTGCACACCAATCATTCATTTCAGCCGCCAGCGTGTCAGTTGGTAAACTGATGCGATATACGCAGCAGGGATCAGGTGAACTAGAAAATCCGCCGTATATCTTGTTCTGACTTTGGTTGGGGCATCTACGTAGACACAATGAGAAAGTGTCCAGGGGGAGAAGATGAAGTTCGAAAGCGGTTCCGAGTGGGGCAAGTGGGACCTCCACGTTCACAGCCCCGCATCATTTAATTGGGGCGGCGGCGAGCCACTGCGGAAGCTAGAGGCACCGAAGCGCGAAACGGTAATCCGGGAATGGATCAAGACTATCAACGAGTCCGACGTCGCTGTCTTCGCGGTCATGGACTACTGGACGTTTGACGGTTACATCGCCCTTCGCGAGTACGTTCAAGCTCACCCTGGTGAGCTCAAAAAGACGGTCCTGCCGGGTATTGAACTTCGAGTGCAAGCGCCGACGACCGAGCGCCTGGACATCCACACCATCCTTTCTGACGAGATCCCGCTGCAGCGCCTACGGGACTTCCTGGGAAAGCTTCAGGTTCAGATCATTGGCGGTCCACAGCGGCCGCTATCGTCAGATAGCCTGATGGAGTTCGCTAGATCGTTGCAAGGAGATCAGCTCAAAGGCCGCTCGCACGAAAAACTTCAGCAGGATGATGAGGCGGCCTGGATCGCAGGCTGCGAAACCTGCGAAGTGACGCTTGAGTCGTTCCGGCAGGCAGTCAAGTCGCTCGACGAAGGGACTGCTGTCATCTACCAGCCTTGGGACACTTACCACGGCCTCAAAGAGATGAAGTGGCGCAACCACTATACGACGGCGCACCAACTTTTTTCTCAGCCTGACATCTTCGAATGCAAAGGGCGTGAGTACCGGGATGCTTTCGTTGGCCTGAAGACACCTGAGAACGATGGGTTCTTTGATGGTTTTTGGACCGCACTCGGTGGAACACCGCGGCTACCGGTCAGGGGAAGCGATGCACACACGTTTGCCAAGTACGGCAAGTTTCAGTCGAACTTAACGACTTGGATTAAGGCTGCGCCTACTTTCCGCGGCCTCCTACAGGCTATTAAGGAGCCCTTGCAGAGGTCGTGGCTGGGTGACATTCCACCCAAGCTTCAACTCCGGAAGGACAAGCCGTCAGTCTTCATCGAAGGTCTACACCTATACAAGACCGCTGAGGCAAAGCTGGCGAACGAGGACTGGTTCGACGGCCAGGAACTCAAGCTCAACGCCGACCTTGTGGCTGTAATCGGCAGTAAAGGTAGCGGCAAGAGTGCGCTGGCGGACATTATTGCGCTTCTTGGCGACACGCCGAACTACGAAAACTTTTCGTTCCTGACGCCGACCCGCTTTAGAGAGCGCAAAAACAATAGAGGCTTGTATTTTGAGGGCGAGCTTCGCTGGGCAAATGGCACGACGAAGACGCGAAAGCTCAGCGATAACCCGCTTGCCACTGACATTGAGCGGGTGCGCTACATCCCACAGCGGTACTTCGAAACGGTGTGCGCTGGACAGTCCGAGGAGGACATCAAGGAGTTCACGGGACAGGTAGAACGGGTCATCTTCTCGCACATTCCCCCTGACCTGCGGGGCGGTGCTGCGGATTTGCAGGAGCTCCTGCAGCGCCAGGAGACGGAAGCGACGGTCAAGATTGAGCGCCTGCGCACTGAGGTCCGACAACTGAATCGGGATATTCGCGATACGATTCGCCGGACTTCGCCTGAGGTTCAGCAGCAATTGGATGCGACTCGCAAGCTACGTGAGCAGCAGCTCAAGGATCTTGAGGCTTCCAAGCCCCCGGTGCCCCCGCCAACCGCCGAGGCTGGCGCTGCTGGGAGTGGAGGTGCCCCCAGCGACGCGACCGATCCCAATTTGGCCGCACTTGCGGAGGCGGAGCAGCTTCACACATCGCTTACAGATCAATTCGATGCAGGACGCCGGCGCGTGCGTGACATTCAGGAACGTCTGTTTGCGTCAGAGCGGCTAGAAAAGGGACTTAAGAACCTGCAGGAATTGGTCAATGACGGGCTCGGCCGAATGAGCCCTGATGCTCAATTGGCCGGATTGGATCTCGCGAGTGTCATCACGTTCGAGTTCCACGAACAGCCGCTGAACGCGAAGGTTACAGCGACCAAGGAAGAACTATCGAAGGAGCGCGATTTAGTCGAAGGTCCGAGCAATGAGTCAGTAGCATCGCGGCTGCGTGCGGCGGAAGCACAAATCCAACATGCCCGGTCAGCTCTCAATGCGCAGCAACTTGCGGAGCAAGCTGCTCGAGAGCGGTTCGCCGCATGGGAACATCAAATGGCTGCCTTGACTGGCCCTGCGGAACTGTCCGGTAGCATTGCTAATGTCATTGCGCAGATTGAGTTGGCGCAGAAAGGGCCTGAGCGGATCGCCGAGATTGAGGCCCAGCGTGCCAAAAGGGTCACGGAAATCGCCCATGAGCTCCTCGCGGTCCGTGCAGCGCGCGCAGAACTGGTCGAGACGGCACGCGCAACCATTGATGAAGTCGTTCCCAAGCATCAAAACTTCTCGCTGGACTTTGTGAACGAGCTCACGCTCGCCGCCTCGTTGGAAGATCGGTTTTTCGATCTCGTCAAGCAAGTTTCTGGGACATTCCGTGGCGAAGACGAAGGCCGACGGGCTTTTCGCGAGTACGTTGAAGCCCATCCACTGAACTCGCCAGACGAGGTCTTTGAAGTTGCTGCAGGACTAGAGTCCATGCTCGTCAATGAGCAAAGAGGTAACGAGATCGTGACCCATGACATAGCCAGTCTCGTCAGGCGAGGGAAATCACCTGAGGAAGTGCTCGACTTGCTGTACAGCCTCGACTACATCCATCCTCAATTCTCCTTAGCGCAGGGCGGGCAGCCACTGAACCAACTCTCGCCTGGTCAGCGGGGGGCCTTGCTGCTGATCTTCTACCTGCTGGTGGAGGACAGTGACCTACCTATCGTACTTGACCAGCCCGAGGAGAACCTAGACAACGAGACCGTCTTCTCGCTGCTTGTTCCGGCAATCAAGCAGGCAAAAGAGAAGAGGCAAATCATCATGGTGACCCACAACGCCAATCTCGCTGTTTGTTGCGACGCCGAACAAATCATCCATGCGACGGCGAACAAGTCGAACCGCCAAAAGATCACCTATTGCAGTGGTCCACTGGAGGATCCGGAAACTAACAAATTAGTCATTGACGTATTGGAAGGTACACGACCGGCGTTCGACAGTCGCAGCGCTACCTATCAATCTGCTTGAGAGTCCATATACCAAGGTCGGGAGCCCGCATTTGATGAGTAGGCGAAGCGGTCAGTCGTAAACGGCTGCAATCAGGTGTAGGCGGATGAATCCGGTCTACACCTGTGCCGATGATGGATTCTTCAAGGCAATGTGGAATGCCAGCAGAGAAACCCTACCAGGCTACTTCGCTCCAGCCCGACTTGCATGTTGGATGGTCAAGCGCATCTGGCCATATTGCATGAATCAATCAAGACAAACCCAAGGAGAAAAACGTGACTAATAACGACATTGCTTGGCTCGCGGGCCTGGCCGTTACCGTAATTCCTGCGGTCACTTACTTCATTCTGTTGATGACGGCGGATTACAGCCCGATCGAAAGACGGGCACGACGAATGAGCATTCTGGCATCGGTTATTGTCTTCTTGGCGATTTGGAGCGTGACCGCGTCCGTCTATACCTTTGTTAGTGAGTTAGCAGGCAATTTCCTGATGTTTCCATCTATCGGACTCACTGCCGTCGCGGTATGGCACGTCAGCAGGATTACTTACCGGAAAATGGGTGGTGGCAAGGAATCACAAATCAGTCGCTCTGGAGATGCCGCAGTGCGGTCATGATCCTGTTCTTGAATTTCTCTTCAGGATGCCAGGGAACATTGTCGGGATATTCGTTCCGCCTCGAATTGCGCGCGCGATGTAGCCCTAATGCCCGTCTGAGGCGGGGGAGGGGGAGGCCATTCTGCACTTTGGGGGGTGTGCGGTTCCTGGCTTTGCCGGGCTGACCAGGACAGGTGAAAGGGAAGAATGGTATGAACGAGGAACACACCCAAATACTTGTAGACACTGCGCCTCTTCTATATCGGAGCTACGGCAATGTGAATACTCGTCACCCTTTCTCCCGCTGGGGCTTCATGTGCGGAGATGGCTGGTTCGATCTGCTGATGCAACTGTCAGCGAGGATGGAAGCCGAACTGCAAGCGTCTATGGCGTCTGGAAAGCGTAAGCAGGATTTGCCTCAAGCGAGCGAAATCAAGGAGAAGTTCGGCCTGCTGCGCTTTTATGGCCATAGGCAGCCAGCCCATTGGGGCGACTGGATTGATGAAGCCAAGAAAGAGTCAGAGAAAACATGCGAACTCTGCGGTAGGCCGGGCGCGTTGCACATCGGGAACGGCGTAAAAACGCTCTGCGAAGCCTGTGCTAAGCAAGATGGATGGAAAGTGTCGGAAGCAAGACAGCCGGATAAAGTTATTCCAAGCCTCAGCATGGAGGCTCATGCAGCGTTGGTGACTGCTCGTCCATTACTGCTGCTCAATCCACGATGTCGTGATGTGGAGATAGCTGTGCCGCCAGATTATCTGCCAGCAGTTGAACGCATGGTGGATCGCATGGAAGCCGCGCTTAACCAGTTGGTTGAAGCCGGCCAATCGGTGGACGAGTTGCCAATTGTGCGAAGAATCGGGCTTGATCATGGATATCTGAACGTCGAAATTGAGCCCGACTCATTTCTTGATTTGCCCGAGGCGGTTCAGAATGAGTTCGATGCTGCGCTGACCGAGGCTAGCGGGCTTTAGGATTCCTCACAATAGTTGGCTGGGGCTTCTAATGATCGCTCTCGGAAATTGCCATTTCGACCCGCGATGAGGGCGAGCAAAATATGCCGTTTTTCGTGTCTTTCCCTGCGAATGATCTCGGCCACGATTTTGTCGTGGGAGATCTCCATGGCAAGCGGAAGCAGCTTCTCGAAAAACTCGATGCGCTGGGCTTCAATCCGATGTGCGATCGGGTATTTTGCACGGGTGATTTGATCGACCGGTCACCAGACTCGTTTGATGCCCTAATGCTGCTGCATGAGCCATGGTTCCATTTCGTACGGGGTAACCACGAGGACGACCTGCCGAATTTTATCGAATTCGAGTTCTCCAGATTCCCTGCCTGGCGGCCTGCGTATTGCGACCAGGGATGGCTTTACGGCCTTGAGCCTGTTCAGGTCGAATATCTTAAAACCACGTTGCTACCTCTCTTGGCTGCAGCCCCCGTGGTGCTGAGAGTAGTAGGCGAACTCGGCTTCTGGATGGTTCATGCAGATCGCAGTGATTTCTACCGGTATGACAAGCCCATCCCGCTCATTCCCGACACGCAATTGCCTCGCGGGAGCGGTAGCCTGCAGATTAAGACCTTGTTGTGGAGCCGTAAGTTGTTCGATCAGATTCCAGTCAAGGAATTGGAAGACCGGGAACTGTACCTAGCTGTGCCCGGCCAAGAATTCCAATCAGGATTAGGACTGACTTTCGTTGGTCACAACATTGTTCAGCAGCCGATCCTGTACCGTTCGCACTTGTTCCTGGACACAGGGGAAGCTCCAGGTGGCACGGGCCTTACTGTTCTACGCGTAGCGGATGTATTGCAGGAAATTCAACCTATCCGGAACAGTTGTCCGGATGTATAGGTGGCCAATCCTTTTAGCTTTTATGGCTAACTAAGGCGCCAAAGGTACTTCCATCGTCTATACGAGTTTTTCATACGTCGCGTTGATGTTCTTTCTAGAGCGCCGAGGCCACCAAGAAGCGAACCGCACTGGTTCGTGTTCCCGCAGTCACAAGGCACCATGGTGCTTGCTGGGCCCCCTATGGCCGACCTAGGTCGGCCCTGATACGGCCAAACAGCTGATCAAGATTTTCGTGCCCCTCCGCGCGTAGATATGTGAGACATAAGAGGGCAAGGGGGTGAACACCGAGGACTTGGGCAAACTCGTCGACCTTCTCCAAAGTGGGGCACCTCAGCCCTCGTTCGATCATGCTGATATAGGTGCGGCTGGACACGTCCGAGAAATCTTCCTGGGTCACTCCTCTGATCGTCCTGAGTTCCTTAAGGCTCTTTGCAAAGGCCTTTCTCGTATCCATGGGGTCATCCCTCTCGATAGGGATGACCAATTAATCGCATTGAACACTATCGCACTACAAACTATAGTATTCATATGATGAATTCCGCGCAAAAGACTCGACCATGACGTTGCACACGACCACATTCATTACCGAGGAAGACGGCAGAATGGACATACCGGCTATATTCGGGAAGGACGACTCGATCTGCTGGAGCTACGTCATACAAACCGAGTTCCTCCCGTGGTTTTATTGCTTATATTCGGAAGAATTCGAAAAGGGGGTGATCAAGAAAAACATGATTTCCATGATCCATCCAGATCAATTTGTTGGGCTACTTGAAACGGAAAATGTAATTGAGCTGCTGGATGTCCAGGTTGTTCTTCCTGGACATATGACCAAGGAGGAAAGATGGGTCATGCGGCCGCTGACTTCAATGTGGGAAGGGCAGGTAGACGGTTACACAGAATATGTCTACGTGACCTCGGACGGGAAGCGGTACTCCACCAGCCGAGAAATCACCGATGAAAATCAACTCGATGACAGCCGGATTCTTTACCCTCCCTCCTACTGAATGAGTGTCATGGGAGAAGTCCGCATGACGTTCAATCAGCTAAGCCGATCGCGCTATGTAAAGGCACTGTCGTGTCTGCTGAAGACGGGGCGATTCAGAACAAGTTGATAGCGATAGCATAATCATCGCAATTATTGCGCATGCCCGTGGGAAGATAAGGTGAGCCGATATCCGAATAATCCCTCTATCAGGGTTCTAGCACTACTCGGGGGAACGGCGGTTCTCCAAGTGGAATCCCTTACCCCGCTTGGGTGGGTCTCAATGATCCGCCAAGGCTTCCCCACCCAGGCCCTGGACTCGCTTGGCGCGAACACTCAGGCTCATACTGCAGAACTTGCTCAGCTCTTGGACATAAGTGTTCGCATGCTGGCACAGCGTCGGCGCACGGGGTTTCTGTCTCAGCAGGAGTCTGAAAGGTTGTTCCGAGTGGCCCGAGTGCTAGCCCGGGCAGAGGAACTCTTTGGGAATTTAGAGAAGGCTTTTCGCTGGCTGAATTCCCCGATCATTGTGTTGAGCGGAGCGACGCCTCTATCCCTGCTTGATACCGAGGTCGGGGGCAAGCTGGTCATGGACACCCTCGGGCGTATCGAGCATGGCATTCCCGCCTGATAAATTTGGAAAAACTTGATTAGAGGTGCTTCAAGCTGTCGTGTTGTGACGGCTATGGTTGCCAACATGTCTGCCAAGCCGGATCATAAACCCTGCCAACCCAGCATCACCAAAGTAGATTGATCATCCCCCATATAGCCGCCTGTGATCTTTGATATAGAACCGCACAGCAAGCAACATGAATCCACCTAAAGAAACCCAGGCAAGTCGCTCGTAGCGTCTCGCGACGACCTCGCGAACGGAGCCAGTTAGCGGTTCAAGGGCGCCATGGAAATTCAGGTTTCCCACCATGTACGCACCTAATGCAAAGCTCGCAATAAAGGATAAACAACCTAGTACCAGTACCAACTGCGTCCGCCTCGAATAGGCAAGGACGGTAAAAAGTTCGTCGAGCGTCTCTCGCATGTTAGTCCGATACCGCGTCACGCGCTGCCTGAACAGCTCTGTCCGATCCCTCAAAATTCACCGATGCGAGTGATCCATCCGATTTGTGACTAAAACGGATACGTACACCGCCATAGGGCGAAGCCGCACGCTGTGCGGCCTGCGTGATTTTTTCTTCGGCCGCGGCCGTAACCATCTTGATCAAATCACGCTGGCTCGGCATGTTGAAGTTCATTTTGATCATTTCGAATCCTTCGGCGGACATGGATCGTTTCCATACGAGTCACGTGCACGAATCTGCCCATCACGCCCATGGATCAGTAACTCGCCGTTGCCTTCGCGAGCCATATCACGGCCTGCTTCAATCGCCTGTGCCTGCGTATCGTGCAAACTACTCACCCGCTCGCCACCTTCACGCAACGTGCCCCATTGATCACCGCGTTGGACGATGTGAACGTTGTTTCTCTTTGCCATGATGGTTTCCTTTCCTTAGAGCTTGCCCAACAGCGGAAGCGATTTCGGCGTACCAGCGTCGATCGCAAGATGGATGAGGTAGGCAGCAGCGCCCACCAGCATCGCAAACCGGGCCACTTCGCCGGCAGGGCTTTCCGGCTGCCACTGATATACCTTGTAGGTTGCCAGTCCAAGCAGCCCCGCAAATGCAAAGCTATGAAAGAACTGCCGATGATTCGGATGAACAGCCGGCTCCAGGACGTCAGGCACCTTAGTCAAGTACCCCGCCAGCAACGCTCCTGCAACCGGCTTGATTGATTGCTCGTCCCGGTCTGCTTCCTGGCCGTAGCAATAAGAGCCAACAACAGCCGCGGCAACCAATTGATGGGTTTGTGCGCATGCCATGAAAATCCCCCTATTTTTCCTTGCGGACGCCTTTGAAGGGCGTCTGGGTGGTCGTCTTGACATCCATGAACCGCCCTGTGCCCGTGTCCCTCTTAACCCAATGGCCAGATGGGGTCTGAGTTTGGCTGCGTTCACGCACAGCTCCGATGCGATGTCCGTCCCCGGTAGGTGGATTTTTTGCCACGACAAGTCTCCTTGAGTTCTCGCCGCACCATGCGACTTATGGGTATATTGCATCATCATTTTGATGATGTCAACCAATAAAAGTGATTTGACCTGTAATGGCTTAACGAGGCAGAATGCGCGCCCATGACAGATATTCACGGAAGCCCCCGCCCAGCCGTCCTGGCGCAGCTCAGCCAAGCCCAGTGTGAACGCCTGGCCTACATCGAATTCCGGTTATATTTTCTCGGCAATGTCGGCCGCGCCGATCTGATGAAGCGGTTCGGCGTTGCCCCCGCGGGGGCGACTCGCGACTTCGCGCTATACAGAAGCTTGCTCCCCGACAACATCGATTTCGACAACACCACGAAAACCTATGTCATTGGCCAGCGCTTCACGCCGGCTTTCAACCACGTTCCTGAGCGGGTCTTGACGGCCCTGTCCCAAGGCTTCGGTGACGGTGTAAGCCCTGTAGCGGGCTCACTAATTCCATGCGAACTTCCAATGGAATTGAATCGGCCGAAGATGGATGTACTCGCGCCTGTTACACGTGCCATTCACTTGGGTAAGGCGGTACGGATGAAATACCTGTCCCATACCAGCGGCGCGTCAAAAAGAGAGATCGTTCCCTTCGCGATTGCTACAGATGGACTGCGGTGGCACGCAAGAGCCTTTGACAGAAAGAGCCAGGAGTTTCGGGATTTTGTCATCAGCCGGATGCGCGAAACTGACCTCATTGTCTCTGGCGAAGTGGAGAAGCACGAACTGCCCAGCGCTGACATTCAGTGGAATCGGATTGTCGAGCTTGATCTTGTTCCTCACCCAG
Source organism: Pseudomonadota bacterium (assembly GCA_040753235.1). Classification (GTDB taxonomy): domain Bacteria; phylum Pseudomonadota; class Gammaproteobacteria; order Burkholderiales; family Thiobacillaceae; genus Thiobacillus. Next base: position 214,196 of record JBFMET010000002.1, read on the forward strand.
ATAGAGATCACCCAGAAATTACGGAACAAGATTTTGGGATGCACAACGGTGCGCTGCACCTCAAGCTGCGCGCATCGATGGCCGGGTACGTTCTCCGTCAGTGGCACGTCGATTGTTCAATGAACCACCGAATTGAAGATAAAGCTTTTCGTTTGTGGCTTCGAGATCCGTTGGCTCTGTATGGCGTCAGTACCGCGAAACTAGCACCGGGCTATGATTTACCCACTAGTGAGTGAATCACCTTTGTAAATTGGTGCCCCCAGCGGCAAGAAGGTGCGGCTCCCACAGTCGGCGCGGCATTCAGTGCATGCTAATCGGCGAGCGGTTGCGGTGAGGACAGTTGGCAGACCTTCCCGTAATAGTCGTCGGCGACCTTGGTGAATTACTAAATATGAGACTTACCCAACAACAACTAGAAACCCATTTGTGGGGTGCCGCCAATATCCTGCGCGGCAAGACCGCCGGGCAGGATTACAAGAACTACATCCTGTCGCTGATGTTCTACAAGCGCCTCTGCGACCAGTGGGAGAACGAGGCCGATGAGGCCATAGCGGTACTTGAGCGCCAACAGGGCAAGCAGTTCACCGATGCGCAGAAGGCGGTTTTTCGGGCGCGGGGCGAGCACCGCTTTTCCATTCCGGATGGCAGCCGCTGGGGCGATGTGCTGGCCGCATCCACCAACCTCGGCGAGAAGCTCACCCAGGCCATGCGCGCCGTGGCCGCCGCCAATGAGGAACTGAAAGGCGTTTTCACCGTCGACTGGAACCAGCCGGCGCCGGATGGCAGCGGCAAGCCGCTGATCCCGAACGAGGTGGTTCACGCCCTGATCCAGCACTTCGATAGCCACGACCTCTCGAACGCCAGCGTGCCGCCCGACGTGCTGGGCCACGCCTACGAATACCTGATTAAGCAGTTCGCCGACGATGCCGGCGCCAAGGCGGGCGAGTTCTTCACCCCGCCCGAGGTGGTGGATACCTTGGTGCGCATTCTCGAGCCGCAGCCCGGCGATACCATCTATGACCCCACCTGTGGCAGCGGCGGGATGCTGGTGCATTCGGCGAATTTCCTGCGCGAGAACGAGCACCACGCCACCTCGGCCCAGTACTTCGGCCAGGAGATGAATTGGGGCAACGCCGCCATCGGCAAGATCAACTCCGTGCTGCACGGCCTGGAAGCCACCATCTCGGCGGGCGTGAGCACAATCACCGACCCGGCCTACAAGGATGGCGAGGGCAAGGTGCGCAAGTTCTCCGTGGTGCTTGCCAATTTTCCGTTCTCCGACGAGTTCTGGTGGTTGAAGCCCGAGCAGCAGACGGACGACAAGAAGAAAAAGGACAAGCTCAAGAAGGAGATTTTCGGCAAGGAAGGCTACAAGGACCCGTTCGGCCGCTTCGGACGCGGCACGCCGTTCAAGGCGCCGCCGGCCGGCTACGGTGATTACGCCTTCATCCTGCACATTCTGGCCTCGCTCACCAATGAGGGCCGTGCCGGCATCGTCTGCCCGCAGGGCGTCCTGTTCCGTGGTCAGCCCGAGGTAGAGGAGGAAACCGGAGAATTCGACGATGACGGCAATCCCATCATCAAGCGTCGCAAGGCTGACGATGAGCACCTGATCCGCAAGGCACTGCTGGAGTCGCGGCTGATCGACGCCGTGATCTCCCTGCCGCTCAACGTCTTCTACGGCGCGGGCGTTCCGGCCTGCCTGCTCATCCTGAAAAAGCAGCGCCCGCCCGAACGGCACGACAAGGTGCTGCTGGTCTATGCCGCGCGCCACTTCCGCGAACTCTCCAATCAGAACGAACTGCGCCCGCAGGATGTGATGCGCATGCTGGTTCACGTGCAGGCGTATGGTGATGCCGCCAAGGTGCCCAGCCTGGTTGCAAAGCACAGCCAGCGCATCCGCGAGCAGATCAACGCCCGCGAGCACGACGAGGTCGAACGTCTGGAAGCGAAATATGCCGACATTGCCTCTCGCCACGCCAAACTAGAAGCCCAAGTGGCCGAGTCGCGTGTGGAACTACCCAAGATTACTGGCAAGACGGCCAAGGACAAGGCCGAAGCAGCACTGACGAAACTGGAAGCCCAACGCGACAAGGCAGCCGCCAAGATCGCCGAACGCGACGAGAAGATCGCCGAGGCCAGCCGCCGCGCCGAGGACGACCGGCGTGACGTGGACCAGGTGGGCAAGGAACTCGGCGCACTATATGGCGATGCCGACGAATTGCTTAAGCACGCTCGTGTAGTCGGTATCGACGAGATCGCGGAAAACGATTTCAACCTCAACATTCCGCGCTACGTGGATACCTTCGAGCCTGAGCCGAGGGTGGCGGTGAAGGACGCGTTGAATCAACTCAAGGCGAGCGAGCAGGCCCTGCATGACGCCGAATCCACGTTGCAGCAACTTTTGAAGGCAGCGGGCTATGACTTCAAGGCTTGATGCCAGCTACGCCGTCATCCGCAAGACGGGCGTGCCAACGGGCTGGCAGGAAAAGCAGGTCGCCGACCTCGTTCGCGTCGTTGGCGGCGGCACGCCAGACCGGAATGAAAGTGCCTACTGGCGCGATGGCGGCATTCCTTGGATCACGCCGACCGATCTCACGGCGAACCGCAGCAAATATATCGGCGAGGGTGCCGAACACATTTCCGACGCGGGCATGGAGAATTCGAACGCGCGGCTTGTTCCGGTCGGTTCAATCATTTTTTCAACCCGGGGAACGGTCGGCAATCTGGCGATTGCAGGCATTCCACTGACCACGAACCAGTCGTGCGAGGTCTTGGTTCCGCAGGAAACCGGTCTTTCAAGTGAGTTCCTATACTATCTACTCAACTATGGGATGTTTGCGTTCCACCGGTTGGCGGGTGGAACAACGTTTGGAGCGATTACGCGCCGCGAAATCGGACGTGTCCGGTTTGCGATGCCCGGGACAGACGAGCAGGTCACCATCGCCCGAGTGCTGGATGCCGTGGATCTGGCGATTGAGCGGGCGCGAGGTGCGGTGCGCAAGGCTGAGTTGCTCGACCACTCGCTGCTTCACGACTTACTTGATCGCGGCAAGACGAACCCCCCGCACTGGGTTACAAAACGAGTGGATGAAGTTGCAGAAGTCGGCTCTGGCGTTACGCTGGGCAAGGACGTCAGTGGCTACAAAAATGTGGAGCTACCTTACCTGCGAGTTGCCAATGTACAGGACGGCCATCTCGATTTGGGCACCATCAAGACCGTCAAGGTACGTTGCGACGAAATTGATCGATATCGGCTCGAACCCGGCGACGTGCTGATGACCGAGGGTGGCGATCTCGACAAACTCGGTCGGGGCACCTTGTGGGAAGGGCAGATAGAGAATTGCTTGCACCAAAACCACATTTTCCGCATCCGTGCTGACCGCACACTGCTCGATCCGCGCTACTTTGCCTTCGTTGTCGAATCCGACATTGCCAAGCGCTACTTCACGCGTGTGGCGAAACGAACGACCAACTTGGCATCCACCAACAAGACGCAGGTCCGCGCGTTTCGCTTCCCCGTGCCACCGCTCGATGAGCAAGGTCAAATCGCCGACGTGATGACAGTGTCTAAGGTGAGGATACGGGCACTGAATAGCAAAGTAGGCACGCTGACACAGCTCAAGAAGTCGCTCATGCACGACCTGCTCACCGGCACCGTGCGTGTCGATCCCGCTCTGTTCAAGGAACAACAATAACCATGAGTGAAGCCGGCTACGTCGAACTCCCCGTCATTCAATGGCTATCTGGCCACGGTAGCCCGACGCCCGGCGACAAGGGACTGGGCTGGACCTATCGCGGCGAGGCCGAGATGGCTGCCTTCGACCGGCCGCTGGAGGACCCGCTGGTCGAGAAGCTGCTGGTGGAGGCCATTCTGCGCATCAACAGCAACGTGACCACGCCGGCGCAGGCGCGGCTGGCGGTGAATGCCTTGCGCAAGACAATGGATGCGGCGGACAAGCTCACCGCCAATCGCGAGACGCTGGATCGCCTGCGCGATGGAGTGAAGGTGGAGCTGGCACCCGGCGAAGATGCCAAGACCGTCTATTTCATCGAGTTCGCCCCCGCGAAGCAGCACCTCAACGATTTCACCGCCACCAACCAGTACCGTGTGCAGGGCGTGAAGCAATGCCGCGACGACACGGTGCTGCTGGTCAACGGCATCCCGCTGGTGATCGCCGAGTACAAGAGCTATCTCACCAGCGGCAAGGACTGGACCGAGGCGGTGCATCAGTTACACCGCTACCAGCGCCAGGCACCGCTGATGCTGACGCCCAATGTGTTTTGCGTGGCGGCCGACGAGGATGCCTTCCGCTACGGCACGGTCTTATTCCACGACGCCAAGAAGGAAGACATCGAGCGCCATCTGGATACCTGGGGGCCGTGGCTGTCGCAGTACCCGGACAAAAAGGGCTGGTGGAACGAGCTGGAAGCGGACAATCCGGACGATCCGCTGGAGGTGCCGGTCAAGGGCTTGTTGCGCCTGAAGCCCTGCCACGTGCTGGACTTCCTGCAGCACTTCGTGGTGTTCGAGACCAAGAAGGGCAAGACCATCAAGAAGGTGGCGCGCTACCAGCAGTTCGAGGCGGTCAACGACATTGTGGACCGCACCTTGTCGCTGATCGGCAAGCCTGCCAGCGCGCAGGATCGCACCGGCCTCGTCTGGCACACGCAGGGTTCCGGCAAGTCGCTGACGATGGTGTTCGCCGCGTACAAGCTGCGCCGGCAGGCGACGCTGAAGAATCCGACGGTGATGATCGTCGTCGACCGGCGCGATCTAAAAACCCAGATTTCCGACGACTTCGATGCCTGCGACTACCCCAACGTCGAGAAGGCGATGGGCGTCGAAGACCTCAAGAACAAACTCAAAACCGTGTGGCGCGGCACCCTGGTGACCACGGTGCAGTCCTTCCAGAAGATGGGCGACCTACAACCGTTGGATGAGGACAATATCATCACCCTCGTCGACGAGTGCCACCGCTCGCAGAAGGGCAATACCGCGGAAAGCTACGCGATGACCATGCGCGTGAAGCTGCCGAACGCCTTCCGCTTCGGCTTGACCGGCACGCCGATCGACCGGGGGATGATCAACACCCACCGCGATTTCGGGCCGGTGGTTGATGGCGAGCAGGAGCGCTACCTCAGCTACTACGGCATCAAGCGCGCCATCAAGGACGGCGCGACCCTCGAGGTGCATTACATTCGCGACAAGGTGCCCTTCATCGTCGACGAGAAAACGCTGAATCTCGGCTTCGAGCAGATGTGCGAGGAAATGGAGCTGGAGGACGAGGACGCCAAGGATCTGATCCAACGCCAGCGCTCGCAATGGAAGGAACTGGCTCGGCATCCGGATCGGGTCGAGATCGTGGTTGAGAAAATGCTGGAGCATTTTCTGGCCTATCCCGATCCCAGCGGCTTCAAGGCCCAGTTGGTGGGCGTCGATCGCATGGCCTGCGCCCTCTTCAAGGTTGCGCTCGATGACAAGCTCAAGGCACGGGGGCTGCCGCCGGAATGGTCAGATGTGATCATCTCCGAAGGTCAGAACGATGATGAGGACCTGGCACGCTTCCATTACGGCAAGCAGAAGCAGGATGACCTGATCGACTACTTCAAGCTGACACCGAAGCAATGGGAGGAGTGGAATCGCGAGGCCTTCGGCGAAGATCGTAGCAAGTGGCGTCCGCCACTGAAAATTCTCATCGTCTGCGACCGGCTGTTGACCGGCTTTGATGCGCCGGTGGAACAGGTGATGTACCTCGACAAGCCCCTGCGCGACCACAACCTACTGCAGGCCATCGCCCGCACCAACCGACCGCTGCCGGCTATGGATAAGCGCACCGGTGTGGTGGTCGATTATTTTGGCGTGTTCGCCAACCTGGCCAAGGCGCTCAACTTCGACGAGAACATCCGCGAGGAGGCTCTAATCGATTGGGATGCGCTCAAGGACATGGTGCCGGGCGAGGTAGCGCGCTGCATGGAGAGCTTCAAGGGCATCACCATCGCCGATACTCGGGAATGCCTGCTCGCCGCCCTGCGGGCGATCAAAGACCCCGACGCGGCGAAGATTTTCGAGCAAAACTTCAAGAGCCTGGAACGCTTATGGGAGGCCGTATCGCCCGATCCCTGCCTCTACGAGCACCGTTACGTCTATAACTGGCTGTGCAGCATCTACATTGCCCATCGCCGTCGGCAGAGCAATGCCAGCAAACGGGATACCTTCGGGGAGTTGTCGGCCAAGACCCGTGAGTTGATCGAGCAGAACACCACGTTCATGGATCTGGCCGAGGCGCTGCCGGTGTTCAAGATCGACAAGGATTACGTCACTAAGCTCGACGAACTGCCCAGCGCGGCAGACAAGGCGGCAGCGTTGGAAGCAATATTGACGGCTGAACTTGCAGAGGACGACCAAGGCTTTACGTATCGACAACTGGGCGAACGCCTGGCGCGATTGAAGGCGAAGAAGGATGCCGCCGACAAGGCAGCCGAAAAACGCCTGAAGGAACTTCAGGAAATCGCCGACGAAAAGGCCAAACTGGACGAAGAGCCCGCACGCCTCGGTTTGACGCAGCCTGGGGAGTACGCCGTATTCACGATCCTGCGCGAGTTTTCCGCCAACAAGGACGAGGCCTATCTCAGCGGGTGCGCGCGGCGGTTGGTAGCCCATCTCCACGACAATCAATTGCTGTTGCCGGGGTGGAGCAATTCCAAGAGTGGCAGGATGCGTGTGGAGCAGTCGATGATTGCCGAGCTTTGGAATCCAGACTACGGCGAGCTTGGGTTTAACGCCAATGGCGAACCTTTCCTCGCGCCCGCGCTTGGCGAATTGGTGAACACGGATGCCGCCAGCTGAAGCGATACGTGCCAGCACTCTGCAGACCATCCTGCTTGATGGACAGAGCTTGGAGTGCCGGTTCGTGCGCTCGCAAAAAGCGACAAAGCTACGGATCAAGGTTAGGCCTGACAGCCTTGAGGTCGTCGTGCCGGAGGGGCGGGATACGACGGAGGCCACCGAATTCGTTTTCTCAAATCGGGCCTGGGTCGTCGAGCAACTGGAGCGCGCTAGACAACTCCGTGCCGTGAGACGGCCTGGCAAGCGGATGCGCGGGCAGATTTTGTATCGCGGTGAACCGGTGTCTGTCAGCGTGGTGCAAGTTGACAGGTGGCAGGCGCCCAACAAAGTCGCTCTTGAAGCTGATGCAATTGTGATTACCCGAGGGCTGGATGCAAGGACGCCAGTGTCACGCTCTCTTGAGTACTGGTTGCGCAGGCAGGCGCGGGCGAGCATTGAGCAGCACCTTGTCGATGTCGGTAAGCGCGTGAAGCGCACGCCCAATCGTGTCTACGTCATGGGCCAGCGAACAAAGTGGGGGAACTGCTCGGCGCTCGGCAACCTGTCATTCAATTGGCGCCTGATCATGGCACCGGACTACGTACTCCGCTACATCGTGACCCACGAGATGGTGCACTTGGCCATTCCCGACCATTCGCAGCGCTTCTGGCTGACCGTTCAGAGTATCTGCCCCAATGCCGATCGGGCGCGGCAGTGGCTGGTAGCCAATGGGCATCGGCTGACGGTTGATCAGGCCGATCCAACGCTTTGCCTAGGATGAGCCGCCAGCCAAGCAGGGCGACTACGCCTAGGCATCGCCGACGGTGACACGCTCACTCTGCTGGATGCTACCAATACCCAGCACAAGATACCTGTCTGGCATCAACAGTCCCGAGAAGGGACAGCCTTTTGGCCAAGCCTGTAAAAAGAGCTTGCCAGACCTTGCCTATGGTCGCGTGGTGGCGGTCGAGTTAAACAAGCTTGATCGATATGGTCGTGTTATCGGCAAGGTGCTGGTGAACGTCCAAGACGTGAAGCTGGAACAAGTCCGGCGCGGTTGTGGATGGCACTACAAGAAATATCAAAACGAGCAAATCCTTGATGACCGACTCAGCTACAACGCTGCTGAAGAATCTGCCAGAGCGCGCAGAGTAGGGCTATGGACCGATCTTGGGCCGACGCCACCTTGGGAGTGGAGGAAGGCTCGCAGGAAGTAAGTCACTTCCAGATCGTCTGACGGCTTCGACCCTGAGGAGACAACCCCGGGACAACGTGACCTCGTCCGGTTGTCGGCCGAGAAGCGGACATCAGCTTTTGCTAGGCTGAATGCCCGCTTCGGGTCGCATTGCCCCACTTGGCGACTCAAGCAGACTAGACAGTCGGCACCAGCAAACCGGTCCGTCTCGGCCGGAATGATGGTCAGCTCATACCGGCGCCCGCAAAAAATGCTTGCCTACGCTGCCGCAATGGGGCATATCCCACATTTATCAGAAGAGGAGAACACGGGCTGAACGAATGGATCAGACCGTAGGAAAAGCACATATTTTTGCTATCTTTAACGCGATTCCACCAGAGTATGGAACTGTACAATTCAATTTGATATTGGGCTATTCCGCTCAGATTACGCCGCAAGGTGAATTATCAACCGGATGGGAGGTTCCATTTCGGGACGGACTCTCCGTACTTGACCGGAGAAAACCTACAAATCCGTGACAACTTTAATCCCAAAAAAGTTGACAAGCATTAAATCCCCGAATTTCCGCGCCAGGTACTCGAAGTGCTGCGCGAGCCGCTCGAGACGGGCCACATCACGATCTCGCGCGCGGCGCGCCAGGCCGATTTTCCGGCGCGCTTCCAGCTCGTCGCCGCGATGAAC
>JBFMET010000003.1:0-3051 GCA_040753235.1 Pseudomonadota bacterium
GAAGCCAAGCGCCGCGAAGCCGTGGCCTACCTGCGCAGCCGCGGCATCTACCGCGCCGACACCGCCTGCGCGCACCAGTACGAACCGCGCCCGCGCGGCAGCATCGAGCGGCCCGCCGTCGTCACCGTCTACAACGCGCCGGCCGCTGCATTCCAGCGCACACTCCGGGGAGCCTGACATGGTGATCCATTCCGACGACAAGATCGTCTACCTCGACCCGCCGCGGCTCGACGGCCCCGAGCACCGCACCCACGCCATGCAGGACGTGCGCGTGCTCGCCGACGCCGTGCTCGAAATGCAGCGCCAGGCCCTGCGCATGCAGGCCACCCTGCGCAACCTGTGGCCGGAAGACTACCCCGTGCCGCCCGAGGTCGACCTCGCCTACCGCCACGCCGCGGCCGCCTGCGAGCTGGCCGACCGCGCCATGGCGCGCGCCCGCAGCGGCCTGCTGCGCCAGATCGGAGCACACGCCAATGGCTGACCTTAGCGAACGCCAGCGCGACCGCGCCCGCTACTACGGCGGCAAGGAATACGCCACCCGCAAGCGCCAGGCCAGCACCGTCGAAACCGGCCTGCGCGCCATCGTCGCCGCCGGCTCGTCGCGCACCGTGGGTGCCACCACCAGCACCCTCGATTCGCCCGAGCTGCACGGCCTGTTCACCGAAGCCGAGCTGCGCACGCTCGCCGCTGCCGCCTGCATCGTCGGCCAGGCCGCCGCCCACCTGGGGGCCTGCGCAAAACAGGCCGATCGCATCCAGGCCGACTACCAGAAGCGGCTCGAATCCGCCAAGCGCGTCCTCCAGCTGCTGCCGCACACCAGCATCGACGACATCATCGCCCTGTGTGGCGTGGCCTACCGCACCCCGCTCGACCGCTACGAATGCGACGACCTGCGCCGCACCGTGGAGCGCGGATGGGACATGCGCCATTGGCTGAGCAACAAGGCGCGCGACGCCATCTTCACCATCGCCGCAGACTGCGCGCGCGAAGAAGCCGACCCCGTTCAACGCCGCGCCGAAATCGAAGCACGCCTGCCCGGCATGAAACTGCAGCACGCCACCCTCATCGAAGAACTCAACGCGCTGGCCGTGCGCGAACGGCTGGAGGCCACGGCATGAAGCCCTGGTCGCCCGAAGAAGACGCCCTGCTCGCCGAGCTTTACCGCGAGCACACCGCCGGCCAGATCGCCGAGCGCATGGGCCGCACCACGCCCAGCGTAAAGATGCGCGTCATCAGCCTGGGCCTCAAAAAGCCGGCCGGCGCAAGCAACCCCGGCCGCTTTCCGCGCGGGGCCCCACCCTGGAACAAGGGCAAACACTACGCCCCCGGAGGCCGCAGCCACGAAACCCGGTTCAAGCCCGGCAACCGCCCGCACACCTGGAACCCTGTAGGCCATGAGCGCATCAACGGTGAAGGCTACCGCGAGCGCAAGCTCACCGACACCGGCGTCACCCGCCACGATTACGTGCCGGTGCACATCCTGATCTGGCGCGAACACCATGGCCCCATCCCGGCTGGCCATGCCGTCGTCTTCCGCAACAAGGACAAGACCGACCTGCGCATTGAAAACCTCGAGTGCATCAGCCGCCAGGAACTCATGCGCCGCAACACCGTGCACAACTACCCGCCCGAGCTGCGCCAGGTCATGCGGCTCAAGGGCGCCATCAGCAAACGCATCAACACCCGCATCAAAAAGGAACACGCCGAATGAGCCGCACCATCAACCACCTGCGCGACCACCTTTTCGCCACCCTCGAAGGCCTGCGCGACAAGCATGATCCGCTCGACATCGACCGCGCCAAAGCCGTCGCCGAAGTCGCACAGACCATCATCAACAGCGCCAAGGTCGAAGTCGAGCACATGCGCGTGGCAGGCGGCGCCGGCACAGGTTTCGTCTCCGCCCAGCCTGGACTTCCAGCGCCCGACCAGGAACAGGAGAAGCGTTCAGGCATTGCCGTCACCAAGGACGCAGCTCGCGGCACCAAAACCACCGTAGAGCAGCGCGGCGGTATCACCATCACCCGGCACGAGGCACGCTGATGACAGAGCTCGCCCTGTTTGCCAGCGCTTTCGGCACCGTGTTTGCCCTTGGCTTCCAGCAGCAGAATGTCGTCCACCGGCATTTCAAGGCTGCCGCGCTCACCAGCTTCGTCATCGGTGCGTGCCAGATCTACCTGTGGCGCACCCTGCCAGACTCGAGCGCCAGCGAAATCATCGCCACCCTGCTCGGCGGCCCGGTCGGCATCGTCGCCGCCATGTGGCTGCACCCCATCATTCTCAAGCGGAGCGCAGCGTGAAAGCCGCCGACATCGAACCCATCCTCGCCGCCTGGGTAGCCCGGCACAAAGACCTGGAAGCCCAGCTCGAAGTGCTTTACGAATCCCTGCACGCCGACCCCGGCAGCCCGCTCATCGAAGCCATCTACCGCCTCATGGACGCCCACACCCACGCCATTGCCCGCATCGTCGGCGACACAGAAGGCTGGCTCAGCTGGTACGAACACGAGACCGACTTCGGCGCAAGCGCGGCGCACTCGGCCATGATCGGCGACAAGGCCGTAAAGGTCCGCACCATCAAACAACTTGCCCGCGTGGTAGCCGCCCGATGAGAAAGCGCAGCAAATACCGCCCCCACCGTGTCGACCGCAGCGCCTGGGCGCACGCCATCGGCATGCAGCAGCAGCTCACCGACGACCAGCTCACCGACCTTGGCATGGCCGTCCACACCTGCATCGAGCGCCTGCGCACCGGACACGGCATCGAGCTCGACTGGCACACCCTCGCCGCAGCAGTCAACGTCAGCCTCATCCTGTGCGAACGCGGCGTCGGCGCAGAATACCTGGACGACATCAAGACCGCGCAGGATGCCCTGCTCGAAATCCTGGAGCGGCAGCGGCGCACCGCCCGCTGGGCATTCCACGGTGCAGGCTATACCGCCATGGCGCGCGCCGTGGAAATCCACGAAGCCCAGCTCGCGGCAGTGACACGCGACGGGGCGCGGGCTGCGATGATGGAGGTGCGGCGCAGAATGGAGCGAGGGGATGTGCTCAAC
>JBFMET010000003.1:3151-78045 GCA_040753235.1 Pseudomonadota bacterium
AACGCCCAGGTAACAAGCCGCCCACCAACGGGCAACGATTAACGAATGACGCTTGCGGGCGGTCTTGTTGACCGCCGTGTTATGCGCAGAATTATGGGTGAACTATGAGACCAAAAGACGGATTTGACTTTTTTGAGCAGGGCGTGCGAACGGTTGTTCTTATTCTGGCGGCTGCTGCGCTGGGAAAATTTCTGGTTGGTGCATAACGACTAAGTTAAGGGGCGCGCGGCTTTTCGCGCGTCCCGCTTGAACGCCGTGTTAGGCGTGGAGACCTCGATGGAACTGAATAAAATAAAACTCGGACACTCGCCGCTGACGGATACGATATTTTTGTACCGGCACGGCAAAGACCAGGCTCTGGCACTGGACAAACGCGAAGCCGAGGCTGACGTGATGGCGGTTCTGGTGGCGCATATGATGCACGAGGCACCGAAAGGCTCTGAGAAGGTGATAACGCTGGGCGACAAACAATACACGATCAGGTTGACGCCTAACTCAAATTCGACGACACCCTAAAGTCCGCGAATCTCGCCACTTGTCCGCGAACCTGCCGGCAGCACCACGGAGAACCGCACCATGACTGAAACCATCGAGCACAATGCGACACCCGCACAGGACACCGCCGCCGTGTCCGCCAAACCGCGCCTGCTTGAGCAGATGCGTGCGGCGATCCGGGTCAAGCACTACAGCCTGCGCACCGAGCAGTCATACCTTGGATGGGTTCGTCAGTTCATCCGCTGGAGCGGCATGCGCCACCCGGCCGACATGGGCGCGGCCGAGGTCGAGGCCTTCCTGTCCATGCTCGCCAACCAGCGCGACGTGGCGGCCAGCACACAGAACCAGGCATTGTCCGCCCTGCTGTTCCTGTACAAGCACGTGCTGGGCATCGACCTGCCATGGCTCGACGGGATCTCGCGTGCGAAAAAACCAGCGCGGCTGCCCGTGGTGCTCACCCAGGCCGAAGTCTCGGCCGTGCTGGCGCACACCAGCGGCACCAGCGGCCTCGTCATCCGCCTGCTTTACGGCACCGGCATGCGCCTCATGGAAGCGCTGCGCCTGCGCGTGAAAGACATCGACTTCGGCGCCAACATCATCCTCGTGCGCGACGGCAAGGGCGGCAAAGACCGCGTTGTGCCGCTGCCGGCCACCCTGGTGCAAACCCTGCACGACCAGCTCGCCGGTCGCCTCAAAATGCACCACGTCGACCTCGCGCGCGGCATGGTCGACGTTGAACTGCCCCACGCATTGTGGAAGAAATACCCCAATGCACCCAAGGAATGGGCATGGCAATACGTGTTCGCCGCGGCCGACTACAGCACCGACCCGCGCACCGGCGTCGTGCGCCGCCACCACCTGCACGAAAAAGGTATCCAGCGCGCCATGCGCCGCGCAGTCGTCGCCGCCGGCATCCACAAGCCCGCCAGCTGCCACACCCTGCGGCACTCGTTCGCCACCCACCTGCTCGAAGCCGGCAGCGACATCCGCACCGTGCAGGAACTGCTCGGCCACAGCGACGTGTCCACCACCATGATCTATACCCACGTCGTCAAGCGCGGCGCGGCAGGCGCAATCAGCCCGCTTGACAGGATCGCCGCATGACCATACAGCCGCCGGCCGCCCACCCCGCCGACTACATCACCGTCGAACTTGCAGAAATCGTCACCGGCTTGTCCAAAAAGGCGATTTACCGCAAGATCGAGGACGGCAAATGGGTCGAAGGCCGGGAATTCCGCTACTCGCCAGACGGCGGCGTGTTCATCTATCTTCCGGGGTATTACAAATGGGTCGAGTCGGGTCAGGGGTCGAGGCGCGCGAGACGAGCATCCGCATCAAGTTCGTGCTCGACGGCGAGACAATCCGCGAGCGCCTGACGCTCAACGGCGCATCACTGCCGCCCACACCGGCCAACCTCAAATATGCACAGCGCGTTGCGCTCGACATCAAGCGGCGCATTGCACAAGGCACCTTCGATTTCGCCGAGTTTTTCCCTGAATCGCCGCGCGCCAAATCAAACACCGCCATTCTTACTTTTGGCGCCCTGGCCGACCTGTGGCTTGAATCAAAAGGCCAACTCGAAGCGGCGACGAAAGATCAGTACGGCAACGCGGTCAGGCTGTGGAAACGCATTCTTGGCGCAGATAAACCCATCGACCAAATCACCCACCAGGTGCTCTCCGCCAAAATCGGCGGCCACCCCTGGGCGTCGCCAAAAAGCTGTAACAACTACTTGATCGCGCTGCGCGGCATCATCAGCCTGGAATACCGCGGGCGCAAAGCAATGGACAACCCGATGACCGGCATCAAAAACATGGTTGTCGTGAAAAAGCTACCCGACCCCTTCACCGTCGACGAACGCGAAGCCATCCTGGCCGATATGCAAGCCCGCTACGATCCGCGGGTACACGCCTATTTCACCTTCGCTTTTTTTACCGGCGTGCGCCCCGAGGAAGAAATCGCCCTGCGATGGGGTAGCATCGCCTGGGCCGACGCCATCGCACGCATCGAGCGCGTCCGCACCTTCCGCGGCAGCGAGCGCACCGGCAGCAAAACCCACGCCGAGCGCGACATCGACCTGGTAAGCCGAGCAATGGACGCCCTGCAAACCATGAAGGCCTACACCTACATGAAAGGCAAGGAAGACGCCTGCGTGTTCGAGAACCCCGTCACCGGACGCCCCTGGCATGACGAGCGAAGCCAGCGCGACCACTACTGGAGCCCCACCCTCAAGCGCCTAGGCATACGCCACCGCCGCGCCTACAACACCCGCCACACCTATGCCACCGCCGCGCTCATGGGCGGCGTCAACCCCGCCTACATCGCCCGCCAGCTTGGCCACGCGAACACAAAAATGCTGTTCGACAAGTACGCCCGCTGGATCGACGGGGCCGACAAAGGGACCGAACGCCGGGCGATGGAAGCCGCCATGAACGCCGAATTCGTCCCAAATTCGTCCCACAGAAAAGACAAAACGGGCTGAAAGCCCGTCGTGTCTTGCAATTCGTTGGTAGGCGCGATTGGACTCGAACCAACGACCCCCACCATGTCAAGGTGGTGCTCTAACCAGCTGAGCTACGCGCCTAATGCGGGGCGCATCATAACCGAAAGGCTGCGCCGGTGTCGAGTCGGCGCGGGAATATTTCATGGAAATCGCGGCAGCGGCAGCGGCGCACACACGAGGGCAAGCCTTCGCTGAATTGCACGCCTACGTTCAAAACAGGCGCCCTACTCGCCACGACCGCGCCCAAGTAGAATGCGCCCATGTTCTATCTTGACCTGTTTGCCGCGCTCAACCGCCGCGTCAACTACGTGTTGATCGGCGGATTGGCCATCGCGCTCCATGGCATCGAGCGGGCAACGATGGACATCGACGTTACAGTCGCCATGACGCCAGACAATCTCAACTCGCTGGTAGACATGGCGCGCGAACTCGGCATGACGCCCGTACTGCCGGTACCACTGGAGGCCTTGTCCGATCTCGACCAACTGGCGCAATGGCACCGCGAGCGCAATCTCGAAACCTTCGCGCTCCGCGCGCCTGACCGCCCCGGCGTCACCCTCGGTGTGCTGCTCTACCCGCCACTGGATTACACAGACCTGCGCCGCCGCGCCGTCATCTTCCAGGCGGGCAGCGTGCCCGTCGTCGTCGCGTGCATCGACGACCTCATCGCATTGAAGCAGGCAGTAGGCCGCCCGATCGACCTGGCGGATATCGAACACCTCAAACGCCTGAAGACATCCTGACATGGCTTTCGATCGCGGTGACCGCACCTACTACGTCAGCGACGAACGCCTGCGCGCATTCCGTGCGTTGCCGGCGGAGGACAAGCTGCGTTGGCTGGAAGAACTCGCCACCTTCCTGCGGATGGCGCAACCAGCCAGGGAAGTGAACGTTCCGCCGGAAAAACCGCGCAAGGCTTAAGCGCCGCCAACTTCCTTCCGCGGCCGCCCCACCCCCTTCGACACCGTGCGCCGCTGCGTCAGCCGCTCGATCTCCGCCTTGAAGCGATCGCTCCCCAGCGCCCAGCCCTTGTGCGTGCAGTCGCGAATTGCCCGCAGATCGTCGTTCGACACCGCCGCCCGGAACAGCAGCCGGTAGGCCGCCTGCCGGTCAGCCGCGCCGCGGGCCAGGCGCAGGTATTCCCGGTGCGGCGTCAGCCAGTCCGCGCTCGGGCCGTGATGGGGGGGTCAGGCCGTGACGGGGGGGGCAGGATGGTGGGGTCAGATGGGGGGTCAGGGTCAGATGGTGGGGTCAGGTCTTTCATTATCACAGGCAGGATGGTGGGGTCACACAGGCAGGATGGTGGGGTCAGGTCTTTCATTATCACAAGGCAGGATGGTGGGGTCAGGTCTTTCATTATCACATATTGACATGATGGTGGGGTCAGGTCTTTCATTATCAGGGTGATGGGGGGTCAGATGGGGGGTCATAGGTCAGATGGGGTCAGATGGGGGGGTCAGGTCTTTCATTATCACATTACCTTTTTCCCGAATCTTCATACGCCATAACCAGTCTGCTCACTGTCGTATAGTGAACACCGAAGTGTCCCGCTATCGCCGCCATGGTGTGCTGCCCCGACAGGTACGCCCGTGCGATCGCCTCATTGCGCTCGTAGCGCCGCTCGAAGTCCGCCAGTGGCCGAGTGAGCCCACGCCGCTGTGCACGTGGGACCTCATCCAGCGCCGGTTTCTTTTCGATTTGCGCCTGCATCTTCTTGACGAAGGCTCCCGAGCCCAGATAGATCTGCCCCTGCAACTGCGTCCACACGCTCGGCAGGCGCGCGCCCTCATGCACGAACTGAATGTATTTGCGAATCGCGCTGGCGCGCTGCCGCCCGAATTGCGCCAGTATCCAATCGGTCTGCAACCATTCGGGCGCAGCCGCCTGGCCACAGGTGGCAAGGTAGCTGCTCCAAGGCCAGGTCTCAAGCCGCTTGACCATCCCGGCGCGCAGCGGGTTCAGCACGACGTAACGCGCCAGTTCCAGCAAATAGCTGTCTCGCTCGACCAGTATGGCCTTGTAGCGGCCCTGGAAGACGTGCCCCACCCGTCCGTGCAGGCGGTTGAAGCGTTGGGTATAAACGCCGTTAAGCTGCCGCATTCCTTTGGCCAGATTGGCTTCCGGCGTTTCGATCAGAAGGTGGTAGTGGTTGCCCATCTGGCACCAGGCGTGGCACACCCAGTTGAAGCGCTTGCAGACCTGCCCCAATACATCCAGCCAGACCTCCCGGTCGGCATCCGACAGGTAAATGTCTTCCCGTCCGTCACCGCGCGAGGTGACATGGTAAAGACCACCGGCCAATTCAAGTCTTAAGGGGCGCGCCATGGCTAAACTATGGCATAGGTTATGTGATAAGGAAAGACCTGACCCCAGCTTTTTGTCTGTAGGTTATGTGATAAGGAAAGACCTGACCCCAGCTTTTTGTTCGCGAGGTGACATGGTAAAGACCACCGGCCAATTCAAGTCTTAAGGGGCGCGCCATGGCTAAACTATGGCATAGGTTATGTGATAAGGAAAGACCTGACCCCAGCTTTGAGGAAAGACCTGACCCCAGCTTTGACCCCAGCTTTTGTGTTTCGACGAGAACCATTCAGACAAGAGTTGCTGAACTCCTTCAGGCGTTAACTTTGTCAGGTCACTTCTTGCAGCCACAAGAACCTCCCGCCGCTCGATTCGCACCACCTCCTAACGCACCATGATTGGCACCATGATTGGGGTCAGGTCTTTCATTATCACATTACCTTTTTCCTAGCATCGGGGTCAGGTCAAGCAAAACCACATCCCCGCCGCCCCTCACCCGAACGTCAGCCCCATCGCCTCGCGCACGTCCCGCATCGTATCCCGCGCCAGTTCCTGCGCCTTCTCGCAGCCGTCGGCGAGGATGTTGCGCACCTGGTCGGGGTTGTCTTCGTAGTACTGCGCGCGTTCGCGGATCGGGGCGAGTTCGGCGAGCACGGCGTCGATCACGGGCTGCTTGCAGTCGAGGCAGCCGATGCCGGCGCTGGTGCAACCGGCGGTGACCCACTGGCGCATGGCGTCGTCGGAGTACACCTGGTGGAACTGCCACACCGGGCAGTTGGCGGGGTTGCCCGGGTCGGTGCGGCGCACGCGCGCGGGGTCGGTGGGCATGGTGCGGATCTTTTTCGTCACCGTGTCGGGGTCTTCGCGCAAGGCAATGGTGTTGTTGTACGACTTCGACATCTTCTGGCCGTCGAGACCGGGCATCTTCGACGCCTCGGTCAGGAGCGCCTCGGGTTCGACGAGGATCATCTTGCCCGAGCCTTCGAGGTAGCCGAACAGGCGCTCGCGGTCGTTCAGCGACAGGTTCTGCGCGTCGTTCAGGAGCGCCTTGGCGGATTCGAGCGCTTCCTCGTCGCCCTTCTCCTGGTACGCGGTGCGGCATTCCTCGTACACGCGCGCCTTCTTCGAGCCGAGCTTCTTCACCGCGGCGCGCGCCTTGTCCTCGAAGCCGGGCTCGCGGCCATAGAGGTGGTTGAAGCGGCGGCAGATTTCGCGGGTGAATTCGATGTGCGGCACCTGGTCTTCGCCCACCGGCACGAGGTTGGCGCGGTAGATGAGGATGTCGGCCGACTGCAGCAGCGGGTAGCCGAGGAAGCCGTAGGTGGAGAGGTCTTTCTCGCTCAATTTTTCCTGCTGGTCCTTGTAGGTGGGCACGCGTTCCAGCCAGCCGAGCGGGGTCATCATCGACAGCAGCAGGTGCAGCTCGGCGTGCTCGATCACGCGCGACTGCACGAACAGCGTGGCCTGCGCGGGATCGACGCCGGCGGCGAGCCAGTCGACGGTCATGTCGCGCACGTTTTCCTCGATCATCTGCGGGGTGTCGTAGTGCGTGGTGAGCGCATGCCAGTCGGCGACGAAGAACAGGCACTGGTACTCGCTCTGCAGGCGCAGCCAGTTTTTGAGCACGCCGTGGTAGTGGCCGAGGTGGAGGCGCCCGGTGGGGCGCATGCCGGAGAGAACGCGGTCGGAGTACATGTTAGGGGTTAGGGGCTAGGGGTTAGGAGCTAGGAATTAGGGGCTAGGGATCAGGGGGCGGCGTCGGATCAGCGCAGGACGACGTTGATGAGGCCGGCCAGCTCGACGGGCGCGAGGCCGGTGAGCAGTGCGACGAGGGCGATGAAGATCGAAATGATCGGCCACAGGATGGCGCTGAGGATGCCGGTGAACAGCAGCGCGAGCAGGATGAAAAATCCGTAGGGCTCGATGCGCGAGAACTGGATCGCCTGGCGCATGGGCAGGAGGCTCACGGCGATGCGGCCGCCGTCGAGCGGGGGCAGCGGAAGCAGGTTCAGCGCCATCAGGATGACGTTGATGAACACGCCGGCCGCACCCATCAGCATCATCGGCGCGCTGGCGAAGCCGCTGCCGAGCGCATGGCCAAGCTGGATGACGAGCGCCCAGAACACTGCCATGACGAGATTCATGCCGGGTCCGGCGGCGGCGACCCACAGCATGTCCTGCTTGGGACGGCGCAGGTTGGCGAAATTCACCGGCACGGGCTTGGCCCAGCCGAACAGGATGGCGCCGCCGCCGAGCAGCTTGCTGGTGACGAGTATCAGCAGCGGCACGAGGATGGTGCCGACGGGGTCGATGTGCTTGATCGGGTTGGCGGTGATGCGGCCCTGCGATGCCGCCGTCATATCGCCGAAATAGCGCGCAACGTAGCCGTGCGCGGCTTCGTGCAGGGTGATGGCGAAGATCACCGGCAGCGCAAACACCGCGATCTTCTGGATCAGGGTGAGTTCCATCAGGACTCGAAACCCGAGGCCTCGCCCTTGCCGTAGCGCACCACCACGGGCTCCTCGCCGGTGAGGTCGACCACGGTGGTGGGGGTGAGCCCGCAGGCGCCGCCGTCGATGACGAGGTCGACCAGGTGCTCGAGGCGCTCGCGGATTTCCCACGGCTCGGTCAGCGGCACGTCTTCGCCGAACAGCAGCAATGTCGACGACAGGATGGGCTCGCCGAGCTCGTCGAGCAGCGCCTGCACGATGGGATGCGCGGGCACCCTGAGGCCGATGGTGTCGTGCTTCTTGTGCAGCAGGCGCTTCGGCACCTCGCGCGTGCCGCGCAGGATGAAGGTGTAGGCGCCTGGCGTGTGCGCCTTCAGGAGGCGGAATTGGGCGTTGTCAACCTGGGCGTAGCGGCCGAGCTCGGAGAGATCGCGGCAGACCAGCGTCAAGTCGTGGCCGGTGTCGAGCCCGCGCACCGACAACAGCCGCATCGCCGCTTCCTTGTCGCCGACGTGGCAGCCGAGCGCGTAGCACGAGTCGGTGGGATAGACGATGACGCCGCCGCGCTTGAGGATGTCGACCGCCTGCTGGATCAGGCGCGGCTGCGGGTTGTCTGCGTGAATATTGAAGAATTGCGCCATGGGGGTCTCAGGCCACGGAAAGGGAGGCGGCGGGCGCAAGCTCGGCCCAGCCCTGCCACACCGGCTGGCAGTAGTGCGGCAGCGCCGGCAGGCGGCCGATGTCGATGCCTTCGCCCGGCGCGTGAAAATCGGCGCCGCGCGAGGCCTTGAGGCCGAACGCGCGGGCAAGGTCGGCCCACTTGCCGTATTCGGACGGATGGTGGCTGCCGGTGATGACCTCGATGCCCTCGCCGCCGAGCGTGCGGAAGGCGTCGAGCAGCAGATGCATGTCGCGCGCGTTGAAGGCGTAGCGGCCGGGGTGCGCGATCACCGCCATGCCGCCGGCCGCGCGGATCCAGCCTACGGCGTCTTCGAGCGCCGCCCACTGGTGTTCGACGTAACCGGGATTGCCGCGGGTGAGGAAGCGGCGGAACGCGCTGCGCATGTCGGGCGCGTGGCCCTGCGCCACCAGCCAGCGCGCGAAATGGGTGCGGCCGACCATTTCCTTGTTGGCGGCGCAGTCGTAGGCGCCTTCGTAGGCGCCTGCAATGCCGGAACGGGCGAGGTCCTCGCCCATGCGGCGCGCGCGTTCGATGCGGCCGCGACGGATGGCGGCCAGCCCGGCGGCGAGGCCGGGATGCTCGGGATCGATGCGCAGGCCGACGACGTGCACCGTCTGCCCGCCCCAGGTGACCGAGATTTCCACCCCCGGAATGAAGGCGATCCCGGCCGTCTCCGCCGCCGCCTGCGCGGCGGGCAGGCCGGCCGTCGCGTCATGGTCGGTCAGCGCCAGCGCGTGCACGCCGTTGGCCGCGGCGCGCGCGACCACCTCGGCCGGGGCAAGCAGGCCGTCGGACACGTTGGAATGGCAATGCAGGTCGATATTGAACATCGGGCCCGGGCGCGTTCAGCCCCGGTGGAAAGCGCTTGGTCAGGAGGGGGAATCATAGCAAAATACGCCGTCGCCCCGATGACAGGGTGCTGAACCCCGCACGAACAATAAAAGCCGATGAAAAAACTGCTGTTCGACCTCTTTCCGGTCATCGTCTTTTTCGTCGCCTACAAGATCGGCGACGCCAACGCCGAAACCACGCGCGCCCTCATGGCCGACATCGGCCTGCCGCAGCCCGGTGCCGCCGGCGACAAGCCCGGCATCTACTTTGCCACGCTGGTCGCCATCGTCGCCAGCTTCGGCCAGATCGCCTGGGTCAAGCTGCGCGGACAGACCGTCGAGACCATGCTATGGGTGAGCGTCGTGCTCATCGCGGTGTTCGGCGGCGCCACGCTGTGGCTGCACGACGAAGCCTTCATCAAGTGGAAACCGACGGTGCTGTACTGGCTGTTCGCCGTGATCCTGTTCGGCGCCGCCGCCTTCGGCCGCAACCTCATTCGCAGCCTGATGGGCGGTCAGATGGAACTTCCCGACATCGCCTGGAGTCGGTTGAACGCGAGCTGGGGCGCTTTTTTTGCGTTCATGGGGCTTGCAAATCTGATAGTCGCCTTCAACTTCTCGACCGACGCCTGGGTGAATTTCAAGCTGTTCGGCAGCCTCGGGCTGATGCTGGTGTTCGTGATCGGCCAGAGCATGATGCTGACGCGTTACCTCGACAAGGCCGATCTGGAAAAGGAAAACAAGGAATAATGCTTTACGCCATCGTCGGACAGGATGTGCCCGGCAGCCTCGACAAGCGCCTCGCCGCGCGCCCCGCCCACCTCGAACGCCTGCAGGCGCTGCAGGCCGCCGGCCGCCTGCTGCTCGCCGGCCCCTTCCCTGCGATCGACGGCAACGACCCCGGCGCCGCGGGGTTCACCGGCAGCCTCATCGTCGCCGAATTCGACGCGCTCGCCGCCGCGCAGGCCTGGGCCGACGCCGACCCCTACGTGGCGGCTGGCGTATACGCCAGCGTCGCCGTGAAACCCTTCAAGAAAGTGCTGCCCGCATGAGCACCGCCGACCGGATCCGCGAACGCCTCGCCGCGCTCGAACCCGAAACCCTCACGCTCGAGGACGAAAGCGCGCAGCACCGCGGCCACGCCGGCGCGGCCGGCGGCGGCGGGCACTTCAGCCTCGTCATCGTGTCACCGAAATTCCGTAAGCTCAATACGCTGTCCCGGCATCGCCTGGTGTACGAAACCCTGGGCGAGCTGATGCAGCGCGAGATCCACGCACTGTCGATCACCGCCCTCACCCCCGAAGAACTCTGAAAGGAACCCGTATGCGTCTCGCCCCCCTTACCGCACTGATCCTGCTGGCCCTCGCTCCGCTGGCGCAGGCGCAAACGCCCGATGCCGCCGCGACCCCGGCCGCCGCGACGGCCAAGCCGCTCGCCGTGGTCAACGGCCGTGAGATCCCCGCGCTCTACGGCGAACTGGTGAAACGTGAAATGGCCCAGCAGGGCCAGCCCGACAACGGTCAGCTCGACGCGCGCGTGAAGGAATCGCTGATCAATCTGGAACTGCTCTCGCGCGCCGCGCTCGACAAGGGCCTCGACCGCGACCCGCGCATCGCCGCGACGCTCGACATCCGCCGCAAGGACCAGCTCGCCAAGGCCTATCTGGAAGACTACGTGAAGGCGCACCCGGTGACCGACGCCGAAATCCAGGCCACCTACGACAAGGCCAAGGGCGAGGCGGTCGGACCGGAATACCGTGCCCGCCACATCCTGGTGGCGACCGAGGCCGAAGCCAGGAAAATCCTAGCCGACCTCGGCAAGAAGCAGAAATTCGAGGACCTGGCGAAAAAGCATTCCAAGGACCCGGGCTCGGGCAAGAACGGCGGCCAGCTCGAGTGGGCCGACCGCAATGTGTTCGTGCCGGAATTTTCCGAGGCGCTCGCCCGTCTGAAGAAGGGGGAAACCACCAGGACACCGGTGAAAACGCAGTTCGGCTACCACGTCATCCGCCTCGACGACGTGCGCCAGCCGCAGATCCCCCCGCTCGACACGGTGCGCGGCGAAATCGTCCGCCAGATCCAGCAGCAGCGCGTGCGCGACGCCATCACGTCGACGCGGGCCGGTGCAAAAATCGAGTAATCGGCTAATTATTAAAGAAGGGGCGCTGCCCCGCATTCAACAACAGGGAGCCTGACATGGCCAAAGAACACAACCAATTGCAGGATCTGTTTCTCAACACGCTGCGCAAGGAACGCATTCCGGTATCGGTGTTTCTGGTGAACGGCATCAAGCTGATGGGCCGGATCGAATCCTTCGACCAGTTCGTCGTCCTGCTCAAGGGCCAGGATCAGGCGGCGCAGATGATCTTCAAGCACGCCATCTCGACCATTTCGCCCTCGCGCGAAGTCGTGCTGCCGCCGCGCGAAGCCGTCGAGGCCTGATTCACTGCTGTTCGACGTGGGCGGCCAGCAATCTGGCCGCAGTCGGCGCATCCACCAGCGCGACCGAGCCGCCACGATAGACCTGACCGTGGCGGGCCGGGATGCTTGCGTGGTCCGTCAGGTTCTTCAGGTAAATCACCAGGTAGCCGTCGGGATGCGCGGTCAGCCAGGCTTCCAGTTGCGCACCCTGCACTTCGGCCAGCGGCATTTCCAGCCGGCCGTGAAATTGGTACTGCGCATGGTATTTCGCCGCGTTCGCCACCGGCCGCCCTGCGTCCTGCACGGCCTTGATCGCCTGCGCCATGGGCTCGATGTCGTAGAGCGGCGCCATCGCCCGTCCCACCGAAACCTGCACCAGCGCCATCAGCGTCGCCCCCAGCAACGCAAGATTCAGCGTGGCCGGCACGCCGCGCCGCCCGGCCCACCAGGCCGCGCTCGCCGCCCCTGCCAGCAACGCGGCCGGCCACGCGGGCGGCAGCGCGGCGATGTCGTCGTGGAGGTCGCCGAACCAACCGGCGGCGACCAGTACCAGCGCGATGCCAAATGCCGCCGCCAGCAGCGCAGGCAGGCCGACGCCGGTAACCGGACGCTCGCGCAGCACGCGCGCTGCAAGCAGCATGAAGGCCGGGAACAGCGGCACCAGGTAATGCGGCTGCTTGCCGCTGATGAAGGAAAACGCGACGAACACCGGCAGCATCCACGCCAGGCAGAAACGCGTGCCGCGATCGAGGCCGCGCTTCACGTGCGCGACAAGTGCGCGCCAGAATCCCGGCCACACGAAGACGGGGAACAGCAGCAGCGGCAACAGCGGCAGATACCACCAGAACGGCCGCCGGTGCGCGAAGGACTCGACCATGCGGTCGGCGGTCTGCCCCCAGAAGATGGCGTTGCGGTAGGCCTCGCCGCCGGCGTTGCCCGCCGGGATCGCCCACGCCAACGCGATGGCCGCACCGAGCAGAACCGCCAGCGACACGCCGCCGAACCAGCGCCCCCACTTGATGCCTGGATGCCACCACGGCGCCAGCACCGTGATCGGCAGCAGGTTGAGCAGGATCACCGGGCCCTTGGTCAGCACGCCGAGGCCGATGGCTGCGCCCAGCAGCACGAAACCGCGGCGCTTGCCTTCGGCGGCGGAGAGGATGCCGTGCATGCCGACCAGTACCCAGAACGCCAGCAGCACGTCGAACATGACCGCGGTCGAGAACAGCACCCACAGCAGCGTACCCGCGAGCAGCAGCGCCGCCTCGCCGCCGGTCCCCGCGTGCTGCGGCCACAGGCGGCGACCGAGCGCCCAGGTCAGCAGCAGTCCGGCAGCGGAAAACAGCGGCGACACCAGGCGCGGCCACCAGTCGTTGACCCCGAACAGCGCCCAGCCGGCATGGATCATCCAGAACAGGAGCGGCGGCTTGTGGTCGTAGGGCACGCCGTTCTTGTAGGGTACGAGAAAATCGCCGCGCAACCACATCTCCCAGGCGGCGCTGACATAGCGCGTCTCGTCGATGGGGGTGAGTGGGCGGGTGAGCAGTGACACCGCGGTGAGCACCGCCAACAGCAGCAGGCTCAGCAGCAGGTTGCCGCGCCCGGTGGAATCAGTTTCGCCCGGCCATGCCATGAAGTTTGTCCTCCCGGTCGTCGATTTCGGCGTCGATGCGTGCACCCAGGCTCTCGCCGTGACGGAAGCGGCGGTACAGCCACACGCCCAGCACGCCCGACACGATGAAGAGGCCGACGGCGACCGAGAGTTTCAGCGCCGGCGCCAGGTGAACGCCGCTGCCGACCAGCGCGAACACCAAGGTCTGCGGCAGGTAGCCGACGAAGGTCCCGGCGAAGAAATGCCGCCCGCGGATGCTGGAAATGCCCGCCGCAAGATTGGTGGCCAGGTTGCTGCCGACCGGCAAGAGGCGGATCAGCACCGTCATCGAAATCGGATGGCCGTGCACGAAGCGGTCGAAGCGCGCCACGCGCTCGCCCAACCGCGCGCGCAGCAGGCCCCTGCCGAAGAAGCGTGCGTAGGCGAAGGCGAGCATGCAGCCGACCAGGGCCGCGAGCGCCCCGAGCAGCGTGCCGAGCGCGATGTTGAACGCGTAGCCGCCGAGGAAGGCGATGATCTGGCGCGGCAGACCGAGCGCGGTGAAAAGCCCGCCCATCAGCAGGAACAGCAGCGCGCCGTTGGCACCGTGGCCGCGCACGCGAGCGTCGATCCAGGCCTCGTTGACGCTGCTGCCGAGGTCGCTGGCGTTGAAGAGATAGCCCAGCAGCGCGAGGCTCGCGATCAGTGCCAGGCCCTTGAGGATGATGCGGGCGCGCATCAGAGATCGGAATCCGGATCGATCGCCGGCAGGCGCACCCGACGCTGCAGCCACGCGACGCCGAACAGGTCGACGATGCCGACCCACAGGCGGTTGTGCACGCCGTACTTGGACATGCCGCGCTCGCGCGCCCGATGGTGCACCGGCACCGACAGTACCGTGCCGCCGTTGCGCATCACCAGCGCCGGCAGGAAGCGGTGCATGTGGTCGAAGTTCGGCAGCGCAAGAAAGGTCTCGCGGGCGAAGAGCTTGAGGCCGCAGCCGGTGTCGGGCGTGTTGTCGCGCAGCATGCGCGAACGCACGCCGTTGGCGATCTTCGAAGACAGGCGGCGGACGAAGGTGTCGTTGCGCTTGGAACGCCAGCCTGCCAGCAGTTCCAGGTTCGCCGGCTGCGCCGGGTCGGCAAGCTTTTCCAGCAGCGCCGGAATGTCGGCGGGATCGTTCTGGCCGTCGCCGTCGAGCGTGGCGATCCATTCAAAGCGGGCCGCCCTCACGCCGGTCGTCACCGCGCGGCTCTGCCCGCACGATGCGCAGTGGCGGATCACCCGCAGCATTGGGAATTCAGTCTTCAAGGCGTCGAGCCGCGCCTGGGTGGCGTCGGTGCTGCCGTCGTTGACGTAGAGGATTTCGAACTCGGCCTTGCCGGCGAGCGCGGCGGCGATTTCTCGCACCAGGGGCTCGACGTTGTCCTGCTCGTTCTTGACGGGTACGACCACGGAAAGCCTGCCGTGGTAGGCGTGTTTCGGCATGCTCGGGCGTGGTCGACGTGTGTGGCGGAGAGGGCGGGATTCGAACCCGCGTTAGGGTATTACCCTAAACACGCTTTCCAGGCGTGCGACTTAAACCACTCATCCACCTCTCCGGGAAGCCGCGCATCATACCGGAAGCCCCCGCGCCGGGCAAACCACGGCACGACGGCCATCGCCGGCTGCAAGGAAAATTGATCTTCGCCTCTTGAATCTCCGGTTTCTGCCCCCATTCCCCATTCGGAACCAATCGGGAGACCCCATGCAGGACGAACTCAAGACCGACACGCAAGCGGCCGGCACCCCCCACGAAAAGGAAACCATGCCCAGCCTGGAAGAACTGCTGAAAACAGCCGAACTCCAGGCCGCCGAACACCACGACGCCTGGCTGCGCGCCAAGGCGGAAACCGAGAACATGCGCCGCCGCGCGGCGGAAGACGTCGACCGCGCACGCAAGTTCGCGGTGGAAAGCTTCGCCGGCGAGCTGCTGGCGGTGAAGGACAGCCTGGAGGCTGCGCTGGCCGCCGAGTCGCCCAGCGTCGAGAACATGAAGGACGGCGTCGAGCTGACCCTGAAGCAGCTCTCCGCCGCCTTCGGCAAGTTCAGCCTCGTCGACATCGCCCCGCTGG
Organism: Pseudomonadota bacterium; assembly: GCA_040753235.1. Lineage (GTDB taxonomy): Bacteria > Pseudomonadota > Gammaproteobacteria > Burkholderiales > Thiobacillaceae > Thiobacillus. The sequence goes on from JBFMET010000003.1 coordinate 18,538, forward strand.
GCGAGAAATTCGACCCGCACCAGCACCAGGCGATCCAGATGGTCGACTCCGACGAGCCGGCCAACACCGTGGTCACGGTCTTGCAGAAGGGCTATCGCCTGCACGACCGCACGCTGCGGCCGGCGCTGGTGATGGTGTCCAAGGGCCCCGGCGGCTGAGTCGCGGAAGACCCTGCGGGCGCGCTTGAAATAGCCTGCCCCCACCCCATATTCGATTCAATTCAAACTTTTGCAGAAGGAACACATCATGGGACGCATCATCGGCATTGACCTCGGCACCACCAACTCCTGCGTGGCGGTGATGGAAAACGGCACCCCCAAAGTCATCGAGAACGCCGAGGGCGCGCGCACCACGCCGTCCATCGTGGCCTACACCGAAGACGGCGAGATCCTGGTCGGCGCGCCGGCCAAGCGCCAGGCGGTCACCAACCCGAAGAACACCCTGTTCGCGGTCAAGCGGCTCATTGGTCGGCGGTTCGAAGAGAAGGAAGTGCAGAAGGACATCGGGCTCATGCCCTACAAGATCGTCAAGGCCGACAACGGCGACGCCTGGGTCGAAGTGCGCGACAAGAAAATGGCCGCGCAGCAGGTGTCGGCCGAGACCCTGCGCAAGATGAAGAAAACCGCCGAGGACTACCTCGGCGAGGAAGTCACCGAAGCCGTCATCACGGTGCCGGCCTACTTCAACGACAGCCAGCGCCAGGCGACCAAGGACGCCGGCCGCATCGCCGGCCTCGACGTCAAGCGCATCATCAACGAGCCGACGGCGGCCGCGCTCGCCTTCGGCATGGACAAGAAGGAAGGCGACCGCAAGATCGCGGTGTACGACCTCGGCGGCGGCACCTTCGATATCTCCATCATCGAGATCGCCGAAATGGACGGCGAGCACCAGTTCGAAGTGCTCTCCACCAACGGCGACACCTTCCTCGGCGGCGAGGACTTCGACCAGCGCCTGATCGACTACATCGCCGAAGAGTTCAAGAAGGATGCGGGCGTCGACCTGAAAAAAGACGTGCTCGCGCTGCAGCGCCTGAAGGAAGCCGCCGAAAAGGCCAAGATCGAGCTGTCCTCGTCGCAGCAGACCGAAGTCAACCTGCCCTACATCACCGCCGACGCCTCCGGTCCCAAGCACCTCGCGGTGAAGATCACCCGCGCCAAATTCGAGGCGCTGGTGGAAGACCTGATCACCCGCACCATCGACCCGTGCAAGATGGCGCTGAAGGACGCCGGGCTGACCACCTCGCAGATCGACGACGTCATCCTGGTCGGCGGCCAGACCCGCATGCCCAAGGTGATGGACGCGGTGAAGGACTTCTTCGGCAAGGACCCGCGCCGCGACGTCAACCCGGACGAAGCCGTGGCCGTCGGCGCCGCAATCCAGGGCGGCGTGCTGCAGGGCGAGGTGAAGGACGTACTGCTGCTCGACGTGACGCCCTTGAGCCTGGGCATCGAAACCCTGGGCGGCGTGATGACCAAGCTGATCCCGAAGAACACCACGATCCCGACCAAGGCCTCGCAGGTGTTCTCCACCGCCGACGACAACCAGAGCGCGGTGACGGTGCACGTGCTGCAGGGCGAGCGCGAAATCGCTTCGGGCAACAAGAGCCTCGGCCAGTTCAACCTGTCCGACATTCCGCCGGCGCCGCGCGGCATGCCGCAGATCGAGGTCACGTTCGACATCGACGCCAACGGCATCCTGCACGTGTCGGCCAAGGACAAGGCCACCGGCAAGGAGAACAAGATCAAGATCCAGGCGTCTTCTGGCTTGAGCGAAGCGGAAATCCAGCGCATGGTGAAGGACGCCGAAGCCAACGCCGCCGAGGACCACAAGGCGGTGGAACTCGCGACCGCGCGCAACGCCGCCGACGGCATGATCCACTCGGTGAAGAAGTCGCTCGCCGAATACGGCGACAAGGTCTCGTCCGACGAGAAGGCCGCGATCGAGGCCGCGCTGAAGGAATGCGAGGACGCCGTGCGCGAAGGCGACAAGGACACCATCGAAGCCAAGACCAATGCGCTCGCCACCGCCAGCCACAAGCTCGCCGAGGAGATGTACAAGACCGAGCAGGCCCAGGCGCAGCCGGGTGCCGGTGCGGGCGCGGCGGGTGCCGGCAGCAGGGCGGCCGACGACAACGTGGTGGATGCGGAGTTTGAAGAGGTGAAGGACAAGTAGGGATTAGGAATTAGGGGCTAGGATCTAGGGGAGGTCGCGCTGCGCGCGGCCTTTCCTTTTTCCCCCGGCCCCTCGTCCCCTAGCCCCTAGATCCTAAACCCTAGCCCCTACTCACAATGAGCAAACGCGACTACTACGAAGTCCTCGGCGTCGCCAAGAACGCCTCGGACGAAGACATCAAGAAGGCCTACCGCAAGCTGGCCATGAAGCACCATCCTGACCGCAACCCGGACGACAAGGGCGCGGAGGAGAAATTCAAGGAAGCCAAGCAGGCCTACGAAGTGCTGTCCGACGCCGACAAGCGCGCGGCCTACGACCAGTTCGGCCACGCCGGGGTCGACGGCCAGGCCGGCATGGGCGGCGGCTACGGCGGGGCCAGCGGATTTTCCGACGCTTTCTCGGACATCTTCGGCGACATCTTCGGCGGCGGGGGCGGCAGCCGCCGCGACCGCGTCTACCGCGGCGCCGACCTGCGCTACAACCTGGAAATCGGGCTGGAGGAAGCCGCGCGCGGCACCGAGACCAAGATCCGCATCCCCACCCTGGAGGAATGCGGCGTCTGCCACGGCAGCGGCGCCAAGCCCGGCACCCAGCCCACCACCTGCACCACCTGCGGCGGCCACGGTCAGGTGCGCATCCAGCAGGGCTTTTTCTCGGTGCAGCAGACCTGCCCGCGCTGCGGCGGCACCGGCAAGATGGTGTCCGACCCCTGCACCGCCTGCCACGGCGAAGGGCGGGTGAAGAAGCACAAGACCCTGTCGGTGAAGATTCCCGCCGGCGTCGACAGCGGCGACCGCATCCGCCTCGGCGGCGAGGGCGAGGCCGGCGTCAACGGCGGTCCGGCGGGCGACCTCTACGTGGTGATCCACCTCAAGGAGCACCCCGTCTTCAAGCGCGACGGCGACGACCTGCATTGCGAAATGCCGATCAGCTTCGCCACCGCGGCGCTCGGCGGCGAAGTCGAGATCCCCACGCTGGAGGGCCACGCCAAGATCAAGATCCCGCCCGAGACGCAGACCGGCAAGGTGTTCCGCCTGCGCGGCAAGGGCATCAAGGGCGTGCGCAGCCACGCGCCGGGTGATCTGCTCTGCCACATGCAGATCGAGACGCCGGTGAACCTCTCCGAGCGCCAGCGCGAACTGCTGCGGGAATTCGAATCGCTGAGCCCGGGACGGAACAATAATCCGCGTGCGCAGTCCTTCATGGACAAGGTCAAATCGTTTTTCGGGCAGTAGACTGCGCAGTTCGTGCAGTCTGACGCCTGCCATGCAGCAAGCAGGATACGCCGGCCAACCGGACCGGCATGATTCGCCCCCACCGATGGAGGAATACATGCGCACACCGACCCTGATCGCGGCCAGCCTCGCCGCTGTCCTGGCTGTTCCCGCCCTGCCCGCCCTCGCCGACGTGCCGGTGATCGTCAAGATTCCCCGTCTCACCGTCGAAGCCTCGGAAAAAATCGCCCGCGCCACGCTCGACGCCTGCCGCAAGCAAGGTATCCAGATCGGCGTGACCGTGGTCGACCGCGGCGGCGAAGCCATGGTGGTGATGCGCGACACGCTGGCGCCGCCGGTCACGCTGGAGGTGAGCCGGCAGAAGGCCTACACCGCGGTGAACTTCAACGCGGCGACCTCGAGCATGGAAAACCGCTTCACCCAGCCCTTCTCGGTGGGCAAGGTGCAGGGCCTGGTGTTCTCGGCGGGCGGCCTGCCGATCGAGGCAGCCGGCAACATCATCGGCGCGGTCGGCGTCTCGGGCGCCGCCACCGGCGCGCAGGACGAAGCCTGCGCCAAGGCCGGCATCCAGGCCGTGCAGTTCGAGCTGGAAACCGCCGGCCTGTAAGCCCTGCCGGCTGGATCCTGCCAAACGGCGAATCCGGCTCCCGGGTTCGCCGTTTTCATGCCGGCTTTGTCTGCCGCCCGCGGTATCATGCGCCCCATGTCCGCCCTGCCGCGCCCTGCCCGCCTCGCTCCATGACCGGGCTTTTCCACGACGAACACGACATCGATTTCGAACGGCGCTTCGGCGGCGTGCGCCGCCTCTACGGCAGCGCGGCCTTCGAGCGCTTCCGCGCCGCCCACGTCTGCGTCGTCGGCATCGGCGGCGTCGGCGCCTGGGCCGCCGAAGCCCTGGCGCGCTCGGCCGTCGGCCGCCTCACCCTGATCGACCCCGACCATCTCGCCGAATCCAACGTCAACCGCCAGGTGCATGCGCTGACGCCCACGCTCGGGCAGTCGAAGTGCCAGGCCATGAGCGCGCGCATCGCCGCCATCAACCCGCTGTGCCGGGTGACGGGCGTAGAAGAGTTCGTCACGCCGGAGAACGTCGCCGACCTGCTGGCGGACGACTTCGACTACGTCGTCGACGCCATCGACAACGCGCGCGCCAAGGTCGCGCTCATCGTCCACTGCCGCCGCCGCAGGCTGGGACTCGTCTGCCTCGGCGCCGCCGGCGGCCAGACCGACCCCGGCCGCATCCAGATGGCCGATCTTGCCTGCACCACCGACGACCCCCTGCTCGCCAAGGTGCGCACCCGCCTGCGCCGGGAACACGGCTACCCCGCGGGCGGCAAAAAACTCGGCGTCGACTGCGTGTACTCGACCGAGCCGCTCAAATACCCGGACGCCGAAGGCGCGGTCTGCGACGAGCGCCCGGATGACGCCGCCGTGCACGGCCTCAACTGCGCCGGCTTCGGCTCGTCGGTGGGCGTCACCGCAAGCTTCGGCCTGCGCGCCGCCTCGCACGTTCTGGTACGGCTGGCCGCACCCGCGGCTGGCATTACTGGCATTAAAGGATCCTAGGCCGCACGCCGTAATGCGCTTATATTTCAGGGCGCAAGAAACTTGAACGGGAGTGGCATCAACCGTGGCGTGCCGGCCCCGCACGTCCGAACGATTCCGGGAGGCAGACATGACACGCTGGACAGGTATGCTGTTGCTGGCCTTCGGGCTCGCGCTCACCCCCCACGCCCGCGCCGGCGAACCGGCGCCGCTCGTTCTCGGCGTGTTTCCCTACGTCACGCCGGTGCAGCTCGCGCAGTTCCACACCCCGCTCAAAGACTATCTAGCCAAAAACCTGAAGCGTCCCGTAACACTTGTCACCGCGCCCGATTTCAACAGTTTTTTTGAGCGAACCCGTCAAGGCCAGTACGACATCTTCATTACGGCACCCAACCTGGGCCGTTTTGCAGAAACCCATGATGGTCACAAGCGACTGGCTCAGACCGGCCATAATATCCAGGCTATTTTCCTCACCCGCAGGGATTCGGATATTCAGAAGATCGAAGATCTGCGAGGAAAAACCATCATGATTGCGCAGCCCATATCCCTCCTTTATCAAATGGCGGAAAATTTAATCAGGGAAGAAGGTTTGGTACCCGGTGAGTCGGTGACGATCATCGAAACGCGCACCCATAACAATTCCATGTACGCGCCCCTGCGGGGTGAGGCTGATGCATCGGTTACGGGAATGCTGCTCTGGCAGGTTCTCGGACAAGAGCAAAAAGATCAAATGCGGGTTATTGGTCTGACTGAAGAAGCCCCAGGGTTCATGGTGATGGCCAACAAACGTCTTTCCACAAAAGACATCAATAAAATCCAAGCGTTATTGCTTGATTATCATAATGTTGCGGACGGCAAGCGTTACTTCGAAACAACGGGTTATAAACAGTTCATCAAAATTGAAAATACCGTCATGGAGAAGCTTGATCCCTATACAAAAATTTTGTTGAAACCGGCCAGCCCGTGAGTGAGAGCAAGACCCCCTTCGTCCATTCCATCCGCACCCGGCTGATCGTCGTCAGCATCGTCATCGAGGTGACGATGCTGGGGCTCTTGATTGCCAACGGCCTGCGCCTGATGACCGAGGCCATGGAGGACCAGACCGAGGCGCGGCTGCAAACCGTCAGTCCGCTGCTCAATGCGTCCGTAGGCGCACGCCTGTTCGAGCGCGATCACACTTCGGTCCAGGAAATCCTGCAGCAACTTGTCCATAGTGAGGCCACCGAGCTCGACTACATCGTCGTCCTCGACGACAAGCGGCAGGTCTACGCCCATGCCGGCAAGATCGAGCCGAATGACCCGCCACGCATCGACGGCAGCATCCAGAGCAGCCTGTCCGATCTCGTCTACGACACCGCGATTCCAATCACGCTCGGCGGCGAAACCATCGGCTATGCGCAGTACGGCCTGTCGCTCGCCTCCTACGTCGCCTCGCGCGAAGCCATCCTGCGCCAGAGCCTCCTCATCGCCGCCGTCGAAATCCTTTTTACCCTCATCGCGCTCGGCATCGCCGGCTATCTGCTGACCCGCCACATCCAGTCGCTGCTGCAGGCCACCCGCAAGATCAGCGCGGGCGATTACGACCTGCGCATCCCGGTCGGCAGTCGCGACGAGATCGGCCTGCTCGGCCAGAACTTCAATGCCATGACCGACGCGATCCGCACCCGCATCGATGCGCTGCGCCAGTCCGAGCAGGCGCTGCACGAGGAGAAGGAACGCGCCGAAGTCACCCTGCATTCCATCGGCGACGGCGTCATCACGACCGATACGCAGGGTCGGGTCGGCTACCTGAACCCGGTCGCGGAAGCCCTGACCGGTAGCCCGCTCGCCGAGTCTATCGGCAAGCCGATCGAGACCGTCTACCGGGTGCAGGACGATGCCACCGGCAGCCCGCTCGCCAATCCCCTGCGGCTGTGCCTCGCCGAAGACGCCGTGGTAAGCGGCATCAATCGCGCCCAACTGGTCGGACCCGGCGATCGTGTCTTCGCGGTCGAGGAAACCGCGTCGCCGATCCGCGGCAAGGACGGCCAGACCGTCGGCGCGGTGCTGGTGTTCCACGACGTGACCGAAGCGCGCGAGGCGTCGCGCAGGCTGGCTTACCAGGCCACTCACGATGCGCTCACCGGTCTCATCAACCGCCGCGAATTCGAACGCCAGGTCGGAGATGTCCTGGAAGGCGCCCGGCAGCACCAGACCGACCACGCGTTCTGCTACATGGACCTGGACCAGTTCAAGGTGGTCAACGACACCTGCGGCCACGCCGCCGGCGACGAATTGCTGATCGAGCTTGCGGCCATGATGCGTCATCGCGTGCGCGACCTCGACACCCTCGCCCGTCTCGGCGGCGACGAATTCGGCATCCTGCTGCGCAACGTGCCGCTTGCCGAAGCGCGTGCGCTGGCCGAGGACATCCGCAATCGCGTCCGCGACTATCGCTTCCTGTGGGAGGGCAAGACCTTCGAAGTCGGCATCAGCATCGGCGTGGTGCAGATCCGCGCCGACACCGCCAGCGTGGCCGAAGTATTCAGCAATGCCGACATCGCCTGCTTCGTCGCCAAGGACAAGGGGCGCAACCAGATTCACGTGTCGAATCTCGACGACGTCGAGCAGGCGCGCAGACAACTTGAAATGCAGTGGTCGGTCCGCATCCCCCATGCCATCGAGAACGACCGCTTCGTGCTGCACTTCCAGCGGGTGATGCCGCTCGACACCGCCGCCGGCCAGCCGCCGCGCTGCGAACTGCTGGTGCGCATGCTCGACGACGACGGCACCCTGATTTTGCCGGGCCGGCTGATTCCGGCCGCCGAGCGCTTCCGCCACATGCCCGAGATCGACCGCTGGGTGATCCGTCATGCGCTGGAACTGATCGCCCGTCATGGCAGCGAGCTCGGCATGGCGAGCTATGCCATCAACCTGTCCGGGCAATCGCTGGGACAGGAAGACCTGCTCGATTTCGTGCGGCGCGAAATCCTGCGCAGCGGCGTGCGGCCGGGCCTGATCACCTTCGAGGTCACCGAGACGGCGGCAATCCGCAACGTTTCGCACGCCGGCCGCTTCATGGCCGAACTGAAGAAGCTGGGCTGCCAGTTCTCGCTCGACGACTTCGGCAGCGGCCTGAGTTCGTTCGGCTATCTGAAGATGCTGCCGGTCGATTATCTGAAAATCGACGGCAGCTTCGTGCGCAACATGATCCACGACGCGCACGACCACTCCATCGTGGTTGCCATCACCCAGATCGCGAGGACGCTGAAGATCGGCTGCGTCGCCGAATTCATCGAGGACGAGGCGACGCTGCAGGCCTTGCGGGAAATCGGCGTGGAATACGGGCAGGGCTATCACCTGCACCGGCCTGAAGAACTCGCCGCCTACGCGGCGGCGCAGAACAGGCTGCGCGGCAGCGGCGCCTAAGGCCGGGCCGCAGCAAACAGCCTGAAAAAATTGTCCGTGGTGGCTTCGCCCACCGCCTCCGGCGCTATCCCGCGCACCCGGGCGATTTCCTCGGCCACATGCTTCACGAAGCCCGGCTCGTTGGTCTGGCCGCGGTGCGGCACCGGCGCGAGATACGGCGAATCGGTCTCGATCAGCATGCGCTCGAGCGGAATCGCCGCCGCCACCTCACGCAGCGACGCGGCGTTCTTGAAGGTGACGATGCCGGAAAACGAAATGTAGAAACCCAGGTCGATCGCCGCCTCGGCGACGTCGAGACTCTCGGTGAAGCAGTGCATCACCCCGCCCGCCTCGCCGGCGTGTTCCTCGCGCATGATGCGCAGGGTGTCGTCGGCCGCGGCGCGGGTATGGATCACCAGCGGTTTGCTGCATTCGCGCGCGGCGCGGATGTGGGTGCGGAAGCGCTCGCGCTGCCATTCGAGGTCGCCGGTCAGGCGAAAATAATCGAGTCCGGTTTCGCCGATCGCGACCACCTTCGGGTGGGCGGCCAGCTTCACCAGTTCCTCCACCGTCGGCTCGGTGCAGTCCTCGTGGTCGGGGTGCACGCCGACCGAGGCGTAGACGTTGGGATGCGCCTCGGCAAGCGCGCGGATCTCGGGAAACTTTTCCAGCTCGACGCCGATGCACAGCGCGTGGCTGACCCGATTCTCGGCCATGTGCCCGAGGATTTCGGGCAGCTTCTCGGCAAGCTCGGGGAAATTGATGTGGCAGTGGGAGTCGACGAACATGGGTCAGGTGCAAGCGGCAAGGCGCAAGCGCGGCGCTTCGCGCCTTCAAGTATCTTGTATCCTGAAACTTGAATCTTGCACCCGTCCTACATGGTGTGGGTGGGTCGTACCGATTTTAGCGAACCGCCGAGCAAACCTTCAATCTTGTTGTGCGCGGCCTTGCCGCTTTCGTTGTTGAGGAATTGCACGCCCACGCCCTGGGTGCGCCCGCCGTGCGCCCCGGCGGGCGTCTGCCACACGACCTTGCCGGACACCAGCAGCTTGGCGGGGTCGTCCATCAGGGTGAGCAACATGAAGACTTCCTCGCCCATCTTGTACTGCTTGCTGGTGGGAATGAAGAGGCCGCCGCCGCGGATGAAAGGCATGTAGGCCGCGAACAGGGCCGACTTCTCCTTGATCGACAGCGAGAGCACGCCGGGGCGGACCTGGCCTGCGGGATCGTTGACTGCAGCATTCATGATCGTTTCTCTTCCTCAAATACCTGCCGGTAGCGCACCAGCCAGGCCTGCAACTGCAACGCCCGGTTGAGCGGATGCGCCAGCGTGCGTCCTTCGTTCGCCTGCGCGCGCGCCAACGCCAGGAGCCTGGTCAGGCTCGCCTGGGGGCCCAGCTTTGCCAGCACGCCGGCAAAATCGCGGTTGAACTGCGCCGAGCCCCGGAGCCGCACCGCCAGCAGGTCGCCCAGCCATTTGCTCGCCACATTGTGCCAGGTGACCGGACTGACGCCCTTCCAGCGTTCGCCCTGGGTCACCGGGTCGAGCCGCGCGGGTTGCGCCAGGCTTTCCAGCACGCTCCGGCGCACGTCCAGGTCGTCGCCTTCGGCCCATTGCAGCGCGTCGAGCGGCGCGCCGCCGGACAAGGCGAGCAGGGTGTCGACGTCGTCGATGCCCTGTTCGGCGAGCCAGTCGGCTGCCTCGGCGGCCGGCGGCAGGCCGATGTCGATCCGGGTGCAGCGGCTGCGGATGGTCGGCAGCAGCCGTCGCGGCTGGTCCGACACCAGCACGAACACCGTATTTAACGGCGGTTCCTCGAGCACCTTTAACAGGGCGTTGGCGGCGGCGAGGTTGAGACTGTCGGCCGGGTCGACCAGCACCACCCGGTGGCCCGCGCGGTAGGTCGAGAGCTGGACGAAATCGACCGCCGCGCGCGCCTGGTCGACCTCGATCGCCGTCGCCATGCGGGTTTCGCCTTCCTTGGTGGTCTTTTCCTGCAGGGTGACGTGGAGGAAATCGGGATGGCCGCCGGTTTCGAACCAGTGGCAGGCCGGGCAGGCGCCGCAGGCGCCGTCGGTCACCGGCGCCTCGCACAGCAGGGCCTGCGCCCAGGCGCGCGCGAGTTCGCCCTTGCCCACCCCGCGCGGCCCCGCCAGCAGCAGCGCCTGCGCGGGCCGCGCGCGGCGGGCAAGCAGGCGCCGCCAGGATGCGTCGAGCCAGGGGTAGGCTGCGCTCACGCGAGCCCTTCCAGCAGGGTGCGGATTTCCGCCTGCAGCGCCGCGATGCTCTGGCGCGCGTCGAGCACGCGCACGCGTCCCGGCTCGGCGCGCGCGCGATCGAGGTAGGCGTTGCGCACGCGGGCGAAGAAGCTGCCGGCCTCGCGCTCGAAGCGGTCGGCGGCGCGTACCGCCGCGCGGCGCGCTTCGGCGACTTCGGGCGGCACGTCGAACAGCAGGGTCAAATCGGGCGTGAAGCCGCGCTGCACCCAGGTTTCGAGCGCGGCGATGCGCTCGGCCGCAATGCCGCGGCCGCCGCACTGGTAGGCGTAGCTGGCGTCGGTGAAGCGGTCGGACACGACCCAGGCGCCGCGCGCGAGCGCCGGCCGGATCAGCTCGGCCAGATGCTGCTGGCGCGCGGCGAACATCAGCAGCAGCTCGGTGTCGGCGTCCATGGCCTGGTGCAGCAGCAGCTCGCGCAGCGTCTCGCCCAGCGGCGTGCCGCCCGGCTCGCGGGTGACGAGCACCTCCCTGCCCTGCGCGCGCAGCCAGTCGGCGACGAAGGCCAGGTGGGTGCTCTTGCCGGCGCCGTCGACGCCTTCGAGGGTGATGAATTTGCCGGGGTTCATCGTCTGCGCTGGTATGCGTTGACGGCGCGGTTGTGCGCATCGAGGGTGGCGGAAAACACGTGGGTGCCGTCGTTGCGCGACACGAAATAGAGCGCGCGCGTTTTCGCCGGATTCAACGCCGCCTGGATCGCCGCCTCGCTCGGCATCGCGATCGGGGTCGGCGGCAGGCCGCCGCGCGTGTAGGTGTTGTACGGCGTATCGGTCTGCAGATCGACCTTGCGCAGATTGCCGTCGAAACGCGCGCCGAGGCCGTAGATCACCGTGGGGTCGGTCTGCAGGCGCATGCCCTTCCGCAGCCGGTTGACGAAGACGCCGGCGATTTCCGGCCGCTCGAACGCGGCGCCGGTTTCCTTCTCGACGATCGACGCCATCACCAGCGCCTCGTACGGCGTCCTGTACGGCAGGTTCGGCGCGCGCGTTTCCCACGCGGCGGCGAGCTTCTCCTGCTGCAGGCGGTAGGCGCGGCGCAGCACCTGCAGGTCGGACGCGTGCGGCGCGAACAGATAGGTGTCGGGGAACAGCAGACCTTCCGGATGGGATTCCGTGGCACCGATCGCCTGCAGCACCTCGGCGTCTGTCATGCCGGCGCTGTCCTGCTTCAGGAGCGGCTGCGCGGCGAGCGCGGCGCGCACCTCGCGCCAGTTCCAGCCTTCGATGAACTGCACCGCCGCGAGCGTGACCTCGCCGCGCTCGAACTTGTCGAGCAGCGCCAGCGGCGTGATCGGCGCGTCGATCGTGTAGGTGCCGGCGCGCAGCACATGCCCCTTGCCGAGCACGCGCCCGAGCAGCCAGAAGGCCTGCGCGTTGCCGATCACGCCTTCGCGCTCGAGCATCGCGGCGAGGCGCTTCAGATGCATGCCGGGCGCGACGCTGACGGTCTTGGGCAGGGACTCGATCGCGAGCGGACGCTGGGCGTACCAGGCTACGGTGCCGGCCAGCACGAGCATGGCGAGCACCGCCAGCAGCAAGATTTTTTTAATCCAGTTCATACAGAAGGCGATTCAATCGTGGGGTCCAGCCGGCCGGCGACCAGGTGCGGCCGTCCAGCACCGCGACGCGACGCACGCCGATCAGGCTGTTGCACAGCATCACTTCGTCGGCGTCGAGTATAGCGTCCCGCGCCAGCCGGGTGACATGCACCGCCCCACCGGTCTCGCCCACGCCGCGCAGCAGGCGCTGCCGCGCCACCCCGGCGACGCCGCACGCGCCCAGGTCCGGCGTGAACAGTTCGCCGTCCTTCGCCACGAACAGGTTGCTCATCACGCCGCCGATCACCGCGCCGCTGTCGTCGCACAACAGGCCCTCGAAAATGTCCGGGTCGTCCCACTCGGCGCGCGCCAGCACTTGTTCCAGGCGGTTGAGATGCTTGACGCCGGCGAGCCGCGGCTGGCGCGCCAGTTGCAGGCTGCACCAGCGTGCGCGCACCTCGGTCGGCGCGTCCGGCAGGGCATGCGGCGGCAGGGGCGAGGCCAGCACGATGCGGGTGGTGTCCGCGCCCGGCTGCGGCGCGTAGCCGCGCGCGCCGGCGCCTCGCGTGATCACGATCTTGGCGACGCCTTCCCCGGCCGCGGCCACCCGGCAGACCTCGGCGCGCAAAGCAGCTTCGTCGGGGCAGGCCAGCATCAGCGCCGTGCAGTCGGCCGCCAGCCTGGCGTAGTGGTCCGTCCACCACAGCGGCGCGCCGGCCTGCACACGCAGCGTGCGGAACACGCCGTCGCCGTAGGCGAGCCCGCGGTCGCGCGCGTCGACAGATTCTGCGGGCTGGCCGTCGACGAGGATCACGGTTCAAGTGCCCGCAACAGACCACGCGCCTTGGCGCGGGTTTCGTCGAGTTCGCGCGCGGCGATGGAATCGGCGACGATGCCGGCGCCGGCGCGAAAGCTCAGCGCGTTGCCGCGCAGCAGGAAGCTGCGGATGAGAATGTTGAAGTCGAAGCTGCCGTCGCGGTTGATGTAGCCGACGCTGCCGGTGTAGCTGCGGCGCGGCGTCTGCTCGAGCTCGCGGATGATCTGCATGGTGCGCACCTTGGGGCAGCCGGTGATGGTGCCGCCGGGAAACACCGCGCGCAGCACGTCGAACACGCGCATGCCGGCGCGCAGGCGGCCGCGCACGGTGGACTCGATGTGGTGCACGTGGCGGTAGCTGGCGATCTCCATCAGGGCCGCGACCTCGACGCTGCCGGGTTCGCATACGCGGCCGAGGTCGTTGCGCTCGAGGTCGACCAGCATGACGTGCTCGGCGCGCTCCTTGGGGTGCGCCTCGAGGCGCGCGCGCAGCGCGGCGTCTTCGGCCGGGTCCTCGCTGCGCGGATGGGTGCCGGCGATCGGCCGCGTCTCGAGCGTGCCGTCGCGGTTCAGGCGCACCAGCCGTTCCGGCGACGAACTCACGATCGCCCAGTCGCCCATCTCGACCAGCGCGGAAAACGGTGCGGGGTTCTTCTGCATCAGGCGATCGAACAGCGCGGCGGCTTCGACCGCCCCGGAAAATTCGGCCTGCCAGCCGCGCGACAGGTTGACCTGGAACACGTCGCCCGCACGGATGTAATCCTGGATGCGCGCGACGCCCCGGAGAAAGGCCGCGGGATCGTCTTCCTTCAGGACCACCACGCCGGGCAAGGGGGGCAAGGACGGGCACGCCGCGGCGAGGTCGTGCTGCAGCGCGTCGATGAGCGCCGCCTGGTCCGCCTCGGCGACCAGCACGCAGCGCTGGCGCGCGCGGTCGTAGAGGATCGCTGCGGGAATGCGCATCAGCCAGGCAAGCGGGAAAGCGTCGGGATCCGGCGCTGCGCCCACGCTGGGTTCGAACAGGCCGCCCAGCTCATAGGACAAGGCGCACAGCCAGCCGCCGCTGAAAGGCAGGCCGGCGGCGGAGGCGGACGCGGGCTGCAACTGCATCGCGGGGTGCGCCTGCAGGCGCGTCAGCGCGTCGTTGCCGTCGAAGCAAACGCTGTCCTGCGGAAAGGCGAACAGAATATCCCAGCCGGCGTCGCCGCTGCCGCAGAACAGTCCGGGGTAACGCTGCGGATGCGCCGCCTGCAGCCGCTCCAGGTCAGGCCGCCGGGTCAGCGGCCATTCCCGGAGGACAGGAGCGTTCAGGCGATCCGCAAGGGGGGTCAAACGCGCTTGAAAACCAGCGAGCCGTTGGTGCCGCCGAACCCGAAATTGTTCTTCAGCGCGGCGTCGATCTTCAACTCGCGCGCCGTGTTGGCGCAATAGTCGAGATCACACTCCGGGTCCTGATTGAAGATGTTGATGGTCGGCGGCGAGATCTGATGGTGCACCGCCAGCACGGTGAACACCGACTCGATGCCGCCGGCACCGCCCAGCAGGTGGCCGGTCATCGACTTGGTCGAGTTGACCACGGTCTTGTAGGCGGCGTCGCCGAGCGCGAGCTTGATCGCATCGGTCTCGTTCTTGTCGCCGAGAGGCGTCGAAGTGCCATGGGCATTGATGTAGTGGACCTGGTCCGGATTCAGGCCGGCGTCGCGCAGCGCGTTCAGCATCGAGCGCTTCGGGCCGTCGGTGGAGGGCGCCGTCATGTGGTAGGCGTCGCCGCTCATGCCGAAACCGGCCACTTCGGCGTAGATTTTCGCGCCGCGCGCACGGGCGTGCTCGTATTCCTCGAGCACCAGCACGCCGGCGCCCTCGCCCAGCACGAAGCCGTCGCGGTCCTTGTCCCACGGACGGCTGGCGGTGCCCGGGTCGTCGTTGCGGGTCGACAGCGCGCGCGCGGCCGCAAAGCCGCCGACACCGAGCGGCGACACCGCGCATTCGGCGCCGCCGGCGACCATCACGTCGGCATCGCCGTATTCGATCATGCGCGCCGACAGGCCGACCGCATGCAGGCCGGTGGTGCAGGCGGTGACGACCGCGAGGTTGGGGCCCTTGATCCCGTACAGGATCGAAAGGTTGCCCGAGATCATGTTGATGATCGAACCGGGGATGAAGAAGGGCGAGATCTTGCGCGGCCCGGACTCGAGCATCAGCGAATGCGTTTCCTCGATCAGCGGCAGTCCGCCGATGCCGGAGCCGATGTTGATGCCGATGCGCTCGGCATTGGCCTCGGTGACTTCGATGCCCGAATCGCGGATCGCCTGAATGCCGGCGGCCATGCCGTACTGGATGAAGGTATCCATGCGGCGCGCTTCTTTCGGGTTGAGGTACTGCTCGACGTCGAAATGCTTGACTTCACCGGCCATGTGGGCGGCAAAGGGGGAAGGATCGAAGCGGGAGATACGGGCAATGCCGGTGCGGCCGGCAATCAGGTTGTCCCACGCTTCGGGGATGGTGTTGCCGACCGGGGAGACGATCCCCAGGCCGGTCACGACGACGCGACGTTTGGACAACTTCAGTCCTTTGCTTGCTGGGGCTGGAAATCAGCTCGAGTGGCTGTTGACGTAGTCGATCGCCTGCTGGACGGTGGTGATCTTCTCCGCGTCCTCGTCGGGGATTTCGCAGCCGAATTCCTCTTCCAGCGCCATCACCAGTTCGACGGTATCGAGCGAGTCGGCGCCGAGGTCGCCCACGAAGGAAGACTCGTTTTTGATGTCCGCTTCGTTGACGCCCAGTTGCTCGGCGACGACCTTGATTACACGCTGTTGGTTATCCATTCCTGATCCTCTCTTGAAATAAGGCTTGAGCAAAACTGAAGCCCGCTGAAAATAAAACCCGGCAATTCTACCAAAACTCGGGGGGCATTACGCCATGTACATGCCGCCGTTGACGTGCAGCGTGGTGCCCGAAACATAGCCCGCCGCGGGCGACGCCAGGAACAGCACGGCCTGGGCGATATCGTCCGCCGAGCCCAAGCGGCCGAGCGGGATGTGCGCGAGCAGCGCCTGGCGCTGCGCCTCCGGCAGCGCGCGCGTCATGTCGGTGTCGATGAAGCCCGGCGCGACGCAATTGACGGTGATGTTGCGGCTGCCGACTTCGCGCGCCAGCGACTTGGTGAAGCCCATGATGCCGGCCTTGGCCGCGCTGTAGTTGGTCTGCCCGGCGTTGCCCATCGCACCGACCACCGAGGCGATGGAAATGATGCGGCCCTGGCGCGCCTTCATCATCGCGCGCAGCACCGCGCGCGACAGGCGGAAGACGGACGTGAGGTTGGTCGCCATGATGTCGTCCCACTCCTCGTCCTTCATGCGCATGAGGAGGTTGTCGCGGGTGATGCCGGCGTTGTTGACGAGGATGCCGATGGTGCCGAAATCCTTGTCGATCGCCGCGATCACGGCGTCGACGTCGGCGGCCTCGGTCACATTGAGCTTCATGCCGCGGCCCTTGACGTTCGCGGCGGCGAGATAGTCGCCGATCGCCTGCGCGCCCTTCTCGCTGGTCGCGGTGCCGATCACGGTCGCGCCGGCCTGGCCGAGCGCCAGCGCGATGGCCTGGCCGATGCCGCGGCTGGCGCCGGTCACCAGCGCCACCTGTCCTTCAAGATTCGCGCCAGACGCGATGGGTTTTTCCAGCATGGTGTCTCCTTATTGACTGAGTGCAGCCGCGAAGCCGGCTTCGTCGACCAGCGCCACGGCCGGCAGGCTGTCGTCGATGCGCTTGGCCAGCCCCGCCAGCACCTTGCCGGGGCCGCACTCGACCATGCGTTCGGCGCCGGCGGCCTTGATCGCCTGCACCGTCTCGACCCAGCGCACCGGGGTATGCAATTGCTTCGCCAGCGCCACGCGGATCGCTTCCGGGCTGGCATGCGTCTCGACATCGGTGTTGTGCAGGACCGGAATCGCCGGCGCGGCGATCGCCACGTCCTGCAGGCAGGCCAGCAGCTTCTCGGCAGCCGGCAGCATCAGCGAGGAATGCGAGGGCACCGACACCGGCAAGGGCAGCGCACGCTTGGCGCCGTTTTCCTTCGCCAGCGCCATCGCGCGCTCGACTGCCGTGCGGCTGCCGGCGATCACCACCTGGCCGGGCGAGTTGAGATTGACCGCTTCGACCACGTCGCCCGCCGCCGCCTCCAGGCACACGGCCCGCACGACGTCGTCGTCGAGCCCAAGGATGGCTGCCATCGCGCCGCTGCCCTCGGGCACCGCCGCCTGCATCGCCTCGGCGCGGAAGCGCACCAGCTTGACGGCATCGGGAAAGCCCAGCGCGCCCGCCGCGACCAGCGCGGCGTATTCGCCGAGGCTGTGGCCGGCCAGCCACTCGGGCTGCGGGCCGCCCATCGCCTGCCACACGCGCCAGGTCGCGATATCGGCGGCGAGCATGGCGGGCTGGGTGTTGACGGTCTGGTTCAGCGCGTCAGCCGGGCCTTCCGCCACCAGCGTCCAAAGGTCCTGGCTCAGCGCGTCGGAGGCTTCGGAAAAGGTGAGGCGCACTTCGGGGCGGGCGGCGAGGCCCTGCATCATGCCGACCGATTGCGACCCCTGTCCGGGAAACACAAAAGCTATTTTCATCATCACTTCACCAAAAAATTTCACAAAGAGGACACGGAGGGAACGGCTTGATCCGACTCGAACCTCTGCTGCCTTTGCGCGCTCTTTGTTAAGCGGTCTTAATACTTCAACAGTGCGGAGCCCCAGGTGAAGCCGCCGCCGAAGGCTTCCATCAGCACGGTCTGGCCGCGCCGGATGCGGCCGTCGCGCACCGCCACGTCGAACGCCAGCGGCACCGAGGCGGCCGAGGTGTTGCCGTGGCCGGCGACGGTGGTCACCACGTTGTCCATGCTCATGCCGAGCTTCTTCGCGGTGGCGGAAATGATGCGGATGTTGGCCTGGTGCGGCACCAGCCAGTCGATGTCCGACTTCTGCAAGCCGTTCGCTTCCAGCGTCTCGTCCACGATGCGGTCGAGCGTGTTGACCGCCATCTTGAACACGGCGTTGCCTTCCATCCGCATGACCGCAGGTTCCCTGTGCGCAGTCGACGTGCCGGACGTGGTGCGCAGCAGTTCCTTGTGGCGGCCGTCGGCGTGGATGTGGGTGGCGATGATGCCGGGCTCGTCGGAGGCGCCCAGCACCACGGCGCCGGCGCCGTCGCCCCACAGGATGCAGTTGCCGCGGTCGTTCCAGTCGGTGATCCTCGACAGCGTCTCGGCGCCGATCACCAGCACCCGCTTCGCCATGCCGGTCTTGACGAACTGGTCGGCCACGCTCATGGCGTAGACAAAGCCGCTGCACACCGCCTGCAGGTCGAACGCCGGGCGGCCGTTGGTCATGCCGAGCTTGGACTGCACGATGCACGCGGTGCTGGGGAACACCAGGTCGGGCGTGGTGGTGGCGACCAGCAGCAGATCGATGTCGTCGATCGCCACGCCGGCCGCGTCGAGCGCCGCGCGCGCCGCCTGCGTGGCGAGATCGCTGGTCAGCTCGCCTTCGGCGGCGATGTGGCGCTCGCGGATGCCGGTGCGCTCTACGATCCACTGGTCGTTGGTGTCGACCAGCTTTTCGAGGTCGGCGTTGGTGAGGATGCGGTCGGGCAGATAGCTGCCGGTGCCGAGAATGCGGGAATAGGTCAAGCGGCTACCCGTTGAATGAGCTGGATCTGGTCGGTGATGCGCTTCAGCACGTTGTTGCGGACTTCGTCGCTGGCGGTCTCGATCGCGTGCTCGAAGGCATAGCGGTCGGCCGAGCCGTGGCTTTTCACTACCACGCCCCGCAGGCCCAGCAGCGTGGCGCCGTTGTAGCGGCGCGGATCGAGGCGGCGACGGATCGCCGCCAGCACCGGCATGGCGAAGAGGCCGGCAAGACGCGTCAACCAGTTGCGCTTGAATTCGGTGCGCATGGTGGTGGTGATCATCTTGGCCAGGCCTTCGGACGCTTTCAAGGTCACGTTGCCGACGAAGCCGTCGCACACGACGACGTCGGTCGTGCCCTTGAAAATGTCGTTGCCTTCGACGTTGCCGTAGAAATTCAGGTGGCTCGCGCGCAGCAGTTCGGCGGCCTGCTTCACCACCTCGTTGCCCTTGATGTCTTCCTCGCCGATGTTGAGCAGGCCGACGCTGGGATTCGGCTTGTGCTCCACCGCCGACACCAGCATCGCGCCCATGATGCCGAACTGCAGAAGGTGCTCGGCGCTGCAGTCGACGTTGGCGCCCATGTCGAGCACCAGCGCGTGGCCGTTGATCGTCGGCATCACCGCGGCGATCGCGGGGCGGTCGATACCGGGCAGGGTCTTCAGGACGAAGCGCGCGGTCGCCATCAGGGCGCCGGTGTTGCCGGCAGACACGCAGGCATCGGCCTCGCCGGACTTGACGAGGTCGATTGCGACGCGCATGGAGGAGTCTTTCTTGCCGCGCAGCGCCAGCGCCGGCGCCTCGTCCATGGCCACCACCTGGCTGGCGTGGCGCACGATGAGGCGCGGGCCGGGCTGGGCCCGACGCGCCTTGAGCTCGGCGGCAATGACGTCGTGCGGGCCGACCAGAATCACGTTCAGGTCTGCGTGACGCGCAAGGCAGCGGATCGCCGCCGGGACGGTGACATGGGGACCGTGATCGCCCCCCATGACATCAATGGCGACAGTGATGTTTCTCATACAGCCGGTAAATGTGGCTGGATACGTCGCGCCGGACACCGGCGCGGCGGCGGATTATTCGCCCTTGGCCTTGACGACCTTGCGACCGCGATAAAAGCCGTTGGGGCTGATATGGTGGCGCAGATGCGCTTCGCCCGTGGTCGGCTCGACGGCCAGCGGCGGGTTGGTCAGAAAGTCGTGCGAGCGATGCATGCCGCGCTTCGACGGGGACTTCTTGTTCTGTTGGACAGCCATTTCAAACTCCTAAAAAATCAATCTCCCCTCAGGCGGGGCATTCACCTGCCGCGTGCATGGGTGCCAGCGGCAGGCTCAACAACACTTCATCTTCAACCAGGGCCAGCAGATCGAGCCTGTCGCCGGCGAGTACGGCATCGCCGTCGGGCAGTGCGTCCAGCCGCTCCAGTTCCGTCTCGTTCTGCGCCAGATGCACGGCCCGCTCGATCCCGACCGCGTGCTTCAGGCCGCCGAGGCAGCGCTGGCAGGTCAACTCCACTTCGCCGCGCACGCTCAGGTCCAGCGTCATGCCGCCGCGCGGATCGGTGCGCCCGCCGACTCGACAGAACAGCTCGCCTTGCGTAAATTCTCGAACCAGACGCGGAAACGCCGACACGTCCGAACGGGTTTCCCAGGATTGCGTGTCGCGGCAAAAACGCCGCGGTTCGATCTCGACAGGCTGAAGCATGGTGCTCCCGATCTAACGAAGTGCCGGCACAAGCGACCGACCCACTCACGCACCCGGTTAAACATTAGCCCGCAATAATATGATTTGTCGCCATTTTTGTCAAAGCGAGGCCGGCCGTGATTAAGAAGATCCTGGTTGCCAACCGCGGCGAGATCGCCGTGCGCATCGTGCGCGCCTGCGCCGAGCTCGGCATCAAGTCGGTCGCCATCTACACCGACGCCGACCGCCACGCCCTGCACGTGAAAAAGGCCGACGAGGCCTATCACATCGGCAAGGACCCGATCCTCGGCTATCTGAACGCCCACACGCTGGTGAACCTGGCGGCCGCCTCGGGCTGCGACGCGCTGCACCCCGGCTACGGCTTCCTTTCCGAAAACCCCGATCTCGCGACCATTTGCGCGCGCCGGGGCATCCGCTTCATCGGGCCGTCGCCCGAGGTCATTCGCCGCATGGGCGACAAGATCCAGGCCCGCAACGCCATGATCGCCGCCGGCATTCCGGTGGTGCCGGGCTCCGACCACAATCTCGAAAGCGTCGAGGAAGCGCGCACGCTGGCCAACAGGATCGGCTACCCGGTGATGCTCAAGGCCACCAATGGCGGCGGCGGCCGCGGCATCCGCCGCTGCGACAGCGAGGACGACCTGCTGAAAAACTACGACCGCGTGGTGTCGGAGGCGAGCAAGGCTTTCGGCAAGCCCGAGGTCTTCGTCGAGAAGTGCGTCGTGCACCCGAAGCATATCGAGGTGCAGATCCTGGGCGACACCCAGGGCAACGTCATCCATTTGTTTGAAAGAGATTGCTCGATTCAGCGCCGCAACCAGAAGCTGATCGAGATCGCGCCGAGCCCGCAGCTCACCGAGGCGCAGCGGCAATACATCGGCAAGCTGGCGGTGCGTGCCGCCAAGTCGGTCGGCTATGTGAACGCCGGCACGGTGGAGTTCCTGCTCGACCAGGACAACCAGTTCTATTTCATGGAAATGAACACCCGCCTGCAGGTCGAGCACCCGATCACCGAGACCATCACCGGCGTCGACATCGTGCAGGAGCAGATCCGCATCGCCGACGGCCAGCCGCTGCAATACAAGCAGGAAGACATCCGCCACCGCGGTTATGCGATCGAGTTCCGCGTCAACGCCGAAGACCCGAAGAACGAATTCCTCCCCAGCCTCGGCCGCATCACCCGCTACTACTCGCCGGGCGGCCCCGGCGTGCGCGTCGACGCGGCGATCTATACCGATTACGTGATCCCGCCCTACTTCGATTCGATGTGCGCCAAGCTCACGGTGTGGAACCTCACCTGGGCTTCGGCCGTCGAGCGCGGCCGCCGCGCGCTCGCGGACATGCTGGTGTACGGGGTCAAGACGACGATCCCCTACTACCAGCAGATCCTGCAGCACCCCGAGTTTCGCAGCGGCCAGTTCAACACCGGCTTCGTCGAATCGCACCCCGAACTCACGCAGTACACCGAAAAGAAACCGCCGGAGGTGCTGGCCGCGGCCATCGCCGCCGCGATCGCCGCTCACCAGGGCTTGTAAACAGGGCCAGCAAACATGACTCAAGTATTCGTCACCGATCTCGTCCTGCGCGACGGCCACCAGTCTCTGATCGCCACCCGCATGCGCACCGAGGACATGCTGCCGATCTGCGGCAAGCTCGACGCGGTCGGCTTCTGGTCGCTCGAAGCCTGGGGCGGCGCCACCTTCGACGCCTGCGTGCGCTTCCTGCGCGAGGACCCGTGGGAACGCCTGCGCCTGCTCAGGAAAGCCCTGCCCAACACGCGCATCCAGATGCTGCTGCGCGGCCAGAACCTGCTCGGCTATCGCAATTATTCCGACGACGTGGTGCGGGCGTTTGTAAAAAAGTCCGCCGACAACGGCGTCGACGTGTTCCGCGTGTTCGACGCCATGAACGACCTGCGCAACCTGCGCGTCTCGATCGAGGCGGTGAAGGCCGCCGGCAAGCACGCCGAGGGTGCGCTCTGCTACACCACCAGCCCGGTGCACGACATCCCGCACTTCGTCGAACTCGCCCGCGGCATGGCCGAACTGGGCTGCGACACCATTGCGATCAAGGACATGGCGGGCCTCTTGACGCCCTACACCGCCTACGACCTGGTGTGCGCGATCCGCGAGGCGACCCATCTGCCGATCCACACCCACAGCCACGCCACCTCGGGCCTTGCGCACATGACGCACCTGAAGACGGTCGAAGCCGGCGCGACCATCATCGACACCAGCGTCGGCGCCTTCGCCGAGGGCGCCAGCCACCCCTCCACGCAGAGCCTGGTCGCCGCGCTCGCCGGCACTGCCTACGACACCGGTCTCTCGCTGCCGCTGATCGAGGAAATCTCGGCCTACTTCAAGGACGTGCGCAGGAAGTACTGGCAGTTCGAATCGGAATTCACCGGCACCGACACGCGCGTGCTGATCAACCAGGTGCCGGGCGGGATGATTTCCAATCTCGCCAACCAGTTGAAGGAACAGGGCGCGATCGACAAAATGGACGCCGTGCTCGACGAGATCCCGCGCGTGCGCGAAGACCTCGGCTATCCGCCGCTGGTCACGCCCACCTCGCAGATCGTCGGCACCCAGGCTACGTTGAACGTGCTCACCGGCGCGCGCTACAAGTCGGTGACCAACGAGGTCAAGCTCTATCTGCAGGGGCGTTACGGCAAGGCCCCCGGGCACGTCAACGAGGAGGTGCGCAAGCTCGCCGTCGGCGACCTCGAAGTCACCACCTGCCGCCCGGCCGACCTGCTCGCCGACGAGCTCGACAAGCTGCGCAACGAAATCGATGGCCTCGCCAAATCCGACGAGGACGTGCTGACCTACGCCATGTTCCCCGACCTCGCCAAGACCTGGCTGCAGGAGCGCGCCGCCGGCAGCCTCAAGCCCGAGCCGCTGCTGCCGAAGCCGTCGGCGCAACAGGAAACGGCGCAGCGCTATGCCGCCGACGAATTCCGCATCACCCTGCACGGCGAGACCTACCACATCAAGCTTTCCGGCAGCGGCCGCTCGGAATCGGGGCAGCACCCCTACTTCGTCTCGGTCGACGGCGTCTCGGAAGAAGTGCTGGTCGAGCCGCTCAACGAGGTCGCGGTCGCCCCCGGCGGCGGCGCGCCGCGCAAGGCGGCGGCCGCGCCGGCCGCAACCGGCCTGAAGCCGCGCCCCACGCACCCAGGCCACGTCACTGCTGCCATGCCCGGCACCGTCGTCGACGTGCTGGTGAGCGTCGGACAGAAGGTCAAGGCCGGCGACGGCGTGTTGGTGATCGAGGCGATGAAAATGGAAAGCGAGGTGCAGGCACCCATCGCCGGCATCGTCCTCAGCATCTTCGCCAAGAAGGGCGACGCGGTGACGCCGGACATGGCGCTGGTGGAAATCCAGCCCGAATGAAGCATGCGCTCGACGCCTGCGGGATATCCCTGCACGGCAAAACGCTCAGTTCTCACAAGGAGGGCGCAGAGGACACGGAGGCAATCCTCCAGATTCTTCCTCGCGGCCTCCGCGCCCTCTTTGTGAGCCTGGATTTCTCGCGATGAGGCGCCCGCGATGAAACTGGTTCTGGCCTCCACCTCGCGCTACCGGCGCGAACTGCTGTCGCGCCTGCACCTGCCCTTCGAGGTCCTGGCGCCCGAGGTCGACGAGACGCCGCTCGCGGGCGAGACGCCGTCTGCCACCGCGCTGCGGCTGTCGGTGCTGAAGGCGCAGGCCGCAGCCAGCGCCTACCCCGACGCGCTCATTATCGGCTCCGACCAGGTGCTGATGCTGGGGCAAGCGCAACTCGGCAAGCCCGGCAATTACGAAAATGCCTTCGCCCAGCTGAGGGCCATGCAGGGGCGCGAAGCGGTGTTCCACACCGCATTGACGCTCCTCAACAGCCGCACCGGCCAGGCGCAGACGCACGACGTGCCGACCGTGGTGCATATCCGCCCGCTGACCGACGCGCAGATCGAGGCCTATCTGAAAAAGGAAACGCCCTACGATTGCGCCGGCTCGGCAAAGAGCGAGTCGCTCGGCATCGCGCTGATGACGCGCATGGACAGCCCCGATCCCACCGCGCTGGTCGGCCTGCCGCTGATGGCGCTGACCGAGATGCTCGCCCGCGAGGGCGTCGACGTTCTCACCTGGCAGCCGGCCTGAACGCATGGCCACGCTCTACCTGATTCCGGTGCCGCTCGGGCCGGTCAGCCCCGAGACCTGCCTGCCGCCCGACACCCTTGCCGTCGCGCGCCGCCTGACGCATTTCGTCGTCGAACGCGCCAAGACCGCGCGCGCGCACCTGAAGGCCATGGGACATCCGCTGCCGCTGCAGTCGCTGCAACTCGAAGAACTCAACGAGCACACGCCGTCGGACGCGATCGCCGCGCTGCTGGCGCCGCTCAAGGCCGGGCACGACCTCGGCCTGCTGTCGGAAGCGGGCTGCCCGGCGGTGGCGGACCCCGGCGCGGCGCTGGTACGCGCCGCGCATCGCGAGCGCATTCCGGTCGTACCGCTGGTCGGACCGTCGTCCATCCTGCTCGCGCTGATGGGCTCGGGCCTGGGCGGCCAGCGCTTCGCCTTCCACGGCTACCTGCCGGCCAAGGAACCCGAGCGCGGCCAGAAGATTCGCGAACTGGAAAAGGCCGCGCGGCGCGACCGCGCCACCCAGCTCTTCATCGAGACGCCCTACCGCAGCGCCGCCCTGCTCGATGCGCTGGCCGCGACGCTGGCGCCGGACACGCTGGTCAGCGTCGGCGCCGACCTCACACTGCCGAGTCAGATCATCCAGACGCGCCGTGCCTACGCCTGGCGCGGCCACGCCGATACGGTCAACGACCGGCTGGCGGTATTCGGGATCGGAATCTAGACAAACGCCGAGCAAATCGTCGCCCTGGCGGAGCGTGGTTGTTGCCGTTCAGCGGCTTTACAATGCCTTGCAACCACGGCCTGCCCCTTTCGGGCGAAGCGGGCTCCAGCGCTTCATTCCGGCTGGATTCCGGCGCGGATGTCGTTTGGGTATGCGCAGAATGACGTCATGAACGGGTTCAGTGCTTCACGCTCCGCTCGAGTGGCAACGACTCGGCTGTCGTAAGCGGCACGCCGGACGCGATCCGGCGTGCCGTTCGGATCAGGAACGCAGACGCTCGCTTTGCCGCTTGAGCGATTCCGACAGGGCCTCAAGCACCCCGCTCGCCACTTGCGCCAGACGGTCGGCCGCGGTGCCGGCCGACTCGCTCAAGCCGGCGCGGCTCGCGTTCGCACTGGTCTTCACGCCTTGTGCGAGTTGTTGCAGCGCCTCGCGTACCTGCTCGCCGGTACGGGTGCCGCTGCGCCTGAGGTGCACGCTCAGGCTGTCAAGCTCTTCCTTCAGCTTGCCGCGCGACTGATCGGCCGTCTGCTTGAGGGTGTCGAGAAGCTGGCTTTCCAGATCGCGCAACTGCTCCAGACTGGCCTTCAACTCGTTGTCTTTGTAGTCCTTGCCTTTGGCCACCGCTTCCTGCAACGCGTAGGAAGCAGCTTGGGCGGCACTGCCGACGGCGTCGTCGACACCGGCGACTGCCTGCTTGAGGCCCTCGCGGATTTCACCGCCACGCGCGCTGAGGCCTTCGCCCACGCCTGTCGTCACCGCCGTAACGATGGCGCGCACATCCTCGACTACCAAACGACGCTCATGCAGGGTGCGCGCGGTCAGCGCCTTCACCCGCTCGCGCAGGTCGGGTTCCGACACGACCGCCGCTGCATCGGCCTGCAATTGCGCGAGGGCGGCAGGATCGGTCATACTGGTTTCGGTTTCGGGACGGTCGCTCATGGTGGGTTCCTCGAATTCAAGTTTGGGGTCAATGTGACCGCTTTCCAATCTACTCTAACTATAGGTGTTCATGCCCGATCGATGAAGCCTGCCCTGCTGCTTGCCCTGCTGCTCGCGCTTTCGCTGCCGCCCGCGCATGCCACGCCGGGCAGCGACGTGTCGATGTACGCCGTCAGCCTGGTGGGCACCCCGTACCGGCTGGGCGGCAATTCCCCGCAGCAGGGCCTCGATTGCAGCGGCTTCGTCGGGCACGTCTTCCGCCAGACCATTGGCCTGCAGTTGCCGCGCGACAGCCTGGCCATCAGCCAGTTCGTCCAGCCGCTCGAGCGCGATGAACTTCAACCGGGCGACCTGGTCTTCTTCAATACTCTCAACCGAGCGTATTCCCATGTCGGCATCTATCTCGGCGACGACCGTTTCGTGCATGCCTCGAGCAGCCGCAGCGGCGGCGTCATGGTCTCCCGGCTCGGCGACGCCTACTGGCGCACGCGCTTCGAGGGTGCCGGCCGCGTTCCCCCCAACCTGCCGGTGCTGACGGCAGATGCCTGGTCCGACTAAGTCTCTGTGGACGCCGGTGCGGCGCGTGTTGCTGCTGGCCGCGCTGGCCGCAGGCCATGCCGCTGCGCAAACGCCGGCCCAGGCGCCTGCACAGCCCCCCGCCGACCTCAGCCTGGAAAGCGCGCACGACGTCAACGAGGGTGCTCTGCATTTCCTCGAAAAGCAGCCTGCCAAGGCGGTCCACCACCACCAGAACTGGTTCCGCATCGAGGAAGAAAGCCTCGCTACCGGTTGGGTCCGCCTCGTGCAATGCCACGACAACCTCGACGCCGTGCCGCGTGCGCAGATCACCTTCCGCGAAGGTTTCGTGCGCGACCTCAAGGTGCTGAGCTACAACGAGATCGAAAGCGCCTGGATCGAAGGGGCTTCGGTCCAGTTGGTCAACGTGCGCCGCGGCGCCCGCCTGTGTCTGGCCGCCGACACCCGGGCGCTGCGCAATACCGGCAACGGCTATTTCAACCTCTACAGCGGGCCGTACATGCGCAAATTCCTCGACGGCTATTACCCGATGCGGCTGACGCTCGAGATCGAGTATCCGGTCGGACTGCTCTCCCTGCTCGACGTCTCTCCCGAGGCCCAGCCGGGCTTCCAGCTGGACGACACGCCCGGCCACCTGCGGATGGATGCGATCTTCGAGGGCGTGCTCCAGACCCTGACCCAGTTCGAGAAAATCTGATAGCCGGGCTTGCCCTCCATAAAAATATTTATTATTGATAACGGTTATCATTTCTAGTACGATTTCGCTTATCCAATCAACCGGGCACGCCCTGCCATGAAATCGACCGCTGATGCGGCCGCCCGTCACAAGCAGACGCCGCTCCGTGCAAACCCTTTTATCCAGTTAGGAATGACACCATGATGCGTAACAAGAAGCCCATCCTCCTGCTTGGCGCACTATTTTCCATCCTGCTTGGGAGCGCCCCCGCGCTCGCACAGGAAGCAGTGCTGAATCTCTACTCGGCGCGCCATTATCAGACCGATGAAGCCCTTTACAGCAATTTCACCAAGCAGACGGGCATCAAGATCAACCGTATCGATGGCAAGGAAGACGAACTCTTCGAGCGCATTCGCCGCGAAGGCCCGGCCAGCCCCGCCGACGTGTTTCTGACCGTCGACGCCGCGCGCCTGCAAGTGACCGAAGACGCGGGGCTGTTCGCACCCGTCAATTCGCGGACCCTGCAATCGCGCATTCCCGCGCAGTTCCGTGATCCGAACAACAACTGGTTCGGCTTCTCCTACCGTGCCCGTGTGATCGCCTACAACAAGAGCAAGGTAAACCCGGCCGAAGTCCAGAGCTTCGCCAACCTCGCCACGCCCCGCTTCAAGGGCAAGCTGTGCGTGCGCTCGGGCGGCCATGTCTACAACCGTACGCTGGTTGCAAGCCAGATCTACAACTGGGGAGAGGACAAGACCGAAGCCTGGGTGCGCGGTATCGTGGCCAACCTCGCACGCGCCCCCAAGGGCGGCGACACCGATCAGATCCGCGCCGTTGCGGCAGGTGAATGCGACGTCGCGATCACCAACCAGTACTACTACGCGCGCCTGCTCGGCTCCAACAAAGCCGAGGACCAGGACGTCGTGAGCAAGGTCGGCATCGCGTTCCCGGACCAGAAGACGACCGGCACGCACGTCAACATCTCGGGCGGCGGCGTGTTGAAGTTCGCCCCGAACAAGGCGGCCGCGGTCAAGTTCCTGGAATACCTGGCGTCGAACGAAGCCCAGGCCTATTTCGCCAACGGCAACAACGAGTACCCGGTGGTGCCCGGCATCGCACTGAACAACCCGCAGCTGGACGCGATGGGCAAGTTCAAGCCGGACCCGATGGAAGCCGACATCCTGGCCAAGTACACCCCGAAGGCGCAGCGCTTCATCGACCGCGCCGGCTGGAAGTAATCCCCTCCGCCGACCAGCCAACCACCCCGCTGCGGCGGGGTTTTTTGCGCCTCTACCCGCGCCGCCGGATCGCGCGCGACAGAAGAATCACCGGAATCAGTCCTACCGCCACGATGGCCAGCGAGGGCGTGGCGGCCTCGCTCAGGCGCTCGTCGGCGGCAAGAATGTAGACCTGCGTCGCCAGCGTCTCGAAGTTGAACGGCCGCAGCACGATGGTGGCGGGCAGTTCCTTCATGACATCGACGAACACGAGCAGCACCGCCGAGAGGATGCCGGTGGCGAGCATCGGCACGTGCACCCGCGCCAGCAGCGTGCGCCGGCCGGCGCCGAGGCTGCGCGCGGCGTCGTCGATGCTGGGTCGAATGCGCGACATGCCCGACTCGACCGCGTTCAGTGCCACGGCCAGGAAGCGCGCAATGTAGGCGAACACCAGCGCCACCGCGCTGCCGGTGAAGACCAGTCCGAGCATGATGTCGTAGTGCTCGCGCATGTACAGGATCAGCGCATGGTCGAGCGCCGTCAGCGGAATCAGTGCGCCGACCGCGATCACCGTGCCGGGGACCGCGTAGCCGAGCGAGGCGATACGCTTGGTCGCGGCGATGAAGGGCCCCGCGTGGAGACGTT
Organism: Pseudomonadota bacterium; assembly: GCA_040753235.1. Taxonomy (GTDB): domain Bacteria; phylum Pseudomonadota; class Gammaproteobacteria; order Burkholderiales; family Thiobacillaceae; genus Thiobacillus. The sequence goes on from JBFMET010000003.1 coordinate 47,744, forward strand.
CCGCGTAAGCGAGGAACAGCGCCAGCACGGCGGCCAGTGCGCTGGCCATGACGGCAAGGGTGAGACTGTTGCCCGCGAGCGTGAGGTATTTCTCGCCGAACTCGACGTCGCCCTCGCTGATCGCCATGCGCAGCAGCAGGATTGTCGGCAGCAGGAATCCGCCTGCCAGCGGGAGCAGGCAGGCCAGCCAGGCAAGTCCGCTGTGCCCGGCCGAAAGCTCCGGCAGGATGGGCTGGCGGTGGCCGGTCTCGTGGAAGCGCGCACGGCCGCGACTCAGCTTCTCCAGCAGCAACACCAGCGCCACCACGCCAAGCAGCGCAGCCGCCAGCTGCGCCGCCGCCACCGGACTGCCGAAGGCGTACCAGGCGCGATAGATGCCGGTGGTGAAGGTCTGCACGCCGAAGTAGGACACCGCGCCGAATTCAGCGAGCGACTCCATCACGACCAGCGCGGCGCCGCCGGCCACGGCGGGGCGCGCCATCGGCAGCGCGACGCGAAAGAAGGCGCGGCCCGTCGACAGCCCCAGGCTCCGGGCCGCCTCGATCAGGCTGCCCGAGCGCTCAAGGAACGCCGCGCGCGCGAGCACGTAGACATACGGGTAGAACACCAGGCTGAACACCACGATGGCGCCCCCGAGCGAGCGCACGTCGGGGAACCAGTAGTCACCGCGCTCCCAGCCGAACGTTTCCCGCAACGCGGTCTGCACCGGCCCAGGAAACTGCAGCAGGTCGGTGTAGACGTAGGCGATCACGTAAGTGGGCATTGCCAGCGGCAGCAACAGCGCCCATTCGAGCACCGCCCGCCCCGGGAAACGGTGCATCGCCACCACCCAGGCGGCCCCCACGCCGAGCAAGGCCGAACCGAGCCCGGCACCGACCGCGAGAACGACGCTGTTGATGACGTACTCCGCAAGCACCGTCTCGGCAAGATGCGCCCACACACCCTCGGTATCGGGCTTGAACACCTCGGCGATCACGGCCAGCACTGGCAGGGCAACCAGCAACGCCGTCAGCGCGGCCATGACGGGCAAGGGCTGGAAAAACGGTTTCTTCATTCTGCGTGCCGCGGATGGCAAATCGGGATGGGGCCCAGATTATAATGAATCTCATTTTTAGGATCGCAGGTTTCAACGATGTCGGCTGTACTCGAAGTCATTCATCTGGCGCACCGCTACGGCCCCAAAGTCGTGCTCGACGACGTGTCGTTTTCGCTCAAGGCTGGTGAAATCGGCTGCATCCTCGGACCATCCGGCTGCGGCAAGACGACCGCATTGCGCCTCATCGCCGGCTTCGAGCCGCCGGTGGCGGGCGAAATCCGTCTGATGGACCAACTCGTCAGCGAAGCCGGCAACGCCGTCCCGCCGGAACGCCGCGGCGTCGGCATGGTGTTCCAGGACTACGCGCTGTTTCCCCATCTGACCGTCGCCAAGAACATCGGCTTCGGCATGGCCAAGCTGCCGCGCGCCGAGCGCGATCAGCGTATCGAACAGATGCTGGCGCTCGTGGGCCTCGCCGGGCGCGGCCATTCCTACCCGCACGAGCTGTCTGGTGGCCAGCAGCAGCGGGTGGCGCTCGCCCGGGCGCTGGCTCCCGGCCCCAAGCTGCTGCTGCTCGACGAGCCCTTCTCCAACCTCGACGTGGACCTGCGCGAGAAGCTCGCGCTCGAAGTGCGCGACATCCTCGAGCACGAGCACATCACCGCCCTCATGGTCACGCACGACCAGCACGAGGCCTTCGCAATGGCCGACTGGGTCGGCGTGATGCACGAGGGTCGCATCCAGCAGTGGGACACGCCCTACAACCTGTATCACGAGCCGGCCAACCGCTTCGTCGCCGACTTCGTCGGCCAGGGTGCGCTCGTCACCGGCGAGGTCATCAACGACCATCAGGTCGAGATCGAGCTCGGCGTGCTGAACGGCCACATTCCGGTCGAGTGCGATGCCAGCGGCTGCGACGAATGCGCGCGCAGCTGCAAGGTCGACGTGCTGCTGCGCCCGGACGACGTCATCCACGACGACGACAGCCTGATGCTCGCCGAAGTCGAGAACAAGGCCTTCCGCGGTGCCGAGTTCCTCTACACGCTCAAGCTGCCGAGCGGCCAGCGCGCGCTGTCGCTGGTGCCTTCTCACCACGACCACGCCATCGGCGAAAAGATCGGCATCAGGCTGGCGGTCGATCACGTCGTGGCCTTCCGCCGCGAATAGCCGATGACGCAGCAGAACGCCTCGCCGCTGCGCGGCCTCCTCTTCAACTTCGGCTTCGGCTTCGCCGCCGCCCTGCTGCTGATGGTCGCGGTAATCGCGCTGGGCGTGACGCAAATGGCCCGCCTCAATGCGCAGTTGGAAAACGTGGTGTCGGTCAACAACGTGAAGACGCGGCTGGCCTCGCAGATGCGCGATGCCCTGCGCGACCGCGCGATGCTGATGCACGCCATCGTCGTCTCGATCGACCCCTGGGAAAAGGACGGCCTCTTCCTCAAGTTCCAGGAGTACGGCGAACGCTACGCCAAGTACCGCGCCACCCTGGTCAGCATGCTCACCACCGACGAAGAACTCAAACTGATGCAGGACCTGGACAGCATCATCATGACCAACCAGCCGGTCATGTTCAGCGTCGTCGAAGCCGCGCTCGACGAAAACAACTACGGCGCGCTGACGCTGCTGCAGGAAAAGGCCATTCCGCTGCAGGAGCGGCTTGTGGCGGCGCTCGACAACATGACCAAGCTGCAGCGCCAGGCCAACGAGGAAGGCCTGGCCAGGACTTTCAGCGCCTATCAGGCCACGCGCAACCTGATGCTGGTACTGGGCATCTTCGCCACCGTGGTGGCAGCGCTGGTCGCCATCGTGGTGAGCCGCCGCATGCTGACGCAGACTCGGCAACTCGAAACCGAACGCAAGAAATACCAGACCCTGTTCGAGACCAACCCCGACGCAGTCGTGATCCTGGAGGACGAGGGTTTCACCGACTGCAACCCTGCCACGCTGGACATGTTCCACATGGAATCGGTCGCCACCTTCCTGCGCACGCCGATCCCGCAACTGGGCACCTCGGTGCAGCCGAACGGCCTGCTCGCCTTCGACCACGCCCGGCGCGCGATCGAGCGCGCCAAGCGCACAGGGCACGCCTTCATGGAATGGCAGGGACTCCGCCAGGACGGTACGACCTTCATCGCCGAGATCACCCTGCACACCATGCAGCTCGACAGCCGCCCGGTCATCCAGGCGATCATGCGCGACGTGTCCGAGCAGCGCGCCGCCGAAGCCGCCAAGGAAGCCGCCCGCGAAGCCGCGCTGCAGATGGCGCATGCCAAGTCGCAGTTCGTCGCCAACGTCAGCCACGAAATCCGCACCCCCATGCACGGCATCCTAGGCATGAGCGGCCTGCTGCTGAAAACCCCGCTCGACCCGCGCCAGCGCGAGTACGCCGCCACGCTCAAAAGTTCGGCGGAAAGCCTGCTCACCATCATCAACGACATTCTCGACTTCTCGAAGATCGAGGCCGGCAAGCTGTCGATCGAAGCCGTGCCGTTCTCGCCCGCGGCGCTGATGCAGGGCGTGATTGCCCTGTTCCAGGCGCGCGCGCTGGAGAAGAACCTGGACCTGACGCTCACCCTCGCCGGCGAAGTGCCGCCCGCCCTGCTCGGCGACCCCACCCGCATCCGCCAGATCCTGCTCAACCTGGTCGACAACGCGATCAAGTTCACCCATCAGGGCAAGGTCGAGCTGCATGCGGGGTTCGAGTCCGTCAACGACAAGATGCATACCACATTCAGCGTGCAGGACAGCGGCATCGGCATCAGCGAGGTCACCCGCGCCCGGCTGTTCCAGGCCTTCTCGCAGGCCGACGCCTCGACCACGCGCCGCTACGGCGGCACCGGGCTCGGCCTCGCCGTCAGCAGCCAGCTGGCGGGTCTGATGGGCGGCACGCTCACCGTCGACAGCCAGCCCGGCCAGGGCAGCCGCTTCACGCTCACGCTCGACCTGCCGACGACCGCCCTGCCGCTTGCCGATCTGCCGGTCCAGCCCGCGATGCAACTGCGCGGCCGCATCCTGGTCGCGGAAGACCATCCGGTAAACCAGAAAGTGCTCACCCACCAGTTGCGCGAAATGGGCCTGATGCACGCCATCGCCGCCAACGGCAACCAGGCGCTCGACATGCTGGCGCAAGACGATTTCGATCTTGTGCTGATGGACTGGCAAATGCCGGAAATGGACGGCCTGACCGCCACCCGTCTGATCCGGGCGCTGCCCGGCGAAGTCCGCAACATCCCCATCATCGCTCTCACCGCCAACGCCAGTCCCGACTTCCGCGAAATCTGCCTCAATGCCGGCGCCAACGACTACCTGAGCAAGCCCTACACCGACGCCGCGCTGACCGCCATCCTGATGCAGTGGCTGCCGCAACCCGCGGCGCCCGCGCCCAAGGCGCCGCTGCTCGACCGCGCTGCCCTGCACGCGCGTTACCCCGACAATCCCGGGCTTGTCGCCGATCTGGAAGCGGTCTTCCTCAGCACCACCGAAGCCAGCCTGGCCGCGCTGCAGCAGGCCATCGAGCAGTGCGACGCCGTCGCCTGCCGCAAGGAAGCGCATGCGCTCAAGGGCGCCGCCGCCAGCGTGATGGCGAAATCCGTCCAGGAGGCCACCGCCCGCATCGACGCCTGCGTGCAACGCGGCGACTTCGACGCGGCCGCCGCCGAGCTCGCCACGCTGGAGATGAATTTTCGCGCCAGCGCCTGAACCCCCGCCGCTCGCCGCGCATTGACGCGCCCGACGCGGCATGCCTAGGATAGGCACACATTCCCCGGAGACCGCTTCATGACGCGCCTGATCGCTCTCATCCTCGCCGGCTGCTGCGGCCTCCCCGCCTGGGCGGCCGACGCGCCGCGCAGCGCACCGGCGCCGATCGGGCGCTGGCTCGACTTCGAACTCACCCCCTACGGCCCGCTGCTGATCCAGCGGGGCCCGCCGCCCCCCTACCGCGACTACCAGATGAGCCGCGTGCTGACGCCGGACGAGCGCAAGCGCTGGCGCGCGGCCGCCATGCCGATGATGGAACGCATGATGCAGATGGACGCGCGCGAGGTCATCAACCAGTTTGCGCTCAAGATGAAGGCCCGGCCCGGCCTCTCTTTCGACGACGTGGTGCAGTCGCTGACCCTGCGCGCCAACAGGCTCAACCTGAAATACGTCGGCAACAACGCCCTGTGGCAGGACTTCCGCGCCGTGCTCGGCGACGACAAGGCGCCGCGCACCGAGGTGCTGAGCTTCTGCGACATCGCGCTCGCGCGCGAGCTGCTGCGGGTCATCCCCGAACTCGTCGTGTTCATGCCCTGCCGCATCGCCGTGATGGAAGACGCCGACAGGAATGTCTGGGTGCTCATGCTCGACTGGGACATCACCTGGCTCGAACAGGCCGGCAAGGCCGCCGGCATGACGCCGGACCTGCGCCGCGACGTGTCGCGCATCCGCGAGAAGATGGAAAGCGTGATGCGCGCCGGCGCCAACGGCGAGCTATAAACCCAGGCCCATCCCCGCAAAAAAAACCTGAATGCCCCCGGCGCCGGCGGGCTGGCACCATACGGGCTTTGCCGCCGCGCTGCCCGCCCGCATGTCTCCGGATTCGTCCCCGTTCGCCTCGCTCGACCACCTCGAACACCGCTTCGCCGACGGGCTCGCCGCCATGCTGCATGCGCACCGCAGCCTCGGCGTGTACATCCTCGCGCTTGCCAACGCCGCCTACGACCGGCAGCTGTGGACGCAGCTCGCCCCCGCGCTCGCCGAGCGCCACGCCGAGCTTGCCGCCAGCGTCGCCGACGCCCTGCGGCGCGGCGAAACGCTCGCCGAACCCGACGACGACCTGATGGTCTTCCTCAAGCTCGCGATGATCGGCTTCGAGCGCCTCGTTCCCCTGCAAAGCCGCCACGACGGCCCCTGGCAGGTGCGCTTCAACCCCCTGCGCGCCCTGCGTCCGCCGCGCGCCAGCGGCCAGGCTTTCGAAAGCCTGCTGCGCCCCTTCAGCCGCACCGGCTTCCATTTCAACAAGCCCTTTCTCGCCCGCGAACTGCTGTGGGAAGGCGAACTCGCCGGCAAGCCCGCGCGCCTCTTCTACAACAAATTCCCCTTCGCCCGCCTGCACGGCCTCGTCGTGCCCGAGCCGCAGCGCGAACTGCCGCAGGTCCTCACCCCCGAACAGCACGGCTGGGCCTGGGAGGTGTGCGCGCAGTCCGGCGTCGCCGGCCTGTGCCTCGGCTACAACAGCCAGGGCGCCGGCGCCTCGGTCAACCACCTGCATTTCCAGAGCTTCGTGCAGGACGCGCCGCTGCCGGTGCACGCCGCCCGCTTCGCCCACAACGGCGGCCCCACCGCCTACCCCCTGCCCTGCAAACGCCTCGACGACCCCATCGACGCCTGGCTCGAAATCGACCGCCTGCACCAGCAGAACCGCCCCTACAACCTCGTCTACCGCCCCGGCAGCGTGCACTGCATCGCCCGCGTACCGCAGGACAGCGACGCCCTGCACGCGCAGAGCCGCGGCTACGGCTGGAGCGAAATGGCCGGCGCGGTCACGCTGTTCAGCCGCGAGGCCTACGACGCGCTCGACGCGTCGGCGTTCGAGGCGGTGCTGGCGCGGTTCGCGCCGTGAGTCATGGCTTCGCTCAATGACACCGGCTCCGCAGCGGGCCAGAACGACGCCGACCTGTTTGTGACTTTCCGGCAGGCAGTTGCCATTAATACGGCAGTGCCGTATCCTGATTTCATGTACCCGGTGATCGAAACCGAGGTTTTCGTACGTGCCGCAGCCCAGGTCTGGGAGGATGACGAGCGCATCGCATTCATCAACTGGCTGGCCGCCAACCCGGACGCGGGCGATGTCATACCGGGCTCGGGCGGATGCCGAAAAGTCCGCTGGTCGCGCCCCGGCATGGGCAAACGCGGCGGCGCACGCGTCATCTATTTCAACCGGCTGGGCGATGGCGAAATCTGGCTGCTGATGGTGTACGTGAAAGCCCAATTCGACAACCTGCCCGCGTCCTTAAACAACTGCGAGAGGCCATAGAACATGGATAAGGATATGGAACAGTTCCAGAGCGACTTGCTGAAATCCGTCCGCCAGATGAAAGCAGGCAAGGCCGCCCGCAAAACCCAGGTTGCCCTGTCGCCCATCGCCCAGGCACGCAGCCGGCTGGGCATGTCGCAAGCAGAACTCGCCAGCCTGATGGGCGTGTCCACGCGCACCCTGCAAGACTGGGAACAAGGCCGCCGCAAACCTACCGGCGCGGCGCAAACGCTGCTGCGTGTGGCGATTGCGCATCCGGAAGCCTTGCTGGACTTGAAGGCGGCGTAGTGCGGGCGATGCAGCCGTCGACCATGCAGCGATGCGCTGCCGCGCGGTCACCTTTCGGGCGGGCGATGTGCCCATCGCATAAAAATGGGGTCAGACACGATATTTTCCAAATCACCCTCACCCCACCTCGATCACCTGCCCCTGCATCAAGGCCTCCACCCCCCACCCCGGCGCAGCCGCGCGCAACTCGTTCATGATCGCCGCCTCGTTGCCCGGCTTCAGATGCGTAATCCACACCTCGGGCTGCACAGTCAGCGCCGCGAGTTCCGCAGCGAGCGAATCGGGCCAGTGATGCTTCGACGCTTTCGCGATCTCGACGAGTTCGTTTTCGAACGAGGTCTCGATGATGAGGTGGCGCAGGTCGGGGATGGCGTTGAGCGCGCGCACGAAGTCGTCGCTGTGGGTGGTGTCGCCGCTGAAGACGAGGCTGCCGGCTTGCGTGGCCACATGAATGCCGCACGCGGGGACGACATGGTTGGCGGGGAGCGGACGGAAGGTGCGGCCCTTGAGGGTGAGCGCCTCACCAAAATCCAGAGGCTCGAAGCGCAGCCAGGGCGACTCCTTGCTGGGGATTTCGCGGAAGTCCGGCCACAGCTGCCAGTTGAAGAGATGCTTTGCCAGCACGTCGAGCACGGCGGGTAGCGCGTGCACGGTCAGCGGCTCGGGACGCAGGTCGCCGACGCTGTCGAGCAGCAAAGGCAGGCCCAGCACGTGGTCGAGGTGGGCGTGGGTGAGGAAGACGTGGTCGATCTTCACCAGTTGCTCGAAGTCGAGCGTGGTGAGGCCGCTGCCGGCGTCGATCAGCACGTCGTCGTCCACTTTCAGGCAGGTGGTTTGGCGGCCGCTGCCGATGCCGCCGCTGCAGCCGAGTACGGTGAGTGTTGTCATTACTTGGTCGTGTACACGAACACGCCGTCCCAGTCGGCGGGCGGCGGGGATTCGCGGAAATGCGCGATGCGCTCGAGGTAGATATCGTACAGCGGACGCGGCATGCGGGCCTTGAGCGCCGAAAGTTTTGATGCGGCGCCGTCCCAGTCCTGCTGCTGATACGCGGCGTAGACGGCCTCGAATTCGGCGGCGGTCTGCCGCAGCGATTCATCAAGGCCTTCCTTGGCGCCCAACGGCTCGTAGATCGCCACCGGTGTTTCCTTGCCCTTCACCCGCACGTCGTCGATTTTCATGAAGGCGTGCAGGGGATCGGCGTCGACCGTCGGCTGGCTGACGAGGATGCCGACGCCGTATTGCTTGGTGATGCCTTCCAGCCGCGAGCCGAGGTTCACCGCGTCGCCCATCACGGTGTACGACATGCGGAATTCCGAACCCATGTTGCCGACGCTCATGCGCCCGGTGTTCACGCCGACGCCGATCTTCACCTCGGGCCAGCCGCGCACGGCGAATTCGCGGTTGAGTTCGGGCAGCGCGGCCTGCATGTCGAGCGCCGTCTGCACGGCGCGCGGCGCGTGGTCATGCAAGTCCACCGGCGCGTTCCAGAACGCCATGATGGCGTCGCCGATGTATTTGTCGATGGTGCCCTGGTGCTGCTGGATGATGCGCGTCATGCGCGACAGATACGCGTTGAGCACTTCGGCGAGCTCGGTCGGCGGCAGCTTCTCGGAAAAATGGGTGAAGCCGCGGATGTCGGAGAACAGCACGGTCATCTCGCGCGACTGGCCTTCCATGGTGTAGTGCGCCGGGTCCTGGCTCATTTCGGCGGCCAGCTCGGGCGGCACGTACTGGCCGAAGAGCTTGGTGATCTGCCGCTTGCTGCGCGTCTCGGCGAAAAAGCCCCAGGCGGTGTTGAGCGCGTAGAGGCCGAACACGGTGAGCATGGGCGCCGCCATCGGCACGACGAGATGGCGCGCCCAGGCGGCGGCGTAGGCGGCGAGCAGCAGCGCCAGCAGCGCGAGCGTGACGACGAGCCCGACCGTCGGACCGAAGCGCAGCAGGACGACGGTGAGCAGCGCACCCAGCACGAGCACGGCGACGAGACGCGCGTCGTCGGCCCACGGCGGCATCGCGCGCACCGTGCCGTCGAGCATGCCGGCGATCAGGTGGGCGTGGATTTCGACGCCGGGGAAGGTGCTGGAGAACGGCGTGACGCGCAGGTCGGCCAGGCCCGGCGCGGTCGAGCCAAGGAGCACGATGCGGCCTTCCAGCTGCGCCGGCGGCACCTTGCCGGCGAGCACGTCGGCCGCGGAAAAATACGGGAACGGCGCGCCGGCGCGGTAGGGCACGTGCACCTCGCCGTTTGCGTCGAGCGGCAGGCGGATGCCGCCGACGTCGAGCCAGGGCTGCGCGTAGTCGCGCCCGAGGAAGGAACGCCGTTCGACGCCGGCCTGCACGGGTTCGCCGCCGTAGGCCATCTGCAGCGTCGTCACCGACAGCGAAAGGTAGTGCCCGCGCTCGAAGGGCACGACCAGCCCCATGCGCCGTGCGGTGCCGTCGTCGTCGGCGCGCATGTTGAAGAAACCACCCGCCGGCGCGGCGTCCTGGAACGCCGCCAGGTTGGCGCCGTAGCCCACGGGGGGTGGGGCGCCCGGGGCGAGCGGCGCAAACGCGGATAGCGGCAGCGAAGGTTGCGGCAGCGCGCCGGTTTTGGCGTCGCCGTAGCCTGCGGGGATGAAGTAGAAGCCCATCGACACCGGCCGTTCGGCGAGCGCGGCCGCAAAGCGCGCGTCGTAGTCGAGCTCGGGTGCGAGTTTTTTGAGTGCGGTCTGGAAATCGCGGCTGCCGGCCAGATCGCGCTGCGCGAGTTGTCGCAGCGTGTCGAGGCCTGAGCTCGTGTCGGGCTCGGCGAACACCACGTCGAAGCCGAGCGCGGCGACGCCGTAGTCGTCGACCAGCCGCTCGACCAGCGCGGTCATGACGTCGCGGCTCCAGGGCCAGCGGCCGACGCTTTTCAGGCTGGCTTCGTCGATGTCGAGGATGGCAATGCGGTCGTCGGCGCCGGTCGGTGCGGTGCGCTTCAGCCAGGCGTCATGCAGCCAGGCTTCGGCGCGCTCCATCGGCGCGATGTGCAGGTGCCCGCCGACATGCGCGGCGAGCAGCAGCACGAACAGCGCCGACAGGCCCGCCTGCGCCCACTTCGCCGCGGCCGCTTTCACTTGATGCGGTAGAAGCGGTCGGTCGGGTCCTTGCCGCGCACCGCATCGAGACGGCTGCCGACGGCCTCGCCGAGTTGCGCCAGGCGGTCGGCCGGATGCGGGTGCGTCTTGTAGAACAGGCTGGTGCGGCCGTCGCCCGAGGGCATGCCGGCCAGATCCTGCAGCACGTTCGGCAGGCCCCACGGATCGTAGCCGGCGCGCGCCGCGTAGACCATGCCGACGCGGTCGGCCTCGTACTCGGCGCTCTTGTCGAGGCCGCGCGCCATGATCTCGGCGCCGTTGCCGATCAGGTTCTGGATCGCCGGGTCGCTGCCCTGCGCCTTGCTGCTGGCGGCCTTGCCGAGCTCGCCGATGAGCGTCGACTGCTTCAGGACCTTGAGGTGATGCTTCTGCGTGACGTGGGCGATTTCATGCCCCAGCACGCCGGCGAGTTCGGCTTCGCTGTTGAGGCGGCGGTACAGGCCCTTGGTCACGAAGATGTAGCCGCCGGGCGCGGCGAAGGCGTTGATCGCCTCGGTGTCGAGCACGCCGAAGCGCCAGGTCACGTCGCGGCGCCCGCTGTGCTGCGCGACCCACTGGCCGACGAGGTTGACGTAATTCTGCAGCCTGTCGTCGCGCACCAGCTGCACCGCGCCGAGCAGGTTGCCCGAAATCTGCCGGCCGATGCGGTTCTCCTCTTCCAGCGAATAGTCGCCGAACAGCGCGAAGCCGATCTGGGCGGGGTCGATCTTCTGCTTGGCCGGCGCCGGGGCCGGTGCGGCGCTCTGCGTCGGCGCGGGGGCGGCGCCCGGCGCGGGCGCCTGCTGCGCCGGCTTGTCCTTGTTGAGCTCCTGGTTGAGGCGTTCTTCGAGCATCTTGCCGAGATCGAACGCGGCGGCCTGGCCGCCAAAGGCCGCCAGCGCGGCGGCCAGGAGGATGCGCTGGATCTTCATCACTGGGTCTCCCACGATGAAGCCGGCTGCGCCGGCTTGGGCGACGGCAAGGCCGGCACATTGGCCGCGACCAGGCCGGTCTGGCCTGCAAAACTCCGCGCCTGCGCGGCCGTGACCGTCTGCGCCTCCATGCGCGCGAGTTCCTCGCCGTTGAATTTGGCCTGCTTGAGCTCCTGGTCGCTCAGGCCGCGCAGGCCCGCCACCGCGACGACGCGGCTGGGGTCGGACCGGGTCGTGGCCGCACCGACCACGTCGCCCACGCCGGCGCCGCCGAGGCCGCCCGCCCCCGCACGCACCGACAGCAGGCGGATCCAGCCGCTCGACTTGCCGGCGCTGACCTTCAGCCAGCCGCCCTGCTTCTGCTGGATGGTGACGGTTGCGCCGCGCGCCACGGCCGCGTTCACCTTGGACGTTGCGCTGGGCTGGCTGTAGAGCTTGTCGTCGCGCAGCACGGTGCCGGTCGACGCGTGCGCGGCCGCAGCCGCGCCGATCGCCAGCAGCGCGAACGCTGCAATCAGTTGTCGTTTCATGAGGGCGTCTCTCCTTGAGTGTGGAAACTGTAGGGGCTGCCCAGCCATGGCGCAAGCCCGGGGGATGACGGTAAGATGCCGCGATGCACTTTCTCGCGGCCTCCATCGAATCGCTCGGCGCCAAGGTCACCGGCTGGTTCACGGTGGCCTACGGCATGGCCGCCTTTCTCGGCCGCGCCGGCCTGCTGCTGCTTGACCGCGCCACCTGGAACCGCGCCACCTTCGACGTGGTGGTGAAGCAGGTCTACTTCACCGCGGTGCAGATCCTGCACGTCTACCTCGCCTACGCGCTGGTGATTTCCTGGCTCATCATCACCATCATCCTGTCCACCGCGCGCGACTTCGGCCTCACCGAATTCGCCAGCGAAATGACCATCCGCGTGCTGGTGCTCGAACTCCTGCCCTTCCTCACCGCGCTCTTCATCGCGCTGCGCTCGGGCAGCGCGATGAATACCGAGGTCGCGCTGATGCAGGTGAACAGCGAGTTGGATTCGCTCGCGCACTGCAAGGTTCCGCCGATGCAGTTCGAGTTCCTGCCGCGCCTGATCGGCGGCGTGATCTCGGTCGTCACGCTCGCCGGGCTGGCCAGTCTGCTCGCGCTGCTGCTGGGCTACCTCGCCATTTACGGCCCGACGCCGGCGGGTTTTGACCCGTACACCCAGACCATTGCCAAGATCTTCGACTTCCAGGTCGTCGCCGGGCTCGTCGCCAAGTGCGCGCTGTTCGGCCTGGCGGTGACGCTGATTCCGGTGACCGCCGGGCTGGAAACGCCGAAGAAGCTGTTCATGGTGCCGGTGTCGGTGCTGCGCGGCATGATGCGCGTGTTCCTCGCCATCGTGGCGATCGAGGTGGTGTCATTAGCGCTCAAATACATCTGACGGCCTTCGCCGACCGCGACGCGCTGATCGCCGCGGTGGCCGCGCTGCCCGACGAGGTCGCGCGCGTGTCGCACGAGCTGCCGCTGCGCGCCAACCTCTCGGCGCTCGACAACATCGCGCTGATTCCGCTCTACCAGCGCCACACCAGCGCGGCCGAGGCGGCGCGCCAGGCGCAGACGCTGCTGGACCAGCTCGGCCATGCGGAGATCGCCGGCCTGCGCGACCCCGACATGACGCCGGCGCAGCGCTTCGTCACCAAGCTCGCGCGCGCGCTCATCCTCAGGCGCCCGCGCCTGGTGATCGACCGCCCCGGCGCCATGCTTTACGATGTGCCCTACCCTGGCTTCATCCGGCAACTGGCTGCGCATGCCGACATGTCAGGCACCTGGGAAATCTTTGACTTCGACTGGAACCAGGCACTGTACACAGAATGAACAAACTGCACTTCAAGGTCGGGCTGTTCGCTGCGGCATCGCTGCTGCTCGCGGGCGCGTTCCTGGTCTATCTGCTGCACGCGCGCGGCTTCTTCGAGGGCAGCTTCCATCTGCAGATCGCCGCCGCCAGCGCCGACAACGTCGCGCCCGGCGTGCCCGTCGTGTTCTCCGGCATCGAGATCGGCCAGGTCACGACGCTCGGGCTGAACGAAGCCGGCGGCATCGTCATCCACGCCACCTTCCTCGAGCGCAACGCCAAGTGGCTGAAGGAAAACAGCACGTTCACCCTCGACAAGCCGCTGGTCGGCGGCGCCCGCATCCGCGTCGAATCGCCCGACCTCGACGCGCCGCCGCTGCCCGACAATTCGACGGTGCTGCTGCAGACCTCCGACATCAGCAAGGAAATCCCGGTGCTGGTCGAACGGGTCAAGGCCATCCTCGCCAACGTCGAGCATCTCACCCGCAAGGACGGCGAAATCGTCAGCACGCTCGCCAACGTGCAGACGGTGACCGGCCGCATGACCGGCGAATACGGCGTGCTCGAAGGCGTGCTCGGCAGCCCGGAAAAAGCCAAGGCGGTGACCGACTCGCTCGACAAGACGCGGGCGCTGATCACCAAGCTCGACGGGCTGGCGCTGAAAATGGACGGCATGGCATCGAAGACCGACCAGTGGCTGTTCGCCGCGGACGGCATGGCCGAGCAGACGAAAGCTTCGCTCATCCAGGTGCGCGCGATGCTCGACGACGCGCACGCCAGCCTGAAGAAGGCCGACGCGATCATGGCCAACGCGGTCGACATTTCAGCCAACGTGAAGGAAGGCACCGAGGACATCGCCAAGCTGCGCGCCGAGATCGACGACGCCGTGCGCAAGGCCAACGCACTGGTGAACGAGATCAACAAGAAGTGGCCGTTCGCGCGCGACCCCGAGGTGAAGCTGCCATGAAACGCGCGCTCGTCGTCCTTGCCGCCCTGCTCGTGGCCGCCTGCGGCAGCGGCGGCCCGCCGCCGCCGGACTGGAAGACCGACGCGTCTGACCTGATCCAGCGCTACCAGAAGCATGCGCTGCTCGGCGAGAACACGCTCGCCGAGCGCTACTTCCAGCAGGCCGTGGCCGCCACCGGCGGCGCCGGCCGCGTCGCCGAGACCGCGCGCCTGTGGCTGGTGCGTTGCGCCACCCGCCGCGCCATGCTGATCGACGACGCCTGCACGGAATACGCCGCGCTCGCGCCCCTGCAGCCGGTCCCGGCGGACGACGCCTACTACCGCTTCCTCACCCTGCGCTGGGACGGCCTCGACCCCACCCTGCTGCCGGCCCAGCACCGCGACCTGCTGCGCGCGCCGGCCGCCCAGCGCCCGGCCGCGCTCGCCCGCATCGACGACCCGCTCGCGCGCCTGCTCGACGCCAGCCTGCTGGTGATGCGCCAGGAGGCCGACACCGCGACGCTGGCGCTCGCCGCCGAAACCGCGTCCGAGCGCGGCTGGCGCCAGCCGCTGCTGACGTACCTGAAGCTGATGCAGCAGCAGGCGGCCACGCGCGGCGATGCCGTCGAACAGGCACGGCTGGCGCGCCGCATCGAACTGGTCGAGCGCAGCTTCGGTCGCCCCTGAACCCCGCACCCGACCTCGGACGGGCGGCGCCAACGCAATCTCGGACCGTCGAACCCCCAAGCGACATGTCGATGCATTGACAAGCCCAGACCGCGCGATTATCGTGCGGGGGCTGCGGATTTTTAGTATTTACATACCAACAAGCTGTAGTCGCAATCACTCAACCAATTGGAGGAAGACATGAAATACACCCCCCTTGCGCTGGCCGCCCTGGCCGCTCTGGCCATCCCTGCCGCGCACGCAGCACCGGCGATGATGTCCGCCGAATGGACCGCCCAGGCCTGCGATGCCTGGAACAAGGACAGCGTCCTCACCGGCGGTCTGGCAGAGGGCTGGATCCAGAACGACAAAGGCCGTGGCCACAAGATCATCCACCTCTACCGCACCGACTGCGGCGAGACGACCAAGACCGAAATGCGCATCGCGGCCAAGGACGGCAAGGCGATGTGCGTCTACGGCGGTTCGGTGCAGAACACCAGCCTGGACGCGGCGGTCGACTACGTGATGCACGCCACCTCGCAGCGCTGGAACGAAATGGGCGCCGGCGAATACGGCCCGATGAAGGCCATGATGTTCGGCCGCCTCAAGTTCAACGGCCCGAAAATGGAAGCCATGAGCGTGATGGGCCCGTTCGAGGCCTTCCTGCGCCTGCCGGGCAAGATCCCGGGCGACAAGGCCTGCCCCGCCAAGTAAGCACGCGGGCGCAAACAAAAAGCCGGGGCATGCCCCGGCTTTTTGCTGTGGCCTCGGCTTCAGTGCACCGTGCCGGCCTGCACCTCGAGCGGACGGCCGTTGCGAATTTCCTCGGGCGTCGCGTCGCGGATGTCCATCACGTTCACCAGGCAGGTCACGCTCTGCCCGGCCAGCGAGGGATTGCCGTCGACCGTCACCTTGCCGTCCTCGATCCTGGTCACATAGAACGGCTTGGTCTCGCCGGCGGCGTTCTCGAACAGCACTTCGGCGCCGACGCGACGGAACTGCGGCGGCACGTTCTCGATGTCGTCGACGAAGACCAGGCTCTCGTCGCGCTCGCCGTAGCCCTCCTCGGGCGACAGCGTGATTTCGATACGATCGCCGATCGCGCGGCCGTCCACGGCTGCCTCGATCGCCGGCAGGATGCCGCTGTTGGCGCCGTGCACGTAGCCGACGGGGATGTCGTGCTGCTCGACGACCATGCCGCGCGAGTCGAGGATGGAATAGGTGATGTAGACGAGCTTGTTGCGTGTGACGGTGGCCATGCTGTTCTATCCTGTGCGTCGGAAAATCCCGGCGCTGTCGAGTGCAAACCCGAGCGCCGCTGCCTGCCGCTTATGATACCTTCGATGCCTGCCGCCCACACCGATTGACCATGAAACCGCTCAAGCACCTGCCCGCCTGGAAGACGCTGGAACAGCACCACAAGGCCATGCGCGCGTTCGACATGCGCGCCGCCTTCCGCGAAGACGCCGACCGCTTCGACACGCTTTCGCTGCGCTGCGGCAACCTCCTGCTCGACTACTCGAAAAACCGCATCACCGCCGACACCCTGGCGCACCTGATGCAACTGGCGCGCGAATCCGGACTCGAGACGCTGCGCAACGCCATGTTCAGCGGCGAGCGCATCAACTTCACCGAGCAGCGCGCGGTGCTGCACACGGCGCTGCGCGCGCCGGTGCGCCCGCCGCTCATCGTCGAGGGCACCGACGTCGAACGCGAGGTCGCCAAGGTGCTCAAACGCATGCAGCGCTTCGTCGAGGCGATCCACGACGGCAGCTGGCGCGGCCACACCGGCAAGCCGATCCGCGACGTGGTGAACATCGGCATCGGCGGTTCCGACCTCGGGCCGGCGATGGTGTGCCACGCGCTCGACCACTACGCCCTCGAAAGCCTGCGCGTGCATTTCGTCTCCAACCTCGACCCGGCGCATCTGGCCGGCACGCTGAAGCAGCTCGACCCGGAGACCACGCTCTTCATCGTCGCGTCGAAGACCTTCACCACGCTCGAGACGCTGGCCAACGCCAATTCGGCCAAGGCCTGGCTGCTCGGCGCGCTGCGCGCGCCGGCCGCGGTGGCGCGGCACTTCGTCGCGCTGTCGACCAACCAGCCGGCGGTCGAGGCCTTCGGCATCGACCCTGAGAACATGTTCATCTTCTGGGACTGGGTCGGCGGCCGCTATTCGCTGTGGTCGGCGATCGGCCTGTCGATCGCGCTGCAGATCGGCTGGGGCAATTTCCAGGCGCTCTTGGCCGGCGCGCACGCGATGGACGTGCATTTCAGGGAGGCGCCGCTGGAAGCCAACATGCCGGTGGTGCTCGGCATGCTCGGCATCTGGTACGCCAACTTCTGGGGCACCGACACCTACGGCGTGTTCCCCTACGACCAGCGCCTGCGCCTGCTGGTGCCCTTCCTGCAGCAGCTCGACATGGAGTCGAACGGCAAGAACGTCAGCCGCGCCAACAAGCGGGTCAACTACAACACCGGCCCCATCGTGTGGGGCGCGCCCGGCACCAACGGCCAGCACGCCTTCTTCGAGCTGGTGCACCAGGGCACGCGCCTGATTCCGACCGACTTTCTGGTCGCCGCGGTGAACCCGACGCCGCTCGCCGACCAGCACGAATGGCTGCTGGCCAACTGCCTGGCGCAGACCGAGGCGCTGCTGAAGGGCAAGCCGCGCGCGGTCATCGAGGCCGAGCTCATCGCCCAAGGCATGAGCCGCAACGAAGCGAAGGCGCTCGCCCCGCACAAGGTCTTCCCCGGCAACCGCCCGAGCAACACGCTGCTCTACCAGAAGCTCGATCCGCACACGCTCGGCATGCTGATCGCGCTCTACGAGCACAAGGTGTTCGTGCAGGGCGCGATCTGGCAGATCAACAGCTTCGACCAGTGGGGGGTCGAACTCGGCAAGCAGCTCGCGCCGCCGATCCGCGCCGCGCTGAGTTCGGTGCGCGTGGTCGGTGAGCACGACGGCTCGACGCAGGGCCTCATCGCCGACATCCGCCGGCGGCGCGGGCTCAGTACCTGACTCTTACCCGATAGGTCAGCGTCGTCTGCCCTTCGGCCGGCACGCGCACCTGCCATTCGGCCGTGCTGGCGGTGGTCTTGGCGTGCGGCTGCGACTCCGACACCATGCTCCAGTCGCCCGGCATGGGCTCGCGCACGGTAACCGTCACCGCTTCGGACTTCGCATTCTTCAGCACGATCTCGTAGGCCGACTCGAACGCGTAGTTGTAGCGCCCGGTGCCGGCGAGCTTCCTGAAATCGGTCTGCTTCCTGTCGGCGGTGACGTCGAAGGCGTCGCCCAGCTTCACCCGCACCGTCTCGTTCTTCGGCGTGTGCTCGATGCGGTCCTCGCCGACGAATTGCGCGTTGCCCGCGCTGTCCTGCTTGTAGAAGCGGATGATGCCGCGCGGCAGCGGCACGCCGAGACCGTCGCCCTTGTTGTCGAATTCGACAAAGACGCCGGCCTGGAGCTTCTGCCCGAGGTCGCCGTGCTGGCCGGTGTAGTAATAGTTCGCGCCCTCGAACAGGAGCTGTTTCTTCACCGGCACCCGTGCGGCCGACATCAGCGCCACCTGCTTGGTCTGGTTGTCGGCCAGCGTGGTCGGCCGCTGCAGGGTGTAGAGGTGGTATTCGAACAGGGCTTCCTGCTGCATGTCGGGCGCGTCGGCCGCCTTGGCAGCCATCGTCATCAGCTCGCGCGTGAGCGGCCGCGCGTCGCGCACCCGGTTGACGTCGCCCGCCACCAGTTGCAGGCGCGCGTCGGGGTAGGCTGCGCCGCTGCGGTTGGTCAGCGTCACCCAGCCGTTGAGATCGAGCCGGCCGTCGTCGGCGTCGAGCGTGGCGACGTAGTCGGCGCGCCAGGACAGGCCGCCGGTGAGGTAGGACAGTTCCAGGTGCTGCGCGCCGGCCGCGGGATTCACGAGCGAAATCACCAGGGTGGGCCGGTCGCGCAGGGTGTCGGGCACGCCGGGGTAGGCGATCCGGCCCGGCACGCCGGTCTCGATGCGGTCGGCGAACTTCAGCACGACGCCGTTGCTCGCCGCCAGCACGGTCGCCGTCTCGCGCGTTTCGGCCCCGGTGGTCGGATGCACGCGAATCACGGCGACTTCGCGGCCGACGTATTTTTCGAGCAGCTTGGCCGGCGTCAGCAGGTCGAAGTCGAAGTTCTGCTCCAGCAGGCGAAAACCTGCCGGGTTCGCGGTGTTGCGCAACTGCGCCGTTTCCGGCCGCAGCTGGGCGGAGACTTCGCGCCACGCGAGCCGGTTGAGCTCGCGCCCCAGGCGCACCCGCCGCGCATCCCGCACCAGCGCCAGGTCGTCGTTGTAGATCGTGACGGCCACGCCGGTCTGCTCTGCCGCGGTGCTGACGGTCTCCGCGACCGGCGCGGCGCGGGCGGCCAGCGGAACCAGCAGGGCGGCGGCGGCGAGGGCGGATGGAATCATTCTTGCGATCATGGGTCCTCCTTTGAAGTGGGCGTCGATGCGGCATGCCAGGCATGCGTGCAAAAAAATCTTCGCACGCTAGAATAGTCCGTACAACAAGCCTACGGCTGAAAAATGACTGCAGACGACCCCCAGCCCTCGCGCATCATCGGCGGGGGCATCAGCACCGGCGAAACCGAGCAGCCCGTCGTGGTCACCCAGATGCTCGGGGTTGCGGACACCGCGCCGGTTCGTGAGGAGACGCTGCGGGCGCGCTTCCTCTCCTTCGATCCCCTGTTCGACTCCGCCTCGCGCCTGGTGGCGCACCAGCTGGTTCTGCGCGGCCGCACGGCGCGCGCGGATTCGCCGCCGGCGCTGCGCCAGATGGACGAGGACATGCTGCTCACCGGCCTGTTTTCGCTGGTGCAGGGCGGGCTCGGGAAGGAACTGCCGCTGCTGGTCCACATCAGCAGCAATGTCCTGTTCAGCGACCTGCTGCAACAGATCAACGATCCCAAGATCGTCTGGCTCGTCGACCTCGACGACGAGCAGCAACTCGCCCGCGCGCTCGCCCTGCAGGATGCCGGCATGACTTTCTGCCCGCGGCTCAATCGCGGCCATCCGGTGGTGTTCGACAGCGCCTCGGCATGGCGCTATCTCGCCGGCCACGCCGACGAAAAGCCGATCAGGACGGCGGCGCGTCTGGTGGTCGACGGCGTGCAGCATGCGCATGTGCAGGCCCGCTGGCCGGACAGCACCTGGTTCAAGGGCAGTTTCTTTTCAGGCGACACCCAGCCCGCCGCGACCAGCCGCGAACTGGCGCTGCAACTCGACCTGCTTGCGATCGCGCTGCGCGGCTCGACCGACACGCTGGTGCAGTTCTTCCGCCTGAATCCGGACATGGCGCCGCGCCTGCTCGCCATTGCCAATTCGCCCGCCGGCGGACTCAGCCGCCCGGCCGAATCCGCCGCCCACGCCCTGATCATGCTGGGCCCGCAACGCGCCGGCCGGGTGGCGGCGCTGCTCGCGCTGGCGGGTGCCGAGCCCACCGACGCCTCGCGCCAGAGCACCGTGACCGCGCTGACCCGCGCCCTTTTCATGGGCAAGATCACGCGCATGAGCGCGCCGGCCGACAATGCGGCGGTCGCGTTCGAAGTCGGGCTGTTGTCGATCGCGCCGCACGCGCTGGGCGTGCCGATCGAGCCGCTGATCCGCAAGCTTGGACTCTCGGTGAACACGGCACGCGCGCTCAGCGCCCAACCCACGCCCGAGGGCCAGACGCTGAAGCTCGCCCACGCCTGCGAAAAGAACGACGTCGAGACGCTGTCGATCTACGCCCAACAATTGAAGATTCCGCTGCACCAGATTTCCGTCTCCTACCTCGACGCCCTGATCGCCGCCTCCGCGCTCGACGCAGCCCTGCACTGACGGCGACATTCCAGCTCAAAACCGGAAATGGCGCGAAGTCGAGCCGCAGACAGCGCTGAAGCACGGCAGAGCGTGGCTGTTGGCGCTTGAGCGCCTTGCAGTCCACGGCCTGCCCCTTGCGGGTGAGGCGAAGGCGACAAAGCCGGTTTTGATTTTGAGATGGCATAAAATGGCGGTTTTGCCTCGCGCAGCCCCTCATGCAGCCCACCCTCGTCTTCGACATCGAAACCATCCCGGACCTGGCCGGCTTCGCCGCGGTCAACGGACTGGACGAAACCGCCCTGCCGCCGGGTGAACTCGCCGAAATGGCGCTGCTCGCGCGGCGGCAGAAGACCGGCAGCGACTTCATGCCGCATCACCTGCATCGCATCGTCGCGATTTCCTGCACCTTGCGCAGCGGCGACCAGCTCAAGGTGTGGTCGCTGGGCGAGCCCGACAGCCCCGAGGCCGAACTGATCCAGCGCTTCTACGACGGCATCGAGCGCTATACCCCGCAACTCGTGTCGTGGAACGGCGGCGGCTTCGACCTGCCGGTGCTGCACTACCGCGCGCTGATCCACGGCGTGGCGGCTGCGCGCTACTGGGACTGGGGCGACGACGACAAGGACTTCAAGTGGAACAGCTACCTGGGCCGCTACCACACCCGTCACCTCGATTTGATGGACGTGCTGGCGATGTACCAGCCGCGCGCCAACGCGCCGCTCGACCAGATGGCGAAGCTGTGCGGCTTTCCCGGCAAGCTGGGGATGGACGGTTCGAAGGTGCTCGACGCCTTCCAGGCCGGTGAAATCGACGCCATCCGCAACTATTGCGAAACCGACGTCATGAACACCTGGCTGGTCTACCTGCGCTTCCAGAAAATGCGCGGCACGCTCACCGAGGCCGCCTACGCCGCCGAAATCGAACTTGCGCGCAGCACGGTGCAGTCCCACCCCGCTGCGCACTGGCAGGAATTCCTGGCCGCCTGGAAATGAGCGTGGTCGTCGACATCCTCTCCCTCGACCACGAGGGCCACGGCGTCGCGCGCATCGATGGCAAGGTCACCTTCGTCGACGGCGCGCTGGCGGGCGAACGCGCCGAAATCGCCGTTTACCGCAAGCACGCCAAATACAACTCGGCCAACGCGGTATCCATACTCAAAGCCAGCGCGCAGCGTGCCGAGCCGAAATGCGCCTACTTCGGGCGCTGCGGCGGCTGCTCGATGCAGCACCTCGAACCCGGCGCGCAGATCGCCGCCAAGCAGCGCGTACTGGAGGAAAACCTCGCCCGCATCGGCAAGGTGCGGCCCGACATCATCCTGTCGCCCCTGCATGGCCCGAGCTGGCACTATCGCACCCGCGCGCGGCTGTCGGCACGCTGGGTCGACAAGAAAGGCGGCGGGCTGGTGGGCTTTCACGAAAAGCGCTCCAGCTACATTGCCGACATGGCGAGCTGCGAGGTGCTGACGACCGATGTGTCGGCGCTGATCCGGCCGCTGCGCGAGCTGATGGGGTCGCTGTCCAACGCCGACCGCATCCCGCAGATCGAAGTCGCTGTCGGCGAGCACGTCACGGTACTTGTATTCCGCCTGCTCGATCCCTGGAACGACGACGACGCGGCCAAGGTGCGCGCGTTTGCCGACGCGCACGGGGTACAGATCTGGGAACAGAAGAAGGGCCCCGAGACGGCGCGCCCGTTCTGGCCCGACATCGCCCCGGAGCTCTCGTACAGCCTGCCCGAATTCGGCCTCGTGATGCCCTTCCGTCCGACCGAGTTCACCCAGGTCAACGCCGCCATCAACCGCGCGCTGGTGAGCCGCGCGCTGCGCCTGCTCGACCCGCAGCCGGGCGAGCGCATCGCGGATCTCTTCTGCGGGCTGGGCAATTTCACCCTGCCCATCGCCAAGAGTGGCGCCGACGTGCTCGCCATCGAGGGCAGCGCCGAACTCGTCGCCCGCGCGCGCGCGAACGCGCTGCGCAATGGCCTGCCCAACGCGACCTTCGCGATCGACAACCTGTTCGAGATGACACCGGAGAAATTTGCCGCGCTCGGGCATTTCGACAAGCTGCTGATCGATCCGCCGCGCTCGGGCGCGATCGAAGTGGTGAAGTCGCTCCCGGAAAGCGAAGCCCCGCGCCGCATCGTCTACGTTTCCTGCGACCCCGCCACGCTGGCACGCGACGCCGAGGTGCTGGTCCACGTCAAGGGCTATGCGCTCAAGGCCGCCGGCGTCGCCAACATGTTCCCGCACACGGCCCATGTCGAGTCGATCGCGCTTTTCGAGCGCTAATCCCTTAAAATCGCGGTTTTACAGCCCCCAACTCCCAGATCCTAGCCCCTAGAAATGGCCCTCATTGTCCAGAAATACGGCGGCACCTCGGTCGCCAACGTCGAACGCATCCGCGCCGTCGCGGAACGCGTCGCCAAGTTCAAGATGCTCGGGCATCAGGTCGTCGTCGTGCTCTCCGCCATGTCCGGCGAGACCAACCGCCTGATCGCGCTGGCGAAAGCCATTCAGACCACGCCCGACCCGCGCGAGCTCGACATGCTGGTATCGACCGGCGAGCAGGTCACCATCGCGCTGCTGGCGATGGCGCTGAAGGATCTGGGCCTCAAGGCCAGAAGCTACACCGGCGGCCAGGTGAAGATCCTCACCGACAACGCCTTCACCAAGGCGCGCATCCTCGGCATCGACGAAGCCAACATGCGGCGCGACCTCGACAGCGGCAACGTGGTCGTCGTCGCCGGCTTCCAGGGCGTCGACGCCGACGGCAACATCACCACGCTCGGCCGCGGCGGCTCCGACACCACCGGCGTGGCGCTGGCCGCGGCCTTGAAGGCCGACGAGTGCCAGATCTATACCGATGTGGACGGCGTCTACACCACCGACCCGCGCATCGTGCCCGAAGCCAAGCGCCTCAAGACCATCACCTTCGAGGAAATGCTCGAGATGGCGAGCCTCGGCTCCAAGGTGCTGCAGATCCGCTCGGTCGAGTTCGCAGGCAAGTACAAGGTCAAACTGCGCGTGCTGTCCAGCTTTCAGGACGAAGGCGACGGCACGCTCATCACTTTCGAGGAAAACGCTCAAATGGAACAACCCGTCATCTCCGGCATCGCCTTCAACCGCGACGAAGCCAAGATCACCGTGGTCGGCGTGCCCGACCAGCCCGGCGTCGCCTACAAGATCCTCGGTCCGGTTGCCGATGCCAACATCGACGTCGACATGATCGTGCAGAACGTCGGCCACGCGAACACCACCGATTTCACCTTCACCGTCCACCGCAACGATTTCGCCAAGGCCCTCGACATCGTGAAGGCCCACGCCGCGACCATCGGCGCGCGCGAAGTCACCGGCGACGACAAGATCGCCAAGGTGTCGATCGTCGGCGTCGGCATGCGCTCGCACGTCGGCGTCGCACGCAAGATGTTCGAGACGCTCTCCAAGGAGAACATCAACCTGCAGATGATCTCGACCTCCGAAATCAAGATCTCCGTCGTCGTCGAGGACAAATACATGGAACTCGCCGTGCGCGCGCTGCATCAGGCCTTCGAACTCGACAAGGCGACCGCGTAAGTGGCTTTCCCCAGCGCATTCCGCTACAATGCGCGCGGTTCGGAGACGTGGCCGAGAGGTTGAAGGTACTCCCCTGCTAAGGGAGCATACGGGCTTAAACCTGTATCGAGGGTTCGAATCCCTCCGTCTCCGCCAATATTCGGATGCACATTCCCAGACGTGGAAATCCTGCGTATAATGCGCATCCTTCAACGCGCCCGTAGCTCAGCTGGATAGAGTACTTGGCTACGAACCAAGGGGTCAGGAGTTCGAATCTCTTCGGGCGCACCATATTCGAGGGGCCAGCGAAAGCTGGCCCCTCTTTCGTTGCAGTGGGCCAAGTGCTGCAACGCAGCCGGCATTCGCAGACGGTTAAAGAAAACACCGCTGAAATCCGTTAAAGCCGCATCGCCATGGGATTTCAGGGTTGCAAGCCGTGCTTGCCGACGATTAATCTTGAACAACACTTCCACACTTCAGGACGTTGCAGCCGAGCCGCCACGCAAGCCTGCTGCCGGACCTGATGCCCTGCTTGAGTGTCTGCTGGTGGTCGTGCGCGCGCACGGCGGCACGCTGAGCCGTCAAGCCGCCGTCGACGGCCTGCCGCTCATTGACAACCGTCTGACGCCGTCGCTGTTCCACCGTGCCGCCAAACGCGCCGGCTTGGCCAGCAACATCACGATGAAACCGCTCGACGGCCTGAACCCTGCCCTGTTCCCCGCGATTCTCCTGCTGCAGGACAACGCCGCCTGCGTGCTGATCGGCTGGAGCGACGACGGCCGCGAGGCGCGCGTGATCTTCCCCGAACTCGGCGAAGCCGAAACCCGCCTGCCGCGCGAGGCGCTCGCCGCGCGCTACGCCGGCCACGCGATTTTCGTGCGGCCCGAATTCCGCTTCGACGCACGCACCCCGGAGGTCGGCCGGGTCAAGCACCGCCACTGGTTCTGGGGCACGCTCGCCGAGAATGCGCCGCTGTATCGCGACGTGATGCTGGCGGCCTTCATGATCAACCTGTTCGCCACCGCGCTGCCGCTGTTCACCATGAACGTGTACGACCGCGTGGTGCCCAATCATGCGATCGAGACCTTATGGATGCTCTCGCTCGGCATGCTGATCATTCTGGTGGCCGACGTGGTGCTGCGCACGATGCGCGGCTATTTCATCGATCTCGCCGGCAGCCGCGTCGACGTGCGGCTCTCCGCCTACATCATGGAGCGGGTGCTGGGCCTGCGGCTGGAGAACCGGCCGATTTCGGCGGGCTCGTTCGCCGCCAACCTGCGCTCGTTCGAAACCATCCGCGACTTCATTACCTCGGCCACCGTCACCGCCTTCATCGACGTGCCCTTCGCGGTGATTTTCCTGGTGGTGATCGGCTGGATCGCCTGGCCGCTCATCCTGCCCATTGTGTTCGGCATGGCGCTCTTGATCCTGTTCGCGCTCGCCATCCACCACAAGATGCACGAACTCTCGGAGACGACCTACCGCGCCGGCGCCATGCGCAACGCGACGCTGGTCGAATCGCTGGTGGCGCTGGAGGCGATCAAGGCGATCGGCGCCGAAGGCGTGATGCAGCGCAAGTGGGAGTCGAGCGCTGCCTTCCTTGCGCGCGTCGGTGCGCAATTGCGCCTGCTGTCGTCGACCACGCTCAACGGCTCGACCTGGGTGCAGCAGTTCGTCAACGTCGCGGTCGTCGTGGTGGGCGTCTACCTCATCGCCGACGGCCAGCTCACGCTCGGCGGGCTTATCGCCAGCACCATGCTCGCCTCGCGTGCGATGGCGCCGATCGGCCAGGTTGCGGGCCTGCTCACCCAGTATCACAACGCTGCAACCGCCCTGAAATCGCTCGACGACATCCTGCAGCAGCCGGTCGAGCGGCCGGTCGACTCGAGCTTCGTCACGCGCCAGCACTTCCGGGGCGATATCGAATTCAAGGAAGTCGATTTCACCTACCCCGGTCAGGAAATCTCCGCACTGCGCAACGTCTCGCTGAAGATCCGTGCCGGCGAACGCGTCGCCATCCTCGGCCGTGTCGGCTCCGGCAAGACCACGCTGGAAAAACTCATCCTCGGCCTGTACCGGCCCACCGCCGGCGCGGTGCTGGTCGACGGCATCGACCTGCGCCAGCTCGACCCCGCCGAACTGCGCCGCAGCGTCGGCTACGTGCCGCAGGACGTAACGCTGTTCTACGGCAGCCTGCGCGACAACCTCACCATCGCAGCTCCCGCCGCCGACGACGCCGCCGTGCTGCGCGCCGCGCAGATCGGCGGCATCCTCGAATTCGTCAACCGCCACCCACGCGGCTTCGACATGATGGTGGGCGAGCGCGGCGAGTCGCTCTCGGGCGGCCAGCGCCAGGCGGTCGCCATCGCGCGCGCCGCGATCCACGACCCGCCCATCCTGCTGATGGACGAGCCGACCGGCTCGATGGACCATTCCAGCGAGGAGGAAATCAAGCAGCGTCTGCGCGAATTCGCAACCGGCAAGACGCTGATCGTGATCACGCATCGCACCTCCCTGCTCGACCTGGTCGACCGCATCATCGTCATCGACGCCGGCAAGGTCGTCGCCGACGGGCCCAAGGCACAAGTGGTCGAAGCGCTGCGCCAGGGCCGCATCGGGAAGGCGTCATGAAGGCCGGACTGTTCAACTTTGTAGCGCGCATGACCGAGGGCTCGTCCGGCCTCACCCGCCGTGCCCGCCCGCTGATCGACCGCGCCTTCGCACGCTGGATTCCGCCGCAGCGCGACGAATCCCTCAACTGGGCCGCCGACGCCGACTGGGCGCGCCTCGACCAGGAGCCGCTGCGTGCGCGCTTCCTGCTGCGCTGGATCGCACTCGTCATCGCCGTGCTGCTGCTATGGGCCGCGTTCGCCACGGTCGACGAAGTGACGCGCGGCGCCGGCAAGGTCATCCCCTCGCGCCAGGTCCAGATCATCCAGGCGGTCGACGGCGGCGTGGTCGCCGAGATCCTGGTGCGCGAGGGACAGACCGTCGAGGCCGGGCAGACGCTGTTCCGCATCGACGAGACGCGCTTCGTCTCCTCGCTGCGCGAAAACCGCGTGCAATATCTCGCACTGCTGGCCAAGGCCGCGCGCCTGCGCGCACTGGCCGAAGGCAGTGCGTTCCGGCTGCCGGACGAGGTTGCGCAGGAAGACGCGGCGCTCGCCGAACAGGAGCGCCGCCTCTACGACGCACAGCGCCTGGAGCTCGACAATTCGGTGAGCATCGCGCGCCAGCAGCTGGCACAGCGCAACCAGGAGCTGGTCGAGGTGCGCTCGCGGCGCGAGCAGGCCGCGCAGGCGCTCGATCTCACCTCGCGCGAACTGACCATGACCCGCCCGCTCGCCGCTGCGGGTGCCGTATCCGACGTCGAATTGCTGCGCCTGGAGCGCGACGTCGGCCGCTTCCGCGGCGAGCGCGACCAGGCCGCCGCCCAGATCGTGCGCCTGCAGGCCGCGATCAACGAGGCTTCGCGCAAGGTGCAGGAGCAGGAATTCAGCTTCCGCAACCAGATGCGCAACGAACTCGCCGATACCGTCGCCAAGCTCAACAGCCTGTCCGAGGGCAGCACGGCGCTGTCCGACCGCGTCGAGCACGCCAACGTCAAGTCGCCGGTAAAGGGCACCGTGAATCGCCTGCACGTCACCACCGTCGGCGGCGTGCTGCAGCCCGGCAAGGAAATCGCGGAAATCGTGCCGTCGGACGACGCGCTGCTGCTGGAAGCGAAAATCTCGCCCAAGGACATCGCTTTCCTGCACCCCGGCCAGAAAGCCCGGGTGCGCTTCACCGCCTACGATTTCGCGGTCTACGGCGGGCTCGACGCCGAGGTCGAACACATCGCCGCCGACACCATCACCGACGAGGACGGCAACGCCTTCTACCTGGTGCGGGTGCGGACGCTGCAAGCCTCGCTCGGCGAGACCCTGCCGATCCTGCCCGGCATGATCGCCGAAGTCGATATTCTTACCGGCAAGAAGAGCCTGCTCGCCTATCTGCTGAAGCCGGTGATCCGCGCCAAGACGCACGCCTTCACGGAACGCTAGGGCATGAAGCACCATGTGTTCCTCACCACGCGTCCACAGCCGATTCCGCGCTGGCTGCAGGCTTTTCCCGATGCGCGCGTGCTGCGCGAAGCGGAGGCCGGCGGCGATGTCCTCGCCGAGGCCGGCGTGATCTGGCTGCACGCCGCCCACGAGGGCGCAGACGTCTCCGCGGCGGTACGCAGCCTGCGCACCACCGCGCCACAGGTGCCGGTGGTCGTGCTGTCCAACATGCCGGAAGACGAACAAGGTCTTTCGGCGCTGGCTGCCGGCGCTTCCGGCTACTGCAGCGCTCTCACCCTGCCCGCCGTGCTGCGCCAGGTCGCCGGCGTCGTCGAACACGGCGGCCTGTGGGTCGGCCCCACGCTGATGCGCCGTTTGATGCAGGGACTGGCCAGGACGGAAGCAGCGAATGAACCGACACTGGACAGCCTCAGCCAGCGCGAACGTCAGGTCGCCGAGGCCGTCGCGCGCGGCGCGACCAACAAGGAAATCGCGCGCGTCATGGGCGTGACCGAGCGCACGATCAAGGCCCACCTGAGCGCCATTTTCGAAAAACTCGGCGTGCGCGACCGCATGCAGCTCGCGCTTGTCGTCAACGGTGTCGAGAACCCGACAGCGCAGCCCCGAAAAATCCCCGCCTGACTGTACTTCAGTCCAATACGGAAATCCGGCGGATCGCCGTTACATCCCGTAAGCCGCCCTTTCCGGGCACCCCGAACGTTTACCGAAGACCACCCAGACCATGGACACGACCGTTTCCACCCCGCAGGCTGTTGCAACCGTCATCGCCGTCGAAGGCCAGGCCTATGCCCGCGACCCCGCCGGCCAGATGCGGCCCCTCAAGGCCGGCGACGTCCTGCGCGAAGGCGACACCGTCGTCACCCTGGCGGGCGGTCAGGTCCAGCTGGCCTTCCTTGACGGCCAGATGCTGACCGTGCTGCCCGACGAAAGCTTTCTCTTCAGCGCCGAAACCGCCCCGGGCACCCGGCCCGAAGCCGCCGAATCCGCGCTGGCAGCGGGCGAAGCCGAACGCATCATCCAGGCACTGGAGCGCGGCGAGGATATCGACGCCCAGCTCGACGAGACTGCGGCCGGGCTGAGTGGGGGCGGTAACAACGATGGCAACAGTTTCGTTCGGCTCCTGCGGATCGTCGAGGGGGTCGCCCCCCTGTCGTTCCAGTTCGAGTCACGCGCGAACGAGGTGGAATTCCGCACCCAGGACAGTACTTTTGGCACCCCGCCCAACACCGACAACGACATCCCCACCGTCTCGGTGGCAGTGGCCCCGGCCAGCGTGGCCGAAGACGGCGCGGCCAACCTCGTCTACACCTTCACCCTGTCCAATGCGTCGGACTTCGACACCACGGTGAACTACGCGCTGTCGGGCACCGCCGCCAACGGCACCGACTACACCGGCTCCGGCCTCACCGGCTCGCTCACCATCCCGGCCGGTTCGCTCACCGCAACCCTGACCATCGACCCGACCGCCGACAGCGTCTTCGAGAGCGACGAGACGGTGATCGCCACCATCACTTCGGCCACCACCAACGGCCAGAACGTGGCCGTGACCGGCTCGCCGGCCACCGGCACCATCACCGACGACGACGGCGCACCCAGCTTCAGCGTCAACAACGTGACCATCGGCGAAGGCGGCCTGATGACCTTCACGGTCACCCGCACCGGCGACGCACAGGCAACCCAGACGGTGGACTTCGCCACCTCGATCGGCGGATCCGACACCGCCGAGGCCGCGGACTTTTTGGGGAACAGCGGCACGCTCACCTTCGCCGCCGGCGTCACCAGCCAGACTTTCACGGTGCAGACCACCCAGGACAGCGTCTACGAAGGTCCGGAAACCTTCTCGGTCACGCTCGCCAACGCCACCAATGGCGCAACCATCGCCAACGCCACCGGCACCGGCACCATCGTCGACGACGGCACCGGCACCCCGCCCAACACCGACAACGACATCCCCACCGTCTCGGTGGCAGTGGCCCCGGCCAGCGTGGCCGAAGACGGCGCGGCCAACCTCGTCTACACCTTCACCCTGTCCAATGCGTCGGACTTCG